>NZ_JH976124.1:239688-569277 GCF_000305755.2 Vibrio sp. HENC-03 | reverse complement strand
GCCGCCGCGTCTACAAACCAAGTCATTCTCGCTGAACCTAGCATCTCGAGGTTACTTGGGTATAAATAACGACTAAGACGACGGACAAAAGAAAAAGACGAAGGAAATTGGAAATTATTTGTCGTTTTTGCCATATCAGTCTTTGCTTATTTTTGTGACGGAAAGTCTCATATTTGTCAGGTACAGGAAACCATGTGGTATCGATTGAGTCTCACCTAACTCCAAACTGAAGTTAATGAAGGTTCCCCCAATGAAACGCTACCTATTGTCGACGATTCTACTACTAAGCAGCGCAAATGTATTTGCAGAAGCAGCACCAACTCAACCTGCAGCGCCAAAACCATTCGGTTTAGAGAGCATTACGGCTGATCAACAAGCGAAGATTGAAGAAATTCAAATCAATTTAAGCAGCAAACTAGCGGGTCAGCAGGATCCTAAAGCAGTACAAGAAAGCGCGAAGCAGTTCGAGAAGTTAGTGAAAGCGTCTTCTTTTGATGAAGCAAAAGCCAAGCAACTTATCCAACAAGCGCATGCAAAACAGCTAGACACGCAGCTGGCTCAACTTAAAGCGCAGCACGATATCTACAATGTTCTAACCGCAGAGCAAAAGTCGACGCTAGAGAAGCGTCAACAAGAGCAGCTTAAAAAGTTAGAAGCGATGAAGCAGCAACAAGCGCAGTAATCGAAACCACTTTTACTCCCCTATAGAATGTTCAAGGCTCCCAATTGGGAGCCTTTTTTGTTTGGTTTGCATTGGTTTGCGCATAAAGGTTTGGCTTTCCATTGCCGAATACTTACTCAACGACACTTCGAGAGCGTGTGTGATGTCGGTTCAATAAAACTGTCATGAGAAGTAGATCACAAAAAATGCGCTACAAAACGATTTCACACCGTTCATATCACCAAATAAACCGCCATCTTTCTGAGTAAAAAATCAATATAGTTATGAATCCAGATAAATTATCGAGTTAATACATGAATTTACTTATCAAATCATCACTGTGAGGGACTTGAATCAAATTGATATAGTGAAAGCGACTGATAAATCACTTGATTGGAATTATTCAATTAATACATCAATTAAATTAATGGTATAGAAAAAAATATAACCGTGGCAATTGAGATTAATAACAGTAAGTAATATTAACTCAAATGCTTATTACCGCTTGAGCTATATTTAATATTAATAATTATAACGTAATGGAAGGTATGTTCATGAGTACCGTGCAGGCAATTAGCGACAAGCGTATTTTAAAGAAAGCAGAAAAATACCTGAAGCGACACCACGATGAAGTCTATTGGCTAATTTGGCGAATAGGCATTGAAACGGGATTACGAATTACCGACATCACCAAACTGGGCTACGACAACATTAATTTTGAATCGGGTGAAGTGGTGGTGATTGAGAGTAAAGGAACACTGGCGCGACAAGCAAGAGCGCGACATAAAGTATTAAAAAGCATCAAAAATGAACTGCTCAACTACTACAAACGAGATCATACCAAGTTGCTCTCAGTGTACGTGTGTGATTACCGAAACGTAGCGGGGTTAGTGCCTCGTAGTTGGAAGAAAAGCGTCCAAGCACGCTTGGAAGAAGCAACGAAAAACGCGCCGGTGAAAAAGCGTATCGCTTATCTTAGTCCGCGTACTTTAACCGCATTGAAGAAACGTCGAAGAATGTGGCAAGACAAGGATAACGGTCTGATTTTTTCGCGCTCTACCCTAGCCAGTAATCGAGCAAAAAGACAGCGAGGCGTTATCTCGCGTCAGGCTTGTTGGAGTGTCTTCTCGTGCTTATCTCGATGTATTGATGAGCTACGACAGTACAAAATCGGCTGTCACAGCCTGAGGAAAATATTCGCACGTCACCTTTATCACTCAAGCGATATGGACATTGGCCTAGTAGCGACCATTATCGGCCATCAGTCTGTTTCGACAACACTAAGGTATATCGGTATTTCAGATGAAGATACTAAGCGGGCGCAATTGCGGCTGTTTGACTATTTCTTCGCGTAGCGAATAACACAACGACCTTTTCGTTTATAGGTTGAGGAAGCCAGCGCGACCTCAGGCACCTCTGTATCTCAAGCCCTAAACTCTCGCAATGAGAGGCAATTTTTGACGTCTGTTAGTAGGTCGATTGCACGCTTTTGCCCTCACTCCTGTAGGAATAGTACTACGTGCTACACACCTTTTTCTGAAATTGAGCA
Organism: Vibrio sp. HENC-03; assembly: GCF_000305755.2. Lineage (NCBI taxonomy): Bacteria > Pseudomonadati > Pseudomonadota > Gammaproteobacteria > Vibrionales > Vibrionaceae > Vibrio > Vibrio sp. HENC-03. Next base: position 567,067 of record NZ_JH976124.1, on the reverse strand, counting down.
ATTGTTCTTTACCATTGAATCAAAATGCCGATTTTAAGCGTTTCCCTTTATTTTTCAGGAATATAACCTCGCTCAATTCGGGGCATATTCTACCCTTGTTCAAATTCAAACCGACAGAGCATGCCCATATTGCTTAACTTTGTTATGCCTATTTAACTGTTTGATTCATAAGTCAATTAAGGCATGTGGAGGTAAAGGTGGAGTCGAACTTTTCTCAACACCTTCGAAAGGCACGAAAGAGAAGAGGTTGGTCGCAAAGAGAGCTGGTGGATCGCTTACGCCATTTCCCTTTCTCTTTGTTTGTTGGGCTCGATGTTAATGCGCTCTCTCGGTGGGAAAGTGAGAAAGTCCAACCCACAGCAGAGCGGATGGTTCAGATTCTCAGAGTGCTTGAAAACAGTGTAGATGAACTCAAGACATGCTGCTTTCCGACTAAGCCTCAATTGATCAAAAGGTTCGAGCGTTATCGTCATGGCAACTTTGGCCTTGTCCCACTTCCTGAAGGAAAGGGGAAGTGGCGACGTTTGAACGAAAAGGGCAGTGGTCGTCAGTTTTTAAGACAGCTTTGTTCACTGACAGAGTATGAACGCTTTCTCAATGGCAAAGAGTCGACGGAGCAATGGTCCGTTGGTGGGAGTGCCTTAGCTTCTTTGACTTACCGAGTCGAAGGTGACGCGTTCATTCTCATGCATACCGAGAGTCTCAGTTATTCGGCTTTGCTGTCTAGCATTGAGCGATTGATTGAGTTGTTGTACGCCAGTCGGGCAAGGCTTTTCTTAATGGTTGCGCCAGAAAAGAAAACCGTTAAGCAAGTACGAGTGTTCCAACTTGAAGAAGTCGGAGCGAGTACCGGTGTTTATTCCGCGGGGGCCGATTATGTATTGGGTGAGCTACTTACGATTCGTTCGTGGAGCCACTCAAATCGCGCGTAATGTTCACGGATCGTACACCCAATAATAACTTTATAGTTCGGGTCAACGTTTAATTGGATAAATCTTATTAGGAACAGGTAATTAAAAATATAGGCTCATAACAAGAATGCAGTATTTCTTGATGAAAAGGAGCGAATAATTTAGGGAGAATTAATGGTTTAGAACTTAATAACATTCACGCTAACCAAAAATCATAACGTTTGTTAAACGATACAAACACATCGAGTTGGAAGTAAAACTATTCCATCCACACATTTATTAAAAACTGAATTGCAACGATAAGAAGTCATCACTTCTTGTCTGCATTTATTCGCTAAAAATACACGGGATTTAAAAATGAAAGCTAAATTCATTCGCTCATCAATCGCAGCTACTTTTCTTTTTGGACTGATGTCTGCAACCCCTGCTTTGGCAGAAAACACGACCAACGTTTACTTCAAAGGTGAAATCGTAGAATCAGCATGTGGTCTATCACCAGACAGCATCGATCAGACAATCCAACTTGGTCAACAGCCAACGCATATCTTTAAAGCAAAAGGTGACCGCTCTACACCAGTGCCTTTCCAAGTGAAGCTGACAGATTGTGATACGACTGTAGCAACAAAAGCGGAATTCACATTCGACTCTAACCCAGACACCACTGGCGACCTATTCAGCGTTGAAGGCGGTGCAACGGGCGTTGGCGTACGTATCCTTCACGATGGTAACCCAATCGACAACGGTGACGTAGCAGCAAGCAACGTAATCGTAGACGGCACAAACATCGCGTCTTTCTCTGCAGCGTATGAAGCAAACGTAGACGTAACAGCAACGCCTGTTACAGCGGGTGTTGCAGAATCTTGGGCGCTACTACGCGTAACGTACCCTTAAGCAGTTGCCGAGAGAGCTTTGGCTGTTTAGCCAAAGCTCTCGTTCTAATAAAAAACACTGGTTGATAAAATGCGTCGTCATTTACTCGGTTTAATAATTGTACTTTCCTTTCCTTCTTTTTCTTACGCGACCAGCTTCAATGATTATTTTATAAGAAGTAAAAATAGTGTCGATTTAAGCAAATTCTCGAATGCGAACTTTGTGGAAGACGGTAAATATGAGCTAGAGGTTTATATTAATGGGGAGTTCTTAACCAAAGAAAATATTGTATTTAATAACAATAAACCCTGCATTTCTGATGCATTAATGGACAGCCTTCCTCTTAGCGAGCGTGGTTATAAAGTCTACAAAGAAAACGCGATCTCAGTTGATGATGGTGTGTGTTATCAGTTTGAAGATGTCGGCTACACCAAAGTCACGTCCGATCTCGGTAAAGCACGTTTAGACATCACGACGCCTCAAGAATACATCGCCAATGAGTACAAATATGGTTTTGTGCCTGATCGTTTATGGGACGATGGCATCGCCGCGCTCTATCTGGATTACAACGTTAATTACTTTTCCAGCCAACAAGACGATGAAAACGGTTGGAATGACGATCTATCCACCTACGGCATTGTTGGGTTAAATGCCGGAGCGTTTCGTTTTCGAGCAAATTACCAAGCATCCAACAACTACTCGGGTGACTTTACTTCATTGTATGGCTATGCGCCGATCCGCAGCATTAAATCGAAACTGACGTTCGGTAATACCCAGTTTGGCTCGGACGTGTACGACTCGTTCCAAATGACGGGGGTTCGTCTGCAAAGCGATGACCAAATGTTGCCATCTAACTTGCGTGGTTACTCTCCAGTGGTCTCTGGCACGGTCAATACCAATGCGGTGATCACCATTCGCCAGCAAGGCAACGTACTTAAAGTAGTGAATGTGAATGCGGGGCCGTATCTGATTGATGACCTATCACAAGCGTCTCAAGGTACGTTGGATGTTGAGGTCAAACAAGCTGACGGGACGATTCAACGTTACCAAGTGAACGGTGCAGATGTGTTGTACCTAACGCGACCTAATCACGTGCGCTATAGCGTATCTGCGGGTGTGCCGGACAGTGATGCTTATGAGCACACGCCCGAGTTTTTTTCCGCCGAAGCGTCCTATGGTGTCAACAACTACCTGTCGTTGTTCTCTGCAACGCTGCTTTCTGAAGATTACCAATCTTACACTTTCGGTAGTGGTATCAACCTGAATTACTTCGGGGCGGCTTCATTCGATATTTCTTCTGCGCAGGCGAAATTAGGCGACGACACGGATGCCTCTGGTTTGTCCTATGGCTTTACTTACAACAACACGCTGACCGACTTTGGCTTGGGTTTACGTGTGGCAGGCTATCGCTTTTCGGAAGAGCAATACTACGAATTTGATGAGTATTTGAAGTCTTATGATGACCGCACTTCTTCCATCGTCTATGCCGCGAACAACAACCGTAAAGATGAAAAGTACATTGCACTAACCCAGAGCTTTGGCTCGACCAGTGCGTATTTGTCTTACACCTCAAACAACTATTGGGACAATCGCCGCGACAGTTCTCGTTACGACGTTAATATTTCGCATCCGTTGAAGATCAACGGGATCGATCTTTACTTAACGATGAACCTGTACAAGTCGAACGATTCATACATCAGTTACGACTACGAGTCGGGCATTAATGAATACTCGCCAAGCATTGACGAAAAAGGTTGGTCATTGGGGGTCTCTATTCCTATTGGTGGCAGCAACACTGTCTCAGTTCAAACCAATTCAAGCAGTGGCGACTACTCTCAAAACCTTGCCTACTCGGGATACAACAACGATGACGGTTCTAACTATCGCGTTGCTTACGATGTTTACGAGGGTGAATCCAACGGCGTAAGTGGCAACTACAATCGCGATTTCTCGTTCATGTCGACGTCTGTGGGTGGCAGCTACAAAACCAACTCGTACAGCCAAGTAAACGCCAATGCGATGGGCACAGTGCTGCTTTCAAAACATGGCTTGGCTTACAGCGCACTTAACTCGGGTACGTCGCGCATTCTTATCGATTCGAATGTACCGGACGTCACCATTAACGGTAGCAACAACGAAGAGACCAATGCGTTTGGCTTGGCGCTGATCAATGGCGTGACGCCTTATCAAAAGAGCTACAACACCATCGATTACAAATCACTACCTGATGATGTTGAGGTGCTCGGCAGCGTTAAGAGCATGGTGCTGACCGAAGGTGCGATCGGCTATCAAAAAATCAAGGCCCGCCAAGGCAGCAACTTCATGGCGCGCTTGCAAGGCGAACAAGACATTCCGTTTGGTGCATTGGTGTTTGACGACGAACTCAATCAAGAGATTGGCATTGTTGGGCAAGACTCGACGGCTTATCTGGTCGGCGTCAATCTCGATTCAAAAATCAGTGTGAGCTGGGGGGATAACCAAAGCTGCCACTTAATCATTGATGACTCAGTTCTAAACAGTAAAGAAGTCATCCGTTCCGTTCATTGTGATAATTAATCAGTAGTTGAGAAGTTATGAAAAAATCAATTCTAGCCGTCATGTGTTGTTTGATGGTCTCGGCATCGGCGAATGCGGCATTGGCTTTAGACCGAACTCGTGTGGTTTATGAAGGTAACTCAAAGGTGGAGACCGTCAAAATAAAGAACCCCGCTGACATTCCATTCTTAGCGCAATCTTGGTTGACGGACATGGACGGAAAGGATGTAGAAGACAAATTCATCGTTGTTCCACCCGTGTTGAGAATCGAGAGTAAAGATTACGCCATGCTGCGCATCAAATCTTTGCCAACCGCTTCCCAGCTTCCGCAAGACAGGGAAACAGCTTACTTCTTACATGTTCGCGAAGTGCCGCCTTCGGAGCATGACAAGCACGATGATGCTGTCGCAGAGACCGCCAGTGGTTCTATCCAAATCGCAATTGAATCGGTGATCAAATTTTTCTATCGACCTTCCAGTCTGGACAAGATTAAGCGCGTCGATAAAGCAGTGGCCAGCGCGACCAAAATTAAGCGCACAGGCAGCAATAAGATCTTGGTAGAAAACGGTTCGCCATTTTACGTGACTTACTCTGAGTTGATGGTGGGGAAAGCGGAGAAAGACGCGACAGGTTTCACCCCTGTGATGCTTGCGCCGTTCACCAGCAGAACCTTGAAAGTAGAAAAAAGCGACCGATACACGTTAAGCCACATCAATGATTATGGTGCCACGGTGAGCAACACCTATTTCTGCAATTCAAAAAACATTTGCACTGCCAAAGACGAAAGTGAGGGGTAATGATGAGAGCGTTATTTCTAACACTTTGTTTGCTCGTTACGGGGCTTTCAGTTGCTCCCAATGCGTGGGCGTTAGCCTGCTACAGCACAGAAGCCGGTGGCAGTTTTGGTGGTAGTGGTCCTGGCGGTGTAAGCAGTTTCTACATTGACCCTTCTGCATCGGTACCCATTGATGCGCCTGATGGGCAAGTGGTATGGCGTGGCCCCTCTCAAACGGTGAATGTTACTTGCTATAAAGATGCGACGAATTTCCCTCACTTGAAGGATTTCCCCGAACAAGTGTTCTTTTGGCCCGGTAAAACGGGTGATACCGTCGTCCCGAATATTCCCGGTATTAAGGTGGGGTTTCGATATGAAGGCCGAGATATTTATGGCGTAAAAACCGCAGTTGATGGCTTCAGGGTTCCTCAGTGTAGTGCTAGTGAAGACAACAACGCTTGTGAATCACGCACTAAAACATCCAAAACCATTACATACCAGCCCATCATTGTTACGGGGCCGGGGGATTTCTCTGGATATAGCGCGCCGGTCAACATTTTCCAGTTAGATGGGGAGTTGGGTTACAACGGAGCGTATGCAAACTACCGCAGCGTGATTCAGAACATGGACATTCTTAAGCCTTCTAAATGTTTGGTTGAGCTGGAGATCAAGAACAATAACATCGACTACGGGCGCATTGGTGTAGACGATATTGTACAAACCGAGCCTCGACCTCTCACTATTATCGTTCGCAACTTAAAGTACGGTGCCGATTGTCCATCCGTTAAGCTACGTGGCTATTTTGATAATGTTCGAGACCTGAACAACCGATCTTACGTCCCTGTTTTTGACGAAAGCGGCACGGAAATCAAATCCTACGGCATCAAACTTTACACTCCGAGTGGTGAAGAAGTGCAACTTAATGAGCCTGTCGGTGATGGTTACGAAGTAGAGCAAGTCGGCTATGACCGTTACTTCGCCAAACTGGTGCCTTTCGACCCTGCCAACATTAAGAAAGGGAAGTTCGAGGGAATGGTGGTGTACACCGTTTCTTACTTATAGGGGAAGGCTTGTGAATTACAAACAAATGATTTTTTTCGCGATTTCTGTTTTTGCACTCTCCCCAGTTTTGGCACAAGAGGCCCAGCAAGCCGACGAACCCGAGAAAGGCGTTATCGATACTTTGGTATCCAATGGATTGTATTTTCAAGTGGGAGGGGGACTCGCTCAATTTAAAGACGATCCTTACAAGCACGACAATGACATCACCAGTTTGAAGTACAGCTTAGGTATCTCGACGCAGCCTTTTGATTATGAGTTAGGCTATCGCAGCTTATCGGACGGCAATGGTTTTGACATGAAAGGTTTGGACATTCTCGCCAAACACAAATGGTCACTGTGGCGCGATGGTGGTTTGTTTGCTGGTGTGGGTGGCTACATCTACAACGCCGATATGGACAAGCCGCAGTTGGATTCACCGACGGAAACCAGCGGCGTGGCACCTTACCTGTCGTTGGGCGGCTACTATGCCTTGAGTGAGTATATCGACGTCTCGTTGCAATTCGACAATCTGTTCAATGTCAGTGTGCTCGATCAGTACTACGACAAAAAAGACACAAAGCAGTTGCGTCAGGTGAACTTATCTCTGGTGCTTCATCCGTGGTCGAGCAGCAGCTACAATCCGCAACCTATTGAGTACATAGAAGATGCGCCAGAAGAGCAAACCGTGATTCTAGCGGAGAACAGTCCGGTTTATAGCTACGACGATGCCGCGCTCAACCCACAGATGGAAGCTCAGTTGATGAAGTTAGCCAGTCGAATAACTGAGTTGGAAAGCTATGAAGTGGTGGTGACAGGAGGGGCAGATAGTAAGCCTGCTTATCTGGAGTACAACAATCACTTAGCGAGAGAGCGAGCAAAAGTCGTGGCGGATTTCTTGATTTTGCATGGCGTGAAAGCGGACAACATTCGTCTTGAGACGTCAGTCATTGAACAAGAGCATCGCGAGCAAGCCGCGCGTAAAGTGGAAATTACGGTCAATGGAACCGAATTGGTGGAGCCAGAATAAGAGCTTTCTTCGTTTCTGACCAAAAATAAAAATCCCTCGCCAATCGACGAGGGATTTTTGTATTCGTAGAGAGGAGGTTAATTCTCATCCCTTTTGAATGTCGAGATCAATAACGATTAATCGTTCTTCTCTTTACCGTAAACGCGTACGCCCGCTTTAGAGCCTTCTGAGTTACCGTACACTTCGATGTTTTTCACACAGCGACGGTAACCGAAGTAACGCCAGTCGGTCATCTTGTCTTTCTTTAGATCACGGTGGAAGCGAATTGTTTTCTCGTCACCGTTTTGGAATCGCACAACGACCTTTCTTAGTTCTAGGTCTTTCTCTGCTTTCACTTTGATCGCGTTGGTGTTGCGGCAAATCACCATTGGGATTTTTGCAGCTAGGTTACCGTGCTCAAGCAAGATAGTACGACCTAAAGTGAATTTATCGTCTGCGTGTGCAGGAGCGATAAGTGTTGTTGCAGCCAATGCTGCCGTGATAATAGCGGTATAAATTCTCATTTAAAAAATCACCAAAACACAGGAGCGCGAATCATAGTCGAGAGGAATGAAAAACAGCTAGCAATATTTTCTGATGTGGATGAAGTTTCACAATTCGCTGACTTTAGGCGAAGAAAGCATCAGTTGTATTAGGGAAGGGGCTGAGACTGGTATTTAGCGGTTTTCATCGCCCGCAGATAGTCCAAGAAGGTTTACGTAAATCGATTTACGTAATTTCTGAGCTGACAGTGCGAGAAAAATATCCAGTTTCTGAGTGCTTTCTCGACGTTCGTTATCAGTCTGTTGTGCTGATATTCATCTTGTTTCTATTCTAACTGTCAGATTATTCGATGTTTTTATAAAAGAACAGGCCTTGTCTGTGCTTGCGCTTATTGGTTTTATACAAAATGTGACATATGAGTCATAAGTTTACGCTTTGCTATCGTTTTACGTATTTCTCGCTTGCTTTTTCTCTGTTTACTCACATAATGAACGTAAATTTTACGTTTTGCCGTAGGAGAGCGCCGTGAGTGCACCAAAAACTGATGCGGAACTGAAGAAAGCGACCATACACGAAGCTGCAAAAATTGCAGGTGTATCAATCGCTTCTGTTAGTCGAGCTCTAAATAATAAACCGGGGATCAGCGAAAAAACGCGTAAAAAGATTCTCGATATATGCAAAGAGTTGGGTTATGTACCAAGCACGTCTGCACGTGAATTGACTGGTAGTCACAAAAATACCATCGCAATTTCGCTTGGTCCGCACGATTTTTACGCTTCTCGTTACCTCGGTATGCTATGGCCTTCTTTGTCTGCTTCCATCCGTAATTCTGGACGCAATTTGTTGCCAGTAAGCTTTGGAGAAGTAGATTTAGAACAGGTTGGCGGCGCTATTTTGCTTGGTATTACCCACAACGACCCACGCATTGAAACCTGTAAAGAGATGGACTTGCCTTACGTTTGTATCGGCATGAGTGAAGGCTCTTTTTGGGTGGCTCCAGATGATTTCAATGGCGGCCGTGAAGCCACGCAACACCTTGTAGATAAAGGGCTAACAGACATTTGCTTCGTGACGCCAACGACTTATGGCGACGGTTATCAGTTCCGTCATCAAGGTTACATGTCCGTGATGGCAAGCAACGCACTTCCTGTTCGAGAGCTTAGAACGGGTGCTGATCCACTGGGTGAAATCGCAGCTTATCGTTACTTCATGAACATTGATAAAAAACAGCTTGAGGGCTATCAAGGCTTTGTTTGTGAGTGTGACGAAACGGCACTTGGTGTTATCGCGGCACTAAAAGATCGAGGTTACACGCTGCCGGATGACTTCTCTGTGGTGGGTTATGATGGTTTACCTGGTATTTCACGTGAACTCACGACTATTGAGCAAGACACGGACAAGATCGCGGCGCGTGTTGCGAGCATGCTAGAGCAAGCCATGCTACGTGAACAGCCTGTTGGCTCCGTTGTTCCTGTGTCTCTGAAGTTAGGTAAAACCAGCTAACTCTCATTCCTCATATTGGTAATCCAAAGCAAAGAGCATGGCTGAGTCCATGCTCTTTTTGTTTACGGCTTTCATCCTCTTCTTACCCATTTCTTAGTTTTTCCGTTTCCTATCTTCAACCGAGTTTTATTAATCGTTATCTCTGTATCTGTTTTACGTAAATTTTTCGTAAGAATGAGATGGTCTTACGAATCATATTTCGTTACATAACGGCCTTTTATGGCGTTTTTCTGAATTTACGAGCGAAAAATGCACCATTTTTGTAAGCGAGATCACCATTCTTGTGCGTTCTGATACGTAACTGAGTTTTTTGTGATCATCTTAACGTAAGCGCTTACGTTAATTTCGCATAATACCCTCAGATTTTGAAAGAAATGGGATTTGAGGGCGAGATGAAAAAAACAATATTGGCAGTATCCCTACTAGCTGCTGGCCTATCTGCAAACGCAGTTGCAAATACAGAAGTCACGATTGCCGGCTGGGGCGGTAATGATGTTGTGGTTCTGAACAAATTGGTGAACGAGGTACTTGTTGACGATTTTGATAAAGCAGGTCTTACTGTTAAATATCAAGCAGTTGAAGGCGATTTTTCTCAATTTATTACTAACTCTCTTTCAGCTGGCACTGCACCAGACGCCTTCTACATCGACGTTGTATTCGCTAACACGTTAGTTAACTCTGGCAAAGTTTCTCCAAATAACAGCAGCTTAGAAAAAGTCGCGACCAACATGATCCCAAGCTTGAACTCGGCGTTTACGTTAGAAGGTAAACAGTACGGCGTAGCTAAGGATTTCAACACGATTGCACTGCAGTACAACAAAGACATTTTTGATGATGCTGAAGTCGCTTACCCAACGAATCAAGATTCTTGGGAAGATTTACGTAAAAAACTACTGGATGTGAAAGATGCGCTAGCAGATGAAGTGTCTGGTATCTGCGTTATGCCTGATTACGCGCGTTTTGCACCCTTTGCGCTCGCAACAGGTTGGACGCCATTCAACGCTGAAGGCAAAACCGTTCTGGATGAGAACTTCGAGCGTGCATTTAACTTCTACACTGGCTTAGTTACCGAAGACAAAGTGGGAATCTTGGCGACTGACCTTGGTCAAGGCTGGGGTGGCGGCTGTTTCGGTACGGAAGAAACGGCAATCGCTCTAGAAGGTAACTGGATCAGTGGTTACTTACGCGATAAAGCGCCAAACCTGCCTTATGGCACAACGTTGATGCCAAAAGATCCAGTAAGCGGTGAACGTGGCAATCTACTGTTTACTGTTGCTTGGGGCGTAAATGCAGATGGTAAGAACATCGAAGCGACGCAAAAAGCGGTAGAGATCTTAACTAGCCAAAAAGCACAAGAATGGGTGTTGGATTCAGGTCTTGCTCTGCCAAGCCGTGAAGCGCTTGGTAAGTCAGAGTTCTTTGCGCAGCAAAAAGCAGAAAACGAACTGGCAAAACAAGTGTTTGAAGGTGCTCTTGAAGGAAATGTAGAGCCATTCGCATTTGGTAACTACGGTACAGCATGGATGACTCCGATTAATGAAGCATTGAATTCAGTGTTGCTTGGTCAGATGACGCAGAAAGAAGCGATCAAGATGGCGCAAGCTAAATACGATGCACTGATGGCGAAATAACGGGGCGAGGGATGAACTCTTTACGTTTACGCCAACAAGTTTACGGATGGCTCCTAGCTGGGCCATTTGTACTGACTTTGGTGGTGTTCTTTCTATACGCATTGATCAGAACGGTTTACTTCAGCTTTACCGAGTACGACTTGTTCAGCGATGCAATCTGGGTTGGTTTAGCGAACTTTAAAGCTCTGCTTACTGACGATTTATTCCTGCTTTCACTGGCAAACACCATTTGGTTCTCGTTGATCGTGACCTGTGTGCAAACCGTGTTAGCACTTGGCTTAGCGATTTTAGTGAACTCTAAAATTCGCGCCAAAAGCTTCTTTAGAACCGCATTTTACTTACCAAGTATTTTGTCGAGTGCCGCAGTGACACTGATCTTCATTTGGTTCTACCAAAAGAACGGTTATCTCAATGGCTTTGTCACCGATGTGGTGAACCATTACCCGCACTTGAGTTGCTTTGTGCTTGTCGCTATCGCTACTCAGTTTGTGTTGGTAACCAAAGACCGTTTGAAAGGCTTACCGGTAGGTTGGTTGGATCCAGCATGGGGCATTCTCTCTTTCATCGTTGCGGGTGTGGCGACTTTCGTAGCCAGCGCAATGGGCTGGGTAGAAGTGACAGACCAAATCGTGGAAGTGAACTGGTTGAACACGCGAGACAATGTGGGGCCAATGCCTTTAACCCTTTGGGCAATCGTGATTCAGAACATTTACACCACTATCCCGACCTTCATGCTGCTGTTCCTAGCGGGCTTGCAAGGCATTCCGGGTGAGCTTTACGAAGCGGCGCACATTGATGGTGCGAACAAGTGGCAGCAACACTGGAACATTACGATTCCTCAGTTAGCACCGGTGACATTCGTGGTCGTGACTTTCTCGATTATCGGTACGCTACAAATGTTTGACCAAGTAGCACTACTTGGCTCGGCAGCACCGTTGGAATCACGTATTACGCTGGCTTACTACGTTTACCACAACGCCTTCCCACCGGGTGGCACGCCACAAATCGGCATGGCAAGCGCAGCAGCATTGGTATTGGCATTCATCACGTTGGCAGTGGTTTATCTGCAGAAAATCTTTGGTGTGAAGGAGAAAGCAGATGACTAATCCCGTTTCGACCATGAATCACGAAGATGCGAAACCTATGGCATCAATGGAAGAGATTTCCAAGTTCCAAGCGCGCCGTCGCTGGGCAAAAGTGGCGTGGGTTTACAGTGCTTTGCTACTGGTTGCAACTGTCATGCTAGGTACGTTCGTGGTGGCTTTCTTGGCGAGTTTGAAAGATGACCCACTAGAGCAGCCATTTAAGTTCAACTTTGCACAGGTTCAACCAAGCAACTGGGGTGCGGCTTACCAACTCGGTAAAGAAGGTAACGATGCGCCAATGTTCGGTGGTTTTGCTCCGGGCGCAGAAGTGAACTTCACCGTGACTTACGCGGTGGAAGACGGCAAAGAGCTGGCAACGCCAGAGATTGAAGTGCCACGCCGTCGTCCAGGTACAGGTATGGCTGCGGCTATCGTGACCGACTTTGCTGCCGATTACGCGCAAGTCAGCGAGCCTGTGCTAGTAGACACTAACGATAACGTGACGTTTGTAGAGAAGCGTGGTCGTCGTGAACTTACTAAGCAAGGTCATAGCCAAACGTGGGCATTTTCCATCAAGTATCAAGGGCAAGGTCCTGAGATCGCAACGCTACCACTAACGATAGAAGCGCCGCGCGGCCAAGTGCTGATTGATAGCACGCTAGCGCCAAGCAAGATGGAACGTCGTGGCCGTGTCGCGGCATGGGATAACGCAGCGCCGGGTTTGATTGGTTATGTATTTAAGTCTTACGTTCGCGTGTACACCGAGTCGGTAAGCCTAGATACAGGTAAGAGCTTATTTATGAGCTGGACCATCAACTCGTTCTTCATTGCGATTGGTAAGGTGATTCTGACTCTGTTCTTTGCATGTACTGCGGGTTATGCCTTAGCTCGATTGAAGTTCACTGGTGCGCGTGCTGTGTTCGCTTTCATGTTGTTCAGCATGATGATTCCGGGCCAAGTAACGTTCATATCTAACTACTTAATTTATAAAGATATCGGCTTATTGAATACACCATGGGCGGTCATCACCGCGGTCGTTGCTTCGGGTCAGGTTCTGATCATGAAACAGTTCTTCGAGAACATTCCGAAAGAACTGGAAGAAGCAGCAATCGTAGATGGCGCAAGCCCGGCTGTGATTCTTTGGAAGGTATTTATGCCATTGGCGAAGCCAGCCATCTTGTCGGTCACCATCCTTGGTTTCCAAGGTGCTTGGAACGACTTCTTCTGGCCGCTTGTGGTGATTAACAGCCCAGCTGACGCGTTCACGCTTCCTGTTGGTCTATTGAGTTTACGTAACGCCTATGGCGTAGCAGGTGACTGGAACCTGATCTTGGCGGGGGCTTTCCTGTCAACAATCCCAGTACTGATTGTATTTATGGTTTTCCAACGTTACTTCGTGGGTAACGACATTTCTTCCGCTGTTAAAGGTTAAATTTCGGGGATATTTAAGATGTTTATGAACTACAACGCTGGTCAAGGCGAACTAAAAAACTGGATCGTTGAAGAGACGGCGTTTGACTCAGCTTTCCAAGGCAAATGTGAAGTGGTAATGAGCCAAGGTAATGGCTACATGGGTGCGCGTAGTGCAACGGAAGAAAAATACGTGGGCCAAGTTCGCAACCTTTTCGTTGCTGGTACTTACAACAAGTTTGATGCAGACGAAGTAACCGAGCTGCCAAACTCTGCAGACATGAGCTCGATTGAAATCTTCATCGATGGTCGCCGTTTCCACCTAGAAACAGGTGAAGTGAGCAACTACTCTCGTCGCCTAAACGTGAAAAACGGTGAGCTAATCCGTGAATTCACATGGACAAACAATGAAGGTAAGAGTTTTGAGATGCGTTTCCGTCGCTTCTTCTCGCAAGCAAACCTTCACCTAATGGCATTCGATGTTCAAGTAAAAGCACTGAACAGCGATGCGAAAATCGAAATCCGCTCTGGTGTGGATGCGCAGCTTTCTAACTCAGGTGCTCAGCACTTCCACGAAGGCGAAAAGCGTATCTACGACAAGCGTTTTATCGAGCTTCTACAACACACAACAGAGAGCAAAGTAGACTTTGTTTTCCTAACGTCTCACCGCTACCTAGTTGACGGCCAAGAGACAGAAATCGACCCATCACTTGCGATGGACCGTCGTAAAGTATGGGTAAACATCAACTATGATCTGAAAGCGGGCGAAACGTTCGGCACAGAAAAAGTCGGTGTGGTTCATACGTCTCGCGACAAGCAGTTCGATGTGGAAGGTTACAAGCTTCAAGCTCTTCGTGACCACGCTCTGACGAACCTAAAAAACAATGCTGACCGCAGCTTTGATGAACTTCTAGAAGAGAGTGCAGCAGAGTGGGATAAGCGTTGGGCAGGCATGAACATCACTATCGGTGGTAGCGATTTCGACCAACTTGCAATTCGCTTTGCTCAATACCAGTTGAACATCTTCACGCCAATGCACGACTCTCGCTTCGGTATCGGTGCGAAAGGTCTATCTGGCGAAGGCTACAAAGGTCACTCGTTCTGGGATACAGAAGTATTCATGCTTCCGTTCTTCATCTACACCATGCCTGAAGTGGCGCGCAGCCTACTTGAGTACCGCTTTAAGACGCTAGATGGTGCTCGTAAGAAAGCGAAAGACAACGGCTACATTGGTGCACAGTTCCCATGGGAATCGGCACTAACGGGTGAAGAAGTAACGCCTGTATGGGGCGCAGTAGACATCATCACGGGTAAGTCGACGAAGATTTGGTCTGGCTTTATCGAGCAGCACATCACGTGTGACATCACTTACGCATTGTGGCAGTACTACCAAATCACTGGCGACCAGAAGTTCATGGATGACATGGGCTACGAGATCATGTTCGACACAGCAACGTTCTGGACAAGCCGCCTAGATTGGCTAGAAGACCGCAACATGTGGGGTATCTGTGACGTAATCGGTCCTGATGAGTACAAAGAGCACATCGACAACAACGCGTTCACTAACTACATGGCGGTAGAGAACATCAAACTAGCGATTCGTTACTACGAGGATCTAGAAGCGTCGAACCCAGAGCTACTGGCTAAGCTGTCTGACAAGCTAAACCTAGTGGAAGCTCGTCAAATGTGGCTAGACCGCGTAGACAACATCTACCTACCTAAGCCACGTGCTGAAGATAAGGTAATCCCACAGGATGACACTTACCTACAGAAAGAAATCATCGACCTGACTAAGTACAAAGAGCAGCCATTCGTTGGTGGCCTGTTCCAAGACTACAACCTAGAACAGGTTAACGACATGCAGGTTTCTAAGCAGGCGGACATCATGGTGCTGTTCCTACAGCAGGAAGATAAGTTCGACCTAGAAACCAAGCTGGCTAACTGGAACTACTACGAGCCGAAGACGCTACACGATTCGTCGCTAAGTCTGTCTACGCACTCGGTATTGGCATCAGATGTTGGTAACCCAGAGCTGTCTTACGACCTGTTCCAACAAGCCGCGTCTATCGATATCGGTCAGAACATGAAGAGCTCAGATCACGGCATTCACGCGGCGTCTATCGGCGGCATGTGGCAGTGTGTGGTTTACGGCTTCGGCGGTGTTCGTATGCTAGGTGGCAACCTGCGTATCAACCCTAACCTTCCTAAGCAATGGGAAAGCCTGAACTTCCCAATCTACTGGAAAGGTGAGCGTCTAGAAGTGACCGTTGACCAAGAGCAAGTTCGCATCGAGCGTCCAGAGTTCAATGGCCAAGTGCTAAACATCGAAGTTGCAGGTGAGCCACGTGTTATCGATTCAACAGAGGTGACGTTCAATGTGTAAAGCATTCATTTTCGACCTAGATGGCGTTATCACGGATACGGCTGAGCTGCACTACCAAGCGTGGCAACGTATGGCGAACGAAGAAGGTTACTACTTTGACCGTGAAATCAATGAGCAGCTACGTGGCGTATCTCGTCAAGCGTCGCTGAACATTATCTTGAACGGCAAAGAGATCAGCGAAGAGAAGTTTGCTGAGCTAATGAAGCGTAAGAACGATTACTACGTGGATCTGCTGAACACGATTTCTGCGAAAGACGTTCTACCGGGTATTGAGCAATTCCTACTTGAGCTAAACGCACGTGGCATCAAAGTGGCACTGGCGTCAGCAAGTAAGAATGCTCGTCCTATCCTGCACCGTCTTGGCCTAACACCACTGTTTGATGCTATCGGTGATGGTTGGTCAGTTAACCGCTCTAAGCCAGCGCCGGACGTGTTCATCCACGCAGCAGGCCAAGTGGGCGTAAACGCTGACGAGTGCATCGTAGTTGAAGATGCAGAAGCGGGTGTAGACGCAGCAAAAGAAGCAGGCATGCGCGTAGTGGGCATTGGTCCTAACGACCGTGTTGGTCACGCGACTTGGCGCTTCGATGACACCAAAGGCATCAACTTGGGCGAGATCCTAGGTTAATCCAAAATAAGAAGTGTGGTGGGGCAGTCGTTGATATCGGCGTGCTGCCCCCGAATCACCTAAAGCCCAGACTCTTAAAGAATTATAGGTAGAACAATGGCACGTTTAGAACTGAAGAACATCAACAAAATTTATCCTGATGGTGCACACATCATCAAGGATGCCAACCTGACCATTGAAGACGGTGAATTCACGGTATTCGTTGGGCCATCAGGCTGTGGTAAGTCAACCATGCTGCGTATGGTCGCAGGTTTGGAAGAGATTTCATCAGGGGACATGTGCTTAGACGGTGAGGTGGTTAACAACCTTTCACCAACCGATCGTGGGATTGGCATGGTGTTCCAATCTTATGCGCTTTACCCGCACATGACGGTCTACGAAAACATCGCTTTTGGCCTAAAACTGGCGAAGAAAAGCAAAGACGATATTGATTCAGCAGTGCGTCAGGTAGCGGAAATGCTAGAGCTGACAAACCTTCTGAAACAAAAACCAAGTCAACTATCGGGTGGCCAGCGTCAGCGTGTGGCGATTGGTCGAGCGATTGTTCGCAATCCGAAGTTGTTCCTACTTGATGAGCCGCTATCTAACCTAGACGCATCACTACGTGTTCGTATGCGTTTGCAGTTAGCGGAATACCACAAAAAACTCAAATCTACCGTGATTTACGTAACCCACGATCAGGTTGAAGCCATGACCCTAGCCGACAAAATCGTGGTACTTCGCGCAGGTGTTGTAGAGCAAGTTGGCTCGCCTCTGGAGCTGTACTACTTCCCTCAAACACTGTTCGTAGCAGGCTTTATCGGCTCTCCAAAAATGAACCTGCTGCCAGCGACTCTGGTTTCTGCTTGTGATGAAAAAGCAACGGTAGAAGTGGGCGACTACACCTTCCAAGCGGACGTAAACGCAGAAGGCGCAACACAAGGCGCATTGATGACGCTTGGTATTCGTCCTGAAGACATCCACCTCGATGAAGAAGGTGTGGGTGTGATTGTTGAAGGCTTCGAACGCCTAGGGACAGAATCACTGCTTTACACCACGCTAGTACGCGGTGGTCAGGAAGTATTGGTTCGCGTGCCAGGTACAGTGCATGTAGAAATCGGCCAGCGTTTGAACATCCGCATTCCGGCTGAGAAATGTCACTTATTCGATAGCAAGGGGCACGCGTTCCAACGAGGTATGACGTTGAACGATTTGATTACGCCTCCGCCGCAAGTCAAACAAGCTATCTAATTCGGCGTACGCCGACACCATTCTAAAAATAATAAAAAAGCCCGCTACAGCGGCGGGCTTAGGATTACTGCATTCAAAATTCGGGTTCTGGATGAATTTTGAATGTGACCTTAATGCCTGTTGGCGCAGGCATCAAAAAAACTATCCCGTTGGCGCGGGACAGACAGTAACGACGAAATAATAAGGTAAACATCATGAAAAAAACAGTAGTGGCTTCTTCCATCCTCTTTAGCTTGACCCTTTCAGGATACGCTTTTGCCGAAGAAGAGAAGAAAGAAACGCAGGACGCTGAGCTTGCTGTAAAAGTGGAACAACTGAAAGCGGATTACTCAACCGCTGAATTGCTCACCGCATTGGACGTGCCAAAGCAGGAAGAAGCGAAGTTCCACGGCACACTGGGCACCAACGTGGAAGTGGAACGTGTGATCCGCGATGACGGCGTGAACGAAGGTAAAGTGAAATACACTTTGCTGCAAGGTAACTTCCGCCATGATGATTTACCGGGTTGGGACTTCGGTTTCTACTCTGGCCGTGAAGAACTGTTCAACGGCAACCTAAAACACGCGAAATACGACAAAGGTGTGAACGCAATTCAAGAGATCTTTGTGAACCGCAGCTACGGTCACGACAAAGGTCACATCGGTTGGGGTGTAAAACTGGCGGGTGAAAGTATTGATAAACGTACGACGCCAGAAGCGAAAGTATTCGGCTCTTACCAACTGACCAACAATTTAGAAATGCACGGTTACGCGCTTTACCACGTGGAATACAAACGCGGTACAGGTGAGTTCCCATACTGGGAAGTGGAGCCGGGCTTTGGCTACAAAATCTCTGACAACTCAGGCGCATGGCTAAACTTCCGTTACCAAGTCGGTGAGTGGAACGCAAAAGACGGTTACGCAGAAACGGAAACCGAGTGGATCATCAAACCGGGTATCTGGTACAGCTGGGGCAAACTGTCGGCGTCTCTATGGGGTGAATTTGGTTCATTCGAGAAAGAGCGCAATTCAGACAGCGCACACCTATGGACTGAAGATTACTCAAAAATCGGTATCTCAGCGAACTACCCACTGTCTAAGAGTTGGCGCATGTTCGGTGAGGCAAGCTACAAGAAACTTGACCTAGAAAGCGGCCCAGAGCGTGATGCGTTCGATGGCTACATCCCGCTGTTCATCCTAGGTGTGAACTACAGCTTCTAAACCCCAATAGCTTTCTCCTCTGGGGGAGAGGAGAAAGCTATTTGCTTATGAAGTGCCCATTCAGCTTGTCCTCTGGCGGGCTAACTTGTTCCGCGAGGCAAAGTTATATGAAGGGTACTTAGAGTAAGCCTTGTTTTGGACGCGCTTTGGCAGCAACGACTTTGTCCGGGAGTTCTATGGGACTCCTTTTTTCTTCCTGCTGGTTCGCTCAAACCAAGTTTTACTTACAACGATCAGATTTGCTATGACAGAAAAATACCGCCCATACCTTCACATGACGCCGGATTCGGGTTGGATGAACGATCCAAACGGATTGGTGTTCTTCAACGGTCATTATCACCAGTTCTACCAGTATTACCCAAGCGATACAGTTTGGGGGCCAATGCACTGGGGACACAAAATCAGCACCAACCTGATAGATTGGCAAGAGCTTGAGCCTGCACTGTATCCAGATGAATCTGGCATGTGCTTCTCGGGCAGTGCGATTGTCGATTGGCACAACACCTCAGGTTTATTTGAGGCCGGCAAACCAGGCTTATTGGCGTTCTACACGTCGTTCATTCAACCTAAAGTGACATTGGCTGATGGCACTGAAGTTGAAGATCCAATTCAGCAGCAGTCTCTCGCTTATAGCCAGGATGGCATGACGTGGAAGAAGTTCGCCAACGGCGCACCGATCATTACTGCACGGGGCAATCCGGATTTCCGTGATCCTAAGGTGATTTGGCATGAGCAAAGCCAAGCGTGGGTGATGGTGGTGTCTTGCGGTCAACATATCGAGTTCTACCGTTCGACCAACCTATTGGATTGGCGTTTAGTGAGCGAGTTTGGCTACCGTCATGGTGCGCACAGTAAAGGCCCGTGGGAATGTCCAGACTTGTTTGAACTGACTATCGAGGGCTCGCAAGAAACACGTTGGGTCTTGGTGGTTGGCATCGGTGAGGGCGCTCATTGTGGCGGAGCAGGTACGCAGTATTTTATCGGTGACTTTGATGGCGAAACCTTTGTCAATCACAATCATCCAGAGACCGTATTGTGGCTCGATTTCGGTCGTGATTACTACGCGACTCAGTCTTTCTCTGATATCCCTGTTGAAGACGGTCGCCGTATCGTCAGTACATGGATGAGCAATCATCAGTACTCGCTTGAGTTACCAACCCAAGAGTTTCGCAGTTCGATGGCCATGCCTCGTGAGCTGTTCCTGTTTGAAGGTAAAGCAGGGTTACGTGTTGGACAACGCTTTGTGAGAGAGCTTAATCAGGCGTTAAGTCTTGATGTGCAAACGCCAGAGCCAAGTGACGAACAAGCGATTAGTCTTTACAGCCTACAAGAAGTCATGAAGTTCAGCGCTGATGTGACGCTGCAAGATAGCCAAACGTTGCACCTAAATGTGTACCAAGACAATCCAGCTTACTTTGAGTTTGTTGGTGTCGAGCAAGGCATAGAAGTGCGCTCTGTACGTCGTGGTCAGTTTGGCTCGGAACGCATTGATGAACACTTTCCACACGACTATCGCGTGACCTTACCGATTGAGAATGAATTCCAAGTCGAAGTGTTGATCGACAAAGGCTCAGTCGAGTTGTTGATCAATGCTGGTCAATTCAGCTTTACCAACCTTGTTTACGCCAAAGAAACGCAAGCAAGTGTCGCCTTGAATGTGGATAGCGGCTCGCTGGCACTGCGCAACGTTCAAGTATCTAGCTTGGCAGGAGAGAAAACATGTTAAACGAACGACAAACTCAGCAAGCACTGCAGCAAGTTCTTGATTCGGTTGAATTGCCAAAGCTAACCAAGAAAGATGAGAAGGTGTTTCTTGAACGTCTGGTGCAGCACTTTCCATCTTTAGTTGGGCAACTGCACACGCTTTATGGTGAGCGTTATGACTTCTTCTTGCATCTACAAAAGCTGGTGGTTGTGCTTGCCAAAGCCTTTGCAGGTCGCAAACGCAAATGGAAGAACTTGGATGAGAAGCGATTGAGCAATCCAAGTTGGTACCGCAGTGAAAAGATGCTCGGTATGGCGGTGTATGTGGACTTGTTTGCGGGTGATTTGAAAAAGCTACAATTGAAGATCCCGTACCTCAAGTCTCTGGGTATCAATTATCTTCATCTGATGCCGCTTTACAAAGCGCCAGAAGGTGACAGCGATGGCGGTTATGCCGTGTCGGATTACCGCAAGGTTGATCCAAAGTTAGGTACAGAGAAAGATCTAGCACAGCTGGCAGAAGCACTATCAGACGAGGGCATCAGCCTAGTGCTGGACTTCGTGTTCAACCACACCTCAGATGAACACTACTGGGCAGAGCAAGCACGTAAAGGCGACCCTGAGTTTGAAGACTTTTATTACTTCTTCAGCGATAAGCAAGAAGTGGATGAGTACAACCAAACTTGCCGCGAGATCTTCCCAACCGTTCGTCGTGGCAGCTTCACTTTCTTAGAAGATGTAGAGAAGTACGTTTGGACGACATTCAACAGCTTCCAATGGGATCTTAATTACTCAAACCCAGCGGTGTTCAATGCGATTACCGATGAGATGTTGTTCCTTGCCAATATTGGCTGTGAAGGATTACGTTTGGATGCACTGGCGTTCATCTGGAAAGAGAAATGGACCCAATGTGAAAGCTTGCCGAAGGCTCATACTCTGATTCAGTGTTTCAACACCTGTTTGCAGATTGCAGCGCCTGCCGTGTTATTCAAATCTGAAGCGATTGTGCATCCAGATGAGGTGGCACAGTACATCGACAAAGAAGAGTGTCAGTTGTCCTACAACCCACTGATGATGGCGCTGATGTGGGAAAGTTTGGCAACACGTGAAACCAAGCTTCTGACGGCATCTTTAAAGAAAAGCTTTGAGATTTCAGACCAGTGTTCATGGGTGAACTACATTCGTTGTCACGACGATATTGGCTGGACGTTTGATGATGCAGTGGCTGAGCAGCTTGGCATTAATGGCTATGAGCATCGCCGCTTCCTAAACCAGTTCTACACTGGCAAATTCGACGGTTCATTCTCTCAGGGTGTGCCATTCCAAGAAAACCCAACTACGGGTGATTGCCGAGTATGTGGCTCTTTGGCCTCTCTTGCTGGGCTAGAAAAAGCGATAGAAGCAGATGACTCACAAGCGATTGAGCACGCATTGAAGCGTATTCGTCTGCTTAACAGCATCAACTTAAGCATCGGTGGTATTCCGCTGATTTATCAAGGTGATGAGCTAGGTATCTTGAACGATCACAGCTACTTAAATGATGAGTTTAAACGCGAAGATGCGCGCTGGGTTAACCGTCCTCAAATTAGCGCAGAAGCGGTCGCATTGGCAGAAACCAAAGGCAGTTATCAGCATCGTATTCACAGTGACTTGCTGCAAATGGTCAGTTTGCGCCGTCAAAGCCAAGTCTTTGGCGCGGCGAAAACCGAGATCTTAGAAACTTATCGCTCACACCTGTTTGCTTACTGCCGACAACATGACAATGGCGATAAACTGCTGGCAGTGTGCAACTTCAGCGAGCATGAACAACGTATCCCAATGTCGATTTGTGACGTTCTAGGCTCACGCCAAGTCGCAGATATCCTAACGGGAGACGAGAAAACTGGCGATGAACTGGTCATGGGCGCATACGACGTCGTCTGGCTGAAAGCCAAGTAACTTCGACGGTTTATCACCCCAAAAAAAGGGCACGGAATGTGCCCTTTTGTCGTTTTTGAGCCAAAGTAATCTTCACTCTTATAGTGAATGCTAAGTAAATAATCACTCGGAAATAAAATAAGGTGCGCGCATTCTCTATTTTACTTCTAAGTTTCGGTATTTAGATTATATTGATAAGTAAAAGATGGTATAAATCACCCATTGTCGATAATAATTGAATGCTTATGAAGAAATACGAAGAATTAGTTCAAGATATCATCAGTAAAATTTGTCAAAACGTCATCGATGTGAAGTTGCCATCTGAGCGTGAATTGGCGGAAAAGTATGATATTTCTCGTTTTTCGGTACGAAAGGCGCTGTCCAAACTTGAAGCGATTGGTATTGTGAAATCCAAAGTAGGTTCGGGTTATTTCGTTAATACCTCAATTATTGGTTCGCCACTCATCTATAATTCGGTCACTGAAAATAAATTTGGTGAGATTTCATACAAGAAAATAAAACTGAATAAACGTCTACCCACTACGCATGAAATGCAGATGTTTTCTATCGAGGAAGATGAATACCTGTGGAATATTAAACGTCTGCGATTAATTCAGGGTAAAGTGACACAGATTGAGGAAACAAAATTACCCGTAAGTATGTTTCCTAAAATTACCGAAGAGATTATTGAGAGTTCATTACAGAAACACGTGTTGTCTTTAG
The DNA here is from genome assembly GCF_000305755.2 of Vibrio sp. HENC-03. Lineage (NCBI taxonomy): Bacteria > Pseudomonadati > Pseudomonadota > Gammaproteobacteria > Vibrionales > Vibrionaceae > Vibrio > Vibrio sp. HENC-03. Next base: position 544,012 of record NZ_JH976124.1, on the reverse strand, counting down.
GTTTAGAAATCGACAGTTATTTAACCACTTATCAAGCAATTAATGTTTCTAAAGAAGATGCGGATTTATTGGGTTGTAAACGTAATAGTTCCGCGATGAATATTACTAATCGAGGATTCTTAAAAACAGGTGAAGTCTTCGTGGTGAGCGATATTATTGATATTAATTACCAGTGTACTTATCACACCAAGTTTAATCCCGAGAGTCTTAACTACCGAGATCAAAACGACCGCGAATAGCGGTCGTTTTTTTAGGTCTGCATTTAACGCCGTCGCTAGGACAAACGAGGCATTAAGGCGTGTGAATACTGCCGTCTGGTAAACGGCTTTGTGTCCATTCGTGTGGGCGGTATTCAACAGGGAAGTCTTGCGCCGCTTCGCGATCCATCTCCACACCGATACCTGCAATTTCAGATGCGTATAGATAACCGTTGATTGGCTCTGCTGCGTTCGGGAAGACGCGCTGTGTATTGGTTTTGTACTCTACATGTTCTTGAATCGCAGCGTTATGCAGATGCACATTTAAGTGAGTATTCACTGCGGCGCCAATCGGTGTCATATCTGGTGGGCAGTGCCAAGCAATACGAACGCCAAAGCTCTCACAGAAGTGACCGAGTTTCAGTGCTGGTGTGATACCACCGATTTGCGACACGTGGCAACGGATGAAGTCGACACGGCGATTGATGATCAACGCTTTCCACTCTTCAGGGTTGTTAAACAACTCACCCAAAGCCAAAGATACGCTCGATTGGTTGCGAATATTATCCAACCATTCTGTTTGACTTGGCGGCAAAATATCTTCAATAAAGAACGGGTTATACTGCTCGACTTGCTTCGCGAATTGAATCGCTTGGTTCGGGAACAAACGCTCGTGTACATCGTGAAGAATATGGAATTGCTTGCCATATTTTTCACGTAGGTTTTTGAACATTTCTACCGTGTTTTCAATATATTGGTCTTGGTCGTAGTAAGAACCTTGGGTTGGGTTTTGCGCCGTTTGAATATTTTCTGGCACACCACCATAAAAGCCTAACTGACAACGAATATGTTGATAACCCTGTTCTAAGTATTTATCGACTTGCTCATACAAGCCTTCCATCGTATCGCTGGTGGCATGCGTATATACTTGAATAGCATCACGAGACTTACCACCAAATAATTGATGAAGCGGCATGTTGGCTATTTTTGCCTTAATATCCCAAAGTGCCATATCAACACCAGAAATAGCATTGTTGATCACTGGGCCATTGCGCCAATATGCATTGACCATCATCATTTGCCACAGATCTTCAATATTATTTGCATCTTTACCAATTAATAATGGCCTAAGATATTCATCAACCATGGTTTTTACTGCCAATGGTCGTTGTTGGAATGTCGCACAACCGTACCCCGTTACACCAGATTCTGTTTCTACAATAACAGTAATCAGGTTATGTCTGTCTGGCTTGGTAATCACGCACTCAATATTTGATATGGTATTTTTGTTCACTTCAAACTATCTCTAGTTAACAGGATTTATTTTATATAAGCGTGAAAAAATACAAATTACAAGCGGTAAATTATGCTTAAATTTAACTGGTTCGTTCCTGTTTTGAATTCGGCAAGAAAAACGAACCAATTGGCGAAAAAAGCCGAAAATTTAATTTTTAGCCGTTTTAATGTGAGTTTAATCACTAATTTGTCGATTGGATAAATACCTCCAGTAGCTAAGATGAGCGCAGTGAATGAGCAGACAAAGCACATAGGAAAGTATGATGCAATTGACACAAACAAACATGGCAACTGGCGATGCGTCGTCAGGTAAGGCAGACAGCTTTAGCATGAAACTACAAGAATTGGTCGCGGCACTTGGCGGCAACGAGAACATTGCTAACATTACCCACTGCATGACCCGCTTGCGCTTCAAACTGGTGGACGAATCGAAAGCCGACAAAACAAAACTTGAAGCAATTCAAGGCGTAAAAGGCGTGGTGCTTGGACAAGGTCAGACGCAGGTGATCATCGGTGTCGATGTTGAAAAATGGTACTTAGCGCTGTCTGGCGCGAGTGCTGCACCAGAAGATGCAGAAATCGAGCAAGAGAAAGGCAAGCTATTCCAAAACGCGATGCGCGTGGTGGCGGGCATTTTTGGTCCTGTCGTACCTGCGATTGCGGGTTCGGGCATGTTGATGGGTTTGCTATCGGGCTTAATTGCGACCAACGTGATTTCGGAAAGCTCAGATACCGTTTTCTTCTTCCGTTCGATTTCTCTCGCGGTGTTCTTCTTCTTACCTATGTTGGTCTCTTTCTCTGCGGCGAAAGTGTTTAAAGTGAACGAATACATTGCGTTAGCAGTGGCTGCAGCGATGATGTCGCCAAAACTATTGGAAAAAGCGACCATTCTTTCTGAAGCTGGTAATGCACCGGAATTGAACGTATTTGGCGTGATTCCAATTGAGCTGCTTAACTACGGCGGCGCGATCGTACCTGCGATTCTAGCGGTTTGGGTACTGTCTAAAATCACCCCTATGGTAGATAAGTTAGTTCCTGCTTCTGCCAAACCAGTATTCACGCCGCTACTTGCTTTCACTGTGACATCGACTCTTGTGCTCTCTGTTGTTGCCCCTGCGGGGATGTGGCTAAGTAACGGCGCAGGTTGGGTAGTGAGCTCATTATTAGAGATCTCACCAACGCTGACGGGCTTTGTGTTTGGTCTAACTCGTCCAATTACCATTGTGTTCGGTATTCACCACAGCATGACGCCAATCAGCTTGAACAACTTCGCGCTGTACGGAAAAGATTTGCTGATGCCGATTATGTGTCTGGGTAACCTAGGTATTGCAGGCGCGACGATGGCGATTTGGTACAAGCAACGTAAATACGCAAGCAAAGAGCAATCTTCAGTAACCGTAAGCTCGGGTGTGACCGCAATCCTTGGCATCACAGAGCCAGCACTATTCGGCGTACTGACTAAGTACACTAAAGCACTATTCATGGCGAGCTTGGCAACGGGTATCGTAGGCGCGATTTCAGTGACTATCGATACTCACCTAACAAGCTACATCCTATCTTCGGTATTCAGCCTGCCAGCTTACTTGGCAAGTGGGACTCAGAACTTTGTTCAAGCGGTATTGGGTGTGATTGGCGTGTTCACGCTGTCATTCGCAATGACCATGATGTTTGTACGCATCGATAATAAATAATCCTCTCTTCTCTCTATGTAGACCTGTCGTGTCCATTTGCGACAGGTCTCTTCAGCACGCTTAAAAGAACTGTTATGAAGACAATCGCAATACTTGGCGAGTGCATGATCGAGTTGAACGGCAAGCCGTTTGGCGACATGCAGCAGACGTTTGGTGGCGACACCCTTAATACGGCGGTTTACCTCAGCCGTTGCAGCCAAGCCTTAAACGCATCACCGCAAGTGCAGGTGCAATACGTCACCGCCATGGGGACAGATCCACTGAGTGACGGCATGGTGGCGCGTTGGCAACAAGAAGGTGTGGCCACGGAATTAGTCTTGAGAGACGAAACGCGTACGCCGGGCCTATATCTGATTCAGTTAGATGACCAAGGCGAGCGCACTTTCCTTTACTGGCGCAATCAATCGGCAGCGCGCTACTTGCTCCAACACGCTGAGTTTCAACGTGTAGCGGAATCACTCAAGCAAGTTGATATGGTGTTTGTCAGCGGTATTAGCTTAGCGATTCTGCCTGAGCAAGACCGTATCCAACTGCTTGAGCTTTTGAGTTGCTTGCGAGCTACAGGCGTAGAGGTTGCTTTTGATAGTAACTTCCGCCCGGCACTTTGGCCGCAAGACCAAATGAAGACAGTTCAAACATGCTATCAAGCCATGTATAAAACCACTGATTTGGCTTTGGTCACTTTCGATGATGAGCAGCTTATTTGGGGTGATGTAACAGCGCACGACACAATCACGCGCTTGCAGAAGCAAGGAGTGAAAAATGTGGTGGTCAAGCTCGGTGCAGAAGGCTGTTTAGTCGCGGATTCAAATACATTTGAGCCTTACTCGGTGGCAACAACGCCCATAGACAATGTCATCGATACCACTTCAGCAGGCGATTCATTTAACGGTGGCTTCCTCGCGACTTACTTATCGGGCGGCAACATCAAACAAGCGTGTATGAATGGTAATACACTCGCCGGTACCGTTATTCAACACAAAGGCGCCATCATCCCACAAGCGGCAACCGATGCGGCTATTGCCCGGTTCAAGAAATAGATTTACAGGAAACAACATGTCGAATTTAAAAGCTCAATTGAAAGCGTTAAAAGTGATCCCAGTGATCGCCATTGATCGCGCAGAAGACATCATCCCACTGGGTAAAGTGTTGGCAGAAAACGGTCTGCCAGCAGCCGAAATTACGTTTCGCTCTGATGCCGCTGTTGAAGCTATTCGTCTATTGCGTGAAGCGCAGCCAGACATGCTGATTGGGGCAGGCACAGTGCTCAATCGTGAGCAAGCTATTGCAGCTAAAGAAGCGGGGGCAACCTTTGTGGTTTCTCCGGGATTTAACCCTAACACCGTTAAAGCTTGCCAAGAGATTGGTATTGATATCGTACCTGGTGTGAACAACCCAAGTGCAGTCGAAGCGGCGTTAGAAATGGGATTGACCACATTGAAGTTCTTCCCGGCAGAAGCATCTGGTGGCGTCAACATGGTGAAAGCCCTGTTGGCCCCTTATGGTGATGTGGAAATCATGCCAACTGGCGGTATCAGCCCTTCGAACATCAAAGACTACCTAGCCGTACCGCGAGTGCTGGCATGTGGCGGTACTTGGATGGTCGATAAAAAGCTTATTGAAGCGGGCAAGTGGGAAGAATTGGCTCAGTTAACGCGTGAAGCGGTCGAGCTAGTCGCGAAGCAATCTGCTTAATTCTCGATATTCCAAATTTCCCTAACCGCGAGATTTACGGCGGTTAGGGGATACTCAAATAACAACAATAAATCTTAGTAAGCCTTTCTTTTTCAATAAGAAGGGGCGGGACTTGCTGTCTCTAAAATCAGCACTTTTACACAATAAAATCTAATACATATAGGGTTTAACATGAACAAAGCACTGAAATTATCTCTGAGCGCCATCGGTGTATGCACGGCACTATCGGCAAATGCGGGCATCAGCATTATCGACAACGAAGAAGGGAACTTTTCTATCGGCGGCGACGTTGAATTGAACTTCAACTACCAAGATCGTGAGTCGAACGATTCTGGTGATCAAGAATTCAACCAAGATGGTCGCGTACTGATCGAGTTTGCAGGTGAGAAATTCACAAGCAACGGTCACTATGTCGGCGTGAAAGCCCAGCCTTTGTTTGAAAGCACAGGTGACGTAAACCTTGATGATGCTTATTTCGAGTTTGGTAAGAAAGACAGTTGGGCAATCAAAGCGGGTCGTTTCGAAGCGTATGACATGTTCCCTGTTGGTCTGGATGTGTTCCTAGAGTACTCAGGTGATACCTCTAACGAGCTTTACACCGATGGCTCGGCTTACACCTATCAGATGAAAGAAGCGCGCGGCCGCGGATCTGATGGTCAGCTGATGTACAGCCAAAGCTTCGGCAATCTTTATCTGGAACTGAGCACCATGATTGGTGACCGTTCGGATCTTTTCCATGAAGGTACCGATGGCGGCAAATACCACGGTCAAGCCATTACAAGCAGCAAAGACTCCTTCTTAGTACGCCCTGTTGTTGCTTATCAAATGGGTGATTTCAGCCTAGCAGCCTCGATGGAAACCAACCTCGTTTCTGATGCGGTGGTGACCGACCAAGGTGTTGATATTTCTGACCGTACTGGTTACGGCTTAACAGGTAACTGGACCAGCGGTGATTGGTCGGTGAATGCAAACGTGGCTTACTTAGATGCGGTTGACGAAAACAACTTCTCGACAGGGGTTAACGCACTGTGGAAAGGGCTAGGTATTGGTTACGTTTACGCGCTGAACGAATACGAAAACAAAGAGATCAAAGGTTGGGCAGAAGGCGATGTGAAGGTATCGACACTTTATGCTTCTTACGAGTTCACGGACGTGCTAGAGGTAGAGAACTTCTCAGTGTTACTGGGTTCTTACTTCACAACCGTTACCAACGATCTTAGCGCGAACTCACCAAGCGAAGCGTTTAAAGAAGAAGACGATTTCGGCGCACGTGTTCGCCTGTTTTACGAATTCTAATTTGGTCTAACGCAAGCATAGCAACAACTCAAAAGGGCACAGTCAGTGCCCTTTTTGATATTCGTAATTACGCGCTTTTGCGAGCTTGTGACTTATCCGTTTTATTGGTTTCAGTGGACTTATCTTTCAGCGTCACCACTTCTTTTTCTGGTAGTTCTGCGGCCTCTCCAAAGAACTTGCCGCCAGCTTCGATACTCAGGTTGTTACTCCAAATTTTCCCACTGACACGGCCTTTTGCTAGCACTTGGATGTGTTCAGCATGGCAGTTACCATCAAGCAGGCCATTGACGATCAGTTGTTTCGCGTAGATGTCGCCTTTAACACGGCCACTCTCTGCGACGACCAATGTGCCTTCGACGTGCAATTGGCCTTCGATGATGCCATCAACCTGAATATCGCTTTCTACTTTGAGTTCTCCGCTAACAGAACAGCCTTTGGCGATGAGAGTTGAAGCTGATGAGCCACTCGTTGTTCCACGGTTTTGATTAAAGATTCCCATCGTATTCTTCGCTCCTTGGTAAAAATGTCTTCAAAATTATTGAGGTTCCAATCCACGAATGGCCTTGGGTTTACGGCTCTTCCAATAAATCTCACTTCATAATGAAGGTGAGGACCAGAAGAGAGCCCGGTGTTACCAGAAATGGCGATGAGCTGGCCTTTTTTGACGAACTCACCGGTTTTGACTTTGAACTCTTTCAAGTGGGCATAAGCGCTCGAAAAGCCAAAGGAATGCTGTATATGCAGTAAGTTTCCATACCCTTTGCTACTTCGGCGTGTGGTCTCTATTACGCCATCAGCAGAGGCATACACTTTGGTGCCCGTGTTAACCGCAAAATCTAATCCTCGGTGCATTTTTGTTTTTTTGGTAACCGGGTGAACGCGCTTGCCAAACCCCGATGAAAGCCGTGCTTTACCGACAGGAGAGCCGTTAGGGATCTGGTTGAGCATCACCATTCGAACATTAGACGTGATAGCGGCAGTATCAAAGCGCGCATCCAAACTCTCAGTGTTGGATTCGTTGGCGACACCAAGCACTTTCTCCAATTCCCCCAAACGCTCCGAGACCAATTGAACGCGTTCTTCTCGCTCCGAGAGGTCATTCTCAAGCTCTGATTTCAGAGCCTTTAGCTCACTTAACTCCTGACCCATACTGCGCGATTGCTCGGTTAACTTTGCTTGCTCAAGTACGGCGTCATCGACCTGAGAATAAAGATGATTGATCAAGATAGCGGTTGCGGTTAATCCCAAAATAAATGCCACCAAGCCCGTTTTAAAGTTGCGCTGCATGGCTTTGCTGAAGTACCAATGCTTAGAGCCATTGATGTTGGAAATAGAGATAGTCAGCTGATCTTTCATGGTGATTAATGGCGCGATAGACGTTCAACATTCGTTATTGATAGCTCTGACTCTAAGTAAAAGTACGACCGTCTTCTAGAGGAGGAATCGACGAAAATGTCAGGTCGTGAGCTGTTTTCAGACAATAGAGAAAAATCGGTAATTGGATTTAATATTGCGTGGATTTTGGCCGATAGGGTATAGCATTTATGAAATTTTATTGAGTGAGTTGCTAATAGTGCGGTCGCGCAATTTAACCCACTTCACGGTTCATCTTATAAATGTTGGATATCTTAAGAAATTGGCATTCAGCAAATTGATAACTCTGTTAGGCCGTTTATCATGGCATTGCAGATGAATAAATGCCGAAAATTGTCATCCTTCCCAAGCATTTATTCGGGGCTTAATGCTCACTCAAACCAATCTGTTGGTTTGAGGAAATAAAACTAAGACAACGGAGTTGGTCGTGAAAAAACTATTATTAGCTACTGCAGTGGTCGCAGCAGCAGGCGGTGCCGCGTATGTGTACCAAAATAACCTTGCCCAAGGTGAATCTTCAACCTCGCTACTTTCCCAAGTTCCAGCGGATACCTTGTTGATTACCTACCAAACGGAACCTTTTAATCACTACGAATACATGAACGCATTCGGTACGTCGCAACAGCCACCAATGGGAGAACTGTTTGCAGAAGAAGATCTGACTCCTGGTTTAGAGTTTGCGGTTAACTTCTTGGATGCGTACATGGCAGCGGCGTCTTCTCCTGAGAGCTTGAAAGCCTTCTTAGGTACGGGCGATATGGTGAGCCCAATCATGTACACCCTGGGCCTTGTTCCTGTTTACAAGGTACAGCTAGAGAACCCAGCAGCACTATGGAAAACCTTGGATGAGCAAGAGCAACTTGCTGGCATTCAACACGAACTTGTGAAGCTAGATACGGTTGAGTTCCGCCGCTACGAGCTAACGGATTCGCAAGACCCACAATTGGGTATTGGTCTGGCAGTGGCAGTGGTTAACAACGTGCTGACCGTAACTTTCGACATTCCTGAACTTGGTGTTGAGAATCCACTTAAGCTGGCTTTTGGTCTTGAATCTCCGAAGAGCAGTATTGTCGATTCTGGCCGTCTTGAAGCGGTGCAAACTAAATACGGTGCGAGCAACAACTCATTCGGTATTTTCGACATCCGCGAAATCATTAAAGGTCTAACGACACTTGATGGCAACAGAATGGCGCGCCAACTGAAGATGGCCGACTCTGACCCAACGCTAGAGCAACTGCGTTCTCCTGCGTGTCACACTGAGTTCACTCAAATCGCTGAAAACTGGCCGCAAATGGTCGCGTTTGCCGAGTACAGCGCGGGTGACGATAAGGCTCGCATCAACGGCGGCTTTGTTGTTGAATCGAAAAACCAAGTGATTCTTGAAGCATTGCAATCAGTGCGCGGTGTCTTGGCGGAATCGAATGGTGAGCAGAGCATGTTTAGCGTGGCATTAGGCCTAGACGTTGCAACGTTGGCTCCGGCGATTGGTAAGATCTGGACAGATTTAACAACCCCTGAGTACCAGTGTTCAATCCTAGCTCAAGCGCAAAATGACATGCGTGGCCAAAACCCAGCTCCGGCGATCAGCATGGGCGCGGGTATGGCAAATGGCCTGAAAGGTTTGAGCATGGAAATGTTCGGTCTTGATGTGAACATGAATGGCCAATACGGCCCTGAGCTAGGTCAGCTGGATGCGATCTTCTCTATCTCAGCGGACGATCCAAACATGCTGCTGCAAACGGCACAAATGTTCATGCCTGAGCTGGCACAGATTCAAATCCAACCGGATAACCAACCAGTGAACATCGGTGGTCTGCTTGAACCATACGCAGGTAAACCAATGGATGTATTTGCTCGTCTAAACGGCAGCCACCTAACGCTTTACAGTGGTGAGGCAGCAGCGGCAGCAAGTGAGAAAGTCATGGCTCAACCGCTAACGGCGAATGGTCTATTGAGCTTCACTATGGACTCAGACCGCGTACTAGAAGTGATTGAAACAGCATCGGAAGTGTCTGGCGAGCCAGTACCGGAAGACGTGAAGATGAGCCTACAAGGTGAACTTATCGGTGGTATGGCTTTGGACGTAACCAAAGATGGCATTGTGTTTGACTTCGATTACACAAGCTCAACCAAACCACAAGTGAAGGTAGCGCAGCAATAAGCGTGACTCACCGGCTTCAATCTCGAAGCATTTTTTCATAATCAAAAGGCGACCTCGGTGTCGCCTTTTTTGTTTTTCTCGCGACAGCCCTTCAATTCCTTCTCTTTTATTCAAAAGTAACCACCAAATAAGATCGATAAAAATCAGTGGGATGGATCTTTTCTTCTTATCAATGATCAAATGTATCTTTACTAAAACTGTACTGTACAGTACAGTTTGTAAAAATCATTAAGTTGGGTTTCAAAAATGAAGAAGAAAGTCATTGTGTTGTCGCTTGTTATTGGTTCGTTAGTCGCTGCAGGTTGTGCGTTATACCAACCGAATACAGTGACCACTGATAACGCTTATGTTCACTCGGATGTGACGGCGATTTCTCCGGAAGTCGGTGGGCAGGTAAGCCAACTTTTTGTCGAAGATAACCAGTGGGTCAGCAAAGGTGCGCCACTGTTTTCGATTGATGATGAAGATTTCATTGCCAACCAAGAAATCGCGAAGTCAGTGTTAGATGTCGCAAAAGCTGCGCTGACCGCAAACCAAACCAAAACTGAAATGCAGCTGGTAAAGATTGAACAGGCGAAGCAGGGCATTCACAGTGCAAGTGCCAACGCGGAACATCAAGCGGCGGAGTTCAAACGTCTTTCACGCTTGGTACAAAAGCAGTCGGTGAGCAAGAACCAATTTGAAGCGCAAAGAACGCGTTCTATTGAAGCGAGCAGCAATCTTGAAACTGCCAAGCTAGCGCTAGCCGCTGAACAGAAGCAACTTGATGCGCTAGTAACAGAAAAAATGCAGCTAACCGCGCAACGCAAGCAAGCAGAAGCGAACTTGAGATTGGTGAATATCGCCCTTGAGCGAACCATCGTTCGAGCGCCTTTTGATGGTTACGTGGCAGACAGACAAGTGCAAGTGGGTAAGTTTGTTCAACCGGGCATGGGTTTGATCGTGATGGTACCGGATTACGTTTGGATTGAGGCAAACTTCAAAGAGACTCAATTGGAAAACGTTGCACAAGGGCAAGATGTAGAAGTGGTGTTAGACATGTTCCCCGATCATCCGTTGCATGGTCGTGTATCTTCTATTACCCCTGCAACAGGCGCGCAGTTTAGTTTGTTGCCACCGCAAAATGCGACGGGTAATTTTGTGAAAGTAGTACAGCGTGTGCCAGTGCGTATTGAGTTGGATATCCCACAAGAGCTTAAACAGCGCATCTACCCTGGCTTGTCGGCTGAAGTGTCGATTGAGACCGCAAAGCAAGGTTAATCGCCATGAAAACACGTTCACCATTGCTGATTTTTGCGCTGTTCGCCATTGCGGCTTTTGGAATCAATTCGGTGATGTTTACCGAGTTGTCCCACGAGATGGCAGCCACATCCGGTTTGTCCGCAGATGAAGTCGAGTTAGTGAAAATCGGCTTTATGATCACTCAAGTGTTGGGGTTTATGTTTACCCCTATCTTGGTGCGTAAGCTTGGTACGTCATTGCCATTACACTCTGCATTGCTGGTGGGTTTAGGAACAAACCTTACGCTCTATTGGACTGGTCAGCATGCGTTGTTGTTCACGCTAACTTGGTTCGTAAGCGGCTTTTTCATGAGCATGTTATTGGTGGTGGTGAACCTTTATCTACTCAATACTTTTGAGCAGCGTTGGTTGCCTGCGATTATTGCGCTGACACTGATCTTCTCAACACTGTTACCAATGGGCGCTTATCCGTGGTTGGTGGCTGAGATTGTTGAAGAGTTTGATTGGTCGTTTTTGAACGTTGCCTCGGCTTGGTTGTACTTTTCAGCTCTAGTGATGATCGGCGTGTATAAGCCTCAGGCGATTGAGATTGAAACTAAGCCAAAGTCTTCAGGCTCGGTGTACCTTGTACTCGCGTTAACGATGAGTTTGGTGGTGTTCCTACTGATGCGTAGCAGCTACTACAACTGGTTGGATTCAGACTGGTTTGTACAGGCTTCTTCAGTGGCTGCGGCACTAGCTTTGTTGGCGGTATATCAGTTGGTGAAAACGCGCCAATTGGATACTGCGTCGATGCAATTGCACGGTAAGTTAAAGACCAACGTGTTTATGTATAACGCCTTTCTTGCGGGCTTTGCCGTGATGGCAAGTACAGTGCTGTTTGCCAACTTCCTAAAAATGGCGATGCACTACAACAGCCTCAATGCGGGTTATGCACAATTACCGTCGTTTTACGCCATGTTGGTCGGCATGCTGGTAAGTGTATTGGTGTATTACTTCCGCCGCCCTTTAGCGGATGCAGTAGTGCCTTTTGGTGTGCTAATGATTCTACTGTCGGTGCATGAGTTCAGCCAATTACCAAGTTTTGTTGGCACAGAGTCACTACCCATCCCAATGTTGTTACGTGGTTTTGGTGTTGGCTTGTTGAATGTGTCGGTGACGATTGCGGTGTTGATGTACTTCCAAGTAGGACAGCGATTAGAAGGCATTGCTAACTTCTATCTGTTCCGAACCATGGGCGGAGTGATTGGCGGAGCGTTTTTCTCTCGTGTGATTCAAAGCCACAGCGCGCAAGCATCGGGCGAAATCGGTCGCACTCTGGACGGTTCAAACCATGTGTTTGCGGCCTACGAACAGGCATTGAGCAGTGCGATTCTGACTCATGGTCGCTTACCTAATCCGGCACTTGGGATGAGCCAAATTAGTGCGGTTGTGAAAGAGCAAGCTACGACATTAGCACTGAGCAATTCGTTGGTGATGTTTATTGTCTCTATTTTTGCTCTTGCGCCAATCTTGTTGGTTGGTAAGAAGCTAGCCGCAAAACAAGAAGCGCACTGAGGTTATGTAAACAGAGCAAATTGCCAGCCAAGCAACTCGGTAGCTAAGCCGTAAAAAAACAAAGGGAGCCAATGTGCTCCCTTTGTTTTTTAGTTTTGAGGTTCTTATCGCTGATAAAGTTTAAGGAATGCCGCCACGGCTTTTTGGGTGTGCGAATCCAATTCCTCATCGCTTAAGAAATCAAAGCCCATCAGTGCCATATTCTGGTAATCCATTTTGATCAGCGCGAGTAGTTGCCCACAAGCTAAATCGGCATCGTCGATGTTAAGCTGCTGGCTGATGGTGTCGGTTTTTAGAAACTCAATTAAGTATTGGTGAATACGCTGCGGCCCGGTTTGCCAAAACTGATTTGGAACCGAGTCATGTTTATTAAAATCAGCAGAGATGATGCGATAAAGCGATAGGATTGGGTTAGAGCAAATGCCGCGTAGATACTTCTTCGCGAAGTCTTCTAAGGTTTCTCTGAGTGGTTCATTCTGTTTATCGGCAAGTTGGAAAACGGACTCTAGGCTGATCTTGGTGTTATGCGCGAGCACTTCAACAAACAACCCTTCTTTGTTGGAAAAGTAACGATAAAGGGTCTGTTTTGAACCACCACAAATAGCAACGATTTGATCGAGTGATGTGTCCTTGTAACCCTGTTCAATAAACAGCTCGGTTGCCACTTCGATGATTCGAGTTCTTTTCTTTTCAGTAGATGCGCGCATAACTAAATCAACCTAAATAAAACTGTTCAGTACAGTATCATTATTGCCGCCGAGACACACCGCTTTTCCGCGTTTAAGGCTTCTTCATTGACCAAAATTAAAAAAGGCGACACGAGGCCGCCTTTGGGATCAGATTGGGTTACGTTAACGTCGGTAGTACAACGAAATACGGTTGCCGTTAATCTCTTGCACAATAAATGGAATCTCGTAAATATCGCTCAGCACTTCGGCATCAATCACTTCTTCAACCAAGCCCGCTTTGATGACTTCACCAAGTTTCATCGCCACGATGTGGTCAGAGTAACAAGACGCAAAGTTGATGTCGTGAATTACGATTACTACAGCTTTGTTCTTCATTTCCGCAAGCTTACGTAGCGTACTCATGATGTCGACTGAGTGCTTGATGTCGAGGTTATTTAGCGGCTCATCCAAGAAGATGTAGTCGGTATCTTGCGCCACCACCATAGCAATAAACGCCATTTGACGTTGGCCGCCCGACAGTTGGTCGATAAAGCGATCTTTCAAATGGTCGATTTCCAGATGTTGCATCGATTCATCAATGATGCGGTGATCGTCTTCTGTCAGGCGACCTTGCGAGTATGGGAAGCGACCAAACGCCACCAAATCACGCACCGTAAAGCGCATGTTGATGTTGTTTGACTGGCGCAGCACTGATAGGCGCTTTGCTAAGTCTTCGGTGTTCCATTGGTCAAGCGGCTTATCACCAATCACGACGCTACCAGCATCGCTTTCTGTTAGGCGACTCGCCATCGACAGCAAGGTACTTTTACCCGCGCCGTTAGGACCAATAATGCTGGTTACTTTGCCAAGTGGAAAAAGGGCATCGGCGTTTTTTACCACGTATTTTTCGTTGTATTTTTTGCTAAGACCTTGAATACGGATCATGTGATAAACCCTTAATCGAATTTGTTTTTCATAAGCAGAAGCAAGAAGTAGCCGCCGCCGATAAAGTTGATGATAACGCTGATGGTGGTGTCAAAATCGAACAGGTTTTCAACCACCCATTGACCGCCTGACAGCAGCACAACCGACAGTACTGAGCTCGCAACAATCAATAAGCGATGTTGGTAACCAGTGAAGATTTGGCGAGCCAGAGCTACAACAATCAAGCCAAAGAACAAGATTGGACCAATCAAAGCGGTCGAGATAGACACCATCAAAGTGATGATGAACATGACTTGCATGGTCAGTTTATGGGTATCCACACCTAGGCTTTTCGCGTTGTCGACGCCAAGCCACATTACGTCCAATTTGTGGGCAATACGCATTAGGTATGCTCCACACAGCAGCATCGGAACCACACACCAGTACACTAACTCACTGTTGATGTTGTTAAAGCTCGCGAACATAGAACTTTGGATGAAGGTGAACTCATCTGGGTCGGTGATCATGGTGAAGAAGCCGGTGACGCTATTGAACAAGCTGCTTAGTACGATACCAATCAACAACAAGGTGAAGATATTGCGCTGACGACCACGGAAGTAGAAGCTGAACAAGGTCATTGCACAAACAATCATGATGCCAGTCGACAACACGAAGTTGAGCTTGCTGTTGATAACCAAAGCACTCAAGCCACCAAACATTACTACGAGCAGCACTTGAATCATCACGTACATGGAATCAAAACCCAGAATCGAAGGGGTGAGGATTCGGTTGTTGGTGATGGTCTGGAAAATCAGTGACGACGACGCAATCGCCATTGCTGCCAAGACAATCGCCAGTACTTTCGGGATGCGACGTGACAAGAAGAACTGGTAGTTATCTGGCGTTAAGCCTTTACCGATGAACACCGCACAAATCAAAACTGCCGCGATTGCCAGCAGCGTTACTTTCATAGAATCACGCATTCGATTTGTCTCTCAGAACTAGGTAAATGAAGATTGAGCCACCCAAGATGCTGATGATCATCGAAATTGGAATCTCGTAAGGGAAAATGATAAGACGACCGAGGATGTCGCAAGTAAGCACCAAAATCACGCCTGCGTATGCGGTCCAAGGCAAGTTACGACGCATGTTGTCACCAATGAACAGCGACACTAGGTTTGGCACGATAAGCCCGAGAAACGGAATCATACCAACGATCATCACCACCGATGACGACAGCACAGCCACAAGAATGACACCGACCAAAACAATGCGCTGGTAGTTCAAACCAATGTTTTTTGCGAAGCTCTCGCCCACACTCGCCGCACTAAAGCGGTTGGCGTAAGCGTAAGCCAGAATCGAGACAGGGAGCGCGAGGTACAAGAACTCGTAGTTACCACGCAATACTGAGGCGAAGTTAGCCACCGTCCATGAACCAAGGGTCTGTACTAGGTCGTATTTGTAGGCAATAAAGGTGGTCATGGAAGAAACCACGTTGCCGTACATGATGCCTATCAGCGGAACGAGCACGGTGTTCTTAAACTTCAAGCGTTGTAAGAAGCGCACGAAGATCACCGTACCAATTACAGAGAACGCGAAGATGGTGATCAGGTGTACCCAACTGCTCATGTCTGCAAACAGAATCAGCGCGACGATATAGCCGAACATCGCCCAATCGACCGTACCTGTAGTAGATGGGGCAGCAAAGCGGTTTTGCACGATCTGCTGCATGATCAAACCTGCAATACTTAAGCCTGCACCAGCGAGGACGATGGCCAACAAGCGGGGTAATCGGCTAACCAGCAAGATGTTCAAACTGTGGCTGTCACCGGCCAAAATCTGCGAGAGAGAAACGTTCGCCACCCCAACCAGCAGAGAGGCGCAGGCGAGTACGACGAGCAATAAAAAAGCCAAGATATGATGTAATTTCATGGTGTATTTATAGGGTGATAAAAACAACAATGACCTTTCGCACCGTGAAGCGGGAAAGGTCATCGATTAGAGTGAGATTGAACCGAATCTGTTAGTTAGCAATGACTTGGTTCAGCTCTTTAATCATGGTTTGCGTCGATTGGTAGCCACCTGCGGTTAAGTACCAAGCCGCTGGGTCCATAAACAGCACGCGGTTGTTTTTCGCCGCTGGCGTGGACTTCACAAGATCGTTGTCGAATAGCTGTTTTGCTTTACCACTGCTCTGACCGATGGCTTGTTCGCGGTCAAGGATAAGCAGTACCTCAGGTTGCGCATCAGCAATGTATTCGAATGAAATCAGGTTACCGTGAGTGCGTGGTACAGATTTCACGTTCTCAGAAGTCGACGTTGCAAAACCCGCTTCTTCATACACAAATGAGAAACGGCTGTTAGTGCCAAACATCGCCAAGCTGTTACCGCTGTTTGAGACGGTCAGTGTGCGTGGTGGCTGAGCTTCTACTTTTGCGTGCAGGTGATTAATTTGTTCTTGAACGCCTTCAATCAACTGCTCTGCTTGCTCTTCTTTGTCGAAGATGTCACCCAGCGTGCGCCAGTGTTCTTGGGTTGTTTTCCAGTAGTCGGTGGTGTCGATACGGAACATGTAAGTTGGCGCGATGTCGCTCAGATCTTTGTAGATGTCTGCCATGCGACCTTCTGCGATGATTAAGTCTGGCTTGAGCATAAACAGTGTCTCGAAGTTCACTTCTTTCACGCTGCCCGTGTTTGCGAACGAGTCGATTTGGAATTTTTCTAGAGACTTTGGCAGTAGCGTCTTTGGCATGCCGACGGGCGTTACGCCCAAAGCATCAATGTAGTCTAAACTGCCGTAGCCCAATACAACGACGCGTTGTGGTACGCCATCAATGTCTACTGTTCCCAAGCTGTGTTGGTAGGTTTTAGCCATTGCCCCCATAGGAGCCAATGCAAGCAGCAAAGCTCCCGTTGCTACGCGAAGAGAAGTTTTACCAAACATAATGATTTCCAAAAGGTGCGATGCAATCTCGCATTAGTGCTTTAAAAACAAATAGTGCCTTAAAAACAAAGAGTGCTTTAAAAAAATAGAGCGCGAGATTAGTCGTAAAGCGGTATAACTTATTTGATTAAAATCAAATAAGAATGATTATTGATTGCAGGCACATTAGCAGATAGTCTATATGCAGCAACAGAATTAGCAGAATAGTGAGTATTCAAAAAATGAATTTAGCTCAAGTCGACTTGAACTTATTGTTTATTCTCAAACACCTACTTGAAGAGAAGCATGTTTCCAACACCGCGGTATCGCTCAATATGAGCCAACCATCGGTGAGCCGCTCTTTACAGAAACTCAGAAACTTGTTCAACGATGAGCTGTTAGTACGTACTGCACACGGCTACGAATTGACCCCAAAAGCCGAAGTGATCAAGCAAGATTTGAACACCGTTCTAACCGGGCTAGAAAAGCTGATGTACGGCCAGTCATTTGTGCCAGAAAAGAGCAACGGTACGATCCGTTTTTACGGCTTGGTTCCGCAGGTGATTTTCTTACTGCCACCGATTGTTTCGCGCATCCGTGAAGAAGCGCCGAACATGATTGTCGATATCGATTCTATCCCGAAGCGCCATTTCGATGCGCTGATCGCAGGGGATGTGCATTTTGTGCTTTCAACCGCTGAGCCACCTAGCTCTGAGCAGAATTTGTATCGCATGAAAATTGCCAATCGCGACTACCGATTCTTGATGAGCGAAACTCATCCACTTGCCCATGTTGAGGAACTGACGGTGGAGATGCTGCTCGATTGCAACTTCGGTCAAATCTCACTTCAAGGTGGCAAAACCCTGTCGATTTATCACCGTTTTGTTGAGCTAGGTGTGGTGGATAAAAAACGCCAATTATCGATTCCTGTTCAGCTTTCAAACTTCAACGCCGCGCCAGCGATTGCCGAGCAAACGGACGTGATTTTCCACTTGCCAACACCGTTTGCACAAGACGCTTGTCAGGGCAGAAAATTGATCACCAAAACCGTACCAAAAGCGATTCGAATGGACAGTGAATCGGTCTATTTATACTGGCATAAGCGCTATCATAACGACCCGATGTGTAATTGGGTTAAGTCATTGTTCAAGGAAATATATGGCTCAACTGAAGCTGAATGGTAAAGAATATTATTATTCATTTTCGACATACTGGTAATTAATCCTACAAATGCTCGGTTGCTTGTCTTCGTCAAATAAAGGCTATTTAATGCGAACCATTATCATTATAAGTTCCATTAAAATTTATAGGTTTTTACCATGTCGAAGACGACTCCGTTTGCGCCAAAACCATTAGCAGTGGTGATCGGTGCGCTATGTACCTCTTTTTCCGTCTTTGCTGATACAACGCCAATCGAAACCGATGAGCAGCTTGTTGTAACAGCAACTCGTACCCAGATGGAGCTGAAAGATGCTCCAGCTTCTATGTCGGTGATCACCGCTGAAGACATCGAAAACGATCCAGGCATCACGCTGGCGGACATCGTGTCTAACGCAACCAGCGTGGAGTCAGACTTCGACAGCACACGTGCAGGTCGTCAGCAAATCTCGATTCGTGGTATGGATTCGAAATACACACTGATCATGGTAAATGGGCGTCGCATGAGTTCGGCAAGTGCGATCGTACGTGGTAACGACTTTGATCTTTCTGCGATCCCAATGGATTCAATTGAGCGAGTAGAGATCATCCGTGGTCCTATGTCGGCGCTTTACGGCTCTGACGGTATGGGTGGTACGATCAACATCATCACTAAGTCACCAAGCAACGATTGGAGCTCGCAACTTAGCTTAGACAACACCACGCCAAACGATGGCAATGGTGGTCAAGAGTACACAGTGGGTCTAACCACGTCTGGCGCTCTGATTGAAGACACTCTATTCGCTCGTTTCTCTGTTTCTCAAACGAGTCGCAACGCGTGGCAGCCATACTCTGGCGAGAAAGGCGGCATCGATCGCGAAGAGGTTACTGCACTTGAAGATCGCGATAGTTTAGCGATGTTCGGTACACTTTCATGGCATTTGGTGGACAATCAATTTATCGATCTTGACCTTGGTTACAGT
This sequence comes from Vibrio sp. HENC-03, assembly GCF_000305755.2. Classification (NCBI taxonomy): domain Bacteria; kingdom Pseudomonadati; phylum Pseudomonadota; class Gammaproteobacteria; order Vibrionales; family Vibrionaceae; genus Vibrio; species Vibrio sp. HENC-03. Next base: position 524,869 of record NZ_JH976124.1, on the reverse strand, counting down.
GACGATGAGCGTGATACCGCAGCAGAAAGTGGCACTACGGTTCTGTTCTCGGAGTCTCGCGTCAAACGTAACAGCCAAGCGCTATCGCATACCGGTTTTTGGTCTTGGGGTGATACGCAAGTTCGTTACTCACGTGAAAACGTAGAGAACATTGAAGCGGCAAACGATGGTGCTGATTCAATTGAAGAACTAACACAAATTTTTGAAGCGTCAGCAACCACTTACCTAGGTGAAAGCCACACTGTGACGTTTGGCGTGGACTACCAAACTAGTAAGCTAACCAACCCAGAGCACATCGTGGGTAACAAAGCAGAAGCTTACCAAGGTGCGGTATTTATCCAAGACCAATGGGAAATGACCGATACGCTAATGGCGACAATTGGTGGTCGTTTGGATAAGCACGAGCACTACGGCGAAGAGTTCAGCCCGCGTGTGTACCTAGTACACCAAACAACGGACGACTTGGTACTGAAAGGTGGTGTTGGTAAAGCGTTTAAGGCACCAACCATGACGCAAAACCACCCAGATTTCTCGATGAGCAGCTGTAAAGGTAACTGTAACATCGTAGGTAACGAAGATCTGGAAGCAGAAACCAGCGTGAACTACGAGTTCTCGGCGCTATACAGCGGTCGTAACTGGAACTTAGAAGGCGCGGTATTCCGTAACGAAATCGAAAACCTAATCGAACAGACAGACATCTTCTGTGAAGTCGGTACGTGGTCGAGTGCAGTGATGAGCTGTATTGATGACAATGGCGACCCTATCGATCGTGAAGTGTCTAACCCGTACAAGTCTTACCAAAACGTATCGAAAGCCGTTATCCAAGGTGTGGAGCTAACGGGTAGCATTCAGTTCAATGATCAATGGGCGATGTCTGGTAACTACACTTACTTAGACACCGAAGATAAGTCGACCGGTGAAGAGCTGAACGAGCGTTACAAGCACTCTGCATTTGCTCGCCTAAACTGGTACCCAACTCAAGATTTGAACCTGTTTGCGAGCGCACGCTACCGTGGCGACCGTAAGATTGACTCTCAGCTAACGCAAGACGCTTATACCACGATGGATTTAGGAACGGTTTACCATGTGAATGATGCACTACGTATTCGTGCGGGTATCACCAATCTAACCGATGAAAGCGTATCAAGAGAGCTAGAAAACATCGGTTATGTTGAAGCACCGCGTACTTACTATGTTGGTATGACAGCAGACTTTTAAGCTCTAGTTAGAGACTGATTCGATTGGATTTAAGTCGAATTTAATCGAAGCAAGACATGGCGTTGCAGTACACTCTGTAACGCCTTTTTTGCTTTTAGGGATGAATAGGAAAAGACAATGCTTCAAACTTCTTGGTTATTTTGGGCGCTTATGTCGGCGGTATTTGCGGCGATGACCGCAGTGTTGACCAAACTTGGTGTGGCGAACATCAACTCTGACTTGGCGACCTTTATTCGTACCTGCGTGATTCTTGTTTTGGTTGGTTTGATTGCTTACGCGACTAAGCAGTTCAGTGCCATTGGAGAGCTCTCGACCAAAGGCATGGTGTTCTTGGTGCTATCGGGTTTGGCAACAGGTGCATCGTGGCTGTGTTACTTCCGCGCCATGTCATTGGGGCAAGCTTCTCAAGTTGCGCCGATCGACAAACTAAGCGTGGTGCTGGTGGCAATATTCAGTGTGGTTTTACTGGGAGAAAAGCTCAGCATGGTCAACTGGATGGGGATTGGCTTGATCACCGTTGGCGTGATTTTGGTGAGCCTACAAAGTTCTTAAAGGTCACTATCACCTAAGTATCTCGTCTCTCTGAATATCGAGAGACGGATGTCATTCAGAATCGATATGCAGAGAGCATGGGCTTCATGAGAACAGTTTGGTTTCTCAGCACTTTGCTCTTTGATTCTTCGAGCACTGTTCTTTTCATTACGCCCTTTGCGCAACTTTCTGAATCACAAACGCTTGGCACTGATTAAACTGCGCGAAAGCTTGTAGTTCCTCTTCTAAGGCGACGAAAAACGCCTCTCTGTCTTTAAGCGAAGGCTCGGTGACTAGGTTAAGAACGTTCAGCGTTGAACTGGTTTTATCCACTTTGCAGTCGGCGCGCGCGATCAGTTTCCCATCCCACAATATTGGCAGACAAAAGTAACCGAACTGGCGTTTTGGCTCTGGAACATAACACTCTAACAAGTAATCAAAGTTGAAAATTGTGCTGGCGCGTTTTCGTTGGATAAGCAGGTTATCAAATGGGGAAAGGATTTTAGCGCGTTTGCGGTTGAGCCGTTTGTCGAGCAAGTTCAGTGCATCGCTACAGGTATAGTAAGCTGAATTGTTGATGCTAATGGCTTCAATCTCACCCAAATCGACCAATTCGGACAGAGCTTGTTGTACTGGCTTCTTAACTCCTTTCAGTAGGTAAACCATTTCAGGCAAAGTACCGAACCCATGAGATTTAAGATAGTTGAGGACTAAGAATCGCGCGTGTTCTTGCTCGGTTGGCATCGATATATCAACGTCTCGAGGCAGAACATGTGAGGTCAGGTCATACACTTTCTGGAAACCACGACGTTCGCTTATCATCAAATCGCCCTGCATGTATAAGTTCTCTAGGGCGCGTTTGGTTGGCTTAGTATTCCAGCCATCGGTCTTATGGTTGGCAGATTCGAAGTCCTTTGCCATCAATGGGCCTTCTTGCTCAATTCTCTTCAAGATAGACGCCATCAAGTCGTGGTCTTTTTTGTACCAATGCTTTTGCTGATCGGATTTGATCGCCGCTTTGCGAGGTAAGCTATGACGGTATTGCGACATAGGTAAATACGCCGCCGCATGAGACCAATATTCGAAGACTTTCTTTTCTGCCACCAGTTGGTCTAGGTGCTCAAGTTGGTAGCTTGGGTTTCGGCTCCACAAAGTATGATGGTGGGCGCGCTGAACGACAGAAATCGTATCAATCTGCACATAGCCCAGTTGTTCAAAGACGGCTAAGGTCTTCGCTTTGGCGCTACCTTTGTTGCTTGCTAGCGGCAACCCTTGAGAGAGCAAAGCCAATTTTTGTGCTTGAGCAAGATTGAGTGATTTCATGTCGTTATTTGTCTTCCTTGTTACTTTCTATTGCCCGGACTCTATTGCTCGGAAGGTTGCTCAGTGGCAAAACCTCGCAGAACGTTGGTTAGTGTAATGGTCGCGAAGACCACAATCACCAATGATAGATGCCACGCTTGGCTTAATCCGAGTTGCACCAATGCCATACTCACAATCGATGACACCACCATTTGGCCACCGCCCGACATCGCCGCAGCTGCACCTGCTTGTTTCTTATAGGGTTGCATTACCATGGCTTGAGCACAAGGTAGAGCGATAGCATTGCCTAAAATCATCAGCAGTTGGCCTAGCATTAAGTACAGCGGCTCAACAGGACAGAAGAACAGCCACGCTGCGGAACTGACATGCAGGATTGGCGTGACTAATAGCATCTTCTTTGTGCCGATGATTGGTCGCACACGGTTACAGATACTGGTGCCGCAAATCATGCCGAACGCCGGAATCAGTGCCCACATCGCGTATTGATCGGATGTCATGCCGATTTGGTTTTGCATGATAAAAGGCATTACCGAAACGGTTGTGATCATCAAGCTGAAGTTAAGCCAACCGATACTGGCAAAGCTCATAAAGTAACGAGAAGTCAGTAGGTCACGATATTGCAGCAGCATCTTTTTCGGTGATGGCAAGGCTGAGGTTTGTGTGATGGTTTCTTGGAAGCGAAATACGATCACAGTCCAAGCCAACAATACGTAACCCAACAACGAGATAAATACCATAGTCCAGCCGAAGTGGGCGTTAATGAAACCACCAATAACAGGAGCAACTAACGGTGTGATAGAGGCCGCCATCGCAATGTAGGACAAAGCGACAGGGAGCTCAGGACCATTAAAGCGATCACGAGTAGACGCTCGGGCTAACACCGCACAACAGCCTGTACCTAAACCTTGCAGAAAACGGCCTGCGACCATGCCAGTGAAAGTGTGGCTTAGGAAGATGATCATCAATAGTCCGAGCATGGCAATCAACAAGCCGGCTAATAGCACCTTTTTGCGGCCTAACGCATCGGATACCGGGCCATAGATAAACTGAGACGGGCCAAAACCAAGTAAGTAAACACTGACTAACAGCTGAGCTTGGTCGAGGGAAATATCGAAATCTTTCGCGATCCAAGGAAGAGATGGAAACACCAAGCCCATACTGAGCTGACCAACACTGATGATGAGACACGCCAGCAATATGGTTTTAAATTCAATCGGTCGACTCATGATTTTTCACCATCGCCACGGCGGCGCAGGCTTCCTTCCTCATCAAACTCATTCAATTTGGCTTTCACTCGTTTGACCGTCGATAGGCTGACTTCGCATTGTTCTGCGACGCTTTGTAGCGTATTGCCTTCCAGAAGCAAAGTTGCAATGTGTTGATGTTTCGCTTTGTCTGCAGGGCGACCTCGGAATTTCTGCTTCCACATCTGTGGGTCGTCTTTTAGTGCTTTGCGGCCTTGTTCTGCGGCGAACAAGCGATGTTGCGTTTGCACTTGTCCGTAGCCAGAAAGCAGCGAAAGCAAGGTTTGCGTTTGTACGGAACCGGGTTCAAAGGTCAGTGGTTCACAAACGGTTTTTAGGGTGACGCCTTTGTTAAGCAGAGTTTGAATCGTGCTTAGGGCTTGGCTGAAGTCTCGGCCAAAGGCGGTTAACCACCAAAGTACAACGGTGTCGCCAGTTTGCACGGTAGTTAAGAGTTGTTGAAAGGCTTGTCGCTCGGCTGGTGGCGTGCAGCCGCGTACCTTGTCTTCAAGGTGAACTGCTTCTGGAGCAAAGGCTTTCAAAGCGTTGAGCTGCTCAGGGTAAGCCCGGTTTTTAGGGGAGTGCCGCGTATAGAGAAAGGTAGCCATGGGTGCAATGCGTCTCTTGAAATTGGTTCATATACTGTAATGGTCCATAAATATACAGAGGTTCATTAGTAACCACAACACCAAATGAACCATTGGCTCGAAATCTTAGAAGTAGAAGTAAAAGATGAGAGGCAAGAGAAAGAAGAAATGAGGGAATAAAAAAGCCAACCGCTTGGGTTGGCTTCTCTGGGATTAGGCTTTGGTGGTGCTGCGCTCTATCAATTTGACTGGCACCATCATCTTCACCAAGCTGCTGTTTTTATTGTTGATTTGATCAACGATGATTTTCACACACTCACGCGCCAGGCGACGGAAGTCTTGGCGGAAAGTGGTCAGTTGGTAGCTCAACCATTCCGTTTGTGGAATGTTGTCGAAGCCGATGACTTTCAGATCTTGAGGGATGCGAATACCACACTCAATACGTGCAATATCCATTACTGCCATTGCAAGGTTGTCGGTTGCACAGAACACGGCTTCTGGACGATTCTTATCGGCTAGCATGGCACGTACTTTATCCAGCGAACTTGCGTAGTCGTAGCTCGCTTCAATAATTCGCGGCGTCTTGCCCGTTAAGTCCTCAAACTCAGCGCTGAAGCCACTTTGACGCTCGTCGTTAGTAAAGGTTGGCACTTCACCCGTCAGGTAAACCGCGTTTTTCACCCCACTTTCGTGCAGCAGTTGTGCCGCTTGTTGACCAGCTTCGTAGTTGTCACTGATAACGTAACTGCTCTTAGTGCCTTCTACGACGCGCGCGTACTGAACGATAGGGATATTGAACTCTTCACACTCTTCATACAGTGATTTGTTGAAGGTAGCGGAAGCGGCAATGACACCATCTACACGGTATTGGAAGATGTTCGGGATCGAGTGGTTGTCTTCATCATCCACTTGCCATGGAATCAACACCGCTGAGTAGCCTTGCTTCTGCAATTCACTTGAAATCAATTGAAGTGTTTTCATGTGGATAGGGTAGTCCGCATCAGGGAATACCAAACCGATCAACTTAGATTCGTTGGTGGTCAAGCTACGTGCAAAAGCATTTGGACGGTAGTTTAGGGCTTTCGCGGCTTCGAAGACCTTTTGCTTGGTCTTTTCAGATACTGAGCTGCCCGGAACAAACACACGCGATACAGTAGATTGAGAAACGCCAGCCAGTTTGGCAACGTCCTTCGATGTTACGGTTTGTTTTGCAGGATTCATGTGAGTTGATTCATAAGTCAGTTTAACTGTGACTAGGTTAACACAAATAGGTACGTAGTCATAAAGAGAAATAAGCAAGATTTAGGTAAATAAAGGGTTAGATTGTCTTTGGTGGCGCAATTTGGGTAGTACCCAAGTTACATTTCATGTTTTGCATACGAAAAAAGCCTTACCCAAAAAAGGTAAGGCTTGCTCTTATTTCCCATTTCCACTAAATCGAATAAGTTACGTAACCGGAATAACTTATCTCGTGGTTATCAGAAGTAGTAGCGAATACCTGCCGCGAATTGATCATCACGGTTTTCGAATTTGCTGCCATCGTACTGATCTTTACCTAGGTCGAACTGGTATTCAGTCCAAACTAGGAATTTGTTCTTCTGGAAGTGGTATTCAAGACCAGGAATCAGCAAGTTACGCTCGTAACCTTGTGTCTCGTCACCACGATCTTCCATGTAGTTGTAGTTCAACGTTGGGCGTAGGCCGTTGTCGAAGTGGTAGTAAGTGTAGATTTCGCCACCTAGGGTATCGAACATTACGTCCGTACCGCCTTGGCTCACTGCTTCCCAGTTTTCGCCAACGTGGAAAGTCGCACCCGCGTAGAAGCCACCGTTGCTGTAGTTCGCGCCCAATAGCATGATGCGCATGTTGTCGCCGTTTTCTACGCCAACCACGCTTGCGTCTAGATCCGCAACTTCATTCTGATGGTAAGCCGCACCAAGTGTTACGCCATCAACCGGTTTGTAAGTGATCGACGCACCCATGCCGTTTTTCAGTGAGGCTGTCGCATTGCCTGCTAGAGCAACATCTTCACGCGTGGTTTGGTAAGTAAAGCCGTAGCTCACTTTTTCATTGATTGAATTACGGTACGTAATTGAGTTTTCTGCACGACCAGCACCGGATGCGATACCCCAGTCAGCTAGGTTGTAAACACCTGAGCCACGAGTACCGAATACACGACCTAAATCGGTGTACCATGCTACGTCGTAGAAGGTAGACCACTGCTTAGTACCCGCAGCAATCTTGCCGTATTTTTCGTGATCAACACCTGCGTATAGCAAGCGGTCGTAAATGTTGTCGCCGTTCGCGCCAGAGTTGTAGCCCCATTCCGCGTGACCGAAACCAGTCCAGCCGTTATCCAGACCCATTTGGCCTTTCAAACCGAAACGTGAGCTGCCGCTGTTCCATTCGCCGTTGTCATCACCGCCACGGTCTTGGTAGCGAAGGTCGAAACGGCCATCGATGGTTAGGCTGTCGCCAGCGTCATTAACAAAAGTGTGTGCAGCAAAGGCTGAGCTAGAAGTAAGCGCTGCTAAAATCACTGCAGAAAGGGTCGACTTTTTCATCATCAATCTCATTATTCAGGGCGCAGAAAGCCACCGTGCGTTCATGCCCGTTTTGAATAAGGGTTCTATCTTGAGGTTGTGCCCCATCCTTGAGGCACGAGTTGGGAGCATGTCACCTGAACCGAGAGGGGATTCAGGCAACATAAAGGCGGGTTGACAATCCGCCCCTAGGACTTCTTATAGAGAAGGGTTTAGGATCTGTTGAGTACGCTCGAACACGTCTAGACCTTGCTGTTTTAGCCAGTAAGGAAGGTCGATCAGTACCCAGTTCTCAGATAGCTTGTCGCCGTCACGGTAGTAAACGTCAACCACTTGCATGTCTGCACGTACTTCACCGCCTGTCATACCTAGGAAACCACCGATAGGCGTGTTAGATAGGTTTGGCCAGCCGAAGAAACAAGAGAAGTTACCTTCTGCGAAACGACATACGTGGCCGTTAAACTTCTTGTCTTTTAGGTTGTTACGGAACGGCAATTGGTGCTGCTGTTGGTAACGAGGAATTGTGTAAGACGCACCGATACCACATGGACCGTACCAGATCATGTCTTTAGACCAGCTCTTCTCAAGAACTTCTGGTGGGCAACCCATAGCGCCACTGTCGTTTAGTGCAGATAGGTCATCAACCATCTTGTTCACTAGTGCTAGTGTTGCTACGCCTTCTTCTGGTGCTGCGTCTTCGAACAGTAGACCGTCGTGGTTACGAGGACCAGGGTATACGAAGTGCTTACCTGTTGATGGTGGTAGTGGGTAACAACCCGCTTGGTCCATCGCGCCTAGAAGGTCTAGGAATAGACCAGTCTTAGTGATCTTGCCGTTTTCAACACAGTTAAATTCTGCGTAACGGATGTTCATGATTTTGCCAGTTGGGCGCATGCCTAGGTATTCAGCGTCGAATAGACCCATGAAGTGACCCATGCTCATTACCCAGATTTCACCTGATGTTACTTCGTTCTCACCACCGATGAAGATGTCTTGACGACGCTGCATGCGAGTCATTGATTTCATCAAAGGAGCCCAGAAAACGTCAGCCGCTGCTTGAGCGCCTTGTTGCTCACGGAATGGGTAAACACCACGCCATAGGTAATCTTCTGAAGTGTGTGCTTTTAGTACTTCTGCCACGTTCTCGTGAGTTGCGTTTTCCATTGCGCTGAAGTATTCACGTACAACGCGTTTCGCTTCTTGATATTTAGACATAATAAACTCTCTTATTTGCTGTCGAGTCGGCTTTGGGAACAGGACTCGAAATTAAGTTTTTTCATCCGGCCGGGGAGCCAGCCGGAGTTTTTGAAATTCAGTTACGCTTTTACTGCTTCGGCTTTTTTGCTCTTATCGAACACGCCGCCTTTTAGTGTCTCTGGCAGTGATAGCCATAGAAGACCAGCAAGGATCCATACGATTGGTGAACCCCACATTGCGGTTTGTAGGTCGGTACGCTCTTGGATGAAGATAAGTACCATTGGTGCCCACATACCGAGGATACGACCACCGTGGAATAGCGCCGCGCCGTAGCTACGTAGGTGTGCTGGGAACAGTTCTGAGAAGTAACCACCCCATACCGCTGAAGAAGACAGGCCGAAGTTGTAAATCAGACCAAGTAGAGCCAACATGTTTAGGCCGCCAATCACCATGTCGCCAGGTGCAACAAAGAAGATTGAAACCATGATGCCCGCTAGGATGAAGCCAAACGCGTTCACCTTACGACCGAATTTGTCAGCTACCCAACCCCAGAACCACGCACCAAACAGTGAACCAAATGCTGAGATAGAGAAGATGAGACCGATGGTTGCACCGTCGAACATACGTACATCACGTAGGTATGTGGTTACGAAGCCACCAAAGAATTGGAAACCGTAGAAGTTAAGGCCAGCCAGTAATAGACACGTTAGTGTGATCTTACGGTAAGGCTTGCTTAGCATTTCGCCCCAAGAGCCTTTTTTCGCTGGTGCATTTGATTCTTCTACTTTTGCTTGCTCTTCTTCACCGTAAGCGATCACTTTGCTGTCGCTAGGTAGTACAAAGATCATGACCACAGCGGCTGCCAATGGTGGGATACCACCTACAAGCATTAGGCTTTCCCATGGTGCATCAATGCTTGCAATAAATGCTGCATACGCACCCATTACCATCAGTGCTACAGAGAACATAGAAGACGCGAATGCCGTCAACTTACCACGTACCGTTGGCGTAAATAGGCCGATCATTAGGCTTACTGCTACGGTGAAGTAACCACCCAGTGACAAACCAATGATGAAACGCATTGCTGCCCATGTTGCGTAGTCGGTGAACATCATATTGATGATCGTTGCGCCACCGTTTAGGGCTGTGATGGTAATAAGAGTGGATTTCTTACCAAATTTTGTTGCGAACCAAGCACAGCTCAATGCACCGATAAGTGCACCAACCGACTGCCACGTATAGAACTGGGCAGTGTCTGACAGGCTAATACCATCATACGCTTCAACGATGTATGGGCGTACGTAGTCAATAATTACAAAGTTATAACAATAGAAAAAGTAACCAACCAGTATCGCTAGATAGGCAGCTACCCTTTGAATCATAGGAACTTCGCTCATGTGTCTTTTGGCATTCATGACCGATAAACCTCTATTTCACTTAGGATTTGTTGCTATTCAAACTTAATGAACACGATCTTATTTGGATCATCTTCGATTTCGTGTCGGGGTGAATCATAGTTTTTTTAAGGTTATTAGAACCGTGATCAAAATCAATTTTAAAATGAATGCGTACCCATTTTGTGGGTTTTAGTGACAAGGATCTCACTAATCGGCGTTTTTGGCGATTTTGAATACATTTTCGCCTATATTGGTGATAATAATCACACTTACAGTGGGATTGTCGTTTAAAAATGCCTTTTTACAGTAATATCTGGGCATAATAATTAGCTACCCAGAATTAGGAAAACCTTAAAATGGTTACGTACTCAAGTTTTGTGGTGATTGCGTTATATGTAGCAATTACCATACTAATCAGCTATTTAGTGAATAAGCGCTACAGCAATGGTGGCGACTTTTCCACGGGTGGAAAGCAATTTGGCTGGTTTACGGCGGGTGTTTCGATACTTGCGACTTACATTAGTGCGATGACGTTTGTAGGGATGCCTGGTTGGGTTTATAGCTCTGGCATGGAAGCGATGAGTATTCACCTTAACTATCCCATCGTTATCTTTTTCACCGTCATTTTCTTTGTACCTGTCTTCTATAAGCTGGGTCTGACTTCGATTTATGAATACCTTGAGCACCGCTTTGGGGTGTATGCAAGAACTATCAACTCGATTGTGTTCATTGTGGTTCAATGTATCTCTGCGGGTGTGATTTTGTATGCCGTGGCGCTGATCTTAGTGCAAGTTCTGCCTATCAGTATTTCTGAAGCCATTATCTACATCAGTATTTTCACCGCTTGCTATACCTATGCGGGCGGGATTTCCACGGTTATCTGGACCGATATGTTGCAATCTGCAGTATTGGTTGCGGGCAGCATCGCTATCTTTGCCATTCTAATGACAGAGATTAATGCGGCAGATTACCTTTCTCGTGATCACCTGAATATCATCAACTTAGACTTTGATTTGGGCGTGGATACCACACTCTGGGCTGGCGTGGTTGCCGTGAGCTTTTTGCATTTGAGTGTGTACGGCACCAACCAATTGATCATCCAACGCACGTTAGCGACGAGATGTGAAAAGACGGCGCAGAAGTCGATGCTGTTGTGTGGTTACGGTGCGTTTTTCGTGTATTTGTTCTTCGCGGTACTCGGTGTTCTTCTGAGTGTTTTCTATCAAGATCAATCGTTTGAAAACAGCAACGAAGTGATTTTGGATTTCGTCTTCAACCACACTAACCCAATCGTCGTTGGTTTGATCATTTCCGCATTGGCAGCGGCCGCAATGTCGACGCTGGACTCGACCTACAACTCGATGGCGACCGTCGCGACGTTCGATATCTACAAGCGTTTCGTTCGCAAGAGTGCCGATGATGGGCACTACGAAAAAGTCGCAAGAAAGATGAGTTTGCTTGCTGCGGCTATGGTGGTAGTGCCAGCTCTACTGGCGGTATCGAATGAATCGGTACTCAAAACCATCGCTAGTCTGACTTCTATCTTCGTTGGTATCCGTCTTGGTTCATTCGTGCTTGGTTTATTCTGGTCGAAAGCCAACGAAAAAGGCGTGATCGTTGGCAGTATCATGAGTGTGATTGCGGTGTTTACTGCAATGTATCTCGACGTGGCTTGGCCGTGGTTCGCGCCAATTGGTACGTTTGTCTTCCTTTTGTTTGGTGTGTTAGTGAGTCGTCGTTGGGGCGCTGTGACGGCCGAGCAACAAATCTTTATCAATAATCAAAAACATCTTTTTGCAAAGCCAACCGCAAGCCATTACGGGCTGTTGGTGTTCGCTGTGGCGACCATCGCTGCTTGTATGGTTCTCCCTGATTGGCTTTATGCTGCATTGTCGTAATAGGTAAGTTTATGCTGTCCATCTTTGATATTTACAAGATTGGTGTGGGCCCTTCTAGCTCTCACACCAATGGTCCAATGATCGCGGGTTACCACTTCACTCGTTTGATTGAATCGAACTTGGCAAAAGTGGTTCGTATTCAAGTCGATTTATACGGTTCACTTTCGTTAACAGGGATTGGTCACCATACAGACCGTGCAACGATTTTGGGTCTGTTGGGTAACAAACCAGATACCATCAAAATCGCTTCTGCAAACAAAGCGATGCGCAAGGCGATTGAAGAGGGCATGATGTCTGTCGATGGCCGTCATGAAATCGAATTCAACTACAAAACGGACATGTTGTTCCATGAAGAGAATCTTCCTCTGCATGAAAATGGCATGACGATTACTGCGTTAGATGCGCATGGCAATCAGGTTGGGTTTGAAACTTACTACTCTATCGGTGGTGGTTTCATCGCAACGGCGGATGAACTGCAAAATGGCAGTGCGACTGCACCCGTAGAAGTTGAGTTCCCATTCTCCAGCGCGGACGAAATGTTGGCACAGGCTGAGAAGAACGGCATGAGCCTCGGCGGCATGATTCTGAAAAACGAACAAGCGTTTCAGGAAATGGAAGCCATCAATCAACGCGCAGAACAGATCTGGCGTGTGATGACGCGTTGCATGGAGCGTGGTTTCGAAACAGAGGGCATCTTGGATGGCGGCTTGAACGTGAACCGCCGTGCGCCAAACTTGCTGAAAAAGCTTGAAGCAAATGCAGCAATCGAAAACGATCCAATGGAAATCATGGATTGGATTAACCTGTTTGCTTTTGCTGTGAGTGAAGAAAACGCGGCTGGTGGACAAGTCGTAACGTCGCCAACTAATGGTGCGGCGGGTGTGATTCCGGCGGTATTGATGTACTACCATCGCTTCATCAAAGAGCTTGATACTAAACAGCTTAAAGACTTCCTTGCTGTGTCCGGTGCGATTGGCATTTTGTACAAAACCAATGCGTCTATTTCGGGTGCCGAAGTGGGTTGTCAGGGCGAAGTTGGCGTGTCTTCTTCCATGGCGGCAGCTGGCTTGACCGCGCTACGTGGTGGCAGCAATGAGCAAATTTGCATTGCGGCTGAGATTGCCATGGAGCACTCACTAGGCATGACTTGTGACCCGATTGGTGGCTTAGTGCAAGTGCCGTGTATTGAGCGTAATGCGATGGGTGCAATGAAAGCGATCAATGCTTCTCGCATGGCATTAAAGCGTAATAGTAAATGTTTGATCTCGTTAGATAAGGTGATTGAAACCATGTACCAAACGGGCAAAGACATGAACAAGAAATACCGCGAGACGTCACTGGGTGGATTGGCTTTGATCCACCTAGCGCCGCCTTGCGAATAAGCACAAAAAAAGCCAGTCAGAAACCTTCTGGCTGGCTTGCTACTCAAAGCGAGTGGCAGGGGGATTATGCCCCACAACCCCACCTTACTGCTCGATACTACTGAGCCCCCGATATCGAACAAGCAAGATGAGACTGTGTTGAATGGGCAAGGAGTTAAAACTTCTTATGCTGTCGCTGTCTTTGCTTGTTTTGCTTTATCACGCATGCCCAATACGACGGTCAGAACAAACGCGGTTGCGAACGCGATAACCATGCCGACAATGTAGTAGCCAATCTTATCTGGTGCGATAGAAATAATGCCCGGCAGACCTGCAGCTCCGAGTGCTTGCGCTTTAACGTTAAATAGCGTGATGAATGCACTCGCGACAGCTGAACCGATGATCGCAGCGATAAATGGGTAGCGTAGCTTCAAGTTCACACCAAACATGGCTGGTTCCGTGATCCCAAGTAGACCAGTCACACCCGATGGCACCGCGATGCCTTTCATCTTGGTATCTTTAGTAGTAAAACCAACCGCCAGTGCTGCGGCACCTTGTGCAACGTTCGACATTGCCGCGATAGGGAAGATGAATGTGCCGCCTGTGGTTGCGATATCAGCCAATAGTTGGGTTTCAATCGCGATAAAGCTGTGATGCATGCCAGTGATAACGAACGGTGCGTAGATAAAGCCAAACAGCGCGCCACCCACAAAGCCGGCTGAATCGTAAAGCCAGTTAAGGCCATCACCCAGCATAAAGCCAAGGTCACGCGTAAACGGACCAACCAAAGTAAACGTTACGAAACCCGTAATGAAGATCGCCAGCATTGGTGTGAGCAAGTTATCCAATACGGATGGGATGACTTTACGTAAACCAAGTTCAACCTTAGCCAAAATGAAGGCAGAAACCAGAACAGGCAGCACCGAACCTTGGTAGCCAACCTTTTGGATTTCCAAACCCATGATGTTCCAAGTCGGTACCGTGCCGGATACAGAAGCGCTACCAAAACCCCAACCGTTAAGCAGATCGGGATGAACCATTAACATACCCAGCGCTGCTCCTAAGAATGGGTTACCGCCAAACTTCTTCGAAGCTGAGAACGCCAATAAAACAGGAAGGTACACAAATGGTGCGTTCGCGAAGGTGTTGATCATATTGGCTAAATCGGTAAGCCCTGGGTAGGCATCAATGATCGATTTACCCTCAATGAATAGGCCTTGCGCCGTTAAGACATTGAACAGACCCATCAACAAACCACCTGCAACGATGGCTGGAATGATCGGAACGAAAATATCCGACAACCCTTTAACTGCGCGTTGAATTAGGTTTTGTTTATCCGCTCCGGCAGAAGCAACATCGTTGGTCGACATCTCTGCCAATCCAGTTTGTTTCGCCATCTCTGCGTAAACTTGGTTTACGATGCCAGAGCCGAAAATGATTTGGTATTGACCTGCAACTTTGAATTGGCCTTTTACGCCATCAAGGTTGCCGATCGCTTCTTCGTTGACCTTTTCTTCGTCTTTTAGCGCTAAACGTAAACGTGTTGCGCAGTGAGCAAGGGCTTGAATGTTTTCTTTACCGCCTAAATGCTCAAGTAGTTGTTTTGCTATGACTGGATAGTTCATTGCACACCCCGGTTGGTATTACTTGTCTTTAATTGAAATAAATATTGTTTTGGTTATTTTTGGGAACGTTTGCAAAGCGGATTTTTGATGATTAATGGCAACGGGTCAAAAGATAAGGCCGAATTATGTGAGAATGATCGTTATATTGGGTGACAATGATCCGCTTAACGAGGGTAAAATCACGTTAATCCTTCATGGGAAGTGGCAGATTTCTGCAAACAATCCCAATAATCAACAATGGCAAAGATGGAATAGGGACAATATGGCGAGTTTGCACGATGTGGCGCGTTTGGCTGGCGTATCCAAATCTACAGTATCCCGTGTGATCAATAATGAATACGGGGTAAAAGAAGCGACGAAAATCAAGGTGCGCAAAGCGGTGGAAGAGTGTGGCTATGTCGTCAACCAAGTCGCCAAAGACCTAAAATCGCAAAAGACCAATTTGATTGGTGTGATTGTGCCTCGTGTTTCATCCCATGCGATTTCTCAGGGTGTGGATGGTTTAACCGCGATCATTGAGCAAGCAGGCAAACACGTCCTGCTAGCGAATACTCACCAAGTGTACGAAAAAGAAATCGAGTACATTCAGATCTTCAATCAAAAGCGTGTAGAGGGCATTATTCTTTACGCCACGCATTTTGATGCCGCGCTGAACAAGGCCATTCAACAATCCAATGTTCCTGTCGTATTGGTAGGGCAAGATGGGTCACTGCATAACGTACCAAGCGTGGTGCACGATGACGTTCGAGTGGGCTTTGAAGCTGGTAATCGCTTAGTCGCCGCGGGTTGCAAGCAGATTGGTTTTATTGGTGTGCAAGGTGAAGACATCGCTGTTGATGTACAGCGCTCGCAAGGGTTAAAGCAATCTTTGGACTTTCATCAGCAAGCTTTATTGTTCCACGCGCGCGGTGATTTTTCGATTGAATCCGGTTATCAGCAAGCGAAAGAACAGATGGAAGCGTATCCTCATTTGGACGGACTTTTCTGTGCTACCGACCGTATTGCCGTAGGCGCGGTTAAAGCACTTCGTGAGATGGGGGTAAAAGTGGGAGAGCAAGTTCGCGTACTCGGTGTGGGTAACGATGAACTGGCAAGCATTAGTATTCCAAGCCTATCTACCTTCAACTATGCGTTTGATAAAGCGGGCGAAAACGCAGCGAAAATGTTGATTGAACGAATCGAAGGTCGAGGAAAAGAGATGAGTAAAGTTGTGCTGACTTTCCAAAACATTGAGCGTGAAAGCTGCTAACGTAAGAATACTTTAGAGAACGTTCCCGAAAATGTATTGAAATTGAAC
Source organism: Vibrio sp. HENC-03 (assembly GCF_000305755.2). Lineage (NCBI taxonomy): Bacteria > Pseudomonadati > Pseudomonadota > Gammaproteobacteria > Vibrionales > Vibrionaceae > Vibrio > Vibrio sp. HENC-03. The sequence continues at coordinate 508,648 of NZ_JH976124.1, read as the reverse complement.
GTAAAGCCGATGTGGAGAAGACGCATCGGCTTTATTTTTGGGTTTCTTTCGAAGAGCGACAGGCGAGCGTTTAGGCTTATCGCAGCAAGAAATAAGGCGTATTTACGTAAGCATGCCCTGCGGAAATCGCGTAAGGCAATACCACCTTGCCAACAGAAACCGCCGTGTTAACCAGTGGTTGAACATTGATGTTCGCGTTCATCAACGTTGGGCGAACATTGGGGGCGAGGCGATAATGACCTGGTGTAGACACGCAACCAGAAAGTGTTGACGTGAATAGCAGTGCGATGATGATTGATTTGATGGCTTTCATAATGGTTACTCTCAAAGTTTTTATTTTGGCTCTGGTTTTGGCTTTCTGTATGAGCCTTGCTTGAGACGAAGATTGCCTGAGCGTGCACAGTACGGCCATCAATGCTGAACAAGTCACAGTTAAGAAGACTGAAAGTAACAGTAGGCGTTACTAAGTATGAGTAATTGCGATGAAAGTCATTAAACCTGATGCTTTAGTCATGCCTTTTGAGACTTAAATAAGTAAAACGATAAGTTAGAAGCTCTCGATGGGGTAGGAGAGCGAAGTGGTGATTCAGAGCTGCTTTGAATTGTTATGAGAAATCGAATGTTATACAAATAAATCGAGTTAGCTTAGATACTCATATTATTGAGGTTTATTATAAAGACAAAAATAAATTACCAAGTTTGATTTATTGCATCTAAAATAAAAATAACTATTGAGAGTTGGATTAAATTACTTTTTAATAGTCTCAGATTCAATATCTAATAAATCATAACTGCGTGCGGATTTTACATATCAAGTAGTACGTTTTTAGAGTAATTATAGAAGGAGAGTAATATGAAGAAGTTTGTATTGGCTGTACTGATTATGCTCATCGCGCCTTTGTCTATTGCGAGCAGTGAACGCAATATGCCTGATTCTTCAAGGTATGAGGCGTGCCTGATTGATGGCAAGGTTGTCATGATGCAACCCAATATGTGTTATGCCATGGGTGGTCGCCGAGGCGGTTAATCAGCAAAACTCTGTTTTACGAAAAGTCGCGTAAGCGGCTTTTTTATTATCTATTTAAGACCTAAATAAAATAGAAATTAAAAGTTAACTAAAATTATTTTCTTTGTTTCTTTCTAGAAAATATATTTTCGTTAAATTAAGTGTAATTAAGTAAACATTGAATTGTATTTACGAATGAAAGCGTAAACTCTTGTAATATACCCAAGTAACCTCGAGATGCTAGGTTCAGCGAGAATGACTTGGTTTGTAGACGCGGCGGCGATTTAAAGGTCTAGTGGGTCTAAATCAAGAATCGGCAACAAAGTATACAAGCCAAGGCAGCTCGCCCTTTGGGAGCGTGTCATTGACTCGATTGCTGCGTCAAACAACTTGGAAAGAGCTGGCTATTACGCTGCGTTGTTTTCCTTGTTCTCGAATCAATGACAACGCTCTGAATCCTGCATCTTGAAGTCACTTGGGTATATACCCAAGTAACCTCTCGCTAATGACAAAGTTTTGAATCTTTCACATTGAAGTCACTTGGGTATAAAAAAAGCCAGAATGAAACCGCCCATTCTGGCTAGGAGCCAAACGAAGGTGCTCAAAACACAATCTGGAGGCAGATTGCTTACATGGAACGTACGGTCAGTGGTCGGCGGCGGCCAATCTTAGTTAGGGCGAGCTGCCATAAACTCAAATCTCGTGAGCGAAAGGCGCCAGCACAGCTGAGTAAGTAGTATTTCCACATACGGTAGAAATCTTCACTGTAATCGCCTTTGATTTGATTCCACGAGTTTTGGAAGTTGGAGAACCAGCACATCAGGGTTTTGTCGTAGTCTTCACCGAAGTTGTGCACATCTTCGATGTTGAATCGATCTTCCATCGCCTCTGCGAGGTTCTTCATCGATGGAATAACGCCATTTGGGAAGATGTATTTCGAGATCCACGGGTCCGATGCGGTAGTGCTGTGGTGTGAACCAATGGTGTGTAGCAAGAACACGCCATCGTCTTTCATGAAGCGCTCTGCGCACTCGAAGTATTCTGCGTAGTTCTTCGGTCCCACGTGTTCAATCATACCAATCGACACTAGGCGATCGTATTGCACGGTGGGCTTGAACTCGCGGTAGTCCTTCAAAATGAAGTTTGCGACTACGCCATTTTCTATTGCCAGTTTGCTGCCGAGCTTCTTCTGTTCTTTGGATAGAGTCAGACCATCGCAAATTACGCCATACTTCTTCGCTGCGTAAATCATAAAGCTGCCCCAACCACAGCCAATATCGAGGATACGCATTCCCGGTTGTAGGTCGAGCTTACGACAAATCAAATCCATTTTATGTTCTTGCGCTTCGTCTAACGTCGCAGCTCGGTTCCAATATCCGCAGGTGTAGGTCATGCGTGAATCGAGCATCTTTTGGTAAAGCTTATTGCCGATGTCGTAATGGTGCGGTACATCGAATTTACAACGCTCAATGCTTTGTGGGTTAACCCAGCTTTTCAGTTTTAACTTCGCAGCGGAAGAGGCGAACTTGAGCTTTTCAGCCAGTCCTAGTTTGCCTTCAATATCGTTTAAAAGTACGCGTTCAAAGAACTGATCCAAGCGGCTGCAATCCCACATCTTGGACATGTACGCTTCCCCTAAACCCAAGGAGCCTGACTGCATCACAAGCTCATACACTTTTGGGTTAAACACTTGGATATCCCACGGTTTAGAACCATTGATGGTGATACCTGCTGGGGCTAACGCCTCTTTAAACATTTCTTCTAGTTTGTTCATACTATGCCTATTTCACGTGCATGTTCGCTACGTATTCATCTTCTGCCCAATACATACGTTCGGCGACTTTGGCTTCCGGATTCAGGCTAACGCCATCTAAGACGCGCTCTCTAAAACGCAAGTAGCCGCCTTTATCAATCAGATGTCCCATGTGGAGGTAAATCGGCTTACCGCCCAACATCTCTTTTTCAAATTCGAACAGATTGTCGATGACAGGGTGTAGGACGTCTTCCGTTACCCAATTGAGGAACATCTTGCCAACGCGAGGGGTCTTCTTCGAAGTTCGACCGCCCAGTTTGACCATATAGAATTGTTTTGGATCTCGACGCCAAGCAAGTGTCGGACAAGCAAGCACACATTCACCGCAGCCAATGCATTTGCTTTCTTCCTTCACCGCTTTACCGTCTTTGAGTGACAAGCAATCTACTGCGTGGTGCGCACAAGCTTTGACACAGGCGCCACAACCAATACAGCGATGGCTTTCGAAATTAATCTTGGCGATACCTAAGATGCCGAAATCCGCCATATTGGCTTTGGCACAATCGTTCGGACAGCCTGCCATGACCATTTTTAAATGGTATTTACTTGGGTAAACGTGACGCTCCATTCGTTGTGCCAAGCCGGTGGTATCAGTATTGGCTTTCTGGCAGATTCGACTGCCCTGACACGCGACGATATTACGTCCACCAATTGACTGATAACCTGCTTGAGTGTCTTCGACATCAATGCCGCACGTATCGACGGTGATGTCTTTGATGAAAGGCTCAAGTGCTTTGTTGACCTCTGGAATGTCTTCATAACGAATGCCGGGCATCGCCAGTTTTTGTCGTGTGGTGAGGTGAATGACACTATTGCCCCATTTTTCGGCGATCTCTTGCGCAGCACCGAGTAAGTATGCGGGCATAATGCCACCTGGAATGCGCACGCTGATCATGCACTCGCCGCGAACTTTCGATAGGCGGTAATCGCCATTGGCGCGCATTTTGATGATATCTACGTCCATCGTCATTGTGATTCCCTCCTAATCGATCATGGTTCTGGCGTGGTCATAACGGAAAACCGGACCATCCAAGCACACGTATTTGTCACCAATTCGGCAGTGACCGCATTTACCCACTGAGCAGGCCATTCTGCGTTCGTAGTCGACCCAAATCTGATCTTCTTGAATGCCTCTGGATAAGAAGTCCTGCACGACGAACTTAATCATGATCGGTGGGCCCACAACGATGACGCGGATGTTCTCTTTGTCAGAGAGGTCAAGCTTGCTGATGTGCTCGGTGACTAAGCCGCTCTCATAGAAGTGTTCGTCGCCACCGTCATCCAAGGTGGTGATGACGTGATTGGAGTAAGACCAATTCAGCAAGTCGTTTTTGTACAACACGGCATCTTGGTTTTTGAATCCGAGGATCAAAGACATCTTCTTCACATCACTTGGGTTGTTGTGAAAGTAGTTAATCAGCCCTTTAACCGGAGCAACGCCAGTGCCGCCCGCGACCACGATGAGGTGTTTATCTTGGTATGCTTCCATCGGGTAGCCATTGCCCATTGCGCCGCGCATCATCACGCGATCACTGGCGTTTAATTGGAACAGCTCGCTGGTTACCTTGCCTACATTACGTATCAGCAAGTCGACGTAACCTAAGCCGTAATCGGAGACTGAAATAGGTGCTTCGCCCACAAGGGATAAACCCACTTCGACAAATTGTCCGTAATGCACTGGAAAGTCACACGCAACGCGAAAATTCCATTCCAGTTCTGTGTGCTTTTCGATATGAATAATCGGGTAGCTTTGCGGCAGCATTTTGTTTTCACAATCGCACATTAGAGCGCCTCCTCTACAATCGATGTCATCTTGTTGATGATGTTGCTAAATGAGATGTAGTGAGGGCATCGGTCGTCGCAGCGTCCGCATCCAACACACATATGGTGTTCGCCTTGGCGAGACTTAAAATCGTTGACCTTATGCAAGGCGCGATAACGTAAGCGCTCTCCGGTTTTATGGCGAAAGCTGTGACCGCCAGCCATATCCGAGAAGCCATCAATCATGCAACTGGCGTGTTGGCGGCGACGTTCACCCACTTTGGCTTCTTGGTTATAAACCACATCAAACACGTTGAAGCAGGCGCAAGTCGGGCATGAGGAAGTGCAGCGACCGCAACCAATGCAGCGTGAATCGTATTCTGACCACACTGGATGACCGAGTAACACTTCACGTATTTTCGTTGGGTCATCGCAAACTGAATCTGGCGTACGCACTTTGACTGGATTGGACTTGACGAAGCTGACGCTGTGTTCAACGTCTTTGCCTTGTGAAAAGTACGGTGTCAGCTCTGGATCTTTAATAGTGACAATGGCGCCGTGATCACTAAATTGCACTGAAGCGGCGAAGTTATCGGTTTTGTTGGTCCCCATAGAGACACAAAAGCAGTTTTCGAAACTTTCGCTGCATTCAATCAGTACGAGTTTGAGTTTCTGGCGCAGACGTTTGTAGTAGAAGTCTTCGTGACCGCCGTTTTCTAAAAACATGTAATCAAGGCTTTTGAGCGCATTGATGTCACAAGCTCTGAGAAACAGAAACACAGGACGCGCATCGACGCTGGATTCTCGCAACTCGTCGGCGTTAAACCAAAACAGGGTTTCGGTAATTGGGAAGACGATTTCTTTGGGTGAGAAATGGCTTTTCTCTTTCCACTCCAGTTGGTCGTAACGTTCTAATTCTTGGTAATCCAAATTTGGGGTATGGGCAAAACGACCTGCGTATTCTTCATAGACGGGCGCCATCACCTTATAGCTCTGACGTAACGCTTCGATCGCCGAACCCATTTGCTGAGTAGTTAAAAACTTAGGCATTGTTCTATCTCGTTATTTTCAAAAACTAATGAATCGTGCGTTCTAAACAGGGCTCGGCGGTGGACTCAAACCATTCCAGTGACTGCGAGAGGGAAACCACGTCTCCAACCACTATGATTGCTGGCAGTGGTGGTTTTTGCGTTTTGCAGGTTTCATACAGTCCGGCTAAGGTAGTGACGATCTTGTTTTGATTCTCTCTTGTCCCATTGCTGACGATGGCGCAAGGTGCATCTGGCGCGAGACCGTGAGCAATGAGGTTGTCTGCGATCGCTTCTGCTTTGTGTAGCCCCATGTAGAAAATTAGGGTGTGGTCGATGGCGGCAAGTGCGCTCCAATTCGGTTCGCTAGCATCATTACAGTTTCGTCCCGTTACCAAGGTTACACCCCTCGAAACTTGTCTATGAGTGACCGGTATCCCCGCGTAAGCGCAGCATCCAAGTGCCGCAGTTACACCCGGTACAACCTCATAGTTGATGCCTTGCTGTGTTAAATAGGTCGCTTCCTCACCGCCTCGACCAAATACAAACGGGTCGCCCGCTTTTAAGCGACATACCGTAAGACCTGTGATTGCGTAGCCCTTCATCATTTCGTTGATTTCTGCCTGCGTTTGCGAACACTTACCGTAGTGTTTACCCACGCAGATTTTTAGGGTTTTTCGTGGGATGACGTCCAAGACTTCTTCCGAAACCAGATGGTCATAAAGCACGACATCAACGCGATTAAGCAGACGAAATGCTTTAATGGTAAGCAGCGACGCATCGCCTGTGCCTGCTCCAACCAAATAAACCTGACCATAAGATGGATTGGATGCCTTCATGAGAAAATACCCCAAATCAATACAACGAATAGGATGGCGGCAATAACCCAATAAAGAACCTGATGGACGTTATCGCTGACCCAACCTAGCTCTTCTAACATCTCGCTAGTCAGGTCTAAATTTATCTGCTCTACGTAATCGTCCAGTTCTTTCATTTTCAATTGGCTTCGTGCAATCCCCTGATGCATTTAAGGTTATTGATGAGAGCCGTTAAGTTAAATCAAAGAAAAATAAACACCTGTTCAGAACTGATTAACGAGAGGGTGTGGGGGGCAGAATTTGAGTCGCTTAAAAGACGGGGAAAGAGGGAAGTGTCGTGTCAGATCTTGTGACTTAACTGACTGTAATAGAAATAAAAAAAGCCAGAGTGATATCTGCTCTGGCTTTGTCTTCTTTCGTAAGAAATTCGCTATGCCGCTTTGAGGTGGCAGACGCGATTCTTGCCCAATCTTTTTGCTTGATAAAGTGCTTTGTCAGCTTGCTCCACTACATGGTGATAGCTGGTTTCTAATGGCGTAAACCCAACACTTGCCGTAAATCGCACATCGCCACAACCCAACGTGAGATGGCTTCTTTGCAGCGCGGTTAGGAAGTTATCAAGCTGATGTTTAGCATCAAACTCGTCATTGGCTTGGAACATGATGGCAAACTCTTCACCACCATAACGTGCTAAACAAATCCCTTTTGGTTTAGGGAAGTAATCTCGCATCACTTCTGCGGTTTTTTGGATGACTAAATCACCGACTGGGTGGCCGTATTTATCGTTGATGTATTTGAAGTTATCAATGTCGACCATCGCGATAAAACGGTTCTCAGAATGAAGCTCTCTCGACACTTTTGCTGCTAAACACGCTTTGTTTTCGAGTTGCGTCATTGGATCTTGATGGCGCAAGCGGTCATGCAATTTGAGGTTTGACAACGCCACTTGGGCGTAGTTCTGAATCAAGCTCAGCACGCATTTGTAGGTTGGGAATCGGCAACTGACGTAAGTCACTCCAAGCAGCTCCCGTCCATCAAACAATGGAATGCAGTAGTGGTTACTGTTGATCTTGAGCTTTTTCGTCAGCTCGTCGCCGTACTTCTTCGTTCTGTAAGTTAAAGCGCTATGAGAAAAACGCGCCGCGAGTTCCGCGTCAGTTAACACCAGCTTTTTATTGCCGTGATAATCGAGGGTGTAAAAGCTGTAATTCAAGCTGTCGTATAAACAGAACTGTATGCCTCTGTGGTAGCAAAAGCGATCCAAGACATGCTTGAGTTGGGTTTTGAACTCACCAACGCTCTCCGTGCCATTTAGGCGTGCTAAAGACAAATGCAGTTGGTAAGTGAGGTAATTGATTCCGATGGCGAGTGCGAGTAGAGAGGCGATGACACCGGCCGTTAGCGTGAACGGATAACTGCTGTTGAGGATATCGGCACGGTCTGTTCCTGCGACAAACACCCAGTTTAAGCCGTTGTCTGCATCGAAGACTGAAATCTTAAAGTTATCTTGGTAATAGTATTCGTGTTTACCGAACAGTAAGCCCGATGCAACTTTATCGCTGATACCGCCATGATAACTCACTGAAGAGTCACCGATGCGGCTTGGATCTGGATGGAATACCAAGCGTTCTGTATCTCTGTCTACGACAAACACATAACCTTTATTCAATGTTTTCAGACCACGCAATTGTTGAGTGGTATGAAGAAGATCGAACTCAAGCCAAAGTTGGTATTTTAGATTTGGATTGACGTGTTTGATGGCGAATACCCAGCGTTGTTGCGGGTTTTGGTACAGCGAAGAGATAGAGAATTTATCGCTGACAGTATCCAGTTTATGCCATTGAATTGCGCTGGTGTCTGCTTGTTTGATTTGACCAGATAGGCCATAAGCGACGCTGTTGTTGGATGTGGTATAGAGGATATTGGAGTATTGCGGGGAATAGTCGATGATGCCTTGGCTTAGTTCACGGAAGTCAGGATCATTGAGGTCTTGTTTGCTTGCTTTTAATGCGGTCTCTAGAAGATAGAATTTGCTGAAAGCCGCTTCGATTTGGGAGTGGATCAACCGTTCTGCAGTGATGATATTGGTCTGTGATTGCCGATAGACCATCGACTCGGAATCGACTAACTGAGCATAAGCCAGGTAGACCATGAAACCTGCGAGTAAAAGCAGGTAAGGCCGCAGAATGCGGATTAAGAATTTAGGTAAAGCCATATGCCAAATAACGTTGTATATATTATAAATGTGATTTGGCTAGCAATATTAGATTAGTTTCACCTGTGCATCAATGCGTATGGTGTGCTATTTGAGCTGATTGCTGTTTATGTATTCGAAACGTTGAAAAACAAACCCAGCGCATGGCTGGGGTTGTCAGTTCTTGTAGGAATACGCTTCGCTTTTGTCAGGTAAGGTTCTTACTCTGGTTGATAATGCAAAATTGCCATCGACGTAGGAGAAAGCAACACTTCGCCTTCCGCATGACCAGGATTGAGATTACGCACATTGGTATCACACACGGTCACCCACTCTTGACCACGCTCATTTGGTAGCTTAAATCGCGCAGGTGCGTTGGTTTGGTTGATCAGGTACACCAACTCTTGTCCTTCCTTGCCGATGCCTAAATGTAGCGCTACAGAGCTTAAACGGTTCCAATCATCGTGCTCCATCAAGCTGCCATCAATACGACGCCAGAAGATACGGTTGTTATTGCGATTCTCACCACTGAACGCTCGAATGAATGGCACCATATACTGATTACGATTAGCAACCATTTGTGACATCCACACTTTGAAGTGCTGTTTGCGTTCTGTGCTCGACCAATCTAGCCAGCTGGTTTCGTTATCCTGACAGTAAGCATTGTTGTTACCGCCTTGCGTGTGCGACAACACATCCGCGGTTAGGATATGAGGGATACCAAATGCAAACAACAAGCTCGCCATTAAGTTGCGCTTTTGTTTTTCACGCGTGGCGATGATCATCAGGTTTTCGGTTTCGCCTTCTACGCCATAGTTTTCAGAGCGGTTATCGCCGTGGCCGTCGCGGTTTTCTTCACCGTTCGCTTCATTGTGCTTCTGTTTGTAAGACACCAAATCTTGCAAGGTGAAACCATCGTGATACGTGATGTAGTTGACCGTGAGTTTGTAAGGCCAGTTTGCTGCGCTGTAGATATCACGAGAGCCCATCAAACGAGTCGCAAATTCTTTTAGGTAGCCTTGGTCACCGCGCCAGAAGCTGCGGGAGATGTCGCGAAGTTTATCGTTACACTCGTTCCAACCAAATGGGAAGTTACCCACTTGGTAACCGTTAGGGCCGATATCCCAAGGTTCAGCGATCAATTTGGTTTCGCGAAGAATAGGGTCTTGCGCGACGGCTTTAAAGAACGCTGCTTCTGGATTGTAATCATCGCCTTGGCGACCGAGTGTTGCTGCCAAGTCAAAACGGAAGCCATCGACTTTAAATTCGCTCACCCAGTATCGCAGCGTATCCATAACGAGATTCAGTGCTGGCTGGTAAGTTAAGTCGACTGTGTTGCCACAACCAGTAAAGTTCGCGAAGTTCTGACCGTGTTTGATGTAGAAACGTGAGTCGAGCGCTTTTAGGTTGAAGATCGTTGAGCCTTCGCCGCCTTCCGCCGTGTGGTTATACACCACATCAAGGATCACTTCGATGCCGTGTTTATGCAGCTCGCGGATTGTGGTTTTGAGTTCCGTCACCGCGTCTTTTTCTGCATAGCGAGGGTCCGGCACCATGAACAAGTATGGGTTGTAACCCCAGTAGTTCACTTTATCCATCTTAAGCAAATGCGGTTCATGCATACACGCTGCGACAGGTAGCAATTGCAACGTATTAATGTTTTGCTGTTTGTAGAATGCCAACATTTCAGGTGAAGACAAACCTAAATAACGGCCTTTTGTATCGCTTGGAACTTCAGGGTTCTGCTGAGTGAGCCCTTTAACATGAGTTTCAAACAACACCATCTCTTCCCGTGGTATGCGAGGATGATCTGTGTCTTGCCAATCAAAGTTGTCTTCTATGACGACACACTTTGGCATATCGAAGCTTTTTGCAGGAGAAAATGGAGGCTGGTAGTGAAGGGCTTTATCAATCGACTTTGCATAGGGATCGGAGATCAGCAAAGGTTCGTCTTTATGCGTCACTACATAGCCATACTTTTGCCCCGGTTTGATGTCAGGGATAAAAGTATGGCGAATGCCTGCATATTCGCCTGGTAAGTCGTGCAGCTTGTAGCTACCGTCTTCCGCAAATAGCGCAAGTTGAATGTCTTTACTACTCGGAGCATGAATAGAGAAGTTACAACCTTCTTTATTTACAGTTGCGCCGAGTGGGTATGGGCGAGAGTGAAGTTGTGTCATCAGCGAATCTTTTTTTAATTTTATTGCTACCTTTAAGAAACTATAAGTAAAAAACTTTGTCTTACTAAGGTCAACCACCTTATATCGAAAATTATCACTGTAATTAAATTACTTTCTACGACCTATTTTTGACAAAAATATGAAATGGCTATCACTTTGTAGCGGCCATAAACTGAAGAAACTTACTAATTCCTCCCTAGATTGGTGATCTAACTCGAAAAAACACCATTCGGTATATTTTCTCATCCCTTCTCATCCCCCCTAAATTAGTTTGGGGCGGAGGAAGTCATCCTTGTACTCCTTGGGTAATCTGCAGACTGTTGAAACAAACGGGGACTTGTTCCCATCTTACCTCTCTTTCTTTAGGTGCATTTTTACTGCCTATATGTATCTAAAAGAGTGAGCAGGGAAGACAGAATTATAAATACCCTTAATGGAGTTAAGAATGAAAAAAGTAAGTGTAATTGCTGCTGCTGTTGCTGCAACTTTAGCTGCTGGTTCTGCTTTCGCAGTGGACTTTCATGGTTACATGCGTGCTGGTGTTGGCGTAAGCGCTGACGGTGGCCAACAACTAACGTTCGAAAAGAACAAAATTGGTCGTCTAGGTAACGAAGGCGACATCTACGGGGAAATCCAATTAGGTAAAGAAGTTTACAACAACAACGGTAAAACGTTCTACGTAGACTCTATGATTGCAATGACTTCTAACGGTTCTAACGACTGGGAAAGCACTGCAACTAACTGTGGCCTAAACGACGCTGGTGATGCAGTAAGCTGTACTGACGACGCTCAATTCGCTCTACGTCAGTTCAACGTTCAAGCTAAAGGCGTTCTAGGTTTTGCTCCAGAAGCAACTCTATGGGCAGGTAAGCGTTACTACCAACGTCACGACATCCATATCTCTGACTTCTACTACTGGAACATCTCTGGCGCGGGCGCTGGTGTTGAAGGCATCGAAGCTGGTCCAGGTAAAGTATCTTTTGCATGGGTTCGTAACGACCGTGGTGATATCGCTGACCCAGGTAACGATGGCGGCGATGCAAACGTTAACACTCTAGACGTACGTTACGCTGGTCTTCCAGTATGGGAAAACGGCTCTCTAGAACTAGGTCTAAACTACGCTCTAGTTAACGAAACTGACGACGCACCAAACAGCACTAAAGATGCAGAAGACGGTGTAATGTTCACTGCTGAATTGACTCAAGGTCTAGATTCAGGCTTCAACAAAACAGTATTCCAGTACGGTACAGAAGGCTACTCTAAAACAATGGCATTCTACGGCGACGGTAGCTGGTACGGTGCAGAAGCTGACAGTGGCGCATCTGGTTACCGCCTAATCAACTGGGGTGTAATCGGCATGGGCGAAAACTGGGAAATGGGTCACCAGTTAGTATACGGTGTTGGTGAAGACATGTGGGCTGGCCAAGACAAGTGGGAAGCAATGTCTGTAGTTGTACGTCCAATGTACAAATGGGATGACAACCACAAAACTATCTTCGAAGCTGGTTACGCTATCGATGATAACGACGGTGCAGAGAACAAGTTCGGTAAACTAACTGTTGCTCAAGCATGGTCTGCTGGCTCTAGCTTCTGGGCTCGTCCTGAAATCCGCGTTTACGCGTCGTACCTAACTGCAGATAAAGACGACAACTCTAACGCATTTGACGGCGGTCGTTCAGACGATACATTCCAATTCGGTGTACAAGCTGAAGCTTGGTGGTAATCATCTAGCCACTAAGTCCTAAATTGTCCTAGAATGATACAGCCAGAAACTTATCTGGCTGTATTTATTTCAAAAAACAATAATGAGTCGAGGTAGACGGTAATGAAAAAATGGCTTGCTCCCGTGCTGTTGGGAATGTTGGCTACAGGATGTACTTCTGTAGAACAAGTCGATATGAGCCCGAAAGGTCAACAACAAGTGATCACGCAATCGGGTGATATTCAATGGGTACCAGTTGATGTACCTGTGGTTACTGAGTTCGCTTTGACTGATAAAAGCCAGATGCTGCTAGATGGTAATAGTGCAGGTGCAATTGCAGCGTTCGCATTACCAGGCAATCGTGGCAGTCTCGATATCAAACTAGAGACCTTCGTAAACAAAAATCTAGAGTTTTACGCACCTAACGTCGTTGTCATGAACACGGCAGGTGAAACTATTTACCAAGCAGATTTCTCAAAGTTTAAGTACGAGCCAGCAAAACTGTTGGACAACGATAAATTCGTACTTGAAATGAACGTGATTCCAGACATGACAGGTAATGACTTGCATGTACTGGTTTACACAACTTCAGCTGATCTAAAAGGAAGTTCTGAAGTTCTTCACCCTGCAAAAGCCTTCGCACTGGCAAATCACACTCAGCCGCCAGATATTGCAGACCCTCAAGCGAAACACAGCCCGCTTGGCCAGTTCCGCTTTTCAGTATCCGCGAACGACATCGTGAATACTAAGATTGTTGCGAAAAACGACAACATTCCTCAAGGTACGGATTTAACCAGCTACTACCACAGCTCTATCAAGGCAGCGGTTGCCGCGGACGATATTCCTAAAGCGCTAACACTGCTTGATGAAGCAAAAGAATTGGGCATCGAAGGTGCACAAGAAGTATTTGTTAAAGCAGTAAATACCAAATAAACGAATAAAAAAGGCCAGCAACTTGCTGGCCTTTTTAATTGCATTTAGAACGATAAAACTCACCCCTACATATAGTTAGCTTATTCACAAATTTATTTGTTTTACTTTGTTTTTCATATTTAACAGATCAATAATTAAAGTGTGTTCCTAACCTTACTCGTCATCGATTAGGAAATAATTAAACCTCTCAAAGTAATCTGGCTCAGCAAGATAGAGAATAATATTCTTTATCACTAGTTTGGTATTTTGTTCTTTTTAAATATTAACTTTATCCAGATTGGTGAGTTTGTATTTACTTTGGAATATTAAAAAGGAATTAACGTGAAAATGAACATGATGAAAACTTCACTTGCTGCTGCCTTACTTGTTGCTCTTGCTGGTTGTCAATCGACAGCAGAACCAGAAGGTGCTGCTGAACCTATTGTTAATCTGTCTCAAGACGAAGTCGTTGCTTTCATGGCGGCTTGTGACAACCCAGATAGCACGGCGAAAGGCCCAATTTCTAAACCTCTGTTTGTTGTCGGTACGTTTGCTGATTCAGATTGGAAACATGTACCTCAACGTAAATACACTTACAAAGGCAATAACTTCTATCAAGTTGTGACGCAAGAAAAAGCAGGCTCTTTCAAAATGCAGTACGCGACTGAGTTGTGGTTCCCACAATTTACCGCGAAAGGTAATCGAATGAATGTCGGTGAATTAACACCATTAACATTTGGTGGTTACGGCACAGATACTGCGGTTGATATTAAAGAAGATGGAAAATACGTTTGGAGCCTTCAATTTGAAGGAAAAGGTAAGCCACTTCACATAATGGTTAATAAGTGCCAATAATATTCCATTCAGTTATTTAAAATTTATTTTTTATTTATTAACCCCTGCATGGGAAACATGTTGGGGTTAATTTTATTTGGGAGAGTTTAATGCGCAACGTACGATATAAAAAACTATTTGGCCAATCGCTTTTAGCCTTGAGTGTGGTTGGTGTTTTATCCGCGTGTAATTCCTCTGGTGGAAGCGATAATGGCAGCACGCCACTTCCTGATGCAAGTTATGCTTGCCAAGCGAATGTAATGGAGCAAAGCAACCAACTTCGCACCTATCAAATCATGGTTGAGAGCTTTGTTGATGGCGATTCGAATATTGGCCATGGCACAGGTTACGGCACCAGCCATCATAACGGTGATCTTCAAGGGATTATTGATTCGCTCGATTACATCCAAGACTTGGGCATGAATGCGATTTGGTTGACGCCAGTTTTTGAATCGGAAGCCATTGATGGACAAGATCATTGGGCCGACCGTTTGGATGCAACGGGCTACTTTGCTACGGACTATTTTAAGATTGATCCTCGCTTTGGCGATTTAGAAACGGCGAGAACCTTAGTTGATGAAGCACACAAACGCGGCTTGTATGTTTTCTTTGATGGCGTGTTTGGTCATCACAAAGAAGGGCTGATTAAGCCGTCTCCATCGGGTTTATTACCTTCTGGTTCGAGCAATCCGGTTGACTACCCAGCAAGCTTGGATTTCTATAAAGAAGTCGCGACTTACTGGGTCAAAGAGCTAAAAATTGATGGTTGGCGTTTAGACCAAGCGTACCAAGTTCCTACCGACGCATGGACACAAATCCGCAAAGCGGTGGATGAAGCCTCACAGAGTGTGACTTACACCAACGCAGAAGGTGATCAAGTGAATCCTCTGGGTTACATGGTGGCTGAGATTTGGAAAGGCGAGTCAGAAATCGCGAGTGACGCATACGGCGCGGCTGACGATCCTGCGCTGTGCTCGGCATTCGATTTCCCAATGCGCTATCGCGTGGTGGAAACACTGGCTGTCAATGAGAGCGGTGTCGGCGGTCGTGGTGTGGATTGGTTAGACAATGGCTACCAAACACACGACCAATATCCATCTCATGCTCAGCCAAACTTGATGATTGGCAATCACGATTTAGTTCGCTTTGGTGACTTGTTGCAACGAGGCGGATTAGCGGATGTGAACGATGCTGAATACTGGCAACGTCACAAAGCCGCGTTTGCATTCCAAGCGGCTTACACCGGACCAATCACTCTCTATTATGGAGATGAAATCGGTGACCAAGTTGATGGTTTTGACGCAAAAGAAGACAACAATACGTGTGCGGTTCGTGGCGTGTGTGATGACCATGTCGCTCGCAGCAGCGCCAAGATCGAAGGCGTAACGGCAACCCTAGATGCTAACCAAGTTGACCTTAAAAACTATGTTAAGTCATTGATGACGATGCGCGCTGATCATCCTGCTTTGTATCAAGGCAGTCGCACTAACTTGGTAGCAAGCAATGGCAGTTATGTGGACTTGAAAGTATCTGGCGATGACCAAGTCTTATTTGCTTTGAATACCCTTGAGAGTGCCCGCAATATTGTGCTGACAGAAGCGCAACTCGGCAGCAATCAAGCGCTGGTGGATTTAATCACTAACCAACAAATCACACCAAGTAACGGGCAATACCAGATCCCGATGTCATCATTACAAGGGCGCTTCTTCAAAGTGACGGCAAACACTCAATAAGTCATTCTCAATCAAGATAACCCATACCAAGCCAAGTGTTGTTCTCTACCCCAATAGAAACGCACTTGGCTTTTTTTATCGCTTTGTCTAAGATGCCGCTCTTTTTAGTCATAGGTAGCGATATTCCACTTTGAGCTCCCGCCTTGTTTCTTTGCATCTCTTTGTTTTTTATCGCACAACCGACGTTGAACAGGTGAAAGAAACAGTATGCAGTTTGTGAGATGTGCTGCACGATAATGAGAATATTCACATTCATGCAACGTCAAACTGTGATTTATGACTTACTCATGTGTAATTGTTATGTTTATCTTTTTGGGGATTTATATAACTAATGGAAAATTATAATGAAATCCATAACGAAACCCCTCTGTCTCTTACCTCTCATTTGCTCTCCGATCGCCTATGCTGAGGTCTTGAATGGAGACTTTGAACAGTGGAATGGTAATGCACCAACGCAGTGGTCTGTGATTGATTCCGGTATTGCTGTTTCACCGACCAGTGACCCGCACCAATCTGGTGGTCTTGCGGCTCAAGTTATCTTAAATACAGGTACCCAAAGCAACACCGACTTTTTGCAAACCATTAATGTGGAGCAAGGGAAAACCTACCCATTTTCTGTCGCGGTTTATCATACAGAAGGTAATGTTAAAGCGCGTTTGGTGGTTGATGGATACCACAGCTACTCTAGCCCTCAGCAAACCAATCAGTGGCAACAACTCACGCACAGTTACACTGCATCATCAAACAAAACGATCAATGTCGGGTTACGCTTTTATGATGAATCGGGCTTTGACGGCTCTGAAGTCGTTTATGTCGATAACTTTCAGCCAAACCAAAATGGTGGTACTCAGCCACCGGTAGAAAGCTGTAATGACAACGAAGTGTTACTGACATTGAACACCGATAGCTATGGCTCAGAAACCAGCTGGGAACTGAAGGATAGCCAATCGCAAGTGTTGTTTTCTGGCCAAGGTTTTGAATCTTCGAAAACTTACGAGAAAACCATGTGCTTAGCGAACGGCGATTACCAGTTTACGATCAGTGACAGTTATGGTGATGGCATTTGTTGCGGCAACGGCAGTGGCTCATACGCCTTAATGTTTGGCCAAACCACATTAGCGTCTGGTGGTGAATTCACGAAATCTCAAACCACAAGCTTTACTCTTGGCGGTTCAACGACGCCTCCGCCTGTTGTGGGTGAGTACTATAAAGCCGCAGAAGGCAAAACAGGTTTTGAGTTGAAAACAGCGCTGTTTAACATCATCAAGGATCACACAGGACGCGGCTACTCAGCGATTTGGACCTTAGTGAAAGACGCAGATTTAGATAACTACTACGAGAAAGATGGCTCCATTCTCGATATGTATTCTGAAAAACCATCTGGCAGCGATACGGTGAGCTTTACCAAGGTCACTGACCAATGTGGCCAATACAAAACGGAAGGCGATTGCTACAACCGTGAACACTCATTCCCTAAGAGCTGGTTTGGTGGCAAGGTTGAACCGATGAACTCGGATGGTCACCACCTATTTGCAACCGATGGCTATGTGAATGCGAAGCGCAGCAACTGGCCATTTGGTGAAGTGGGTCACAGCACTTACGTATCTAGCAATGGCTCAAAAGTTGGTTCAGCAAGCTCTACTTTGGGCTATTCAGGAACGGTATTTGAGCCTATTGATGAGTTCAAAGGTGATTTTGCTCGTGCGTATTTCTACATGGCGACGCGCTATGAAAACGTCATTGGCAACTGGGAAAGCAACTCTAGCAACTCTGACGCGGTATTGAACGGCACGAAAACGACCGTCTTTGAACCATGGATGCTGAACATGTTGAAACGTTGGCACAAAAACGATCCTGTCAGCGCGAAAGAGATCAGCCGTAACCAAGCGGTGTTTGAATTCCAAGGTAACCGCAACCCGTTTGTGGATCACCCTGAGTTTGTAGAGATCATTTGGGGCAACTAACCCCATAGCTAAAGCAAATCGTTAGAAACAACAAAGCCGCCATCGTCACTGTTCGAGCGGCTTTTTAATACCGTTTTACAGGCACAAAAAAAAGGGGAGGTTTTACCCTCCCCAAGCTAGCACATGATTGCGCCTACTGTTTTTAGTTCTTAGTCACTGTCACGATTGGCGCTGCTTTATCTGCTGCGTTGAAGTGGAAGTTGTAGTTTCCTGCTTCTGCAATCGTGATCTTAAGGTTCGCACTTGAACCACCTGCATCCATAGTAACGGCTGTGTCTAGCTCAACACTGCCT
Organism: Vibrio sp. HENC-03; assembly: GCF_000305755.2. Taxonomy (NCBI): domain Bacteria; kingdom Pseudomonadati; phylum Pseudomonadota; class Gammaproteobacteria; order Vibrionales; family Vibrionaceae; genus Vibrio; species Vibrio sp. HENC-03. Next base: position 490,410 of record NZ_JH976124.1, on the reverse strand, counting down.
TCGCCACCAAAGTTGGTTGCATCAGCCCAATCTGCACTTGCGATCTTCATTTCGTAGCTGCCTGCTGCTAGGTCAATATCTAGCGAGTAAACATCTGCTGCTACGTAAGTGAATTTCGCACTTGAGGTCTCAGCTGGAGTATCCCAAGTCGTGATTGTGCCGCGTAGGAACAGTGAAGTTTCACCGAACGTTGGAGCGTCTGCTGCTTTCGTTACAGAAACAACTGGTTTGTCAGCTGAATCGCTTTGCTCATGAATTGCATTTAGAACGAAAGTGTATTTGCCTGTTTCAGTAACGGACAATGCACAGTTACCCTCAGTACCCAAGTCTAGAGATCCAGAAGCTTGTTCTACGTAATCACAGCCAAAGTTTGGTGTACCCCAGCTATCATCAGCAAACTTAAAGCCGTAATCACCTGCTTCAAGTACACCCGTTACCGAGTACATACCGTTGCCAAGGAATGACATTTCCCATTCTTCTGATGGATTCCAACCGTTCATGTCACCACGAACATAAACTTTGGTTTCACCGTAAGGAGGAATGCTCGATACGTCTTTGTTGTCAGTGTTTACTGGTAGACCTGCACCTTGAGCGCCGTTTTGTGGTTGAACAAATACAGCTGTTGTTAATGCTGGAACCGTAAAGGTTTCGCCTGAGAAGCTTGCGCCTTTCACACGGCTATCTGCAGAGTCTTTTTGAACTTCATGCAGTTCGAAGCCAGTCGCACCTTCAACTTTGAACGATTTCGTTTCTGATGTTGAGTTCACTACAGCCACGATTGCATCGTAGTTCGCGTCGAGATCTTTACCTGCTGATACACCGTCATCAATAGACATGACGATCAAGCCTTCTACTTGGTCTTTGCCTACGTTGCGGAAGTCAACGCGGTTCATGACTTCTTGAGCAGTATCTAAACGGAACAGTTCGCTTGAGCTACGAATAGTCAGTAGTTCTAGGAATTGTTGCTTAGTTAGCTCGATATCGTCAGTGTTTGGCATCGCAGTGCTGTCAGCAACGATAGTTTTGATCAACTCCCAGTTTGCGCCGTCTTTGTCTTCACGAGGTAGACCGACGTTCCAGTTGTTGTCGCTACCGTCGAAGTAAACGCGGTTGAACCAGTCACCTGAATCGTAAGAGTCACGCTGCATTGATTTCGAACGCAGTAGCTCAGAACCCATGTGAATGAATGGGATACCTTGACCAAGCATTACCGTAGATAGAGACACAGTTTGCATACGTGCGCGGTCAGCAGATGAAGTGCCAGTCGCGATCTTGTACGCGTTGTTGTCCCATAGCGTTTGGTTATCGTGCTTAGATACGTAAGAGATGTTCTCAGAAGGGATCTTAGTGTAACCCGCTGGCGCACCGTTGTAGTCTACGTTCTTACCAAGTTTAGTCTCACCTTCGAAGTCTAGAAGAACGAATTCTGCTAGGTTACCTGCCATACCTAGACGTACTAAGTCTTGGTTGTGTAGACGACCGTTTACCGCTTCTGCGTCTGTCTTCGTTTCTTCGTTCGGGTAACCTGCGTTACCAAAACCTTGGTTAAAGCGAAGTGGGTGCTTACCTTCAGAGTCCACACCGCCATCGAATGGGCTACCACCACGAACCGCGTCACGTAGACGGTCAGAGAAGGTACCGATGCCAGTGCCCGCCATGTTGATTTGTGTAGCTTGGTCGAAGCGAGCGTTGTTTGCTACTTCACCGAAGTCCCAACCTTCACCGTAGAATAGCGTGTTTTCATCGACTGCTTTAACGCGCTTCAGAGCGTATTCCATCAAGTCTTTTGGTTGGTGTGCCATCAAGTCAAAACGGAAGCCGTCAACTTTGTAGTCGTCCGCCCACACAAGCAATGAGTCAACCATCAGTTTACCCATCATCAAGTTCTCAGTTGCTGTGTTGTCACAACAAGTTGAGTTCTCAACGCCACCCGTGTTCACATTCAGACGGTGGTAGTATCCTGGGACGATCTTATCTAGGACAGATTTTTCGTTTACGCCCGATGCGTTAGTGTGGTTGTACACCACGTCCATAACCAGCTTCAGATCCATTTTGTGTGTCGCTTGAACCATTTCACGGAATTCAAGGATACGTTTAGAACCGTTTGGATCGGTCGCGTAGCTGCCTTCTGGCACAGTGTAGTGGAATGGGTCGTAACCCCAGTTGAAGCTGTCTAGCATGCGTAGATCGTTCATCAGTGCTTGTGCAGCACCCGTTGCTGGATCGTAGCTGTTTAGTACATCTTCAATGATTTTAGCGTCGTCTTCTGTTTCACAGATTGAAGCCGCTGGTTTGATGCCACATAGCTTGCCTACGGTATCTGTGATATCAACGCGGTTTGCTGCGTTTTCGTCAACCGTTGCAATATCGAACGCTGGCAGAATGTGAAGTGTCGTTAGACCTGCGTCTTTCAGAGCTTGAAGGTGAGTAACCGACTCACGCTCAGGCTCTGTCAGTGCAAGGTACTTACCGTTTAGAGATTGCGTGCCTTTAGTATCGCTAAAGCTGAAGTCACGAAGATGTGATTCGTAAAGAACGTGGTCTTCATCTTTTGCAACCGTTGGGCGGTCGTAGTTATCCCACTCTGCTGGTTTCAACGCAGCGCTGTCTAGATCGACAACTTGTGAGTATATTGAGTTTTGCGACAAACTTAGCGAGTAAGGGTCAGTCACTAGGCGAGTTTCAACAACACCAGTCGTCGGGTGGTAAACCTTCACTTGGTAACGGTAGAACTTGTTCAGTACGTTGCCTTGCGCTTCCGATTCCCAGATACCTGTTTCTGGGTTCTCAGTCATTGCAACTGTCGCTTCTTCCGCAAAGTTCGCATCGTAGATGATTAGGTCAACGTCTTGCGCTGTTGGTGCCCAAAGTTTGAATGTTGCCGCGCTACCTTCAACAATTGCGCCCAATTCTTCACTGATTGCATTACCTGCATCTTCATCTGCAAATACGGCATCAAGCACGCCTGGTTTTTGTACTTCAGTAGCTGAAGTCACATCGCCATCGGCATTGTAAGCGACCATTACGATTTGTGATTTCAAAATCGTACGTAGTGTCTCTGCATTCACGTCGATACCCGCAGCTTGAAGGCTAGCAAGGTGACGGAAACGCTCTTTTAGTTCATCAGACAAGTCGCCAGCTTTTGTCAGCTCAACCGCTGTACCGCCAGTGATTTGCTTGTCTTCATCCATCTTGATGTCATTGGTCAAGCTGTAGTAAAGCTTCATTGAGTCAGCACTACCTGCCGCTTCCCAAGCGATGGTTTCAGCGTCTAACCAATGGGCTTTTTGGCCATCGATGTCTACTGGACGTTCTTCGATTGGCTCGTAGTAAAGCTCGCTGCTGCCGTGGAAGCCGAATAGACCTTGTGATTCACCTAGCTTGGTCAGTTCCACTTTAGAGTTTGCGCTGCCGAAGGCTTTTTCGTCACCTTTGTGCAGGATGAAGTTCATACAGTTGTGTGGGTCAGACGCATCTGGATCGACTTTAAGCACGTAGTACGCACCGTAAGTGTCGCTGATGCCATCGAATGGAAGTGGTGATGCCCAGTCTGTACCACCGTCAGCAATACCCATTGCTTCTAGGTCAGTACTGGTACAGCCTTCACCATTCCAAAGGTGCAGACCCCAACCTTCGTAGTCGCTTGCTGTTGAAGCTGATGCTACGTCACGTTTGTAATAGATGACAACTTCGTTCTCTCCCGCAGGGTGTAGGCCAGAGCCCGGGTTCGTTGTGTCATCGCTAGAGCTATCACTGCCACAACCGCTGATAACCGCTACGGAAATCAAAGGCAGAACGGTTTTGGCGATCGCTGATAATTTAAATGTTTTATTGTCCACGTTTACAAATCCATTGTTATTGAATTGATAATAGATTGGCAAAATGCCGAAAAGGAAATGTTCAACTAGATGCTAATACACTGAACTATCAGCAAAATGTGAGAGCAGGCCGTTAAGTTTTTTACAAGTGAAAATTTTCTATCACAGTAGATTTTGTTCACAAATTAAATAATAAATCGGTCGCATAGTGAGATGTCGAGCACAGCCTAATGATGTAAATTTTTATAGGAGGAGAAAGGGGGGATGATAGGGGATGAGAATGTCTAAGCCCCAAAACTGTGACTTATTTCTATAAAAACAAGGGGGATATTTATCGACTAAAAATAAGTTTGGTTGATATTGAATAAAAAGACGTCATTCATGACTTGTAAACTTCAGATTTTACTTACACGGTCGTTATATAATAGAGGCGGTGTGCGCTTCATTGCGTGAACGTATTGACACCCAAATTCGAATTTACAAGATTTTCCTGTCGAAGGAGAAATCCTTATGGGCCCGATTTAAAAGAGGCGGTTTATGAGTAGTATGGGCATTGCTATTGCAGCAACTGGCCTTTCACTCATCCTGATATTTGTTTGGATGATCTCGTTGTCGATGCGAAAGCAACGTCTCGAGGCAGAGAGGAAAGCGCGCGAGGCGGCGTATCGCAAGGCGATGCAAAAAGCGCGAGAGCAAGAACGTAAAGAACGTGCGTTTAAGGCGGAAACGGGTCATGTGCCGACCATTCTTTATTTAGCAAAAGAAGCGGAACGAGAAAACATCAAGCAAGCTCTGTATTGGTACGACAAAGCCGCCAAACTGGATAACGTTACCGGCATGTACGGTGTCGTTCGTTTGGCAGAGCGCATGCGTGAAGACGTGATCTTAAGAGAGCAAGCCAACTTTTGGCGCACGGCGATTGCGGGCTTAGAAGGGGATGTTGAGGCAAAGTTTGCCACTGGTAAAGCGCTCGTATTTGGGCGTGGTACAGAGAAAAACATTCCCAAAGGTCACCAATTAATCGAAGAAGCTGCTGATGAAGGCTGCATTCCAGCCATGCTGTATATGGGTGAGTGGCAGTTATCACCAGAAAATACATCAGGTCAGCGAGCAGACGCCTTATTTTGGTTTATGAAAGCCGCAGAACAAGACAGTGCGGATGGTAAAATCCAAGTCGGCCTTTGTTACCTCAATGGCATTGGTACTGAAAAGAGCATGGTAAAAGGCTGCTACTGGTTAGAACGAGCAGCAGAATGTGGCAGTGCAGAGGCCATGTATCATGCCGGTGAAGCTTGGAAAGACACTGGTAAAACAGGTAACGCGATTGCTTACGTTTGGTTGTTCTTGTCTGCGAACATGGGTTATGAGCCTGCGCGAGTTGTACGTGATGAGGTTGCCAGCAACATCGGTGTAGATGTGGTGGTTGGCTTACAATCAATTGCTAAGCCGCTACAAAGAAAGTTAGCGTCTGGTGTTGTGAAGAAGCATTCCATCATTCGTGCATTGAACAAGGTCTACAAGCGTGAAGTTTACTTCCCTGGTGAAGAGGAGCTAAACGAGCTGCTCAGTGAGGAAGATCATGACGAAGCAAGCCTCCTCGGTGATACGCCAGAGTTGAACTTTGAAACGGAGATGCCTGTTCAACAAGAGTTTGCTCCTCCACCGAAACAACCTTCCAAAGAAGTGCTCGATTTTACGCAAAACTTTTTACAGCCACAGAATCTCAACAAGCCTCATTCGTGAGGCTTTTTTATCACTCAAATTTTTATTTATTCTATCGTTTGCATAATTGTTGAGTGATCTTTATGCAAAGCTTCAACAGAATTTTACTTGCCACCAATCTATTCTTATATAAATCGATAAATAGAGGGAAATCCCCCCTTGCTGCTAATACATGAATTAGGCTCCAATCCGTTATTATTGATTAGCTCGTACTATAGCTATGAAAATAATTTGTTAGCTTAAATTTTGTTTTTATAATGATACTCATTACTTTAACTAATATTTGGTATTAAGTTTTATATTACTAAATCTTAATTTCTATTTTTGGTTTCAATTAGTGTCTGTTGATCTTTAACTAAATTAAGCGCAATATACCCAAAAATAAAAATAGCGCACACTCTGCGTATAAATACAGTAAGAAGCAACCTGTTATTATCCTTTTCAACATAAAGGGGCAACGTCATGCTCTTTTTATGTCCATTAGAGATTTGTGTATGTTGAGAATCATTAGTGCAGATAAGTTCATCTCTTCTAGGTTTATCTTGGAATACAGCAAAGTGGAATTTGCATCTTTGTTGGGTGTTTCCGTTGCTAAGATAACCAATATAGAGAACGGCAAAACATCGATTCCCCCGGTGTACGATTACGCCATCAATCACTTGCTCAGTGAGCACCCGTTTAAAGACAGTGCGATGGATGCCTTGTGTTCCCATGAAACGCTTAACTTTGCTCGCCGTGTCGATGTAAACAGTAAGGTGCAACGCTTGTCGTGTAAGCGCTGTGACAGCCGAAGGCTACATGTGATGGCTGGCATGAGTGGCCTGTATTTTGTCGAATGTATGGACTGCAAGCACACCATGTATTCGTCAGGTAACGCGGTGAAACGGTATCAATTGTGGTCAAATAACGGCGTTAAACTCGATAGCCATTTGTTTGATTAGATTGGTTCTCTACGTTTATCGAAGAAAGCACCAAAGAAAAAACAATAACGTGAAAAGCCATTAGCAGAAATGTTGATGGCTTTTTGTTTATGGTTTATAAATTGTTAAATATAAGCGTAGTTATTGTTTGTATTTAATCTATTAAATCAAAGTGATTAAATATAGAGTGATGAAAATCGCAAAATTTTATTTTCTTTTGATTCCTTTTTTAATAATAACTGGTGAGGTCACATAATTCTTCACCTGAATTCAATTTAAACCAAAATTCAATATCATTGGCTTATCGAAAGGAAAGTGATAAAGATCGCGAAATTTTATTTCGAGAAAATAAGAATTTTAATTATGAACGAATAATCACGAAATTTGTTTTTTGAATTTTAAATATTAATTTCACTTGTAATATCTGTGCTTGTCGTCTTTACAGAAAAAATAAGAGATATTTCAAATGAAACGTTTAATTATCGGTGTTAGTAATTACATGCCAGAAGACTTCAGTTTATTGTCTGAATCTTTGGATGAGCAATTTAACCGAACTTTAAAACCACTTGAGCACGTCGAATTAACTGACGTTGGCGCTGCAATTATTACTTCTGCAGATATTAAGGCTGGTCTACACAAAATTATTTCTGAAACGGGTTATGGCATTCCGGTTTTCTTAGTCACAGATGAAAACCCAGTTTCAGCAGAAGATTACGTATGGTTAACCGGCGTTATCGATTTGGAAAGACAGTCAATCGAATACTACGGTCGCCAAATCAATGAGGCTGTCACCAAATACGAATGTCGCCTACTTCCACCTTTCTTCAAACAATTGACTCACTACGTGGAAATGGGCAACTCTGCATTCGACTGTCCAGGACACCAAGGCGGTCAGTTCTTCAAAAAACACCCAGCAGGTAAACAGTTCTACGATTTCTTCGGTGAAAACCTATTCCGTAGTGACTTGTGTAACGCGGACGTTGATTTAGGTGACTTGCTGATCCACGAAGGTTCTGCTCACCAAGCTCAAGCACACGCAGCAAAAGTGTTCAACTCAGACAAAACCTACTTCGTACTTAACGGTACTTCGGCTTCAAACAAAGTGGTTTGTAACGCGTTAGTGACCGAAGGTGACTTGGTGATGTTTGACCGTAACAACCACAAATCAAACCACCACGGAGCATTGATCCAAGCGGGCGGTATGCCAGTTTACCTAGAAACGGCACGTAACCCTTGGGGCTTTATCGGTGGTATGGACGAGCACTGTTTTGATGAAGAATACATCCGTGCTCAAATCGCGAAAGTGTCACCAGAGCGTGCTCGTGATGAACGTCCATTCCGTCTTGCGATCATCCAATTGGGTACTTACGACGGTACCATCTACAACGCACGTTACGTGATGGATAAGATTGGTCATCTTTGTGACTACATCCTATTTGACTCGGCATGGGTGGGTTACGAGCAGTTCATTCCTATGATGAAAGATTGTTCTCCACTGCTACTGGATCTGAAACCAGAAGATGCGGGTGTGATCGTGACTCAGTCTGTTCACAAGCAACAAGCTGGCTTCTCTCAAACCTCGCAAATCCACAAGAAAGACCACCACATCAAAGGTCAGGCTCGTTACTGTAACCATAAACGCTTCAACAACGCGTTTATGATGCACGCGTCCACTTCGCCATTCTACGCGCTGTTCTCAGCATTGGATGTGAACGCGAAGATCCACGATGGTGAAGCGGGTCTGCGCCTATGGCGTGATGCGGTTAAGACGGGTATCGAAGCACGTAAAGAAATCCTGAAAAGCTGTGAGTTGATTCGTCCGTTCATTCCTGACCAAGTGGATGGTCAACCATGGGGCAGTTACGACACCGATCTTATCGCAACCAATAAGAAGTTCTTCATGTTCGAGCCAGACGCAAGCTGGCATAAATTTGAAGGTTACGGCGAAGGTCAGTACTTCGTTGATCCATGTAAATTGCTACTCACCACAGCAGGAATTGCTGAAGATGGTAGCTACGCAGACTTTGGTATTCCTGCAACGTTATTGGCTAACTTCCTACGTGAGAACGGCATCATCCCTGAGAAGTGTGACTTGAACTCTATCTTGTTCCTTCTCACTCCAGCAGAGGACATGGGTAAGATCCGTCATCTTGTGGCGCAAATTAACCGCTTCGAAAAATTCATTCGTGATGACGCGCCGCTAAACATTGTGCTTCCTCGCGTTTACGAGGCGAATAAAGAGCGCTACCGCGGCTACACCATCCGTCAGCTATGTCAGGAAATGCATGACATGTACAAAGAGCTGAATGTGAAACAGCTACAAAAAGCGATGTTCCGTAGCGAATACTTCCCAACTATGGTGCACAAACCAGATGTGGCAACACGCAAATACTTCCGTGGCGAGTGTGATTACTTACCTCTGAAAGAAGCGGTAGGTCGTGTCGCAGCAGAAGGTGCGCTTCCTTACCCTCCAGGCATTATCTGTGTGATCACGGGCGAAATCTGGACTCAACAAGTGGTCGATTACTTCTTATCTCTAGAAGAAGGCATCAACCGATTCCCAGGCTTCGCACCAGAGATTCAAGGTGTGTACCTAGAAGACGTCAATGGCCGCACTACCGCCCATTGCTACGCCCTTAAAGATTAATCTACCCCGTTCGCATCGTGACTTGGTTGTCGCGGTGCGAACCGTTTATTCGTGGAGAATAATTTATGAGTACTGAAACCAAAAAAATGTCGGTGGTGCAGCTCACCATTCTGACATTCATTAACATGGCTGGCTCGGGCATCATTATGCTGCCAAGTAAGCTGGCGCAAGTGGGCACGATTTCGATTCTATCTTGGCTGATTACTGCGGCGGGTTCATTGGCATTGGCTTATGTGTTCGCAAAATGTGGTCGCTTTAGTAAACGTGACGGTGGTATGAACGGTTATGCGTCGTACGCGTTTGGTAAATCGGGTGCGTTTATGGCGGGTTGGACCTACGGCTTGTCATTGTTGATTGCCAACATTGCGATTGCGATTACCTGTGTCGGTTATGGCTCGGCTTTCTTCGAAGTGACCTTGTCGCCAGTCGAAACCTGTCTGTACACCATCGCTATCCTTTGGATCTGTACCTTCGCTAACTTTGGTGGTGCGAAGATCACCGGTCAAATCGGCTCGTTTACGGTTTGGGGCGTTATCCTTCCTGTGTGTTCTTTGGGTATTGTTGGTTGGTTCTACTTCAGCCCAACTATGTACGTAGAAGCGTGGAACCCACACCACTTACCATTTGGTGAAGCAGTAAGTGCGTCAATCGCAATGACACTTTGGGCGTTCCTTGGTCTTGAATCGGCTTGTGCGAACTCAGAAGCGGTAGAAAACCCAGAGAAGAACGTACCAATCGCAGTATTGGGCGGTACGCTGATTGCAGCAGTGGTTTACATCGTTTCAACCAACATCTGTTCTGGTATCGTGGCGAACTCTGAACTTGCTGCTTCTACAGCGCCATTCTCAACAGTATGGACAGTGATGCTAGGTTCTACGGCGGGTAAAGTGGTTGCGGGTATGGCCGTTCTCGCTTGTGCAGGTTCATTACTAGGTTGGCAGTTCACTATCGCGTCCGTATTCAAATCATCTTCAGATGCAGGCTTCTTCCCGAAACTGTTCTCACAAGTTGATAAACGCGGCACACCAATCAAAGGTATGGTGGCTATCACGGTTATCCAATCGGTGTTGTCTTTGATGACCATCTCGCCAACATTGAACGAGCAATTTGAAGCGCTGGTTAACCTTGCGGTAGTGACGAACGTTATTCCTTACATTCTATGTATGGGCGCAATCTTCATCATGCAGCAAGTGGCGCACGTGCCTGAGCGCGAAATGAAGACAACGAATATCATTGCGCTAGTCGGTTCTCTTTACAGCTTCTATGCGTTGTACGGCTCTGGCTACGAAGCCATGATGTGGGGTTCAATCGTTACCTTCCTAGGTTGGAGTGCGTACGGTCTGATTGCTTCTAAGCATGAACCTCTCGTGAACTAGTTTTTTCAATCGAGCCTTCCCATACGCGGTGTGGAAGGCTCTTTTGCTTTTTATCCATTCAGTAAGTTAAGGAAACAACACCACTCACAACGTGAAAACTCATTTTCGACAATTGGGGGACGAAAGATGATTAGCCAACCTGTTAAGATCGGTGACGATACCGTCGTAGTCATTCCAAGCGTGATCCTGAGCGAGCTCGGGATAAGGGAAGGGGACACCCTCGAAATTGCGCTCAATAAAGACAAAATGGAAATTAAGAAAATGGTACTGAAAACCAGCTCTCCAAGCGATTCCAGTGAAGAAGGCTAGAATTGAGTTAGAGAATCTTGGTTTGTCGGATACACTACTGGTTTCGCAAATCTGGCGCTCGCCGCTGTCTTTGAACTATTGATAACAACAAGAAGAGGTCTGGTACTATGCAAGGTATCCTCTCTATACAATCTCATGTTTCTTTTGGTCACGCTGGTAACAGCAGTGCCGTTTTCCCAATGCAACGCATGGGTTTCGAAGTGTGGCCTATTCACACGGTTCAATTTTCTAACCACACCCAGTATCAAGAAGGCTGGACGGGTCGTGCGTTTTCGGCTGATGACATCAGCGAATTAGTTCGTGGTCTTGGCAATATTGGCGCGCTAGAGAAGTGCCAAGCCGTTCTGACTGGCTACCAAGGCAGTGCTGAGCAATGTCTGGCAGTAGAAGATACCGTCACTAAAGTTAAACAAGCGAATCCAGAAGCGCTTTACGTGTGTGACCCAGTGATGGGCGCGCCAGACAAAGGCTGTATTGTTGCGCCGGGTATCGCAGAAAACTTGTTGAATCGTCTAATGCCAATGGCGGATGTGATCGTGCCTAACCAGTTCGAACTAAGCCAATTTGCAGAGATGGAAATTCACACGTTGGATGACGCAATCAACGCTTGTCAGCGTGCGCTAGCAAAAGGCCCTAAAGTGGTGTTAGTGAAGCACCTTTACTGCCTGTCAGATGACAGCTTCAACATGCTACTTGCGACGTCAGAAGGCACTTACCTAGCGAAGCGTCCACATTTTGAGTTTGCTAAAGCACCCGTAGGCGCTGGCGATTTGATTTCGGCGATTTTTACCGCTGGTCTATTGAAAGGTTGGACGCCAAAACAAGCGTTCCAACACTGCCACGACGCTTGCTATGGCGTACTTAACGCGACTTACCAAGCGGGCGAATGGGAACTGCAAACCATCGCAGCACAGCAAGAGTTCGTTGAACCTAGCGCGCACTTCCCATTGGAAGAAGTAACACTCAGCCAAGCGTAAATTCAGGCTGTAAGCCGTAAAAAGGGAGCACTTAGCTCCCTTTTTGATATCCATAACCTGTTCTACACAGCGTTAAGTCTGCCTTAACAGCGAGAGGTATCAACCTTAAAGCTGTGTCCATCAGCGCCTTTGCCATCCATGCGGTAGTAGGCGTAGCATTTGCCTGCCATCAGCGCTTCTGGTGATTCGTCGTTGCCATACCCAACCATGGAGTATTGGTCGTTCTCGATGAAGACCAAATCTGTCTGTTTCATCTCATCGGTAATGGTTAGGTTATCGAAGAAGCTGACCTGCTCACCGCATTCACTTTGGGTTTCTGGGTAGCCATTGTAAAACTCTTGATACCCAGCGGCGGTTAAGACGCACTGGTCGGCCCCGTGGTCTTGCTTAAAGGCTTTCGCATTCTGATTGAGAATAGAAACGTGATACTGCATGTCGGCGAAGATCACTTGAATGGCGGCTGTGCGGGCATCAGAAGTTCGTTGGTTGGAGTGATAAACAGCATACGCGGTTAAGCCTCCGAGCATTACAGCCGTTAATAGCCACTCTTTTGACGAGAATCCAGACAACAATCTCATTGGTTTTTACCCTATGTACAACTCAACCATACGCATAACAGGGCGGGATTCTACGCATCGATTTTCGAAAATTTAAGGGCAAATTATGTGTTTCAGAAAATCCTGACAAAAACTTGAAGTATGATCAAAGTATGAATAGAGGAGCATATTGCTCCTCTTGCATTTAGAGTTAATTTGGTGTCGGCATTGGAATAAGGTTAGGCGATACAATCAGTTGAGCTTCCGTCGCTGCTTGTACCTCTTCAACGGAAAACTCCGGTGCGAGTTCGGTTAGCATCATGCCTTTTTCGGTAATTTCGATTACGCCCATCTCGGTAACAATCAAATCCACCTGACCCACGGCGGTCAGCGGTAAAGTGCAATGCTTGAGCAGTTTAGGGTTGCCTTTCACTGTGTGTTCCATGGCAACAATCACTTTCTTTGCGCCGACCACAAGATCCATCGCACCACCCATTCCTGGTACCATTTTGCCCGGAATGATCCAGTTGGCAAGATTGCCACGTTCATCCACTTGCAGCGCACCAAGTACGGTTGAATCTACGTGGCCACCGCGAATGATGGCAAAAGAGTCGGCGCTGTTAAAGTAACATGATCCCGCGATTGCTGTGATGTTCTGTCCGCCGGCATTGACCAGATCAGGGTCGACCTCTGCCTCAGAAGCGAGTTTATCAATACCAATTAAGCCATTTTCCGCTTGCAGTAATAGCTCGACGTCTTTGTCTACTTCATTGGCAACCAGCGTTGGTAGGCCGATCCCTAGGTTAACGATGTCGCCATCTTGCATCTCTTGAGCAACGCGCCATGCAATGCGGCGGCGAACGACTTCTTTATCTAATTGTGCAGTCATTAGTTGTCCTCCACTAAGATGTAATCGACGTACAAACTTGGGGTATGCACGGCTTCGGGTTCAATGTCGCCCAGTTCCACAATCTGCTCTGGCTCCACCACTACGGTTTCTGCCGCAGTTGCCATTAAAGGGTTAAAATTCTGGGTGGTTTTGCTGTAGAAAACGTTGCCACGACGGTCAACTTTAGAGCCACGAATCAGCGCTAAGTCGGCTTTCAGTGGCATTTCCAAGAGATATTGTTTGCCATCGACTTCAATCACGCGTTTGTTTTCTGCGACTATGGTGCCAAGCCCGGTTGGTGTTAGTACGCCACCCAAACCCGCGCCCGCACTGCGAATGCGCTCTGCCAATGTGCCTTGAGGAACAAGCTCCACTTCAAGTGTGCCTTCGTTCATCTGCTTGCCAGTCTCGGGGTTGGTGCCGATGTGTGAGGCATACAGTTTCTTCACCCGTTTTTCCGCGATAAGTCGGCTAGAACCACGACCGGGTGAGCCTGTGTCGGTACTGATTAAGGTAATGTCTTTGATGTCTTTTTTGATCAGCAAGTCAATTAAACGCTCTGGGGCTCCCGTCGCCATAAAGCCACCAATCATGATGGTCATGCCATCGTGTAGTAGGTCTTCAATTTGCTCTGTAGTGGCTGCTTTTTTCATGTTTTTCGTGTTCATGAGAGATTCCTTCTAGCAACGTTTTAAAATCAACGCCGTGCCCATGCCGCCGCCGATGCAAAGTGATGCCAAACCGTAATCGCGGCGAGTGCGTTGCAGTTGGTAAACCAACGTGGTCACAATGCGGTTACCGGATGCGCCGATTGGGTGACCCAGTGCAATGGCACCGCCACTTAAGTTACTGCGTTCTAGCAGCCATGCTTCATCGATATTGTGTTGCTCGGTAAGGGAGCGAACCACGCCAAGCGCTTGCGCTGCAAAGGCTTCGTTAAGCTCAAACACGTCGATATCTTCAATCGCCATTTCGGCTTTGGCTAAGGTATTGGCAATCGCAGACACCGGACCTAAGCCCATCACCTCTGGGGCGATAGCACCTTGTCCGTATTCGACGAGCTCCGCCAGTGGCTTGAGGTTATGGCGTTTCACTGCACTTTCGGAAGCGAGCAAAATTGCGGATGCACCATCGTTAATACCGGATGCATTGCCTGCGGTAACGCTGCCCTCTTTATCGAATGCAGGGCGCAGCGCTTGTAGACCCTCAAAGGTGCTGTCGGCTTTCGGATATTCGTCGTTCTTCACTTCGAATTGGCGTTTGCGATCCACTATCGTAATTGGCGCAATTTCCGCTTCAAAATGACCATTTTCTATCGCGCTGACGGCTTTACGTTGGCTTTGTAAGGCAAAGGCATCTTGGTCTTCTCGGCTGATTTGGAATTGCTTAGCGATGTTTTCTGCCGTAACACCCATGTGGTAGTTGTGGAAGGCATCCGTCAAACCATCTTTGATGATGCTGTCTTCTTGGAGTTGATGACCCATGCGGTAGCCGCGACGAATCTGGCCAGAAGAGACATAAGGTGCGTTAGACATACTCTCCATGCCGCAAGTAAGCACTAACTCAGCATCGCCCGCTCTGATATGGCTTGCACCGTCCATGATGACCTTCATACCACTGCCACAAATCATATTGAGGGTGTAAGCCGGAACGGATTCTGGAATGCCTGCCTTCATTGCGGCTTGGCGACCCGGTCCCATGCCTGCGCCTCCAGTCAGTACGTTGCCCACAATCACCTCGTCGATCTGTTCTGGGGCGATGTCCACTTGCTCCAAGGCTGCCTTGATGGCATGAGCGCCTAATTCCACACCGGACAATGACGCTAACGAGCCATTAAAGCTGCCAATTGGGGTGCGCTTTGCCGCCACAATAAAGATTCGTTCCATACCGCTGTTTACTCCGTAATCGTTCTGTCACAACCAGTGTAGGGAGTGCGATGTGCTCGCGATATAGCCAGGAATTCAAAGCCGCTTTGCGAAAATGCAAAGTACAAACGAGGCGCAAATCACGAACTTTTACCCTTACCAATCTTAAGGTGAAAGGAAATCAACTTAGGAGAAAAACACATGCTTGATCGTATTGCTTGCGCCCCATGTTGCTGGGGAGTGGAAGAGGCATCTCATGCGACCAACCCAAGCTGGGGAAAGGTGTTAATGGATGCGAGTGACAGTGGCTTTCGTGGTATCGAATTGGGGCCGGATGGCTTCTTCCCTGAAGATCCTGAACTGCTGAAAAGTGCGTTTCGCGTACGTGGATTGCAGGTGTGCGCAGGCAAGGTACAAGTGCCATTTTGCGATTCTGCAAACATGCCAGCCATTTTGGAAGAAGTCGACACCGTTTGTCAGCGTTTGGATGCATTGGGTGTAAAGAACTTGCTGGTGATGGAAGGCATTCATGCAGAGCGTTATGGCTATATCGGACAAAGCGTCACTGCGCCGCGTTTGAAAATGGAAAGTAAACGAACCATGATTGGCAACCTTGAACGCATCATTAGCGTAGCTAGCCAATATGGTTTGCGCTGTTTACTTCATCCGGGCATCGGCGGTTACATCAGTTATAAAGACGAGATCGATTTTGTCATGAGCCAGATTCCAGCGAACAAGCTTGGACTTTGCATCGATATCGGGCATGCGTTTTTAGATGGAATGGATCCGCTGGGGCTTATCCGTCAGTACGGAACGCGCATCGAGCATATTCATGTCAAAGATGTCTCGACGGATAAATTGAGGTTAGCTATTCGCGATAAGTTGGAGTGGGTCGATGCTTACAGCAAAGGGCTGATTACGCCACTAGGGGATGGCGATATCAAGCTACAACAAGTGATGAGTGCACTTAAAGCGGCCGACTATCAAGGTTGGATCGTAGTCGAGCATGAACACGGTACGGCAGACGTGAGTCAGGTTTCGCGTGATTTAAAACGCAGTCGCGATTATCTCGCTCAGATTGTGGCGTAGTTCGATATTCGATTCTAAAAAGGTGACGATGATGCTCAGCGATCCTTGGTTCTATCTTTTGGCGATTCCTGCGGTGTTAATCTATGGCATTGGTAAAGGTGGGCTCGGTGGGGCGCTGGGCATTTTGGCCGTTCCTATGATGGTGCTGGTGGTGCCGCCAACACAAGCCGCCGCGATTTTATTGCCCATTCTGCTGGTAATGGATGCCTTTGCAGTGCGTCATCATTATCGAAATGTCGATGTTCGAGTGCTTAAAACCATGTTGCCTGGGGCTTTGCTTGGCGTGGTATTAGCGGGCTTATTTCTGAGTATCACGCCAGAATCAGGGTTGAAGATCACCGTTGGCGTGCTGTCTTTGCTGTTCTGTTTTCAGTATTGGCTAAGTGGTGAAACCCCCTCTCAATCAGGGAAGTTAGGTGCTTGGATTTGGAGCACTCTGAGCGGTTTTTCCAGTACAGCAATTCATGCTGGTGGTGGTCCCGCGAGTATTTATTTACTCCCATTGAAGCTGCCTAAAATCACCCTGATAGCGACCATGGCGGTATTGTTCGGCATAGTGAATGTAGCGAAACTCGTGCCTTACATTTGGCTTGGTGAGTTTGATTCGACTAACTTAATGACTGCGCTAGTGTTGATTCCACTCGCGCCTGTTGGCGTTAAGATGGGTGTGTATCTTTTGCATCGCGTCAGTCAGGAAAGAATTTATCAGCTTTGTTATCTGTTCTTGTTTCTTTCAGGCGCCAAGCTGACTTTCGATGGCGTTAGCACTTTATGGTTTTAGATCCAATCCGTCCTAACAAGGCTTTTCTAATAAAAACTCTTTGAATTTTATTGCCACTGGAGATGCAGTTTTGGGTGAATGGTAATACAGATTCAAACTCCAAATACTGGTCTCATACTCTTCCAATAGCGGTACTAACTCGCCTTTATCTACTGCTTCTGTAGTGACAAATTGTGGTAAGTACGCGACGCCTGCCCCCTTTAAGGTGCCACTTAGTAAAAGGTCACTGTCATTCACTTCAATAGTTTTTGGCACTTTCAGCACCATGTTTTCCATTCCTTGGCGGAAGATCCAATCATTGCTGCCTGTCAGTGTGGTTGCAATCAAGCAAGCGTGGTCTCGTAGTGCTTCTGGATGCGTAGGCAAGCCATGCTTTTCTAAGTATTGCGGCGAAGCCACGACGATAAACGGGCACTGCATGAGTTCGCGTTTCACCAGTAATAAATCTTTTTCACGGTAGCCTTGAAAGCTAGCATTAGCGCTGATCATCAGGTCACAAGTACTGGCATGATCCAATGCCCAAGGAGTGACGTTGATGTTGAAGGTCACCTTTGGGTTTAGCTTGGAATACTCGGCGATTTTGTCCATCAGGTAGTGATTGGCATACACGGGCGTACACGCGATGTTGATATGACCTTTTTCGCTGTCTTGGAAGTCTTCTAATTTGCGGCTGATACGCTCGGCACTGTCAACAAGAGGAGAGAACTCTTCATATAAGGTTTGGCCTGCTTGAGTGGCCTCCAATAATCGGTTCGAGCGGCGGCATAGTGTAGTACCGAAGTGTTGTTCCAGTTCTTGCAGCCAGCGGCTTCCGGCGGAGACCGAAATATTGAATTTACGCGCGGCGGAGGAGATAGACCCAGAGCGGATCACGTAGACAAAGAACGCCATTTTATCGAGCATGAGGTTTGCCTCCAAAAGCAAAAGGGAACAAGTGCTAACACCTGTTCCCTTTGTAAAACATTAAGTTATCTTATGCACGTGCTTCAGTCGCAGTTCCAGATACTTTTTTACCCAGTTTTTTCGCCATTGCTTCTTCCATTTTCTCCAAGCTGACGCCTTTGGTTTCAGGCACATACTTGACGACTACGAACATACAAATCAGCGACAACACACCGAACAACCAGAAGGCAAAGGCACCGTTGAAGTTCTCTTGTAGGTAGGCGTTTTCATTGAGCATTGGGAAAGACTGCGTCACGATAAAGCCAGTAAACCATTGTGCACCGACTGCGATAGCCATGGCACGAGAGCGGATACTGTTCGGGAAGATTTCTGAAATCATCGTCCAACATGCACAGCCCCAAGATGTTGCGTAAGACACCACGTACAGACACAGTGCGAATAGTGCCGCGTAACCTTCCGTTTGCTGGTAAAGCACGTAGCCAACGATGAACATACCGAATGCACAGCCAATGGTGCCGTATTTCATCAGTGGCAAGCGGCCAACTTTATCGATCAGGTACATACCCAAGGCGTTACCACCAATAAATACGATACCCACGAATGTCGTTTGGAATAGCGCGTTTTCAGTAGAGCCTGTGATTGGTTTTAAGATCTCCGGAGTGTAGTACATGATCACGTTGATACCGGTTAGCTGCTGGGCTGCCGCGACAAACGTACCGATAACCAAAATTGCGAACAGCAATGGCGAGCGCAGGCTGACCTTGTTCTTCTTCGCACCATGACTTTCCACTAACGATTCTTGGATCTCTTTGATCAAACGATCCGCGTGTTTCGGGTTAGAAATTCGAGAGAGCGTCGCTTTTGCTTCGGCGACTTTGCCTTTTAATACCAGCCAACGTGGGGATTCTGGGATGAGGAACAACAACATTGCGAAAAGCGCGGCAGGAATCACTTCTGAGCCGAGCATCCAACGCCAGCCCATGTCTACTAGCCAAGCTTCTGACATGCCTTTTGCGATGAGGTAGTTAACGTAGAACACACCAGTCTGGCCAATAACTGCCGATTGCTGGAACATGCTCACCGCGCGACCTCGATAATCTTTTGGCGCTACTTCTGACATGTACATTGGCGATACCACACAAGCAAGGCCAACGGCGACCCCGCCGACGATGCGTAGAACAGTGTAGAAGGTGAAGTCGGTTGCGAGGGCGGAGCCGATAGCGGAAATAATGAAGAGGATGGCGGCGATAAAGAGGGTGTTGCGTCGGCCGTATTTTAGGGCAGCCCAGCCTGCGCTGACCGCACCGATGATACTACCTAATACTACGCTGGATACAGCCCAGCCAGTTTGAGCTGGTGACAATCCAAAGTATTCGCGGATTGGACCAATTGCGCCAGAGATAACAGCAGTGTCGTAACCTAATAAGATGCCTCCGAGCGCAGCGATACAACAAATCCTAACGATGTAGGCAAGATTGTGCTTTCGAGCTTCGGCCTTGGATGTAGCTTCCATTGTTTTTTCCTTTATTAGATCCCCAAGCTTTCCTTTAACCATCGAATAAGATCAAGTTGGGTAGCGGCCAATACTCTGTTTTGTAGGGTACGAGTATTGGGTATCTATATTGCCGACTTTTAATGTTTATTAGATGAATGAAAATTATTTTTCATTTGTCGGTTGCATTTATCATATTTAGTCTTTTGTCATTCGACTAGTTGTCTGTTCGTTTTTTATCCTAAAGTGTTACCCAAATCAAAAAATGAAAAACATTTTTCATTTTAGTTTTCGTATTTAACTTATTGAAATATAAGGATAAAAATAAAATGAGATCTAGCTCAAACTTACTTGTAAGGCACGTGGTTGCTGAGGTTTTTCATGATTTAACAATTTGATGACATCGATTTCATCTGGTGAAAAATATTTTTCATTTAAATTTTTTTTCGCTAATGTAATTTCCAGTGAAACGAAATCGGTGAAAGAAAAGCATCAATAAAAACCACGCTTTTACTTCACGACATTTATTAAATAACGCAAACATTGTCGGAGAATAAAAATGAGCAACGTGCAATATGGAATTAGCCCACTGACTTGGACCAACGATGACATGCCTGAATTAGGCGGCGATATCCCATTGGAAACGTGTCTAAGTGAAATGGCAGAAGCTGGTTTCACTGGTACAGAGCTAGGTACCAAGTACCCACGTGAGCCAGAAGTTCTAATCCCTCTACTAGAAAAACATGGCCTAGTGCTCGCTTCTGGCTGGTACAGCGGCAATCTAATGAAGCTGACCGCGGAAGAAGAAATCGCAGCGATGCAAGAGCACATCAAATTGCTAAAGGCTGCTGGCTGTAAAGCAATGGTGTTCGGTGAAGTGAGCAACACGGTTCACGGCGACATCAACACGCCACTTTCTCAACGCGTGATCCTTACTATGGACGAGTGGAAAACCTACTGCGCGAAGTTAACTCAAGTTGCGGAATACCTTCTAAACGAGCACGACATCAAGCTGTCTTTCCACCATCACGTCGGCACCATCTGTGAAACGGAAGATGACATCAACATCATGATGGAATTCACTGGCGAAGCGGTTTACCTGACTCTAGATACGGGTCACATCACTTACGGTGGTGGTAACCCAGTGACCATGATCAAACGTTGGGGTCACCGCATTGGTCACATGCACTTTAAAGACCTTCGCCTAGAAGTAATGAAAGCCGCTCGTGATGCAGACAAATCATTCCTAAACGCAGTGCTTGATGGCGTATTCACTGTTCCGGGTACCGGTGACGTGGATTACGACGACGTATTCGCAGCACTGAAGGAGCGCAACTACCAAGGCTGGTTGCTGGTTGAAGCAGAGCAAGACCCAGCGAAAGCGCACCCATTGACGTACGCGAAAACCGCTTACGAGAACATCACAGGCTACGCGAAGAAATACGGCCTATAAGAGCACAAGCAAGGAAGGGGAGATTCGTCTCCCCTGTATCAAGCCGCGGAGACAACGTGGCTACAAAAATGATTGATACTACCGGGGAAGACAATGAAAACTGTACGCCTAACTGTTGCAGAAGCGCTAGCTCAGTACCTAGCCGCACAAATGATTGAAATTGATGGTAAAAAAGAACAGCTGTTTGGTGCGGCGTTTGCCATCTTTGGTCACGGTAACGTGACGTGTTTTGGCCAACAGCTAAAAAATATCGAAGACAAAATTCCGACTTGGCGTGGTCAAAATGAGCAGTCGATGGCAACAGCGGCAATCGCGTATGCCAAAGCGAACTTACGTCGTCGCATCGGCATCGCGACCAGTTCAATTGGTCCGGGTGCAACCAATATGGTTACCGCAGCAGGTATCGCGCACACAAACCGTTTACCAGTGCTTTTGATTTCTGGTGATGCTTACGTCAGTCGTCTGCCAGATCCTGTGCTTCAACAGCCGGAGAATTTCTACGATCCTTCGATCACTTGTAACGATGCGTTCAAACCGCTAACACGTTACTGGGATCGCATTATCTCGCCAACGCAATTGATGCACTCATTGCCTCAGGCAATTGACACCATGCTTGACCCAGAAACCTGTGGTCCAGCGTTTATCGGCTTACCACAAGATATTCAGGGCGTGGCTTACGATTTCCCTGAAGTCTTCTTCCAAGAAAAAGTACACCGCATTCGTCGTCCAGAGCCAGAAGTGGCAGATCTAGAGGATGCAAAAGTGGCGCTGCTTAGCGCGAAACAACCTTTGGTTATCTCTGGCGGTGGCGTGCATTACTCACTAGCAACGGACGAGTTGGCTGCCTTTGCGAAAAAACACAACATCCCTGTGGTTGAGACCATTGCCGGTCGTGCCACGATGCTGCAAGACAATCCTCTGAACGCAGGTCCAATCGGCGTGACAGGTTCAGACTCTGCAAATTACATGGCAGCGCATGCGGATGTGGTGTTGGCTGTGGGGACTCGCTTACAAGATTTCACGACAGGCTCTTGGTCGGTGTTCAAGAACCCAGATATGAAGCTGGTTACCATCAATACCGCACGTTTTGATGCCATCAAACATCGTGCTATTCCAGTTAAAGCAGACGCAAAACGTGGCTTAGTTGAGCTGTCCAACCTACTGGGTGATTTCCGTAGCAGTGACGAGTGGGCGGCAACGGCGAAAGCGCAAGCGGATGAATGGAAAGCCGTGGTGCATCGTCGTACTCACCCTCAACCAGGCGATCTACTCGACGGTACGTCTTCTTATGCAGAAGTGATTGGCAAGCTCAACAAATCTATGCAGCCGGGCGACACGGTACTTACGGCAGCGGGTGGCTTACCAGCAGAGCTCGCGATGAACTGGCAGAACTACCAAATTGGTAAGTTCGACATTGAATTCGGCTTCTCTTGCATGGGTTATGAAATCGCAGGTGGCTGGGGTGCGAAAGTTGCGAACCCAGATAACGATGTGGTTGTGCTCGTCGGCGATGGCTCTTACCTGATTCAAAACTCAGACATCTACTCGTCAGTTCTGACGGGTCACAAGATGATTGTTGTGGTATGCGACAACGGTGGTTTCGCAGTGATCAACAAGCTGCAAAACAATACGGGTAACGAGTCGTTCAATAACCTATTGGAAGACTGTCGCCGTCCTGATGGCGAGGTAGCTCGCGTGGACTTTGCTAAGCATGCCGAAGCGCAAGGTGCAATCAGTGAGAAGTTGACCTCAATCGACCAGTTTGATGACGCATTCCAACGCGCTAAAGAAGCCGACCGTACTTACGTGATTGTGGTCGACATCGACCCAGTATCGCCAATGGCTTGGTCTAAGTGTGATTGCTGGTGGGAAGTGGGCCTTCCTCAAGTGACACGCAATGACGACACCGCAGAGAAAGTGGCGGCATGGGAAGAAGGCAGAGCAGCGCAACGCGCAGGCGTTTAAGCCCAAACCGATTTATGTATTAAAACATCCAGCTTTAAAACAGATTTCAACAATTCGATTTATAGGCTCTTAAGCAAGAGCCTATCAAGGAGTCAAACATGTTTAATGAAGAACGTCATTTTGAGCAACCAATCCGTTGGGCAATGGTCGGCGGTGGTCGTGGCAGTCAGATCGGTTACTCGCACCGTAATGCAGCGCAGCGCGATGGTTTGTTCAAATTGGTCGCTGGTGCATTCGATTTGGATGCGGATCGTTGTCGTGATTTCGGTGAGAACTTAGGTCTAGATGGCGACCGTTGCTACGCAAATTACAAAGAGATGTTTGAGAAGGAAGCGCAACGCGAAGATGGCATTCAAGCTGTTTCGGTCGCAACACCAAACTCAACCCACTACGAAATTTGTAAAGCAGCACTGGAAGCTAACTTACACGTGGTGTGTGAAAAACCAATCACCTTCACGACGGAAGAAGCAGAAGAGCTCAAACAGATCGCAGCAGAGCGCAATCGCGTGATTGGCGTGATGTACGGTTACAGCGGTTTCCCAATGGTTCAGCAAGCGCGTGAAATGGTGAAGCGTGGTGATCTGGGTGAGATTCGTGTGGTGAACATGCAGTTTGCTCACGGCTTCCACAACGAAGAATACGAGAAAAACGATCCAGGTTTGAAATGGCGCGTCAGCCCAGAAGTCTCAGGCCCAACTTATGTTCTAGGCGATGTAGGTACGCACGCTTTCTACCTGTGTGAAGTGATGACAGGTCTTGAAATCGACCGTTTGTCTTGTATGCGTCAAAGCTTCATCAAGTCACGTGCTCCGCTCGAAGATAATGCTCACATCATGATGCAATTCAAAGATGGCGCAGTCGGTACGCTTTGGGCATCGGCAGTGAATGCAGGTTCGATGCACCAACAAAAAATCCGCATCGTCGGTTCGAAAGCGTCCATCGAATGGTGGGATGAGCAACCAAACCAACTTCGTTTTGAAGTGCAGGGTGAAGCACCACGAATTCTAGAGCGTGGCATGGGTTACCTGTACCAAGACGCTCCGGGTGTGGCTTCTAACCGTGTTGGTGGTGGTCATGCAGAAGGTTACTTCGAGTCATGGGCGAACTTGTACCACCGTTTCGCGTTGGCATTCGATGCGGCGGACCGCGATGACCAGCAAGCGCTGTCTGAAATTTGGTTCCCAGGTATCGATGCTGGCATCGAAGGTGTGCGCCTATGCGAGAAGTGTGTGGAATCGGCAGACCAGAACGCCGCTTGGGTTGATTACAAATAATAGGAACAGACGATGACAAACATTGCACTTGAAACAAATCGACCATTGGATGCCATCGTTTTAGGACGTGCGGGCGTAGATCTCTACGCTCGCGAAGCTAAAACCGACATGGCGGACATTTCCGGCTTCAACAAATTCGTTGGTGGCTCAGCAGCAAACATTGCGGTGGGCATTGCCAAGTTAGGCGGTAAGGTCGGCTTTATTGGCTGCGTGGCTGACGATGCGTTCGGGGGTTACGTCAAGGGTTACATGACTGAGCAAGGCATCAACCTTGACGGCATGAGAACCGATGATTCTGGTTCGCGCACTTCGGTGGCATTCACAGAGATGAAGCCAAAAGATTGCACCGTGCTTATCTACCGTAACAACGCATCGGATTTGACCATCAAACCAGAAGAGATCGACCCAGCTTACATCGCTAGCTCAAAAGTCTTGGTAGTCACGGGTACGGCCTTGTCGGAAAGCCCAAGCCGTGAAGCTACTTTGATTGCGATGCAGCATGCGCGTCGTAGCAATACCTTAGTGGTGTTGGATGTTGATTACCGTCCTTACTCTTGGCGCACGGATACTGATGCTTCGATTTACTACGGCATTGCCGCAGGTCTTTCAGACATCGTCATCGGTAACCGTGAAGAGTTCGACATGATGGAAACCGTCATTGCTCCGGGCAACACCGATGATGACCAAACGGCGGCTCGTTTCTTAACAGAGAACACTCAAGTGGTGGTGGTGAAAGCCGGTGAGCATGGCTCGAAAGTGTACGACCGTGCTGGTCATAAGTTCGGGCAAGGCATTTTCCGAGTGGAAGCTAATAAACCATTTGGCTCTGGTGATTCGTTTGCGGGCGGTCTGATTTGGACGCTAGTTACTGGCGGGTCGTTAGAAGAGGGCGTACGCAACGGCACGGCAGCAGCGGCGATTAATGTCAGCGGTCACAGCTGCACAGAGGCCATGCCAACTAAGGAACAACTATTCGATTTTATTGAGACGCGAAGTTAAGCACGGTTTGGTGCTTTCGGGCACCACATTGCTGCGCGTTTGGTCTCCCGGGCCGGTATGTCACTTGAGGATAACCAAACAGTGCGCGTACACACCATCGTGGCCCGGCTTTTTTGTTAAGCCACTTTCAGAAGGATAGGACAGTCTCGTTATCAAACGAACTGTGAGGAGAAAAGAAAAATGGGAAAACACATTCCACCATTTGATAACAAGAATGAACCAATTATTGGTGCGAACGACGAAGTAACGCCGTTATGTTACTTCAACCAAGTGTTCTTGAATCAGAACGAAACTTTTGACCATGTTATCGAAGGGTATGAGTCTGTCATCGTATTGGCTGGCGGTACTTGCAGCATCACCGTAACGAAAGACGGCGAGAGCGAAACGTTCGACAACATTGGTAAGCGTAAATCAGTTTGGGACGGCAACCCAGAAGCGGTTTACGTGCCACTTGGCTACCGCGCGACCATTCAATGTGTGAGCGACAAAGCTGACGTTATGATTGCAGGTGGTAAGTTTGAAGCGTCACTAGAGCCGTTCTGCGTCCGCGAAGAGAACGTAGACATAGTGCAATATGGTTCGGATGACACCAAAACACACCGCAAAATCAAACACGTACTGGGTCAATCCAACGCAGATAAACGTGGTCGTTTATTAGTGAGTGAACTATTCACTGTTGGGGCAGGCGGTTGGTCTGGCTTCCCTCCACACAAGCACGATGAAGATCGTGTTAAGCCTGACGGCAGCAAAGAAACCCTTTACGAAGAAGTGTATCAATTCCGCTTCAACCCAGATTTCGGCTTTGGTGCGCAGTTCCTATACGAGCACGAAGACGACTTTGGTCCGGTTTACCACGTGCGCACGGGCTCTGTGATTGCCATCGACAAAGGCTATCACCCAAGTGTGGCGGCGCCGGGCTACGAAATGTATTACTTCACCATCATCGTTGGCAAAACAGAGAAATCTTTGATTCAGCACTTCGATCCGCACCACGAATACCAAGTGGAAACGATCCCTGGCATCAAAGACATGATCGCGAAATTCAAGTAGGGGAATCATCATGTTGGTAAATTTGAATGACCTATTGCCAGAGGCTGCGGCATCTAACTACGCGGTCCCTTGCTTTAATGTGTTCGGCTTTGAAGATGCACGTGCTGTTGTTGAAGCGGCAGAGCAAGTGAACAAACCTGTAATTCTGGCTTGTAACAAAGACGTGGTGGATTTTTATGGCGTCGAAACCGCTGCGGCGATGTTCCTAAATCTAGCGCATAAGAGCACGGTACCAGTGGTGCTTCACCTTGACCACACTTACGAAGAAGACATCGTCTTTCGCGCGCTTAAAGCTGGGTTTAGTTCCGTGATGTTTGATGGCTCGCAACTGACGTTGGACGAGAACATTGCTCGCACCAAGAAAGTCGTGGAAGTGGCGCATGCGTTAGGAGCATCGGTAGAGGGTGAAATTGGTTCGGTGCCTTATGAAGAAGGTCGCGACCACATAAAATCTATCTACACAGAACCGGAAGATGCGGCGCGCTTTGCAGAAGAGAGTGGCGTTGATTGTGTCGCAATTTCCGTCGGCAACGTTCATCGCCTAACCGAGCCAACTTGTACTATCGATTTTGGTCGCTTAGACCGTATCGCAAATGCTGTGGCTGTGCCGTTGGTGATTCATGGTTCGAGTGGTATCCGCGATGAAGACATGCTCAAGCTCAAGCAAAGCCGCGTGTCCAAGTTCAATATTGGCACCTGCTTGCGTCAGGCTCTGGGTCATAATCTTCGCGATTACATGAATCAGGAACCACAAAAGTTTGACCGTATTTACTTCATGCAAAAGGCGATGCCTTATGTGAAAGAAGAAGCGGTACGAAACTTTGAATTATTATCTTAAAATAGCGGCCCCTTTTGTTACTATAAGGGGCCTCTATCTCCAAGCGTTCATTGATAGGAGAGCAGTATAACTATGGATGTTGAAGTGAAAGCACCTGCAGATTTAGACACACTAAAAGAGTTAATCGCAAAGCGTTACGACAGTTTGAGCGGGCGTTTGCAGCAAGTCGCGGATTTCGTAACCGACCAGCCGATGCTGGTAGCGGTAGAAACCATGGCGACCATTGCTAAGCAAGCCAACGTCCCTCTGTCGACCTTAAGTCGATTCTCTAATGCGATGGGCTTTGATGGCTTCACTTCTATGCAAGTACTGTTTCGCGATCAATATTTGAATCGCCCGAGAGATTACAAAGAGCGCGTTCGCAAAGCTCGTGAGATGGAGGACGTCCCGCATGACTCGCCTCAAGCCATCTTCCAAGACTTCGGACACGCGAACATTGAAGCATTAGAACAGCTTCAAATGTCGGTCTCTCCACAAAAACTGGAACGTGCAGTGGCTCTGATGGATGGTGCAGAAACCATCTACATTCAAGGTACTCGCCGTGCTTACCCAGTGGCTTTCTATCTTTGGTACGCCCTCATGAAATCCGACAAGAGTGTCGTGCTCTTGGATGATCACGGTGGCATGTTGTCTCCGTTAACTCGACGAATGAACGATAAAGACGTTCTGTTTGCTATCACCTTCAATCCATACGCGGAAGAAACCAGCCAACTGATTGATGATGCTTGCAAAAAGAACGTGCCGATTGTCTGCATTACTGATAACCAAATGACGCCTCATGGCAGCAAAATGGATGTCTGTTTTGAAGTGCAAGAAGGCGAATTGATGGGCTTCCGTTCGCTCAGCAGCTCCATGTATTTGGCGCAGGCGATTGCGGTGAGTCTGATTTGTCGAGAAGTGAAGTAATTTCATCGCTCAGTAATCTCGAATAGGGACGCGATCCTGCGAGCGAATAAGCAGTAAAGCGCGCAGATTTTTCCATACCTTTGTCCACTGATTAGGTGCAACTTAGCGGTTGTGCTGCGGGTTTGCTCGAGCTGAATTCAGCTTATGTCCTGCAATATACAGGGCAGTGAGAAGAGGTAAATCTGATGCGTTTTGCTCTACATGGCATGTGCTCTCTGCACAGCAATATCCTATCTGATGTCCGACTCGCCAAAGAAACTGGCTATCAAGGGCTCGAAATCCACACCGAAAAACTCTGGCGTTATATTCAGGCTGGCTTCACGGCTGAGCAGCTCAAACAGCGCATGGATGAGTTTGGCATTGTTCCAACGGCAATCGACATCATTGGCGCAGTTGAAGTGACAGATAAAGCTAGCCAACGTCAACTGTTCCAAGATTCAGAAACGCTGTGCCGTTTTGCGCAGGCCGTGGGTGCACCTACCATCCAGCTCAATGCTTTTGAGGCATTAAACGGCTTATCCAAAGAGCAAAACATCGAACTCACGGCGCAGAACATTCGCCAGATTGTCGACATTGGTAAGAGCTATGGCATCCGTTTCCAATATGAAGGCGCGGCTTGGACTCCAATCGCCAAACTGGAAGATTACTTCCGCCTGTACGACGCCGTCGGTCGCGACAACTTTGGTTTTGTTCTGGATACATGGCACTTATGGGCATGTCGCGGGGCAACGCTGGAGCAAGTGGCAAATATCGATGCTGAGCTGATTTACAACGTGCACTTGTCTGACGGCAAGCGTCCCGCTCCGGGTGAGGCTTGGCCTGATGAGCGCGCTCTACGTGGTTACTTGCTAGGACAAGGTGAAGTGCCATTAAAAGAATGGGTCGATGCGATTCGCCAAACAGGTTACGACGGCTTCTATTCTGGTGAGTTCCTCAATGACCAACTGTGGGAAGGGGATTACTATGACATCGCCGAAGATATGTTGGCGGGCATGAAGCGTCAATTCGACTAAGCGACACAGAAAGGATTTCCTATGTTTAATATTGCTTTATTTGGAGCGGGTCGAATTGGTCAAGTTCATGCGGTCAATATCGAACGCTCACCAGAAACTACGATTTATTCGCTTATCGAACCTTATGAGGTCTATGCGGATCAGTTTTGTGCGCAATATCCGCAGACAAAACGCCAAACCGTGGAAGAAGCGATGGCGGATGACAATGTTCATGCGGTGTGTATTTGCTCATCAACCGATACTCATGCGGATTTGATTGAGCGAGCAGCAAGAGCAGGCAAAGCCATCTTTTGTGAGAAGCCAATCGACCTTGATTTGGGGCGAGTACGTGATTGCTTGGGCGTAGTAAATCAGCATCAAGTGCCTTTCTTATTAGGCTTCAATCGCCGCTTTGACCCGCATTTCCTAAGTCTTAAGAAAGCGTTAGATGACGGCCAAATTGGCGAACCAGCAAGCGTAATTATCACCTCTCGCGATCCTGCGCCACCCCCAGCGCAATACAGCAAATCCTCGGGTGGCATGTTCCGTGATATGACGATTCACGACCTCGACATGGCGCGGTTTATCTTAGGGGAAGACCCAATCGCGCTTACTGCGCATGGCAGTTGTAAGGTAGATCCTGCCATCGGTGAAGCGGGAGATATCGATACCAGTGTGGTGACGCTTACATTCCCTTCTGGTGCGATGGCGACGATTCATAACAGTCGTCGCTCTGGCTACGGATACGATCAGCGTCTCGAAGTGCATGGCGAGAAAGGTATGCTGCAAGTGGCGAATCAGACCGAAAATCTAGTCAGCCGCAGTACAGAAACAGGGCAAGCAGGCGCAACTCCAAAGTACTTCTTCTTAGAGCGTTATGAGCGTGCTTACGTGGCCGAGTGGCAACACTTTGTTGAAGTGCTGAAAGGCGAAGCGCCATGCTGCTCTGGCATAGATGGTGAGATTGCTCTGACGTTAGCGGACGCTGCGTTAGAATCCATGCGAACTGGGAAGACGGTTCGTTTGTAGGTCATCCTTAACAGGAAACAAAAAGGGGAGCCGCGTTGGCTCCCCTTTCTATTTCTTACATCAAAGATACGTATATCTTACAGATGCTTAAGTCTTACTGAGCTTTCTTCTGTTCTGATTTGCAAACAGCGGCAGTGAAGATAACGTCTGTTGAGCTGTTTAGTGCTGTTTCAGCCGAGTCTTGAATCACACCAATGATGAAGCCAACCGCTACAACCTGCATTGCTACATCGTTTGAGATACCAAACAGACCACACGCTAGTGGGATTAGTAGTAGAGAACCACCTGCGACACCTGATGCGCCACACGCTGATACTGCAGCAACAATACTTAGTAGTACCGCTGTCATGAGATCAACTTTGATGCCCATAGTGTGTACCGCTGCTAGCGTTAGGGTGGTGATAGTGATTGCTGCACCCGCCATGTTGATGGTCGCACCTAGTGGGATAGACACTGAGTACGTATCTTCGTCTAGGTCTAGCTTCTTACATAGGTTCATGTTCACTGGAATGTTCGCAGCACTTGAACGCGTAAAGAATGCCGTTACGCCACTTTCACGTAGACATTGGAACACCAATGGGTATGGGTTTTCTTTTGTTTTGAAGTACACGATCGCTGGGTTAACCACTAGCGCAATGATAAACATTGAACCCAGTAGTACCGCTAGAAGGTGAGCGTAGCTCGCTAGTGCACCAAAACCAGTTGTTGCAAATGTAGATGCAACCAAACCGAAGATACCGAAAGGCGCAAGACGAATGATAAAGCGAACAATGTGAGAAACACTGTGGCTTAGATCTTCGAATACCGCTTTCGTCGTTGCTGATGCGTGGTGAAGCGCAAGACCAAGACCCACACCCCAAGCAAGAATACCGATGTAGTTCGCTTCTACTAGTGCGTTTACTGGGTTATCAACCAGCTTGAACAGCAAGGTTTGGATAACTTCTGCAATGCCTTGTGGTGGCGTTGCACCTTCAGCGCCCGTTACTAGCGTTAAATTGGTCGGGAAAAGGAAACTTAGTACTACTGCGGTTAGCGCCGCGAAGAAGGTACCCGCTAGGTAAAGAATGACGATTGGACGCATGTAAGTGTGTTGGTTTTTCTTTTGGTTGGCGATAGAAGCCGCAACCAAAATGAATACCAAGATAGGAGCAATCGCTTTAAGAGCACCGACAAATAGACTACCTAGCATACCAACGCTTTCAGCGTGGCTTGGTGAGATAGTCGCAAGCAGAATACCCAAAACAATACCGACGAGGATCTGGAGAACGAGGTTACCGCGAGCGTATCGGGCAACGAGACTGTTGTGTTGCATTTGCATACATCATTCCTGCAATTTTTGCCTCAGCAGCAGCGTAAGTTTCAGTCATTACACGGCGTAATGTTCCTTAGAATGAAGGGGCTGAACCTTGTTGTTGTGTTGCTAAGACGTCCTGATTATCAATTATCCTGTTTTTATAAATCCAGCTATTTTCTTGCTGAATATCACATATCTTAGCTTGGTAATATTTTGTGTCTAGTTTTAGTTTGTTCTTAGTTTAAATGTTTGCACAATGTTGCTGTTATTGGTCTTTTATGTTGATTTGTGTCGCCAAGTATGAATGATGGTTTTTCACTAAGTTATTAAAAAAGGAGGCGTTAGCCTCCTTTGTTCTATTGATTACGCAAATGCAACAAGTTAATAACCTCGTTGGTGTTTGCGCTTTTCGCCAACGATACTGCGTACCATTTTTCCGAACTGTTTACTCTGAGCTCGTTGTTCTGCGAGAGTCGCGCCGTTGTGGGCTTGTTCTCGCAGTAACTTTTGGTAGTTAGTAAAGCGGCGCATCTCTAATGTGCCATCTTCAATTGCGGCTTGAACCGCGCAACCCGGTTCCGTTTGATGCTGACAATCGCTGAATCGACAGTTTTCTGCCAATGCTTCAACATCAGCGAACGTTTCACTCACGCCTGCTTCGCAATCTGCCAATTGGATCTCTCGCATTCCCGGCGTGTCCATTAGGATCCCACCGGAAGGCAATAGATGGATTGAGCGCGAGGTCGTCGTATGTCGACCTTTGCTGTCATCTTCACGAATTCCGCCAGTCGCTTGTTCTTGCTCGCCAAGTAAGGTGTTGACTAAGGTCGATTTTCCTACCCCAGAAGAACCGATAAAGGCGACGGTTTGACCTTCACCACACCAACCCATCAACTTGGCAACGTCTGATTCGTCCAAGCCATTAACGCTCTCTACCATAAGCAGTGGATCGAGCTTTTGTACCTGAGCTTTGAGCTCGTCAGCGTCGTCACATAAGTCTGCTTTCGTCAGCACAATCACAGGTTCTACATCGGCTTCATTGATGAGTGCCAAGTAGCGCTCAATGCGGCTGAGATTAAAGTCGTGATTGAGTGAACAAACGATAAAGACCGTATCCACGTTGGCGGCAATAAGTTGCTCAGCGACCTTGCTGCCAGCGGCTTTACGGCTGAATAAGCTGCGGCGCTCAAGTAAACGAGAAAACTGCTGCTGGTGGTTGAGTATCACCCAGTCACCAACGGTCATGCTGGGTAACGAGGTATGGATAGGTAAGTGAGTTTCACCTTGTTCGCTAACCACAACGTAACCACTACGATGGTGAGCAATCACTCGCGCGAAAAGCGTGTTCTCGTAATCGTCTAGCGTCAGTTGTTGTTGAAAAAACGGTTTCCAACCTAATAGCTTTAATGGGTTAGGTTGAGTTAGTAGTGTTTCACAAAAAGAATGTGTTTTATTCATTGTTGAATTATCCCAGACGCAACAAAGCGCCTTAATACAAATCGCATTAGGGTCTAATTCGCATAGAGCTGACCCCGGTGAAAACCGGGCAAGGAAGGGAGGAGTTGTGGCTTAGCCACGAGAAAAAAGTTGGACGTTTACCCTTTCACTGCCCAGTTAGTGTTATTCATTACAATCATCATATTTCCTCTTAGTTGGTGAGTTAACGGCCGGAGTATAGCGGCTGTGATTCGATTCTTACAACTCCTTTGCGTTTTATATGTGTTTTATTCGACGTTCTTCCATCTCTTGTGAATAGGTATTGGCTTTTACGCCGTAGATGATTTGGATATGTCGCTCATCGATGATCACCACGCCATGTGCTCCGTGTGCTTTCAATGCTTTTTGATTCACGATTGCAGTGTCTTTTAGTGTGAGGCGTAGCCTTGTCGCACAAGCTCCGGTTTCCACCAAATTATCCATGCCACCGATAGCGTCAATGATGGTGTCGACATCTTGTTCCAGATTTGGATTTACGTGCGTCAGCATTTTGAAGATGCGAGAAAGGGCTTTTAACATCGCGAGAAACTCGTTTGGCAGCAAAGCCTTGTTTATATCTCAGCTGCGGCTGTTTCGCTCTGATTTAGGACACAAAATCATGCATTGATAGCTTGGCGAATACTGCTCAGAGAAAGGAGAGAGGAATAAAAAAGCTCCTCACGTTGGAGGAGCTTCGAATCGATGAAGTAAAGAAGCACTAATGATGATCGTGCTTTTTCATTCCTGCCATGACTTTTTTGACTGGTGCGATAAAGCTTTGCTTTTGGCCGTTGTCGTAAGTCACTGTCACCTCGATTTCGTCGCCTTCATTAAGCGGCTTTTTAAGGTCGAATAGCATGATATGCAGGCTGCCCGGTTTTAGCTCGGTAGTCTCTTTTGCAGCGAGCGTGATGTGGTCTACCTGACGCATCTTCATCACATCGCCTTCTTTAATCACATCGTGCAGCTCGACTTTGCCTGCCGCAGGGGTTTCTGCTGCAACGATATTGATGTCTTCTTGGCTTCGGTTAGCAAAGGTCACAAACACAGCGCTTGTCACAGCACCTGGCGCCATGGCACGTGCATAAGGCTCGTGTGGCATTACATTGAGGTTTGCTTGTGCCAAAGGGCTTAGAAGTAGGGCGGAGAGGGCTAACGTTTTGATTGCATGCTTAGCTTTCATTGGTTTTTCCTTCTGCAGTCAGTTTGGTTATCGCCTCGACAATTGGCGCAGGCGTTAAGGTATGTGGCACTTTAGTGATGAGTGTGCCGTCAGGCTTCAAGAAGTAAAAGTAAGAGCTGTGGTCGAGTGTGTATTTCAGCTCTGAGCCTTCTAGCTCCGTTTTACGGAAAATGACACCGTACTTGTGAGCAAGTGGGGTGGTCACATCAAGTGGCGCTGATAGACCTTCAATCATCGGATGGAAGTAGTGCGCATATTTGGCGGATGCATCAGCTTCGTCGCGTTCTGGATCAAGCGAGATGAACATCGGGCGCAACTGTGCTTTCTGTGCATCGTCGATTTGGTTGAGAGCGCCGGCTAGCATGGCTAATGAGGTCGGACACACGTCTGGGCAACGCGTAAAGCCAAAGTAAACAATGCGAATGCGATCATCGCTGGTATCGAAGATATCGACAGGTTTATCGCCTTCGCCGAACAACACGCTTTGTTCGGTCGCGACTTGCTGTTTTTTCTCTACGTCTTTTTGTCCATCTAGATACGTTTTGGTACCAAAGCCGAGGACAAAAGCAACCACGAGAAAGAGAGACCAATTACGGCTCATATCAATTCCTTATCTTTGCATTTTGAGGGCTGGGTAGATGGTGTCTTTACCGTCGGAAAGCTCACCAACCCACGTCATCGAATCTTGTGTACAAACGGGCAATGTCACATCGCCCACGAATTTACCCGGCGCCACTTTCTTCAGCATGAATTTTGGCTCGCCCATTTCCATTTCTCGACCAACCAAACTTAATACAAGCTGATCGGCTTCGCTGTCTTGCCATTCGACTTCGAGCTGAGCTGGGATCAGAGGTTGAGCAGTATCGACGCTAAGCGTCATCGCAACATCATGTTGGATGCAAGGTTCAGTAGAGAGGAAACAGTATTCATCGAGCGACTTAGGCTCGGGCGCTGAAGAGAAGTTTTTGATCAGGGTAGGCGCGTAAAAGCCAGCAACCAGTGCAACGGCTATCCCTGCGATTTGTAACACTTTCATTAAGATTCAGTATTTATCACTTAACATTGTCTGCATCCTAGCACAGATGGAATGTACGAAAACTCGTAACTTCAACAAATTGTGCACTATACCCAAGTAACCTCGAGATGCTTGGTTCAGCGAGAATGATTTGGTTTGTAGACGCGGCGCCGATTTAAAGGTTTGGTGGGGCTAAATCAAGAATCGACAACAAAGTATACAAGCCAAAGCAACTCGCCCTTTGGGAGCGTGTCATTGACCCGATTGCTGCGTCAAACAACTTGGAAATAGCTGGCTATTACGCTGTGTTGTTTTCCTTGCCCTCGAATCAATGACAACGCTCTGAATCCTGCATCTTGAAGTCACTTGGGTATATTCCTATCTATTTGAAACCTATTGTTTGTAAAGCGTAAATAAAAAAAGCGGAGCCAATGGCTCCGCTTCTTAAATGATGGAATAGAGGTTCAGATTTACTTGTTTGAATCCGCAAACTTTTCTAAACCAAGTACCAGTGCAATGGCAGCTAGCATCATGATCACAGCTAACACCAGTTGCGATGGCTGAGACGTGATGTGCTCAAACTCAAATGGTGACAGGTTTTGCTCTAGTAATGGCACTTGCTCACCTTTCGAGTTCGTACGCCATGTTAGCGTCTCTTTCCAAGGCCAGATCTTTGGTAGCGTACCGATCATCAAGCCTGTTAGGAACATCAACGTTAAATCGCGGAACTTGCGCAGTAACCAAGATAACAGGTGAGAGAAAGACAATAGACCAGCCACACAGCCAACAAGGAACAAGGCAAGGATATCAATTTGGAAACCTTTCACTGCGCCTAGCACAGGAGCGTACATACCGATCAACAGCAAAATAAAGCTGCCTGAGATGCCCGGTAGAATCATTGCACAAATCGCAATCGCACCTGCAAGAATGGTGTTGATTGCAGTTGGCTCCATGTGAAGTGGTTTGAGTACCGTGATGCTGTAGGCAAAGCCAATACCAATCAAGAGGGCAACAAAGCGAATCGCATCGCGTTTCTCTACTTGGCGAATGATGTGGTAGACCGACACCAAAATCAGGCCGAAGAAGAAAGACCAAATTGGAATTGGGTGAGTTTCTAATAGCCAACTGATCAGTTTTGCTAGCGTTGCGATGCTGGTGAAAATGCCCGCAAACAGTGAAATCAGGAAGAAGCCGTTAATATGGTTAAATGCGGCTTTGAAGCCATCTTTTTTCCAAATCGAGAAAAGTGATGGGTTAATACGTCGAATGCTTTCTAGCAACGTGTCGTAAATGCCGGTAATGAATGCAATGGTGCCGCCTGATACGCCAGGGACAACATCGGCTGCACCCATGGCCATTCCTTTAAAGTAGGTGATTAGATAGTTCATTTCTCAAGTACTAAGTCATGTTGATGGCAGTGAGTATACAAACATTGATGTCAAAAAAGTATGAAATAGTGTTTCGGAAGATATCGAAATGATTGCTTATCAGAGAAACAGAAGAGCTTTAGTGATTTCCTACAAATAAAAACAGGGCGATAAACGAGATTTGGCAGGGTGAATATGGGGAAATATAAATCGCTCAACACTGTCTAAATTAACCTAATTAAACAATAAATCTCGTGAATCTAGCTAATTGATGATTTATTTATCACTTATGTGACTAGATTGCGTCTTGCAACTGCGTTTTGCATTCTGGCTTTGCATAATGCAAAAATTAAGGCTGTAACAAGATTTGATATGAGATCTTGTGCCCAAAAATAATGCTTTTCAAATTGGCATGATTAATGCATAATTCTTTTCGACCCTTCTTAAGCCGAGGGTCACCTAGCCAACTGACGTTGTTAGTGAATACACATTGTTCACATCATACATAAGCCAATCGCCTTAATTGCGGTTGGCTATTTTTTTGTCTGGAATATATGTACAACGTTTCCTACGTGCTTTGCAATTTGCACTTTTCAACGCTTAATTAGCAATAAAAAAGGGCTGACGCATAACGCCAACCCTAGTATTAGCACTAATTTATTTAGCCTGCTCAGTAACCCATCAGCTGCAACAAGTTCTCTGCTGTGACGATTGCTTCCTTACGGTTTGCAATGTTGAGCTTTTGGTACAAGTTACGAATGTGAGTCTTAATCGTTGTGCCTGCCACATCCAGCTCTTGTGCGATTTGCTCGTTACTAAAGCCAGAGTAGATAAGACCAAGTACTTGCCATTCACGTTGAGTTAGTGGGCTAGTACGAACCAGCTCAGGAACATTCGGGTGATTGACTAGCTTCTCGATAAAGTCCTCATCGAAGTGAATAGAACGGCTACGCTGATTAGATGAAATGTCTTTCATTAACTGTTGAGCACGGTGACGTTCCAAATCGCCTAATTCATGACGAAGGCTTAGCTTCTCTAACAACCCGCCAATGGTTGCACCGTCGATTAAGAAGTTGCCGACCATACCGGTTTGGTTAGTCATCACTAGCGCTTCTTTTAGTAATGCTTTGGCTTGCTCTTCGTCTTTCTGACGCGCAGCAAATACCGCTTCTACGACTAAGTTGCGGTTTGTGTCGGTCACTAGGTTAGTACGTCGCGCTTCGCTTTGTAGGAAGTCCAAAGCTTGGCGTGCTTCGTCGTATTGACCAAGGTTGATATGAGCACGAGCAATGTTACGCCATTGCAGTTGCTGGAAGTGGTTACATGCTGATTCAGGACGAACGGCGGTATTCAACCATTCTTGAATCGCTTCAGTGTTCCCACGTGCTTGCCAGAACAAGATCAGAGAAAGTGAGGCATTGGCTGTCCAATCAACGTGGTAAGTCGACTGCTTCATCAAGTGCTGGATGTGCTCGATGAACTTGCCTGCTTTATCCAGTTCACCGCGACCAATCGCAATACGAGCCAACATTGAGTAGCTATGTAAGTGCTTACTTGGCGAGTGGTTTTCCAGAATCTGCAAACCTTTGTACGCACACTCTTCTGCTTCATCCAAACGGTTCCAGCACCACAATACTTGAGCGCGAATACGCAGCAAGAATTCATGAAGAGGTACGTGCTGAAGCTGCTGGTCTTCGATCAGACGGAAGCCTGAATCTTGCAGTTCAAATGCTGCTTGAACGTAACCTTGCGCAATCATGATTTCGCTTTGCTGCAAGATGGCCCACAACGCTTGGTGGTAAACCTGATACTGGCGAGCCAGCTTTTCGGTTTGTTGCATCATCGGCAACGCGCGGTCGAGTTTACCCAATACGTGGTTAACTTCACCAACGACCGACGTAGCCACGATACGGCTGCGGTATACGGTTGGGTCAAGTTGGCTAAGCGCAAGCTCTGCAAGTTCCAATGCGTGCTCTGGTTGGTTGCTGTTGATCGCGACTTGAGCGAGTAGGGCATTGGCTTGACCTTGGTAACCAGTGTCGAGTTCGATATTACGCTTTTTGTGCTCTTCTTCTGCTTCTGCTAGTAGCTTACCAACTTGGTTGTAGCGGTGTTGGCTCTGTGCCAACCAAGCTCTTAGCATCGACAATTTCGGATGGCTGAACAGCAGATCTTTATCTAGTTGGTTGATGGCAGACTCTAGCGTTGTTAACTCGCCTTGGTTGAACATCTTCCAACCGAACTCATTCAAAATTTCAACGATCAAATCGGTGTCGTTAGATTTTTGAGCGTGGTGGATCGCCTGATGTGGTGCTTTCTGCTTTAGCCAAGCAACCGCGGCATTGCGGTGAAGGTCTTTTTCTTGTTGAGGAATACGCGCTTGACGCTCATGCGACAAGAACTCGCCAAACAAGTTGTGGAAACGGAACCAGTTTTGCTCACCTTCCAGTGGGTAGATGAACAAGCCGTAGCGGTTGAGTGATTCAATCATGCCCAGAGCGTCTTCACGCTGGGTCAGTGCAAACACTAACTCATCGTTGAAATGGTCCAGTACCGACACCTGCATTAAGAAGTGACGTGTCTCTTTATCTAAGAGATCAAAGACTTCCTCGACCAAGTAATCCCAAAGGTGAGCGTGATTGAATTGAGAAACAGATTCAACGGTTTGCGCCAATGTGCGGTTTTGATGCTGAGCTTGCAGCGCAATAAGCTGCAGCGCTGATGGCCAACCTTCCACATAGGTGCGTAGGTTGTTTGCCATGTCTTCATCGATGCCGTCGGCAATGCGTTGATTGAAGAAGCGCGTGGTTTCTTCAGTATCGAATGCCAACATTTCATTGCCAATTTCGATCATCAAATCACGTACACGCAGGTTCGCCGTCCCCAGCGGCGGAGCTGCACGGCTTGTGACAACAACGGTTAGGTTGTCTGGCATGTGCTTTAAGAAGAAGCGCATCGATTCATGGATTTCGTCGTTGGTGATCAGGTGATAATCATCTAATACGACGTAACACTCGTGCTGAAAATCCGCCATCTCAGCGAAAACTTCGCTGAATAAAGAGCGTAAAGAAGAGAACTGACGTTTCTCAGCCAATTTCTGAGCGTTAGAGCAGTTGTAGTTGGTGGCTTTGTTTAAAGCTTGCAGCAAATAGTTAACGAAGCGAAAACCGTCGTTATCACTGTCATCAATGCTGTACCAACCTACGTTGGGTTTATCTGACAACCATTGTGCTGCCATGGTGGTTTTTCCGTAACCAGCAGGCGAGCGGAACAATACCAATTTGTAGTAAGGCGCTTGTTGTAGTAAGTCCAACACTCGCGGGCGGACGATCGCGTTATGCAAGCGGCCAGGGCGAGTAAGTTTAGATGGAATCCACATTATTAATTCTGTCCTTAAATTTTTTGAGCTAGCGAAACTAGAAACTGACTCACACCACTAAATTCTAGTTTGTGTAAAAAGTGTACAGGCTGGTGAGTCGTTTGCGATGTTACGACAACAGAATCGGTTGTTACTTTGATCCACTTCCTAATTCTCAAGGGTTGCTGCAAATGCCACCAACTACGCCCTGTATTTGTGATTTTGGTCACTTAAAAGCCGGTGGTATTGATCCCATGTAGAAAGAGTTGCACATCTATTACGGAAAATTTATCGATGTTAAAAGGCTTAATGTGATCACTAAGACAGTTTTTACATCAGATTAGAGTTGTCGAATAAAAAACGTCATGAACAAAATTTAACCTTTCTCAAAGTTGGCTGTGATCCGAATCACTAAGAATAGGGTTATAGGCTGCTGTGTTGCGATTTGGATCACTAAGTTTGCAACCTTACGCCCTCTACGCCCTACCCCCTCCTCCTTGTAGGGAGGATAAATGGGAGGATGTTTATTCACAGAGGGAAATGCACGATGTATGGCAGATGAATTACTAAAAGACGTGAGAATTTCTTAATGAAACCTACTCAACAGAAACAATTTGACAAGAAGTCGTTCCAAGAAAGCGTAAAGAAACATCTATCTGTGACTTACGCTCACACGGTTGAAAATGCAGATAGCCGCGCATGGTACCTAGCAATGGGTCGTGCATTGGCTGAGTTTACGACTTGTGATTTGCTTGCTACTGAAGCAGACGCTCGCATCCAAGAAGCGAAAAGCGTTAACTACCTTTCACTAGAATTCCTTATCGGTCGTTTGACTGGTAACAACCTAATCAGCATGGGTCTTTACGAAGAGATCACTGAAGCTATGGCTGAGCTAGGTCACAACCTAACAGACCTTCTAGAAGAAGAACGTGACCCATCACTGGGTAACGGTGGTCTAGGTCGTCTAGCAGCATGTTTCATGGATTCATGTGCGGCTCAAGAATTCCCAACTGTAGGTTACGGCCTGCATTACGAATACGGTCTATTTAAGCAGTCGTTCAAAGACGGCCGTCAACAAGAAGCACCAGACGCATGGCGTGGTGTAGAAGGTTACCCTTGGGAAGTGGCTCGCCCTGAGCTTGCGCAAGAAATCGGCTTCTACGGTCACGTTGAAGTGGTAAACGAGAACGGTAAAGAAGTTCGTAAATGGGTTCCTGGCATGTCTGTAAAAGCAATGCCTTGGGATCTGCCTATCGTAGGTTACGAATCAGACACGGTTTACCCTCTACGTCTTTGGGAATGTCAGGCAATCGCACCATTCTCACTAGAAAGCTTTAACAACGGTGATTACTTCGAAGCTCAGCACGCGCTGATCGACGCAGGCAACATCACTAAAGTGCTTTACCCGAACGATAACCACGAGAAAGGTAAAACACTACGTCTAATGCAACAGTACTTCCACTCAGCAGCATCGGTACGCGACATCCTACGTCGCCACGAAGCAGCAGGTTACTCGCTAGCGGATCTACCGAAGCAAGAGACTATCCAGCTTAACGATACGCACCCAACAATTGCTATCCCTGAGCTAATGCGCATCCTAGTGGACGAAAAAGGTCTTACTTGGGAAGCGGCTTGGGAAATCAGTTCTCAGACATTCGCGTACACTAACCACACGCTACTTCCAGAAGCACTAGAGACATGGCCAGAGTCGCTAATCCAGCGTCTACTTCCACGTCACATGGAAATCATTTTTGAAATCAACCACCGCTTCCTACAAGAAGTTCGTAAGATGTGGCCTGGTGACGGTGAGAAGCAAGCGAAGCTTTCTATCATCCAAGAAGGTTTCAACCGCATGGTTCGCATGGCTAACCTATGTGTAATCGGTTCTTACGCAGTTAACGGCGTAGCAGCACTTCACTCTGAACTGGTTAAGAAAGACCTATTCCCAGAGTTCCACGAGATGTACCCAACTCGTCTACACAACGTAACGAACGGTATCACTCCTCGTCGTTGGTTGAAGTTCTGTAACCCGGGTCTTTCTAAGCTAATCACTGAGAAAGTAGGTCCAGAATGGCCTGCGAAACTAGAGCAGCTAGAAGGTATCGCTAAATACGCAACAGACGCGAAATTCCAAAAAGAATTCATGGCTGTTAAGAAAGAAAACAAACAGCGTCTTGCTGATTGGGTTCTAGATAACATGGGTATCGAGCTAGATACTAACGCTATCTTCGACGTTCAAATCAAGCGTCTACACGAGTACAAGCGTCAGCACCTAGATCTGCTACACATTCTGTCTCTATACCACCGCATCCTGAACGAACCTGGTTTCGAGTGTGAGCCACGCGTATGTTTCTTCGCAGCGAAAGCAGCACCGGGCTACCACCTAGCGAAAGAAATTATGTTCGCAGTGAACAAGGTTGCAGAGAAGATCAACAATGATCCTCGCATCGGTAACAAACTGAAAGTGGTATTCATCCCTGACTACCGCGTGAGCATGGCTGAGATCATCATCCCTGCGGCAGACGTTTCACAACAAATCTCGCTAGCGGGTAAAGAAGCATCTGGTACAGGTAACATGAAGATGGCTCTTAACGGTGCCCTAACTATCGGTACGATGGATGGTGCTAACGTTGAGATTCGTGAAGAAGTGGGCGACGAGAACATCTACATCTTCGGTCTTGATGTTGAAGGCGTGAAAGCGGTTAAAGCAGCTGGCTACAACCCTTACGACTACTACAACGCAGATCACCTACTGAAAGCGTCTCTAGACCTACTAACAGGCGAAGAGTTTACGCCAGGTCAACCAGGCCTACTACGCGCTACATTCGATAGCCTACTAGATGGCGGTGACCCATACCTATGTCTTGCTGACTTCGCATCTTATGTGAAAGCGCATGAAGAAATGGGCAAACAATACAAAGACCAAGCAGGCTGGGCTAAGAAAGCGATTCTTAACACTGCCCTAGTTGGT
Source organism: Vibrio sp. HENC-03 (assembly GCF_000305755.2). Classification (NCBI taxonomy): domain Bacteria; kingdom Pseudomonadati; phylum Pseudomonadota; class Gammaproteobacteria; order Vibrionales; family Vibrionaceae; genus Vibrio; species Vibrio sp. HENC-03. The sequence goes on along the minus strand of NZ_JH976124.1, from coordinate 447,916 downwards.
AAGTTCACATCAGACCGCTCTATCCGCGACTACGTGAACAACATCTGGAAACTTGAAGCGGTGAAACGCTAATAGAACCCAGTTAAGACCAAGGTAGCCGAGCGCTACCTTTGGTCATTTTCAAAGATTAGTTATTGATAACAATAAAACCCTACATGGAAGGTGTTGGTATTACCTTCGGAGAAAGCGATGAAAGAACAAACAGCACTAAAGAAAGTCGCAGACATGGCGCGATTAGCTGATAGCTACGTCAGCGCGTGGGGAGACGAGGCAAAAGTTTCTGAAGAAACACTGCGCCGCTTGCTCACTTCACTTGGCTACGATACTAGCAGCGATGAGAAGCTATTGGCTTCTGCTGAGAAAAAACATAAGAAAGACGTACTAGCCCCTGTTCTTGTTTTACGCGACGGCGAACCAGTCGAAGTGGAACTAAACCTAGGTACGAGTGCTCGCGAGAGCGAATTTAGCTGGCGTTTAGAAACAGAACAAGGAGAGGTACTTGAAGGCTATCTTCAGTCGCAAATTGTTCGTGATGAACGAGCTGAGGGTGGCCCTCTAGTGTTTGCATTGCCAAAGAACTTGGCATGGGGTTACCACAAACTGATCATCAGCCGTAAGCGTCGCAAGACTCCTTACGAAATGTCGCTGATCATCACACCTAAAGCGTGTTTCAAACAAGAAGACCTAAACCAACACAAAAAGCTATGGGGCCCAAGCATCCAGCTTTACACACTGCGTACTCAGCACAACTGGGGTATTGGTGACTTCGGTGACCTGAAGCAGTTGGTGAGTGACATCGCATCTCGTGGCGGTGACTTCATTGGTTTGAACCCGATTCACTCATTGTTCCCAGCGAACCCAGAAGGTGCGAGCCCATACAGCCCGTCTTCTCGTCGTTGGTTGAACATCATGTACATCGACGTAAGCTCTGTGCCTGAGTTCGCACTAAGTGCAGAAGCACAGCAACGTGTTGGCAGCGCTGAATTCCAGCAACGTCTACAAAAAGCACGTGAATCACACTGGGTGAACTACACCGAAGTGTCTGAGCTTAAGATGAGCATTCTTCCGCTGCTATTTAGCGAGTTTAAAGCGCGTCATCTAGACAAGAACACAGACCGTGCTCGTGCGTTCCTAGAGTTCGTAGAAATTGGCGGCGAGAGCCTACTTCACCAAGCAGCATTTGATGCATTGCACGGTGAGCTACACGCTGAAGATTCAAGCGTTTGGGGTTGGCCGGTATTCCCTGAGAAGTTCCGCACGTTCGATGCAGCAGCAACTCAGAAGTACATCAAAGACAACGCAGACCGTGTTCACCTGTACATGTACCTGCAGTGGATCGCAGACGATCAAATCAAAGAAGCGCAAGCGCTAGCTGAAGAAAAAGGCATGACAGTTGGTCTGTATCGCGACCTTGCGGTAGGTGTTGCAGATTCAGGCAGCGAGACTTGGGCTGATGACGGCGCGCTAGTATTGGATGCAAGCATCGGTGCGCCACCAGATGTTCTTGGTCCACTAGGCCAAAACTGGGGTCTTCCACCGCTAAACCCACAAGTGTTGGAAGCAACTGGCTACGATGCATACATCAAGCTACTGCGTGCAAACATGAAACACTGTGGTGCACTGCGTATTGACCACGTTCTTGGTCTACTTCGTCTATGGTGGATTCCAAAAGGCGAGAAAGCGACAGAAGGAGCTTACCTGTACTACCCAGTTGAAGACATGCTAGCAATCCTAGCGCTAGAATCTCATCGTCATCAGTGTTCTGTAATCGGTGAAGACTTGGGGACTGTGCCTGATGAAATCGTGGATATCCTACGTGACGCAGGCGTTCACTCATACAAAGTGTTCTTCTTCGAAACATCAAAAGACGACGGCGGCTTTATTTCTCCGAAGCACTACGCTGAGCAGTCTATGGCGGCGTTGTGTACGCACGATATGCCAACACTACGTGGCTTCTGGCACTGTGATGACTTGAAGATGGGGCGTGAGATCGGTCTGTACCCAGACGAGCAACAATTAGAAGGTCTGTTTGATGACCGTCTGAAGTGTAAGCAAGGCATCCTAGACAGCGTTCGTTGGCATGGTTACCTGCCAGAAGGCATCGGCCATGACGCACAGTACGTTCCAATGGATTGCCACCTAAGCGAAGCGCTTCAATTGCACGTTGCTGCGGGTGACTCAGCACTACTGAGTGTTCAGCTTGAAGACTGGCTAGAAATGGATCAACCGGTCAACATTCCTGGCACGGTAGATGAGTATCCAAACTGGCGTCGTAAACTGTCGATGAACCTAGATGAAATCTTCAGCCGCGAAGACGTGAATCGTATTTCTAAGCGCCTTACTGAAGTGCGCGCGAAAGCGAGCAAATAAGGTGGAATGAGTGATGTAGGAATTCGCGAATTTAATTGCGCCAAGGTACGAAAGTACAGCCTAGGTCACTCATTAAATCGGCACAATCCGTTAGGATGAAGTACCGTTATTATGCCCGCAACAATAGCGGGCATTTTTGTTTTTTGACGCCGTTTTATTCAATGTTTGAATAGGATTGGGTCTTTTATAATTGTGTGAATTCACAACGTTTGGCTGAGGAAATCCGATGTTCAAAAACCATAAGGAGAATATCGGTGCTAGGGAGAAAGATTTGAAAACCAAGGTAAAGAAAAAATACGAACGCGCCTACGAATTACTAGCTGAGGCGGCTTACTCAGACCCGTTTGCGTCACTTGGTCCATTCATTGATGACGGCGAAGGATCGTTACGTGTTTGGATGCCGGGTGCAGACAAAGTTGAATTGGTTATCAGCGGCGAACCTCGAATTGAGCTAGAGCGTGAAGATGAAAGCGGCTTCATCTTAAAAGACAAGCGCGACTTGCATCTAACGCATTACCAACTTGCAGTAGACTGGAATGGTGTAGAACAGCTCATCGACGACCCTTACCAATACCACAACATCTACCAAGAATACGAACACCTACACACACCAAAAGACATGTACCGCTACATGGGTTCACAATTTGTGACCATCGAGCGCGGTGGCGAAAACATCTCAGGCGTTCGTTTCCTTGTTTACGCCCCTCATGCATCAGCTATCAGCCTAGTGGGTAGCTTTAACCAGTGGGATGGCCGTCGTCATCCAATGCAGCGCCTAGACTACGGTATCTGGGGCCTGTTCATTCCTGGTTTGGAAGAGGGCGTACAATACAAATTTGAACTCAAAGGTCCAAATGGGGAAGGGCTTCCTCATAAACAAGACCCTTGGGGCTTCTACTCAGAGCAATACCCGTCATTTGCATCGATCACATACGATCACAACCGTTACCAATGGCAAGACGCAAAATGGCAAAACCGTCCAGTGACGCAGAAACGTGATGAAGCGTTGTCTTTCTACGAACTGCACGCGGGCTCTTGGAAACGCAACGAAGAGGGCGACTTCCTAAACTACCGTGAACTGGCCGCTGAATTAGTACCTTACCTTGTAGACATGGGCTACACCCACGTTGAGCTTATGCCTGTTTCTGAACATCCGTTCTTTGGTTCTTGGGGTTACCAACCTGTTGGCTTGTTTGCGCCGACCAGTCGTTACGGCTCTCCGGATGACTTCAAGTTCTTCGTTGATGCGTGTCACCAAGCTGGCTTGGGCGTGGTACTGGATTGGGTACCTGCACACTTCCCATCGGATGATCATGGCTTAGCGAACTTTGATGGTACGCCTCTGTTCCACGATCCAGATCCTCGCCGTGGTTGGCACCAAGATTGGAACTCTTACATCTACGATCTAGGTCGTGAACATGTGCGCCGTTTCCTAGTGTCTAACGCGCTGTACTGGTTCGAACAATTCCATATTGATGGAATCCGCGTCGATGCTGTTGCGTCGATGCTTTACCTAGATTACTCACGCAGCCACGATCAGTGGATCCCGAACGTAGATGGTGGCAACGAGAACTACGATGCGATCGCAACACTGAAATGGATGAACGAAGAAGTGTACAAACATTTCCCGAACGCAATGACCATTGCAGAAGAATCGACCGCATTCCCGGGTGTATCTGCGCCGACCTTTATGGGCGGTTTAGGCTTTGGCTTTAAGTGGAATATGGGTTGGATGCACGACAGTCTTTCTTACATCCAAGAAGATCCTATTCACCGCAAATACCACCACAATACCATCACGTTCCCGCTTGTTTATGCACACAGCGAAAACTACGTATTGTCGCTTTCTCATGATGAAGTGGTGTATGGCAAAGGCTCTATCCATAACAAGATGCCGGGTGATGAGTGGCAACAAACGGCGAACTTGCGTGCTTACTTCGGTTACATGTACGGTCAACCTGGTAAGAAGCTAAACTTCATGGGTGCAGAGCTTGGTCAAACTGCGGAGTGGAATCACGATGACCAGTTGCAATGGTTCTTACTAGAATTTGGTCGTCACCAAGGCGTGCAAGCGCTGATTCGTGACTTAAACCACTTGTACCGTAATGAAGCGGCGATGCACGATCAAGATTGTGTGCCTGCTGGCTTTGAATGGCGTCTTCAAGACGAAGCCGATTCGAGCATTCTTGCACATGAACGTATTAGCCAAAACGGTGAGCGCGTATTAGTTATCAGTAACTTCACACCAGTGCCGCATGAGCGTTTCCGTTTGGGTGTTCCAATGGAAGGCAAATACGAGCTTCTTCTGAATACTGATGATGTGAAATACGATGGTAGCGATTTTGAAGTTCTGACCAGCGTAGACACAGAAGAAGTAGAGAGCGAATCGCTGCCTCAGTCTCTTGAGCTGCGTTTACCGCCACTATCAACCGTATTCTACAAGTTGGCAAAGTAAGTTGAGTTCGCAAAACAAACGTAACTAGCCAAAATTCATAATCAACATCAAGCCCGCTTTACAATGTAAATCGGGCTTTTTTTAACCAACTTTTGACCTTGTAACCTTGTTGTTCTACCTTGAATCAGGCAATCTTCGCTCCCATTTAATTAAACAGCCACAAATAGAGATTCATCAGTGGCGTATCCCTTACTCTGGCTAGGCAAATAAAGCATGCTGAAAAGACTGAAGTCGTTTCTATTCAAAATTTCATTAGTTTTGTTACTGACTCCTGTGTTGTTGGTAGGTTTCGTCAAGTATGTAAATCCGCCACTGTGGGGATGGAAGATCAGTCGTATGATCTCGCCACCAGAAGGATACCCAGAAACTAGCCAACAAGAGTGGGTGCCACTGTCTGAGATTTCAAAAAACATCCAACTAGCAGTCATGGCAACGGAAGATCAGAAGTTTCCTCATCATTATGGAGTGGACTTTGATTCGCTATTTTCTGTTATCTCACAAGCCGGTGAGAACGGACCTTCTCGCGGCGCGAGCACGATTACTCAACAAACTGCAAAGAACGTATTTCTGTTCCCCGCACACTCTTATGTGCGCAAAGCGTACGAGCTTTATTTTGCTCTGCTGATGGAAGCGATGTGGAGTAAAGAACGCATCCTCGAAGTGTATTTAAATGTGGTGGAATTTGGCCCGGGTATATACGGTATCGAGGCGGCTGCGCAAAACTATTACGGTATTCATGCCAGCCAACTGACCCAATGGCAAGCGGCGAGGTTAGCGGTGGTTCTGCCGAATCCTTACAAGATCAAAGTGTATCCGCACACTAATTACACTCAACATCGCACCAATTGGGCTCTGACCCAGATGCGCAATCTTGGCAACGTCGAGTTATAAGTTTCTCTTTTCCATACCTATCCTGTGTCCATAAATAGAACTACGCCCCAATAAAAGCAAAATGTGAAGCGTCACAAGCTTTAGGGCGTAGCCTTTCAGAATGATGTGCTCAGTTTTTCATCCATTTACTATTAGTGTGAATAAAACTACAACACGAATACTGCGCCTATGCGCAACCAATGGACTGAACGATGAAACTGAATCTGATTACGACTACCTTATTGCTTGCATCGGCAAGTGCCATCGCCGAGCCAAACATCACCATTTCTACCACGACCAACAGCCGTGACTTTCCTTTAAGTGCAGAGCAGCCTTTGGTTGTGCCCTTAACCAAAGACGGATACACGCTCAAAATCACAGGTGTTGAAGGCGACTGTGTCGCGCCTGATGGTCAGAAGGTCAAATTCAATAAACCTATCGCGTTGAACTGCGGAAAGCCAACGGAACTGCCGTTAAAAATCCGCTTTACCGGCGATTACTCTTTTGCTTTTGATGCGGAAGCGAAAACATTGCGCTTCAAACGTGAACCTAAGAAAGCCGCCAAGACAGAATTCAAACGCCCAATCCCACAAGTGCAATGTGAGGTTTACCAAGGCGGCGAAGTCACGATTGCGCTGGGTGACAGTTTCCCAGATGGCACCAAGTTGCGTGATGCTTACTCTGGGCAGATGGTCGAAGTAAAAGATCAGCAAGTATCGCTGACACCAAGCAAAGATTCAGGCGGTTTGGTGCTACTAGAGCCAGTGAAGAAAACCAAAGAAGCAGTACCGTTTGATTACCGTAATGCCAACATTTACTTCGTGATGGTCGACCGTTTCAACAATGCCGATACCAGCAATGACAACAGCTATGGGCGCAAGAAAGACGGCAAAGAAGAGATAGGCACTTTCCACGGCGGTGACCTAAAAGGCGTGATCGAAAAGTTAGATTACATCAAGAGCCTAGGTACAGATGCGATTTGGTTATCGCCAATCGTTGAGCAAGTGCACGGCTTTGTTGGCGGCGGCGATAGCGGCTCATTCCCATTCTACGCTTACCACGGTTACTGGACGCGTGACTTTACCAAGATTGATGAGAACTTCGGTAACGAAGCTGATCTTAAAAAGCTGGTGGAAGAGGCACATAAACGTGGCCTTAAAGTATTGATGGACGCGGTAATCAACCACACTGGTTACTCAACGTTAGCTGATTTGCAATTTGACGGTATTGAGGTGTTAAAACCAAACGCTGATTTACCGAAGAAGTGGGGCGACTGGCAACCAAAAGCGGGTGAAAATTGGCATAGCTACCACCAGAATATTGATTACCAGAGTCCAAACTGGGCGAAATGGTGGGGTGGTGACTGGGTAAGAACAGGTCTACCGGGATACCCAGCTCCGGGCAGCAGTGATATCACTATGTCATTGGCGGGTTTGCCTGACTTTATCACCGAATCAGACAAAGCCGTGAAGCCTGCGCAGTGGCTATTGGATAACCCTGGTACTCGCGTAGAGGCGCGTGACAATTACACCGTCTCGGATTACCTAATTGAGTGGCAAACTGATTGGGTGAAACGCTTTGGCATTGATGGTTACCGTGTCGATACCGTGAAGCACGTTGAAGGCGATGTGTGGAAACGCTTGAAAGAAGAGGCATCAAGCAGTCTTGAGCAGTGGCGTAAAGAGAACGGTAAGTCAGGTCAGCCATTCTGGATGATGGGGGAAGTATGGGGACATACCGCATATCGCAGCCCTTACTTCGACGACGGCTTTGATGCGTTGATTAACTTCGACATGCAGAAGAAGTTAGACAAAGGCGCGGCGTGTTTCAGCCAAATGGCAGACACTTACCAAAGTTACGCAGACACAATCGCCAATGAGAAAGACTTCAACCCTGTGAGCTACATGTCTTCTCACGATACCGAGCTGTTCTTCTCTCGCTTCAAAGATTACGGCATGCAGCGTAATGCCGCGAATGCACTGCTTCTGAGCCCTGGTGCTGTTCAGGTTTATTACGGTGACGAAGTGGGTCGTAACATTGGTCCTTACGCGGACGATTTCCATCAAGGCACACGCTCTGACATGATATGGAAACTGTCAGATGAGAAGCAAGCATTGCTAAAACATTGGCAAACACTTGGTCAGTTCCGTAAAGCGCACCCAGCGATTGGTGCGGGTCAGCATCAAGTGATTGAACAAGAAGGCGCGTACGTGTTCTCTCGTTCGCTTGGCAATGACAAAGTCGTTGTGGCGTTTGTGGGGCGTGACAAGTAGTTAGAACTTCGTTTTAAGCCTAGATAGAAAAAGCCCTTCCTTGAGTTATCAGGGAAGGGCTTTGTTGTTTTTGATGGTTACTTATCTATTTCAATAGCTATCTATTTCGATAGTTATTTCTTTAGCTCTTGGTCGATAACTTTCTCAAGCTCTTCGAAAGGTACATAACCCGGAATGACTTGGTCATTAATGATGATCGCTGGTGTGCCTCGTAGACCTAAGCGAGTGAAGTACTCGTAGTTTTTATCCAATAATGCTTTGGTCTCTTTGTCGTCGACAAGCTGTGCTTCTGTGCCAGTCTTCTTAGCGATTTTTTGTAGTGAACTTGCATCATGTGGACCCGGCTTCTTCACCAACAAGTCGTGCACTTCTTTGTACTTGTCATGTTGGTTCTGCCATACGTTCAATGCGTAACTTGCCGAGTTGTAACCGTTCTTCTCGTACTGTTCTTTGAACGATACCGTCATGTTCAGCACTTTTACCTGCGGATATTCTTTCTCTACCTTCACTAGCTCACCTTCAAGACGCTTACAGAAAGGACAGCTGTAATCGGTTACGTTGATGATTGTCAGTTCTGGGTTCTCTGCACCGAAGTAAGAGTGCTTGCCATCGTTAAGATAGGCGCGCGCTTCATCCAAAGTCGCGTTAAACGTCTTTTGGTAAGCGACGTAGTCTTGTAGGTTTTGATGCAGTGAATCGAGGATCTGCGGGTTTTCTTTCAGCAGTTGAGTAATTTCTTGCAGCTTCTCTTCTGATGTTTTTTCTGATGCGTGTGAAAATAGAGGTACCAGCGCGATAGCCACAGTTAATAGTGTGCGTGTGAATTTCATGATATTTCCTAAAACTCTCTTTCTTCGCGGTTTTTGTCGCGAAGTGATTAAAAATAAAACAATTGATTTGGGGATGAATAGCAATCGGGTTTTATTCTCTAAACACACATAGCTTGAGGTGCACCCGATATTTGTCGGGTATCGGCTCGGTATGATGGCGGAAAGCATTACGCTCGGTGCTGGTGATAGACAGCAAGACAAACGCAAATAGGAATAAGGGAACAATGAAGCTGTCGAGATGGTTTTGTGAAACCTGAATCAGCTTTTCAGACAGTTCACACTGCTTAGCCAGCCCTCTCTCGCTCTTTTGTTGCTGCGCAGCAGCGTGTTCAGCTGTCACTTGCATGCCAATCAGAGGGCAAGATTGGTAGAAGCCTGCATTTTTACTTAAACAGATCACGATAACCCAAGCCACAAGGGCAAGTGTCCATCGAGCGACGTTGGATTGTGATCGAAGCAAAAGGCAAACCCTGAGTAAGTCTCTAAGTAATGACCGAACCACCCTAAAATAAATTACACGGAACTTTTGTTAATTTTTGGTCAAGAAACCTCAAATAAGCAACAAACCATGAAGCACGTCGAAGGTGTGGCTAATAACAAACTTGTTCATAACTTTGGTTTGTTTTGTTAATGGATGGGATTCGCAGATAGTTAGATAAATCTACCTTATCTTGGTCATAAATATTTATTATCTTTTAAATGTGATTCAAATCATAAAATAAAACTTCATAATTGAGTGACATGATTGTTCGGTAAATGGATTGATTTTGATCATCTCTCTAGCACGTCGTTCAAGGGATCATCTATGCGTTCTGTTCCACATACATAGGTGAATTTATGACAAGCCCTGTTCATGCTGAACGCAAGGTGACGATCGGGTGTTACATTGCACTCGCGTTTGCGGTTGTGTTCTTTTCTGGTCTGATGCAATCCAACGAATGGTACGGTGTATTCGACTTTACAACGCTTAATGGCTCTTTCGGTAAAGTGGCTTACGGCGTAACGGAAGGTGCGGATGGCGCGGTACAAGCTGCGACTACATCTTTCCGCGGTACTGGCGGTAGCGGTGCTCGTGACGGTTTCATTTTCGCACTTACTTTGATTCCAACCGTTATGTTCGCATTAGGTATGATCAACGTACTTGAGCACTACGGTGCACTTGAAGCTGCTCGTAAGCTTCTTACTCCTCTTCTACGTCCTCTAATGGGCATCCCTGGTAACTCTGGTTTGGCTTTGATTGCTTCTCTACAAAGTACCGATGCAGGTGCGGCAATGACGCGTCAGCTAAAAGATGAAGGTCACCTAACTAAGCGTGAAACGGACGTATTTACCATGTTCCAGTTCACTGCTGGTGCAACCATCGTGAACTTCTTCTCATCAGGCGCTGTGCTGTTCACGCTGACGATGGCTGACGGTTCTCTAGCAGTAACGTCTTCTATTGGTTTGGCAGTTGTGGTGATGTTCGCATTTAAGATCATCGGCGCGAACCTGTTCCGTATCTACCTAAACATGACGGAAGGTAAAGAAGACAAACAAGACCAAAACAAATCAGAGAACCTAAAAGAGGAGACGGCATAATGGGTGACGTTAAAGCGAAAAAACCAATGGTGACGGATATCTTCGTCGAAGGTGCTAAGAAAGGCTGGGTAATTGCGACTACCTCTACGGTTCCTAACGTATTGATGGCGTTCGTTATCATCAAAGCGCTGCAAATCACAGGCGCGCTGGATCTGATGGGTACTGTGTTCTCTCCAATCATGGCGGTGTTTGGCCTTCCGGGTGAAGCGGCTGCTGTTCTTATCGGCGCTTGGATGTCGATGGGCGGCGCAGTGGGTGTGGTTATCACGCTGTTTGACCAAGGCATCCTAAACGGTACGCACATTGCGATTCTAGCGCCAGCTATCTACCTAATGGGCTCTCAAGTTCAGTACATGGGTCGTATCATGGGTCCAATTGGTACTGAAGGTCGTTACATCCCAGTTATGATTGCAATCTCAGTATTGAACGCGTTTGGCGCAATGCTGGTGATGAATCTGTTTGTCTAGGAGTGAGTCATGCAATTCTCTCTAAATGAATATCTAGAAGAGCTACGTCCGCTAATCAATGTGGATTGTGGCACTTACACGACTGATGGTATCGAGTTCATCGCTTCTCAATTTGAAGAGAAGTACCAAGCGATGTCAGGTTGGAGCGTAAAACGCATCGACTGTGGCAGGGCAGGCATCGGTCTTGAAGTTCGAAATAAGCCGGAAGCTGAGCAAATCGACGTGATGCTGATTGGTCATATGGATACCGTGTTCCCTGTGGGTACCGCTGAGCTTCGTCCAATGTCTCAAGATGCAGAGAAAGCCTATGGTCCTGGCGTCTCGGACATGAAATCTGGTTTGCTGAACATCGTATACGCGATGCGCAATCTAGACCAAGCGGTGTTGGATAAGCTATCTATCGCTATCTGCATGAACCCAGATGAAGAGACGGGTTCTCTCGATTCTGTGGATTGGATTCAATCAGTTGCGAAAAACGCTAAGAATGTACTGGTTGCAGAAGCAGCACGTGCAGACGGCGGTTTAGTGAAAGCGCGTAAAGGCATGGCTCGCTACAAAATGACCTTTAATGGCGTTGCAGCTCACGCAGGTAACGAGCCAGAAAATGGTCGCAGCGCAATCACTGAGATGGCGAATTGGATTCTTGCAGTCAACGCAATGACCAACTTTGAATCTGGTACTACGCTGAACGTCGGTATTGTTTCTGGTGGTAACGGTGCGAACATTGTCCCGGAGCATGCTGAAGCGATCGTGGATGTGCGTTTCTGGAGCAATGAAGAATACGATGATGTCGATAGCAAGCTAAATGGCATGCTGGAAACACCATTCGTTGATGGCGTGAGCATCGATCTGGTTCGTGAAGCTTATAAGCCTTCTATGGTGCCAAGTGCTCAAACGGAAAGCCTGATGACATTAGTTGAAGAAGCCGCAAGTGAACTGGCGATCGACATCAACTGGAAAGAAGTGGGTGGTGGCTCTGATGCAAACAACACGGCGATTCTTGGCGTTCCAACTTTGGACGGTCTAGGACCTATCGGTGCAGGCTTCCACAGTGACCAAGAGTACTTGTTGCTTGAGTCTATTGAACCACGTATCAAAATGCTGATGCGTGTATTGGAGAAGATTGCTCAATAAGGCATTCTGCTTCTAAAGCTTGGTTCCCAAAGCTGTTGGTTTCCAAGACTTCTGGTTTCAAAACCTTTTGGTATCCAAAGCAATAATCCTCGGACTTCGGTTTGGGGATTTTTTTATCTAGCCATTTTGTTTCCTTTCTTCATTATCATTACTCGCTATTAATCCTACGTTCAGGTTCATCGTCTTAATATCTTTGCCACAGTCATAAATTTAGGAGGCACGATGACCACAAGCATGTCTGTAAATTCGGCGTCCGATGACGTCTTAGACCAAACGATGCAAGCGCCAGATGAGAAAACCTTCTGGCGTAAAATGAAAAATTCCGTCAAGAAAGCAGGTGAAGAGATTGCGGTTATGGGCATTAAATCATGGCTCGCGATGGCAGATTCCAACACCTCTGTTCGCCACAAAGCTATTTTAGGTGGCGCGCTGGCTTACTTCGTCCTGCCAACAGATATGGTGCCAGACGTGTTAGCAGGTGTCGGCTTTACCGATGACATGGCAGCATTGACGCTAGCGGCGAACTCGGTCGGCAATGCCATCACCGATGAGCATGAAGAGCAAGCGAGAGAAAAGCTGAGTTCGATGACGGAATAGGGTTATTACCTATTCTTCAGATTTCAAATAAAACAAAAGCCCCGATGTTTCCATCGGGGCTTTCATTTAGACAGGATAATTGAGTTTGGAAGGGTTTAAGCTTCCGCGCGTTTCAGATGCACTTCTTCTTCTGCGACCCCAGCTTTTGGATCGTTGAAGCGAGTTTCATCCAGTGCGCCTTCCGATTTAGCAACAATGATAGTCACTGCGCTGTCACCGGTGATGTTAACTGCGGTACGAATCATATCAAGTAGACGGTCAACACCCATGATAAGTGCAATACCTTCTAGCGGCAGACCTACTTGGTTCAATACCATAGCCAACATTACTAGACCAACACCAGGAACACCTGCGGTACCGATAGACGCCAATGTTGCCGTCATGATAACCATTAGGTAGTCACCCATAGTTAGGTCGATGTTGAATGCCTGTGCGATGAACGCTGTCGCCACACCTTGCATGATCGCCGTGCCGTCCATGTTCACGGTTGCACCTAGCGGTACTGTGAACGATGATACGCGGTTCTCAACACCCATGCGGTGCTTAGCCGTTTCCATTGTCACTGGAATGGTTGCGTTCGATGATGCTGTAGAGAAAGCAAACATGATTGCGTCTTCCATCTTACGTAGGAACGTAATTGGGTTTAGACCAGTGAAGCCTTTTAGCATCAGGCTGTAAGTCACAAGGCCGTGCAGCAATAGCGTACCTGCTAGTACAACGAAGTATTCAGCAAGGTTAAAGATTGCGCTTAGACCAAGACCTGTAAACAGCTTCGCCATTAGGAAGAACACACCGTAAGGCGCAAGGTTCATCAGAATAGCAACCAATTTCATGATTACTTCATTCAGATCAGAGAAGAATGCTGCGATACGCTCGCCTGGCTTACCTGCTGCACTGATCGCGATACCGAATAGGACGGCGAACACGATAACTTGCAGGGTTTTACCTTCTGCCATTGCGCTGATTGGGTTGGTTGGGAACATATCAATGATCACTTGACCCAAAGATGGCGCTTCTGCTGATTTGAATGAACTTGCTGCGGTTAGGTCTGCACCAGCACCCGGCTGGAATAGCGTACCCATGGTTAGAGCAAGTGTGATTGCGATAGCGGTTGTTGCTACGTAGAAAGCAAGGGTTTTACCACCCATGCGACCCAATGTAGATAGGTCTTTTAGAGAGCTGGTACCACAAACTAGCGAAACAAATACTAGCGGTACAACAAGCATTTTTAAGCTGGCAACGAAGATCTGTCCACCAACTTCGAATAATCCATTAACAATGTATGCGTCGACAAATCCGTTGTCGGCAAAAAGTGTGCGAATTGCAAATCCTGTCAAGATACCCGCTACCATACCCAAAATTACGCGGCTGGTGAGCGACATCGGTTTCTTGGTATTCATGAGAACACTCCTTATAGTTATGCACCTTGAGTTCACTTCAAGGCGGCGTGCAGATTAGCAGCGGAGTGCGAAAATACGAAAGAATAATCCTCTGAATGGTCGATAGATGTGAAGTTAGTCACTTTAAAAAATAGAATATTAACCAAATTGTAACGATTTGGCTGGTTGAAAAGTTTGCTGATTAACAAATTTATCGAATTTACAACCGATAGAAATAAATTCTTACATTCTCAAATAGTAGAAAACTGGATGCATAACGATAAGATGAAAGACGCCAAGTGCATAACTAGGCATCTTTTATTCACTTTATGATTGCAAAGTCACTTCAGCGGTGGGCGAGTCTGTTCGTCGATGGTACGAGCAAAATCTGAAATCTGTTGATAATCTGCGCGTGTCCAAATTGATTTTGACGTCAATGGCTTAGGTAATGCAGAGAACGCTTTTTCATTGTCGCTTGCTCTAAACTCGACACTCATCCATTGGTCGATTGGCTGTTGATTATCGAAGGTGTTAGACAATGAAAGTTCGTGATTTGCGCCTGGGTAGTTTGGTGTCAAACTCAATGCCATATGATAATCGCGGAATCGCACTACCCACTTATCCGGTAGGCGTCTTGAACTGTCCCACCAATCGCCATCAAGCTGCTGAATTTTCTGTTTAGCGACGGATTTCGGCTGTGCTTTTAACTCTTTTAAGGCTTGTTTAAAAGCGGTGTCCATCGCTTGAGAAAAGCCCTTTTGATCGAGTTCGGGATTATCCAACAGGACTTGCTTGGCTAAGTTAGCACCAAGCATGTTGGAGTAGAGGTCTTCGGATGAGAAGGCGGACGCCAGTTCTTTAAAGCCACTCACCGATACCATACCGAACCATTGCGCAATCTCATGCCATTGAGCAAGACGAAACGCCGTTAGCGCTGCTGCCTGAGCACTGCGGTCGAGCTTCTCTTCTTCACTAAGCTTTTCTTTTTGTTCATACCAACGAATGCGGCGAACACGAAGTTCTTCTGGTAAATCCAGATGTGCCGCACGGCCGAGATAATGTTGGTTGAGAGTAAACAAATAGTAGGTGTAATCGGCCGTGTCGCGAACGTGTGCCGTATCAATAAACCCACCAAGCTCGGTAAAGATTATTCCATTCGCTTCTTCATTTAATCCAAGCAGACTGCCTGGCACCGATTCACTGCCATCGTTATAGTGGTGAGTACCTACTTCGGTGCTGGACAAGACATTCTCAAGGGAGAAGAAAGGAACAGGTACGCTTCCTAGTTGCGCTTTGAGGTCTACACCGAAGGCACAGCATGGCCTGACGCCAACCGGTGCTTTGAATTCTTGTGCTTGGACAAACCCACTACAAAGGCTTAGTAGTAATAGTGCTGCTTTCTTCAAACCCTACTCCTAGAATGCTTCATTAATTTGGAAATAAAAACCGGTGCTGTCTTTACCTACCCCTAAATCGACGCGCACGTTAATACGTGCCTTAAAGGCAAATCGATAACCAACCCCGACAGTTGGTAGCCAACTGCTTGCGAATAAGTCGTGATAAGTAGGTGCGATATTGCCTGCACCCAACCAACCCACAACACCATGACGACCAGCAATGGTGTGGCGGATTTCTATTTGTGTGGAGAGTTGATGTTTGTCGCGATATTGTCCTTGGTAGTAGCCACGCATGCGTTGATCGTCACCTAACTGGGCGTAATCAAACCAAGGGGCATCACCAAAAATCGATTGCGAGTAAACTTCCATCGCGATGATGGTACTGTTTGACCATTGTTGATAGAGACGATAGTTGGCCACGAGATTGTCGTAGTCTTCATCACTACCTAGTGAATCGCGGTTGGCAATCCATTCAATATCAAGAAACTGCCCTCGCATTGGGTTTGGCTCGAAATCGCGCGTATCGTATTCCATCCCCAGTAACACACCGCTGCTGGTGGCATTGGTGACTTCTGAAGGAAGAATATCGCCATCCACACCGGCTACTTTGTTGAATGATTGCCACTGCCAGCCGAGCTTAGCGTAAGTATTTGGCGCAATTTCTACGGCGACTTTTGGGCTCAGCTGTAACCGTTGGCCTTCGTATTGCACTTTATTACTATCATTCTCGGCTGCTTGACTGCCGATACCCCAATAGTATCCGGGAGTGTGGCTGATCCACGCTTCACCAAGTAGGCGTACTTTGTCACCCTTCAAATAGGTGCGGTTGTTTAACCCCAAGCCGTAAGAGCCGGAAGTTGAACCGTAAGATGTGACGGTGACGGTTGAGTACGGGTCGCCTTTCTGCCAGTCATAAGGGGTATACAAGCCCACCGCGGCAACGCCGATGCCAAATCCTTGCTCTGGATTGACGAATGGTCCCGGTAAGATGCCCCAGTCGATCAATTTCGACTCATCCACTGTTTCGCTAGAGCCTAGTTTGGTTAGGATGTCATCTACCAAACTGCTTTCGTCTTGCTGCATAGCAAAAACGAGTGGTGTGCAAAACAGTGCTGCAATTACTAGGGAATAACAAGCTTTCATCTTCTCTTTACCTTAGAAGCGGCGATCGAGAGAGAAGAAGATACTTTGACGGTCGCCAAAGCCAGCTTCGCCCAATAAGTACCAGTCGTCATTAATCTGGTATTGCATGCCGGCAAGGGTGTTCCACTCAGATTCCAAGCGCTGCTTAACGTCAAAGCGACCAGAGAGATTGATACCCGCTTGTTTTAATGTTCCGGATAATTCTTGCTCAACGTTTTGGTACATGGCACCGACCCAGAAACGCAAAGGGACGCCATTTTTATGGAAGTCGTAACCGACACGTGGAGACACGACTATCGCATCGATAGCACCATCGATTACATTCAAATTCGTTTGGGTGTAACTGGCATCAACAAGAGCAAACAGTTGGTCATAACCGCCCGCTAGGACAAAGCCACCCCCATAGGTGTAACCATCGAGATCGAGACGGAAAGGGAATTCGCCCAGTTGCTTGCCAAGCAGGCTGACTTTGACATTGGTTTCTGAATAGCCATCAAGTGTGCCAACTAAGCCATAAACATTTAAGAATGGGAACAACCAAACGTCCCCACGAAGTGTCATAACATCGCTGGCTTGTTTACCCCCGCTGGCTTCCATTTTTAATAGTTTTTCTAAGCCATGTAATCCACTCAGAGAAATGGAGTCGACGTTGATGCCTTGTTCCATACTCATATAGCTCAGGTTGACGCCAAAGGGCTTTGGTAAGTCATAACCGAGTGCTTCTGCTTTATCTTTCCAGATTGGCAGAGAAATCGAATCAGCGTTTGCCGTACCAGTAAGCAGGCAGGAAACGGCAACGAGCAAGGAGCGTAATTTCATAAGTTACTTCATTAAACGTGACGATCACAACAACACCAGGGGCCTTGTAATAAGGGCATCGACTCTGGAGTTTGTGTCACGGAAAAATCACAGCTTTATCTGACAGACAAAGCGCCACAGCGTGAGTTAAGAGTGATTCTATTTTGATATTTTTCTTAGGATCTTAACTTCGGCGAGCGCATCTTACTCCTAAAATCAAAAAAGTAAACTTCAAAGTATACTTTTGATTGTTGTGCGCTATACTCTGCGTCCACTTACATGAGGTTGGTGAATCTAGAGCGATGAAACTGTCAGAAAAAAAACGCTTAGCGCTGATTGAAGCGGCTCAACAGGAATTTATTGAGCACGGTTTCAGTTGTGCCAATATGGACAGAGTATGTGAGCGAGCAGGGACGTCAAAGCGCACCTTGTATCGCCATTTTGAAAGCAAAGACGTGCTGTTTATCGAGTCTATTCAAACTGTGCTCGAAACTCAGCGTGCGCGTTTACAGCTTAAGTACACATCAGACATTGATGTCGAAACCCAGCTTAGAACTTATCTGCATGCAAAACTGGACTCTATGTATGAGGACTTCGGCTTGCCATTGGCCAAAATGGTGATCAGTGAATTTATGCGCACACCAGAACTGGCAGAGAACTACTTGCATCAACTTCAACGTCAAGATGAGTTGTTGGAGAATTGGTTTACAGAGGCTATTGCGGATAACAAGGTCAAAGCGCTCGACCCAGCAATGATGAGCTGTATGTTGATGTGCTTATTAAAGGGGAACTGCTTATGGCCGCAACTGGTTGCCAATCAAGCAGTGCCTAGTGCCGAGCAGCGCAAGAAAATCGTCGAAGATATTCTCACGCTGTTTTTCGATGGCTACCGTTGCTAGCTCCTCCGCTTTATTACCGAACTAGTGATGAAGCACCTAAGCCGTGATTAAGTGATGTAAAGATGAGAGCTGGGTGTGGTTCCATGTCCAGCGGCTATTCACTTGGTTGTGGATTCCGCCTACCCAGTAATCTTGTAAGAAAGTTGAGTGTCCATTGAGGCATTCACGGCCATTCTCGCTGATATTCACTTGTTGTTCCCACCAATTCTTATCCAATGAATCGACAGTAAATAGTGGGTTTTCTGCTTGCGTGAGTGGCAGCAGTAATGCATAAAACATGACATCGCCAAGAGTAGGGAGTGGTTCTTGTTGTTGGTACTTCTGAAACCAATCTTTCACTTTGATTGGTTCGTTATGCTCGTTCAATATCTGCAAAGCCAAATGTTGTGTGAAGCTCAATCCTGATTCTGAATGAGGCAGCTCTTGAAGATGTCGTTTCATCACTGCTTTGATGTTCGGCAAGTAATCTAGTTCATGCTGTTCTAATAGATTCACGAGAGGCTGTGGTGTTGGAGCTTGCAAAGCTTGCCAGCAGCGTTTGGTTTGGCTAAAAAGCTTCGCTGTCACTGGCTTTCTATGCTGCCAACATGAGCGAATCGCTTCAGCAGGGAGTTGCCCGAAGCCAATAAATCGCTCAGTTCCCGGAAACTGATTGAATTCGATGATCTCAATGATTTTGCCTTCGGTTTCCTCTAACAGAGAGAGCCCTCGAAGTAGCATGAATTGATCGTAGGCATCATGTTCGACCCAAAAAACGATGCGTTCGTATTGCTGGTCGAGCAGGGTATGGATATTGCTTTGCTCAAACTGCGCTACTTCTTGTACCGAGTCTTTTCTTCCCATAACAGGCAGTAATGTGTCTACAACGTATTGTGCTCGAATCGCGACAAATCCTTTTTCATTGCTCGGAATGGGACCAATGCATAATGGATCAATCATGGGTAAAAAGTCACCCTCGAACCCACATGTCTTTAGTTGTTGTTGAATGTCGTGTCCACAGCGGACATGCAGTGTTGTTAGTTCGGCATCAAGTGGATTTGCTTGGTTGTTGATGGCGAGCTTGTGACTTTCTAGCTCTTCCACATGAGCTTTTAACTTGCTCCAACTGGGTAAGCCAAGCTCTCTAGCTAGGGCGTGTTGAACATCTGCAAGCTGGATAGAATCTGGCGTTAGGGTTTCTGGTTGGGAATGAAACTGCTTAACCTGATCAAGTACTCTGGTGTCATTGTGGCGGATTGCTTTTAAGCGCTTTTTCGCGACAGACTTTTGCTGGTTAAGGTTAATAGAGAAGCTATTGTGAGATTGCATTTTTCACCTTTCTTATCTCTTCCACACTCGCCTTATTAGAAGTTAAAAAGAAGGTAAAAATAGATTGTTCCTGCTAACGAAAGCAGGGAAGTTGAGTTGCCATGAACCGAGTTCTTTCCGCGAGTGTTGGATGCTTTAGGCTTGAGCTGTTTCAATGGTATGTAATCGAAATGGGTATCGCAACTTAGAATCATCTAAACAAGCAAAACTGCCTTTGATCTCACATAAAAAGCCCCAACGTTTAAGTTAGGGCTTTAAAGACTGTTTATGAAAGCTCAGCGCAGGCTGATTGCTGAACTTGCTTGTTTTCTCGCTTATCTAACGCGCCGCTTAAGCGAGTCAATAGAAGTGCTGAGATAACGACTACACCACCGACCCATGGTGTATTCATTAATCCTGCTCGCTCTACGATCAAACCGCCACTCCATGAACCGAGCGCAATACCTACGTTAAAGGCGGCGATGTTCAAACCTGAAGCAACATCAACGGCATTAGGTGCGTATTTTTCTGCCAGTTTTACTACGTAAACCTGTAGTCCTGGTACGTTACCGAAAGCGAAAGCACCCCAAACCAAAATAGTAATCACAGCAGCAATTGGGTTGTATGCGGTAAAGTTGAGCACAAACAAGATTGCGGCTAAGCCAGCAAAGATGATCGTCAGTGCTTTTACGGGGCCAAATTTGTCTGCCATTTTGCCGCCTTGGATGTTACCCACCGCGACAGAAACACCGTACACCAGCATGATCAAGCCAACCGCACTCGCTTCAAAGCCGGATACCTGCTCCAAAATTGGCGCAAGATAAGTGAACGCGGTAAAGGTGCCGCCGTAACCTAGCGCAGTAATCGCATAAACCAATAGCAAGCGAGGTTGGGTGAGTACTTTTAGCTGATCTTTTAAAGAAGCCGTCGCGTCTTGCTTTAAGTTGTTCGGAACAAGTAAAGCGCTACCGACTAAGGCAATCAAACCAAGAATGGCCACAATTAAGAATGTGGTTTCCCAACCAAAATGTTGCCCGATGTAAGTGCCTAGAGGTACACCAGTCACTAGTGCGACCGTTAAACCAGTAAACATAATCGCAATAGCACTAGCGGCTTTTTCTTTGGAGACCAAACCAGTTGCGATGGTCGAGCCGATAGAGAAGAACACACCGTGAGCCAAGCCCGTTAAAATACGTGCGGCAATTAGAGTGTTGTAACCTGGAGCTTGCCAAGCTAACAGGTTACCGACAACGAACAAGCCCATCACAGCGAGAAGCACGTGCTTGCGATTCATCTTGCTCGTAAGTGCAGTTAAAACGGGCGCGCCAATAGCCACGCCTAATGCGTATAAACTCACCAGCAAACCTGCAGAAGGTAAAGAAACGTTAAGGTCTGCTGCCATGGTTGGAATTAATCCAACGATAACAAACTCAGTTGTCCCTATCGCAAAGGCGCTTAGGGTTAATGCTAATAATGCGATTGGCATAATTTACTCTCTCATTTTGTTCAAGCGCACGTCTCAGATGCGCTATCAGTGAGGGAGAGTATGAGGAAATCATCCTTTGCGAAAAATAGCACTTAATACAAATGACTTTTGTGGTTTTAACAACAGTCTTATGGCCAGCTAAATGCGGTCGTTTGCACTATTCAGCAGTGCTTGATAAAGAGCTAGTGTGGCTGGTCCGCTCTTCGCGCCTTTTGGCAGCGTGAGGTGCAGTGCGACTTGATATTGGTTTGAGTGTTCAAGGTCTAATACCTTGATGCCTGCACTGTGGCGGTATTCGACGAGATGTTTAGGGAGTCGACAAAAGCCAACACCTTGCTCTACCGCTCGAAAAGCGTGGTCGAAATTGTCCACCGTGATTCTTTGGCGCGCGCGCAGCCAGCCCACGTCTCGTTTCGCCTTGTCTGATTCACCAAGATCTCGAACCACAATTTGGCTGGTGGTCGCAAAGTCCACCAATGAAACGTGCTCTTTCTTTGCCAATGGGTGCTCAACTGCAATAACGGGCACCATGGTTGTTGTGCCAAATGCTTCGGCTGGGTGGTTGGTGATAGGAAGATTGATAATGGCGATATCTGCTATCTCATTGACCACCATATCAGTGGTTTTACTTAGCGAAGTTTCCACGACCTGAACGGAGGTAGTGCTGTTTTGTGCCAAAAATTCACTAAGTGGTGCATACAGCCAACTTGGATCGCACAGGTGATCGATAGCTACCGTAATTTGCGACTCTACACCGCTATTTAGCTGTTCACTGATCATTTCAAGTTCACGAGCTTGTTCGAGCATAGATTGCGCGCGGCGTAACATCGTCTTGCCGTGTTCGGTTAATCCAGCCTTTCGACCTTTCACTTCTATCAGTTTGATGCCCAGTTGGTCCTCGAGCTTTTTCACTGAATAGATCAGCGTAGTGTGGCTTTTATTGAGCGTCACTGCGGCTGACTGAATACTTCCAGCTTGTTCAATCGCTTGTAATGTTTGCCACTGCTCTAGGGTTGTTTTGAGTCTCATTGGTCAGTTTTTTCGACAAGTAATGACAAAATTATGAACTTTTTTGTCAGTTTTATAAAGGTAATAATCCTCTCATCGAAAGCGAGTCAAAAAAGAAGAGGAGACTCAAGATGGCGAAATTACTGCAAGTTGATTTTGAATTTCATGGCCCATTTGGTGAAGAGATGTCGAACGCACTGGTAGACCTAGCTCAGTCAATTAACCAAGAGCCAGGCATGAGTTGGAAAATCTGGACGGAAAGCGAGAAAGACAAACTTGGCGGCGGCATCTATCTTTTTGAAGATGAAGCAACGGCGCAAGCTTATCTCGAAATGCACACTGCTCGTTTGAAACAGATGGGTGTTGAAGAAGTAAGAGGGCAGATATTTGATATCAATACGCCACTGAGCACTATCAACCAAGGTCCAATCGGAGAGTAACATTATGACTAACCGCACTTTTCTAACCGTTCATGGCGTCATTTATACGTTATTTGCTTTTGCGCTGTTTTTTGTTCCGACCATGATGTGGCCGATGTATGGCGTACAAATTAACGACCAATATGCGTTGTTTTTATCGCAGCACACGTCGATCTTTTTAGGTGGGATTGCTGCGGTCAGTTTGATGTTGCGTGACGTTGAATCTGGCAACACGGCGAAACAACTGTTCAAAGCTTTGCTGGTCACGAATCTTTTAGGCGTGGTGATCACCACTTACGCTGGCATTATAGGCGTGTTCGTTGGTTTTGGTTGGAGTGACCCTGCTTTCTTCTTGCTATTGAGTGTGCTCACTTTTATTCAATGGAAGAAACAATCAGAATAAAAACGGTTCCTGCAGCACAAATAAAAAAGCCCCGCGATATAGCGGGGCTTTGTGTTTTTAGCTAGATGTTACTCACTTTTATAGCTGTAGTTGTAGTAACCGTAGCCATATCCGTAAGAGTTTGATGCCTTCTTCTCGACTGCGTTCAGAATCACGCCTTTTACCTCTACGCCTGATTGTTCAAATCGGCCTTGGGCTACTTCAATCTCTTTCAATGTCGTCTGGTCAAAACGAGCAACCATCAAGGTTGTACCTGCTAGCGCGCCAACAATACTCGGATCCGTTACAGCAAGCACTGGTGGTGTATCGATAATAACCAAGTCATATTTTTCTGACATCGCTTCGATGAAGTCTTTGAAGCGTGGGTGCATTAGTAGTTCTGACGGGTTTGGTGGTACTTGGCCGCGAGTGACAACATCAAGGTTTTCAATTGATGTTTCTTTGATGATGTCATCGGCGGTTACTTTACCACTTAGGTGGTCTGATAGGCCGTTGTCCCAACGCAGACCAAAACATTGCTGTAAGTAGCCTTTACGCATATCCGCATCGATAAGCAGAACTTTTTGACCTGTTTTCGCAGCAACAGCCGCAAAGTTGGTAGAAACAAATGTTTTACCGATAGACGGAGCAGGGCCTGAAATCATCAAGATGTTATTTTTTGCTTCCATCATTGCGAAGTGCAAACTTGTGCGAAGGCTACGAAGTGCTTCAATAGAAAGGTCTGCAGGGTTTGCTTCAGCCAGCAGAACAAGTTCTTTATTCGCTTTACCTTTATTGCGTTTCAGTTTACTTGCGAATTCAAGTTGTTGAATAGACTTCGGTACACTCGCGTATACAGGCATACCCATTTGTTCGATTTGGTCAGGTGTTTCTACGCCGCGATGGAAAGCCGCGCGAATAAGAACGAACGCTACACCTACCATACCACCAAGCAATGTGGCTAATACAACAATCAGGGCCTTCTTCGGTTTAATTGGTTTAGAGAATGACTGCGCACTGTCTAGAATACGTACGTTACCAACGGTGCCTGCTTTAATAATGTTCAGTTCTTGAACCTTGTTTAGAAGCTGGATGTAAATTTGTTGGTTTACTTCAACGTCACGTGTCATACGAAGTACTTCACGTTGTGTTTTAGGCAGTTTTTGTACTTGTTTGTTTAAGCGTTCTTTCTCTTTTAGAAGTGTTTGGCGCTTATCGAGAAGCGACTTATACGCAGGGTGGTCTTGAGTAAAGCGTTGGCTGATTTCACTTTCTTTAAAAGTAAGCTCATTCAATTGTGCTTCTAACTCAACCATTACTTTCAGTGTTGATTGCGCTTCAAGGCCAAGGTCAATAGATTCGTTCTCTTGACGGAATCGGTTCAAGATATCTTCCGAAGCAGTCAGCTTGACTTTGATGTCTGGCAGGTGACCCTTTAAAAACTCTAGGCTTTGTTCTGCTTCTGCAGAGTTACGCTGAACGTTCTGTAAGAAGTAATTTTGACTAACATCATTCAAAATAGCTTGGATACGAGCACGATCTTCGCCGGAGAAGCTTAAAGATATAATTCCGGTTTGCTTGCCTCGTTCACTGATAGACAAGTTTTGTTGAAGCTGGTTGATTGCATCAAGCTTACTGATTTTGCTAACGGTGAAGGTAGCGCCATCTTGGGCAAACATCTCATTTGCCATAAATTGGTAACCGTCTTTGTCGATCAATTCACCAACTTTACCTTCCAGAACCACGCGGCCATCATTTTGAAGCAGTTTGAACGTTTTTTGTTCTGCATCGAGCACTTCTAGCGTGTGTGGGATGCCGACCGCATATGATGGGATGTTAAAGCGCGAAACAGAAAGGCGGTTTTGTTCACCTTGAAGGCGAGCAAGTCCTTTACCAATGAAAGGTAGGTAGTTTGGGGTTACCACGGTGGTTAAGTTGAATTTATCAACGGTATCCCCAAGGATCATACGTGACTTGATGATCTCAATCTCGGTCGTTGCAGATGATTCGGCAGAAAATAATTCGCCCATATCACCAACCATTGCTGAAATGCCACCTGAGCTCTTCTTCTCAATTTGAATAAGTGCGTCAGCTTTGTATATGGGTGTCGATAGAATGGCAACACCGACACCTACAACAGAGAATAGGAAGACGGTACATAATATAAACCACTTGGCATCAAGGATGATCCCAAATAGCTTCCCCAAATCGATTTCATCGTCGACTTGACGTGATTGCTTAATAGTTTGTGTTGTCATTACATTAACTTCTTAAATACCTTGCCATAGGCGTTTGAAAATGAGCCTTTCGGCTTATAGTTTTTTAGTCCAAGCTTGTGCCGCTTCATCTATGAGAGCATAAGCGTGGTCGAATGCTTCTTTGCTCTGGCGATATGGATCGGGTATGTTCTTTCCAATCCACTGGCCAAACAACATTGTTTTGCCGCGAGCTTCTGGAGCAATCTTGGTTAAGGCTTCTTGGTGGCCTTTCTCCATGACTAAAATCAGATCATATTGTGCACATAACTCAGGGGTTAATTGCTGGGCGCAATGCCCTTCTAAACTTATTCCGTGTTCAAGTGCAACTTTAGTTGCCATTTCATCAGCAGACTTGCCAGTTAAGTGGCTTTTTTCTACGGCAATACCAGCAGATGCCACTTTTTTACTTGGCAAAAGAGACTGTAAAAGTCGCTCTCCTGTTGGTGAACGACAGATATTACCTACGCAAACCACTAAAATGTTAGAAAACAAATTCTTTTCCTTTCTAAGTGAACAAATGTTACGAATAACGTTCGCTGCTTAAAAATTGATGTTTTTAGAGGGAGTTAAATTACTCCCTCTAGACATATTCGGTTTAAGGCCAGTTGCGGATACGCAGTGCGCCTTCCGTCAATTCGTTGAAGCCAGAAATAGTTGGTACTAACTGTGCAATAACGCGGTTCCAACGGCTAATTGGTGCTGCCGTGACATAAACGATATCGTAAGGGTTTAAGTCAAATTCGGTACCAATCACAAGTGCAGAGGCATCTGACACATCGAGCTGGTAGATATCAGCCATCTTAGATTCTTCTTTTGAACGACGGATGACAAAAACGCCAGTTGCGTCAGCTGAGATTTGGCTAATGCCTCCGACGTTACTTAACGCTTCTGTTAGGCTCATACCCGCACGGTCGATCTTGAGTAGCTTTGGATCGTTAACTTCACCCATCACAAATACTTTTTGTGCGTCATTGCGCGGTACGTGAACAATATCACCCGATTGAAGTAGGCGGTTCTGAGTGAGATCGCCTTGTTGCATTAATGCATAAAGAGAAACGTCCTGAACTTCACCGCCACGCGTTAATGTTGCGTTGCGCCAATCTGCATCTTGTGCCAGACCGCCTGCACGGTTAACCGCATCAAGAAGGGTTAGTGGGATGTTTGTGATGGCTTGTTGTCCTGGTTTGTTTACTTCACCAGTTACATAGGTTTTCTTTGAACGAAAAGCCGCGACGCTCACATCAACTTGTGGGCTTTCAATATACTTAGCTAGGCGCTTTGCAATGTCTGTTCGAATTTGACGAACGTTTTTACCTTCAACTTCTACAATACCGATGTACGGATAAAAGATGGTGCCATCTGCATGAACCCAGTTACCAGCTTCGGCAGAGCTACGGTAAGAACCAGCTGGGATAGTAAGCTCTGGATGATCCCAAATAGTAATGTTCAGAATGTCACCAGGACCAACGACGTACTCGTACTTAGCGATCTCGATGTCGAGTTCTGGGTTAGGTTTAGAAAATGGTTCTGCTGTATTTAAAGAACTGACGCGATCTAACGTTAGGGGATAAACCGTGACTTGAGACTCAATGTCTGTTGCTTCGGTAGTCATTACCGTTTTGTCACTGGTGGAAAGGTGGCTGCCAGGTACGGTACACCCAGCTAGAACGATTGGAAGAAACGTAATCCCCAAAACTTTGTTAAATTTATTCATTGGTTTCTAGCTACCGAAAGAAAATTTGCCGACTGAAATTGGTTCACTTTTTGTATGACGTGAGTACGCCTATAAATAGCGTTTCTCTCATCGTCTTTAGCCTTTATAAAACGATTCCATTCAGTATTATTTATGTAATAAATGCTCCAAAAACGCACTTGACGATTCAGAGTCCTCATTTTTATTTATGAAGGTTGAAAATCTGACCATCAAAAAATAGACAACTATTATCCATCTTGTTGCAATGAAGGCAACCAGAACCTTAAAAAATACTGACAAATACCTGACAAAAATGGGGCTATCTCAAGTTAATAGTGAAAATGCGCCGTTTTGCACATGAAAACAACTATTAATGTGAAAAAACTCATACCAAAGTTTTATGCATCCTATTTACACTATATGCAACTGCCGTTATGCTTTCCGATGCGGTCGGATATAACAAAAAATATTGGAGCTAATTTTGAAAATCAAACTTTTAACGGCAAGTGTGGCGGCGGTGCTACTGGCTGGCTGTGGTAGTGACAGCGACCCTGTAGTGAAAACCTATTCAGTTCAGGCTTACGATCCAGCAGTTATTGACATGAAAGTGACATACACATGTGGCGATCTTACAGGTGAGGCGGATGAGTTAACGACAAACTACAAAGGCATGGTTGGTCAAGCTCGTATTAGCCACATTGATGTAGTGACAGCACCACACGAGTGTGAATTTGTACTTAGTCCTACAGCGACAAGTCGTGACTCGTCTAACGGCAAACCAATCACAACGGAATACACCATTCCTCAAGGTTTAGCACAAGTAGATGGCCTAGTTACGGGTTCTCCGTTTACTACGCTTATCGCTGGCTCTCTTGCAGAAGGTGAAGTTTACTCTCCTGAGGTTGCAGAGAAAGTGTTCTCAGACCTTGGTATTGATATCAATGCAATCGGTGTTTCTGTGGATGAACTTCTACTGAACACTGAACAAGTGGTTCAGGATCTGCAAGAGCAGGGCGATGACGATGCGTCGGCTATCGCTACACAGCTAATCGCAACAGCAAACGTTGTTTCAGATGTCATCAAGGCGAACCCAGACGCGTCACCTGAGGCAATTTCTGTAGCTGCTAAAGCAATCACTGAAGAAGTCATTGCTGCAAACCCTGCTTACCCGCTAAGCGAAACTGGTGATGTGATTTACGTAGAGATCCCAGCAGAAGATACGCAACAGGTAGTTGGTGATGTGCAAGATGCTATCGACGCTGGTACTCCTGTTGAAGATATCAAACCTGACGTACCAACTATCCCTGATCCTGAAGTAGGTGAACCTATCGAACCTGAAGATCCACCGGGTGGTGGCACAGGCGGTACTGGCGGTAACTAATCGTTAGGAACAAATTGATACTAAAGGCCTCATCCGAGGCCTTTTTTGATCTTTCGGTCGATTAAACGATCTTTCTCATTATCGTTTAGCCAACCCCTTACTATTTAGATAAGGCAGGATGTGCGGGCGAGACTCACCAGATAGCTTTCCGGCTGTTTCTTGTGACCATGCGCTCTGTTTTTGATTGCTTGTGCGGCTCGCGTAGTACTCTTGCATGGTTTGATCGTAGGTTTGTACATCGTCTACATTCAGCGCTTGGTATTGGTTTTCGTGGACAATAACGTTAACGGGTAAGCGTGGTTTTACCTCAGGGTTTTGATCTGGATGACCCAAACACATACCAAACAGGATAGCGGCGTTTTTAGGCAAACCGAGTAGCTCATCGACTTGTGCTGCACTGTTTCTTAAGCCACCAATGTATACGCCACCTAACCCCATAGACTCGGCAGCTAACAAACAGTTTTGAGCCATGATGCCGGAATCTACAGCGCCAATCAGGGTCAGTTCAGTAAAGTCGGCTTGAACGTCTGGGTTGATGGTTGTGTGACGCTGGTAGTCAATGCAAAACACCAAAAATTCTGCAGCACTTTCAACGTAAGCCTGATTGCCAGCGTATTGTGCTAGCAGTTTGCGCTTCTCTGTGTCTGCCACGCGAATGATAGAGACCACCTGAAGCATGCTAGAAGAAGAGGCGGCTAATCCAGATTGGAGAATCGTTTGTAGTTGTTCACTTGCAATAGGCTCAGAGGTGAACTTACGAATAGAGCGATGACCGAGAATGGTTTCAATCGTACTGTTCATGATCAATCAACTTCCTTAGTTTGTTCTTAGTATTGGCTGAATCTTCACCATAACGCTATTTATATTGAGCGTAAACTAGCATGCGCTCCAAACCGTGGCGATGAGCAAAAGGTGAGGCGCTTGGAAAGTACAGTGAACATAAAGTGACGTTATTTATAAAGTTGGGTATATAATGATTTTTAATAATCAATAACTTACCAAATGTAGAAAACATGAAAGAACTGATACTTCATACTGTCACTGTATTCATGGGCTTTTTTGCCATCATGAACCCAATCGCAAACATCCCTATCTTCTTAAGCCTGACAGCGGATGAAGACAAGCAAACCGTGCGCTCCATTGCGTTTCGCTCTGTGTTTATCGCTTTTGTTATCGTTGCAGTGTTCGCTATTGCAGGCAAAGTCATTTTTGACCTATTTGGTATTACTCTTTACGCACTGCGCATTACTGGCGGTATCTTAGTATTCCTTATTGGTTTCCACATGTTGCAAGGGGAATCGACACACAAGAAGACCAAGGAAAAGGCTTACTCACCGGAGCAAGAACAAGCCGCGTTGAGCATTGCCGTTTCACCATTAGCCATGCCGATATTGGCGGGGCCAGGAACACTTGCGACGGCGATGAACTTTGCAACAACGGGTGGAATCACCGAAACCATCATTACCATTGCTTCATTCGCAGTCCTTTGCGTGATGACTTATGTTCTGTTTTTGTTTGGTGACAAGTTAGTGAAAGCTGTTGGTCCAAGCGCACTGAATGTGATCACCAAAATGATGGGTTTGATTCTTGCGGTGATTGGCACACAGATGTTTATTGAAGGTGCTGCCGAGGCATATAAAACCGTCTTTGCGTAATCTCTGATTTGAACGACTGAAAATCCACATCAACGCTTTGGTTGATGTGGATTTTTTGATCCTAAGTTTCCACTTAAAGAGCAAGAAACACATAGACTTCGCCTATCTCAATAATAAGAATAACCGATTGTTGCTGTAGCACGAATTTCAGTAATCTTTTTAACGTCTTTATTGGGGGGAAACATGGCAACAAAAGCAATCGTAGTCGAGGGTGGTGCAATGCGTGGCGTCTTTGCCAGTGGCGTATTAGATGCATTCTTAGAGCAAGACTACAAACCATTTGATTTTGCGATTGGCGTATCAGCCGGGGCTTCAAATTTGATCGGTTATCTAACTGATTATCCGCACCGTAGCATCAACGTCATTACTAAATTAGCAACCAGCAAACGCTTTTTCGATCCTACCCGCTTTTTGAAAGGTGGAGATTTGATCGACGTGAAATGGTTATTTGAAGAGTCAAATCGTTTGTACCCAGTCGATGAAGCGAAACTGTTTGAAGGCATTCCTTTCTTAGCGGCAACGACGAACATCAATACAGGTAAAGCGGATTACTATCGAGTGAATCGTCATAACTTCCACAACGCGATGGAAGCAACAACCGCTCTGCCTATTGCTTACAAACATACTCCGTGTTTCTCCGGCGGTTGTTATACAGATGGTGGTGTAGCAGATTCCATTCCTGTACGAGAAGCTTACCGTCGTGGTGCTCGTGATATCACGGTTGTTCTTTCACATCCTTTGGCTTATGAGAAAAAGCCAGTGAAGACGCCTTGGTTAATGAAGAAGTTGTTCGCTGAACATCCACAAATGGCAGAGGCAATGCTTCATCGCTCAGAGAACTATAATGAGTCGCTTGAGTTTATTCGCAACCCTCCCAAAGGAACGCGTGTTCGCGTGGTTGCTCCGCCAGATGAATTCAACGTTCAGCGATTGTCTATGCGTCAATCTGTCTTGCTCGAAGGCTATGAAATGGGGTTGGAAGCAGGACGCGCTCACCTTACCAATCGGGCTGGTGAACACGGCTTGGACAGAGAAAACTGCCATTTTTGTATTTAGTTCTTGAGTATGAGGAGTTAGTCCAAATCGACTTCAAGCGCTCCCCAAGATGAAGGTTCTCCTTCTCTTGTTAAGGGGAACAGACGAGAGTCAGGTTTGGCATAACTTAGTCGATGCAGTCGTTGTGTTACGTGGTAGCTGTCTAGCCCAGAAATAGTCACCAAGTCGAGCAGTTCCAAATCAAGATAACCATCTGGCATAATCGCTCTTTCTGGTGCGTGCACCATTAACACTTCACCAATCAACATCTCAGTTTGATTGCTCTCAATCTTGATGTGTTCTTTCAAAGCTAGGCCCATCTTGAGGTTACTTTCGAGGACAAAAGGCGCAGGAAATACATCATCGTAATAAGGTGTCAGGCCTACTGCTTCGAACTCTGAGATGTGCTTTGGGTAGCGCGCGGAGGTTTGATGGGCTTTTTGCACAAAGTCGACACCGATAGCGTTGATGGTGAAATGCTTGGTATCGAGGATGTTTTCTAGCGTGTGACGGCGACTTTTACGTGGACGAACGATAAAGCCGAATAGAGGTGGATGCGAACCCAAATGTACCACCGAGCTCACCACAGCAAGGTTCTCTTGTCCCTGCCTGTCCCTTGTGCCGATGAGGTTAGCGCTTTTGTATCCCGCTAGAGAGTTAATCAATCGGGTGCGTTGGCGTTGCTCCATAGCTTGAATGTCGTGCTTCGAGAGTTTGATGTTTTCCATATCCTTGAAAGGGGCGGGTGAGCCCGCCCTCCTTGTTGATTTTATTTCGGCATGATGACTTCATCAATTACATGAATCACACCATTCTTTGCTTTGACGTCGGTGGCAATCACGGTAGCGTTATTGATCATCACTTTATCGCCCATGGTTTTGATCATCACGTCTTGCCCTTGGACTGTCGTCGCTTTATCCATTTTCACTACGTCTGCGGCCATTACTTTGCCCGGAACCACATGGTAAGTAAGAATCGCGACCAACTTGTCTTTGTTATCTGGCATCAGCAACATATCAACCGTGCCATCTGGAAGCTTAGCAAATGCTTCGTCAGTCGGTGCAAACACCGTAAATGGGCCTTCACCTTTCAGTGTATCCACTAAGCCTGCGGCTTTGACTGCTGCTACCAGAGTATTGAAAGAGCCATTTGCAACAGCCACATCAACGATGTCTTCTTTCATCATTCCGTGTTCGTGGGCTTTTGCTGGCAGTAAAAATGAAAAGGTGGCAAACAAAACCGTGGTCGTAACCAAAATACGTTTCAACATAGTGCATTCCTTTAGTTGTTTGGGGACCGCTCGCTCCCTGATAAAAGTCCCTGTTTGTACGCACGCTTCTTTCTAGGGGATCAACTGGCTTTCTTTTTGTTCGTAGGCCGAACGTGTTGTGCCAAAATTCTCGCTCCTTCTACTTTCACTTCTGTGCGTTTGCGCCATGCCCACAATCGCTCTCTTGCTGCTTTTGCGCTTGCCTCTACATTTACGACGGGCGCGAGATATCGGGAATCGGGATCCAGTTGGTACATGACGGTTTCCATCGCGGTCATTTTCCATGGTTCAAACAACAAGGGCGTGGGAACCATTGCAAGTTCTGGGATCCATTTATGAATGAACTCACCGTCAGCATCGTGCTCTTGTGCTTGTTTCGTCGGATTGTAGATGCGAATCGTATTGGTGCCAGTCACACCTGCTTGCATCTGAAATTGTGGGTAATGGATTCCCGGTTCAAAGTCGAGGAACAACTGAGCTAAGTGGGTCACGCCATCGCGCCAATCCATGTTCATATGATGCGTTAAAAAGCTCACTAACATCGCACGCATGCGAAAGTTGATGTATCCGGTGTGATGAAGACAGCGCATACACGCATCGATGAGTGGCATCCCGGTTGTGCCTGACTTCCAAGCGTCCAAGAGTGTCTCATCTCTGACGCTTGCTTGCTGTAATAAAGGTTCATAAGCCCTATTGACACAACGAAACTCCATTTCGCATTCGGATTCAAATTTCTGCATAAAGTGACAATGCCAATGCAATCTCGAAGACAGTGCTATTAAGCTGCGACGAAACCCAGCCACTTGCCAATGTTGCAGCAGGTATTGGTACACTTCTCGAAGCGATATATTGCCCCATGCAAGATAGGGAGAGAGGCGAGTGCATGCAGTTCGAGATGCCGTCGGGCTGGAAATACTTCGGTAATAATCTCGTCCCCGACGTTGAAAAAAGTCTTCCATGGTTTGCCAAGCGAGCGAACTTCCGCCCGTTTGCATGCCTTTTATTTTTTCCAACCAAGAGGGTGGGGGCGTAAACGAATAACCAAGAGCTTCGGCATCGAGGGTAACAAGAGAAGCACTTTCAAGGTCTATATCTTCAATCTCTGCTCGCATAACCGTATCCCAATGCTTATCCCAGCCGAGTCGGTCTATTGCTCCTCGAATAACGGCGCCATGTTCAAATTCGCGCCACGGAACCCCTTGTGATTGAAGCCATTCTGATACTTGTTTATCTCGTTCAAACGTACAATCCAATCCGATTTCTTGGTGGGAGAAAATAGCATTGATGTTGAACTGGTTCTGAATCGCGCTGAGGCAATCTATTACGCTACCCGACATTACGGACACTTGATGGCCACGAGCCGAGAGTGTTTCGTTCATATCTTGGAGTGATTGCCAAATAAAACGCCAGTGACGAGCAGAGTAATGTGGGTCATCCAGTAACATGGGTTCGACAATATAAAGCAGCACAGTTGGATGTTCTGAAGATAAAGCGTGTTGTAAAGGCGTATGATCGGTCAGGCGTAAATCGCGTTTTAACCACACTAAGTTGATTGTTTGCATTGTGCCCCTCGCTTGTTTTTTCGATTTCTACGTATTTGCGGGGCATATTTCTCACTCAGTGATCGATTTTATTGATGTTGACGTAGAGGCACGGAGCAAGGAGGTGCTTTATGTCTATGCCACTCAGTAAATTGGAAAAATTCTTCTATATCGACAAGCTTGTTATCCACTCTCTCGATCTCGCTCTGTATCAAGTATCCGTCTTGGTCGATGGAGAGGAACACTTTGTTACCGACGATAAAGGCAAATTTTTAAGAGCGCATTCGATACTGGAGTTGCAAAAGCAATGTCGTCACTTGAAAGCGAAACAGCAGGTGCTTCGCCAACAAAGTGCCTATGACGAAATGGTTGGGCAGTCATCTAAAGATGGTACTAATGAATTAGAAGTTCCTCTGCGTGATAACCAGCTTTACTGACTGAGAAATAACCAAAAATTGAACTCGACGCCATGTGATGCTTGCTAGACTGACATAAAGCATCACACGGAATCGGCTATGCAGTATTACCCAACTCAAGACATTATCTCTGAGCAGCGGTTCGGCTTTGGGCCCCTTTATCAACACAGTTCGCCAAGTTTAGAAAAGCAACTAAGCAGTAAGACTTATTGGCATGAGGCAATAACCAAGTTGCCGAGTACAAACGAAGTGTTGTTAGAACTGAGAAAGCTCAATGACACCAAACGAGAGCTCAAACAATCCCCAACCAAAAAGCGTGAAGTACAAAAGCAAATCGGTGCGTTCTTTCGTGAGCAATATTTGCGACAAGTCGAGGCTCGCAACCAACAGACTTTGCACACCCCGTATGGATTTCAGGAACGCTTGATTCAATTTTGGAGCAATCATTTTGCCACATCGGCAGATACTCGAAAGGTGCGTCCGATTGTGGCTAGCGTTGAAAATGAAGTGATTCGAGCACACTGGAATGGCAACTTTGTTGAGATGCTCTTAGCGGTGAGTCAGCACCCAACCATGCTGATGTTTCTGGATAACAACTTGTCGGTAGGACCGAACTCCAAACAAGGGCTGAAACAGGGTAAAGGGCTCAATGAAAATCTCGCGCGAGAAATCATGGAGCTGCACACGCTTGGTGTTGATAGCCAATATACACAACAAGACGTGATTGAACTGTCAAAAGCCATTACTGGCTGGAGTGTTGGATTTAAAGCGCCAAAAGTTGGTTTCCAATTTAATTCAAGAACCCATGAACCAGGCTCGATAACTCTGCTTGGCAAGCGTTACTCTCAACAAGGTATTGAACAAGGACGAGCGTGTTTGAGAGATCTTGCGCTTCACCCTGATACCGCAAAACATATTGCACGTAAGTTGGCACAGCATTTCCTAGGACCTTCCGGTGAAGCCTTGATTGAACCGCTAAGCCAAGCTTATCTAAAAGGTAAAGGGGATTTGCTTCCGGTTTATCTATTGTTGATTCAAAGCGCTTTGAGCCAATCGGCAGAGGCGGTGCGTTTTCGCAATTCTCAAGAGTGGTTATTCGCGGTTTTGCGCAGTGCTGATGTCCGTTTTCCTGAATCGAATGACATGCAAATGAGCAAGTCGGGGAATAAATTACTCGGTGCGCAAAGAAGCTTAGGTCAGCCTCCTTTTATGGCGGGTTCTCCTGCTGGTTGGCCAGATAAAGACGCAGATTACAACAGTCCTTCGGCGCTAACTCAGCGGTGGCAGTTAGCGAATCGAATCGCTCGGCTGGCGGTGAAAAGTGCCAAGTCCCAAGGTGTGAAACCACAAGCTTTTGTCGAGCAAGTTAGCCAACAGCTCTACGGCAATGCGTTGGACGAACACACAAGGTTAGTGATGAACAAAGCCCCATCTGCAGAGATGAAGCTTTCTCTACTTTGGCTTAGCCCGCAATTTCAGTATCGATGAGGTGAGTGATGACAATAGATAAACATACGAACTTAACATCGACTCGTCGACAATTCTTGAAATCCGCTTTAGCCGTGGGCGCAACAAGCTTGTTGCCTAATGCAGTCTTTGCTCAATCTAGCTCTCCAAATATCTTTGTTTGGATTACGCTACGTGGTGCGATGGATGGATTAAACGTTGTGGTTCCTTATGCTGATAAGCAGTATTTAGCTCTCCGTCCGACGATTGGGTTAGCAACAGAAAAACTGAATAAACTCGACGATTTTTATGGTTTGCATCCGGCGATGAAAACCAGCTTCGAGTGGTATCAAAATAAGCAGTTGGCGATGGTTCACGCTTGTGCCACCGCGTATCGTGAGCGCTCTCATTTTGATGGGCAAAAAGTCTTAGAAAATGGTACAGACAATCCGTTACATCGTGATGGGTGGTTAAACCGGTTGCTACAACTGGATGCGAAGTCGAAAGGTTTGGCAATTGATTCAGGGTTACCTTTGATTGTTCAAGGAGAGAAGGCGGTCAGCAGTTGGTATCCAAACAATTTGCAAGCGAGAGACAGCCAAGTGGAGCTGCTAGAGGCGTTGTTTCAAAGTGATGAGAAGCTCGCGAGTAATTTTGAAGAAGCGTTGAAGATTGAAATGATGTCGAATCGTAATCGTCCCGGTAAGCAGTTTCCTGTGTTGGCGTCTCAAGCGGGAGCTTTTCTCTCTGCTGAAGGTGGTCCTAACATTGCGGTATTGGAACTGGGCGGGTGGGATACTCATGCAGGCCAAGGTGCAGAAACAGGAAGGTTAGCCAATCAATTGCGTAAATTGGATAACGGTCTTGCCAACCTAAAGAAAGCGTTAGGGGATAACTGGTCGAAAACCGTCGTGATGGCGGCAAGTGAATTTGGACGCACCGCAGCGGAAAACGGAACCAAAGGCACCGATCATGGAACAGCAAACGCCATGTTTATTGCTGGTGGAGCCATCGAAGGAGGCAAAGTGTTGGGAGAATTTCCGGGGCTTGCCCAAGCTGAACTCTATGAAGGGCGAGACTTAGCCCCTGCGAATGATATGAGGGCGGTGATCAAAGCCGTTCTACAGCAACACATGAGCATAGAATCGAGTGCGCTAGAAAGCGTATTTCCTGACAGCGGCTCAGATAAAGCTTACGCAGGTCTTATCAGAACATCTTAGTTTTTACCTTCCAACGATAACAAAAACGCCCCGTCTCCAAGCCAGAAGCGGGGCGTTTGTGTTTAATGTGTTTGAATCTTACGCTCGTTTGCGCTGTGCGTCTTTCTTCGCCAGTTTTTCTGCACGTCGCTGCTCACGTTGTTTGGCACTTTCACCACCGACGTGTTGTTCGCCACGAACCGCTGCTAACGACACTTGCTTTTCACGTTCGCGGAAGCGCGCTACTTGCTCGTCACTGTGTTTACCAAAACATTTCGGGCAACTTACGCCTTGCTCAAACTGCTCTGATTGTTTGTCTTCTTCTGTGATTGGCAATCGGCAAGCATTACACAAGTCGTAGTCCGCTTTTTCTAGCTGGTGGTTCACCGCAACGCGACCGTCGAATACGTAACAATCGCCTTCCCACAAGCTTTCTTCTTCTGGTACTTCTTCAAGGTATTTCAGAATACCGCCTTCTAGGTGGTATACCTCATCAAAGCCCTGTTCTTTCATGTAAGCGGTCGACTTCTCACAGCGAATACCACCCGTACAGAACATCGCGACTTTTTTGTGTTTCTCTGGGTCCATGTTTTGTTTTACATAGTCAGGAAACTCGCGGAACGTGTCCGTATTTGGGTTAACTGCACCTTTAAATGTTCCGATCTCAATTTCATAGTCATTACGAGTATCAACCACAAATACTTCTGGATCAGCAATCAGATCGTTCCAATCTTGCGGCTTCACGTAAGTACCAACCACATGGCGAGGATCGATGCCTTCAACGCCCAGTGTCACGATCTCTTTCTTGAGTTTTACCTTGGTGCGGTTAAACGGCTGAGTGTCTGAGTACGACTCTTTGTAAACAATACCCGTAAGGCGAGGCTCGGCATTTAGCCATGCAAGCAGTGTATCAATACCTTCGCGTTTCGCTGCAACCGTACCGTTAATACCTTCACTCGCCAGTAGCAACGTTCCATGTACACCGTGGGCTTCCATTAGGGCAAGCAATGGCTCGCGTAACTCTTGGTAGTTTTCCAGTTCCACAAATTTATACAGGGCGCAGACAACATACTGACTCATGATTATTCCTTACTTTAAAAGGTCGATGGTTCGACGACTCGATACCTAACAATTTTAGCGGCTCGGAGTATACCTGAGTAATTTAGTCGGAAATACGGACAAACTATGCGGATATTTTTAGTCATGTTTCCCCGGCGTTTTTTTCAACAAATTTCAGCGCGTAGCATTGGAAGTTAAAGGGTATGAAAATTTGAACCAGATCACATTTATTATTCATTTCTAGAAATGAACTAAGTTAATGAAAATTAAAGCTTTGTGGAAAACTTCATCACTTTATCACGTTTGCGGTGCTTGCCTCTAATTGCAGTTCCTGTCGAGCTTGGTGTCGGTGTCAATATTTTTCCTTACCCACTCCATCTTCAGTTCTAACTTTTAAAAAACTTGCTTGTAATGATAACTATTATCATCTAGATCTATTGCGTACATATGGTGCTCAACATTTAAACTACACACAAGATATAGATTATGGACGTTATAAAACGAGATGGACGGAAAGAAAAAGCCAGTCTAGATAAGGTGACTCGAAGAGCCGAAGCGCTGGCTGATGGACTAAAAGTTGAACCTATTGCGGTTGCACAACACGTGGTAAGCGGTTTATACGACGGCATTAAGGTGACGGAAATCGATGTATTCCTCGCTGAAACGGCAGCAAGCCTTGCGACGGAACACCCTGATTATGCCAAGCTTGCGGCTCGCGTGATGGTGAGTTCTCTGCAAAAAGAAACCAGCGGATACGCCACTGCAACACGTGAGCTCTCTGAAATCGGTATTCTTTCCGATGCTTACGTCGACTTTGTTGCCAAGAATCAGTTTGCGCTCGAAGAGATGATTGACTACAAACGTGACTATCAGTTTGATTACTTCGGCTACAAAACTCTCGAACGTTCCTACCTATTGAAAGTAAAACGCGTGGTGGTTGAACGACCACAAGATATGTTCATGCGTGTGGCAGTCGCTGTCGCGGGTGACGATCTTGAAGAAATTAGAGAGCTATACGATTTGCTCAGCCTTGGTTACTACACCCACGCCACGCCAACGTTGTTTAATGCTGGCTGTAAGATGCAGCAACTGTCTTCGTGTTTCCTATTAGCGATGCAAGAAGATTCCATCAACGGCATTTACGACACCCTCAAAGATTGTGCGCTGATTTCTAAATCGGCGGGTGGCATTGGGCTACACATCCACAATATTCGAGCGACGGGTGCGCCAATTATTGGCACTAATGGTGTGTCGAATGGCATCGTGCCAATGCTCAAAGTCTTCAATGAAACCGCTCGCTATGTCGACCAAGGTGGCGGTAAGCGTAAAGGCTCGTTTGCGGTTTATCTGGAGCCTTGGCATGCGGATATCGAATCCTTCCTCGATTTACGTAAAAACCACGGCAAAGAAGAGTTCCGCGCACGTGACTTATTCCTCGCTCTATGGGTGCCAGACTTGTTCATGGAACGTGTCGAAAACGACGCGGAATGGACTCTGTTTAGCCCACACAATACCAAAGGTTTGTCTGATTTATACGGTACTGAATTTACTCAGAAGTACCAAGAATACGAGCGTATGGGCTTGGGCGTGAAGACCATCAAAGCCCGCCAGTTGATGACGCAAATCATTGAGTCGCAAGCCGAGACGGGAACACCGTACATGCTCTACAAAGATGCGTGTAATGAAAAGTCGAATCAGAAAAACCTCGGCACCATCAAATCGAGTAACTTGTGCGCAGAGATCATGGAAGTCTCAACGCCAGATGAAACGGCGGCTTGTAATTTGGCGTCCATGGCACTGCCTAAGTTCGTTACAGACACGGGGTTTGATTTCGACAAACTTCACCAAGTCACCAAAGTCGCGATTAAGAACCTCGACCGCGTTATCGATGTGAACTATCACCCAACCGATAAGATTGAAAAATCGAACCACGCGCATCGTCCTGTTGGTTTGGGTATCCAAGGTTTGGCGGATGTGTTTTTCAAAATGCACCTTCCATTCGATAGCGAAGAAGCATTGCAGCTTAACCGTGACATCGCGGAAACCATGTATCACGCCTCCCTTGAAGCGTCTTGTGAAATCGCGGCGCAAAAAGGCGCGTACTCCAGTTATGACGGCTCACCGAT
Source organism: Vibrio sp. HENC-03 (assembly GCF_000305755.2). Lineage (NCBI taxonomy): Bacteria > Pseudomonadati > Pseudomonadota > Gammaproteobacteria > Vibrionales > Vibrionaceae > Vibrio > Vibrio sp. HENC-03. The sequence continues at coordinate 408,065 of NZ_JH976124.1, read as the reverse complement.
CAGTCATGGTCAGCTCCAATTTGATCTGTGGGGTGAACAACCAAGCAGCCGCTGGGATTGGTCACAGCTCAAGCGCCAAATCGCAGAGCATGGTGTGCGCAACTCGTTACTGATTGCTCAAATGCCAACGGCGTCGACAGCGCAAATTTTAGGCAACAACGAAGCGTTTGAAGCGCAAACCAGCAATATCTATAAACGCCAAACATTGTCGGGTGAGTTCATCATCATCAACAAACATCTGGTGAGCGATCTGGAACAGCGTGGTCTTTGGACGAGCAAAATCCGTGACGCCATTATTCTTAATAACGGCTCAGTACAAGGCATCGATGCCATTCCCGACGATCTTCAATCCGTGTATCGCACCGTGTGGGAAATCTCTCAGAAAGTGATCATTGATATGTCGGCAGCTCGTGCCCCGTTTGTTTGCCAATCGCAGAGCCTCAACTTATGGCTCGCATCACCAACGTTCGCCCAAATCAATGCGATGCACTTCTACGCGTGGAAACGTGGTCTGAAAACCGGCATGTACTACTTGCGCTCTAAGCCATCGACGAATGCGGTGAAAGTCACCGTTGGTCAGCAAAGCGAAGATGAAGATTGCCTAAACTGCGGCGCATAAACCTATCTCGTCAATTAAAAAGATTCACATCAACCGAAAGTAAGGAAACGGTATGATTGTTAAAAACAAATTTAGCTTGTTCCCCATTCAATACGAAGAGATTTGGCAAGCGTACAAAACTCACGAAGCGGCTTTCTGGACGACAGAAGAACTCGATTTCGCTCAAGATCTTGCTGATCTTGCCAAGCTGACCGAAGGCGAAAAGCACTTCATTCGACATGTGTTGGCGTTCTTTGCTCAGAGTGAAGGGATGATTAACGAGAACTTATTGACTCGATTTTATGGCGAAATTGAAATCGCAGAAGCGCGCTGCTTCCTTGCTTTGCAGGCATTTAATGAGGTCATTCACGCAGAGACTTACGCACTACAACTCGAAACTTACATTCCCGATGTTGAAGAGCGTGAGCGTTTGTTCAATGCGATTGAAAACGTCCCTACTGTGAAGCGTAAGGCGGAGTGGGTAATGAAGTGGATCTCTTCCGATAAACCATTGGCAATGCGTTTGATCGCCTTTGGCTTGGTGGAAGGCTTGTTCTTCGCTGGCAGCTTCTGCGCCATTTATTACTTCCGTAAACGTGGTTTGCTGGCAGGCTTAGCGGCAAGTAATGACTTAATCGCTCGTGATGAAGGGTTGCACTTTAGTTTCTCTGCGCTGCTATTCAAAACCTTAGGTCAAGGCAAGGTGGCACAACAAGAGTTTGAAGAGATTTGCCGAGAAGCGGTTTCAATTGAGAAGGAGTTTGTAACGGAAGCCTTACCAGTGGACTTGATTGGTATGAATGCTGAACTCATGTGCCAATATATTGAGCACACTGCTGATGTTATCGCTGGTTTGTTTGGTTTCAACCCGATCTTTGGTGCGGAAAACCCATTTGATTACATGCGTTTGCTGGACATGGAAGGAAAAACCAACTTCTTCGAAAAACGCGTTACTGAGTACAAACGACCTCAAGATCGCCAATTGAGTTTTGATGCGGATTTCTAACGGCAAGGAATAGCAGAGAAGAGTGATGAAAATAGAAATGTACAGCAAGGAGCAGTGCTCCCAATGTGAAACCGCAGCAATGTGGTTGCAAAATCAGGGCTTTAACGTGGCAACGCTCAAGTTGGATGTGGAATTTGACCGAGAAACCTTGTTCGAGTTATTCCCAACCGCAAGAAGCTATCCGCAGTTTATGCTTGATGGCGAACCCATTGGTGATTTCAGTCGCTTAAAATCGGCACTCGCTTTTGAGCAAAATGCCGCTTTCTAAATTAGGTCTTTAATCCCCTTTTATTGAGAAAAGGGGATTTTTATTTCCACTTAAATTTTGTGGATGTTCAAATTATCAGTAAAAACTCGTAAAACTGTTGAAAACGTACTCGACATAAATGGTCGAAATTTGTACTGTTGATTCGCTTCACATTCCTAAAACTTCTTATCCGATAATCAGTTGAAGCAAAGATCTGTGCTTGATACAGGTCGGTTGGCAAAGGAATTCAACATGCAACAGTTTCATATCAGAAGACTAAGAGAAGAAGACGTCCCACTGTTGAAAACGCTCTTGGTCGAACTCGACACTTCTCATTATAATGCTGAGCCAGATTTCTACCGTTCTCCGGAAGAAATGGCGCAGTTAAGGGAAGATCGCAACATCTTCGATAAATATTTTGATGGCAGCATCACGGCTTTTATTGCTTGTTCTAACCGACAGGTGGTTGGCTTTATTTCTGGCACCGTGCGAGAGGTCAACTCGATTCTCTCTCCAGAAAGACGCGTCGGTTATATCAATGAATTGGTGGTGTCTGAAAGCCATCGTAACTTAGGTATTGGCTTGTCTTTGATGGATAAAATCGAGAGCGATTTATGCAGCCAAGACATTGAAGAGCTCGGTTTAACCGTGGCGTCATTTAATCACGAAGGCGAAGATTTCTACCATAAGATGGGTTACCGCGTGATCACCAAAATGATGACTAAACGAGTCAAAGACTAGCGCTAGCTTAGACCTGAATCGAATCAAAAACGCCTCTCTATCTCGTGATAAAGAGGCGTTTTTCTATCTAGGTTTTTAGCGAATTCTGAGCGCTAGCCACTTATTTCAACGTTGCTGCGGTTTGTTTACCCATCGCAATTAACTTGTCGAGAATGCGCTCACCATCTGCGCGGAGACCGTTGTGCTCATATTCATTGGTGATCCATGCTTTCGAGTTCGGCATTGCAGCAAGTGTTTCACGGCTGATGTCCATTTCTACAAACATATCGTCGGCATAGACAGCGCAGCTTACAGGTACCTTATTGTTTGCCAGTTGCTGGGCATCGTATAACGGCGTCCAGTCGGCTTTCTCTGCCAGTAATTCCGCCGCTTCTTTCAGTGGCTTTAAGTTTTCGTATTGGTCGAACATCCAAGGGAAGACCATTTCGCCAGTGAAGTAAAACGGCTTACCTTGTTCGTAATTGAACGCATCATGCTCTTGGCGCACTCTGTGAGCGCTCCATTGAGAAGCAAACCCTTGGCAGTAAATCGACTCGTGCAAAATCGCGTAAATTGGATTGGTCTGGAAGTTTTGCTGCGCCAGCATGTCGTTGAGGAATTCATAACGAAGCTGAGGCTTACCGTTCACTTCAATCAAGGCACTTTCTAGCCAGTAGTAAGTTGGCAAGAAGGTGTCACTGACACCAAAGTTAATCCCAATTTGTTGGAACTGTTCGACAGTAAAACGCTGACCATTTGGCAGAAACTCTTCGTGCTCCAATAAGTGATTGGCAATGTTTTGGCACAGTTGCTGCGCTTGTGGGAATTGCTGGAAGAAGGCTTGGTTCTTCTCCATGGTGCGCTTAAAGGTTGCTTGATACACATCATCGGCATGACGAGAAACCGAAGGCACACCACCCGTGATGTAGCTTTGCAGCAGGCTGTTCGGGAACAGCGATAGATAAGTTAGTGAGCAGAAGCCGCCAAAGCTCTGACCCAAAATCGCCCACTGCTCAACACCAAATTGTTCACGGATAAATTCCGCATCGCGAACAATGTTGTCTGCGCGGAAGTGGCTTAAGTAGTCTGCCTGTTGCGTCGGTGTAAGGTGCGCAAGCGTCTGGTGATTAATCACGCTGCTGTTGCCAGTGCCGCGTTGGTCGAGCAGCAGTATACGATACTCACTCAGTGCGCGTTTTATCCAACCGTTGTTTCCGTTTGGACGAGGAGAAGGGAAGCCCGGACCGCCTTGAAAATACACTAACCATGGTTTGTCGGAGTCTTCATCGCCGACTAAACAAACGGAGCGAGCGAAGACGTTGATCGTGCCTTTACTTAGATCTTGGTAGTTCAGCGGCACGGTAAACGAGTGGGGCGTGTAATGCAGTCCTGCGTCTATAAATGATTGAGCGTTCATTGTTATGGTTTGTCCTTGTTTATAGTCGCTTTACGATATCGAATTCCTTATTAGAAACAATAGATTTGTTGTAAGAACTCGATTTTTGAAGCCGGAAAGGCAAGGAATGGCACTCAAAACAGAAACTCTTCGATCTTTCCGTGTTGGTATGCACTGAGTGAACTATGATCTGATAAGTGCAGTTTAGACATCACTGTTTTACCGTTTTTATGAAACGAGACATTTGGCGGTCATTGACCATGGAGGATGCTTGATGAACACGTCACTAACCCGAATCACGCTCGCTTGTTTATTACTACAGACCATAAGTGCCCCTGCATTGGCGGTCGTGACGCCGAATCCGCCTCAGTTGCAGGCAAAAGGCTATGTGTTAATGGACTTTCAGTCCGGTGCCATCATTGCGGAGCAAAACGCGCGTGCCGGATTAGCCCCAGCCAGTTTAACTAAGTTGATGACCGCTTACGTCGTAGGGCAAGAAATCAAATCCGGGCGACTCCAATGGGATGATAAAGTGACGGTGAGTGAGAACGCGTGGTCAGCCAAATTCCCAGATTCCTCAAAAATGTTTATCCAACCCAAAGATGAAATCACCGTCGCCAACCTAATGCGTGGTGTGATCGTTCAATCTGGTAATGATGCTTGTGTGGCGCTTGCTGAACATGTTGCCGGTAGTGAAGGGGCGTTTGTTGCGTTGATGAACGGTTGGGCAGATAAGCTCAGCTTGAACGATACCTACTTTGTTAACTCGCACGGTCTGGATAGCGAGGGCATTCAAACCTCTCCTAATGATATGGCGACGCTGATGCAATCCATCATCAATGACGTGCCTGAAGTCTATGCGCTTTATAGTGAGAAGGTATTTAAGTGGAACAAGATCACCCAATACAACCGAAATAAACTGTTGTGGGACAAATCGATGGATGTCGATGGCGGCAAAACGGGCTACACCAGCAATGCAGGGTACAGTTTGGTCAGTTCTGCAAAGCAAGGAAAGATGCGATTGATCTCGGTAGTGATGGGAACGCCAAGCAAACAGTCACGCATTAGCCAGTCTAAGAACCTGCTCAGTTATGGCTTCCGCTTCTATGACACCAAACAAGTGGCAAAACAGGGCGAAGTTCAGGCGAGTGCAAAAGTGTGGAAAGGCGATGTCAGTGAGATTGATTTGGGTTTTGCCCAAGATGCGTACCTGACGCTGCCTCGCTCTCTAACCGCTGGTTTAGATAAAAGCGTGGTCGTGAATGAGCCGCTGATTGCACCCATAGCAAAAGGGGATGTGGTTGGCAAAGTCGTGTGGAAGAGTGACGATAAAACTGTGGCGAGCTATCCGTTGGTAAGTAACCAAGCGGTGGAAGAGGGCTCGTGGATTGGGAAGTTATGGGACAGTTTAGTGTTGTGGGTGAAGTCACTGTTTAACTAGCGCAAGGGCGAGTTTCGCAATAGTGGTTTAAGTATTTCAGACAAAGAAAAGCAGCTCGAAGGTGAGCTGCTTTTTATAGTTGAGACGACTTTCGCGTTTATTGCGGGTTCAGTGATTATTCAGACAAGGTGATTATCGGTAAGTCATCCCAAATCTTACTCTCATCTGATGCACCGCCAGAGAAGTTCCAAGGACCTTTGTCTTGTTCCAGTGGACGGTAAGTGGCAGACAATCCATCCAAGTCCCAAGTTGTCACATAGAATCGAATACCATCTAGTGAATCCGGTCGACCTAGTGCGTCACTCGCGAAGTCCATCGAAATGGTGTTGTTGGCTTTGTCTACCGTGACCATTGGTGCTGGTGTTACGGCTTCGCCCCATGTTGTCGCGTTTGCGCCTTGAGTGTTGTAAATCGAGCTTTGCCAGCCGAAGACCACAGCATTGCGACTCCATGTTCCGCTTGGCATAGAAGCGTTGATCTTAGGCAGTTCTGTTTGGTTGGATGCCGCTTCTTCCGGTAAATCAATGAAGATGGTGAAACCAACGTGGTCAAAGCCGTTTGGCGGCAACCAAGTATCGGTGATCTTGTCCATGGTGAAGGTCAAGCGCACGTTACTGCCGACGGTAAATACCTCAGCTTTGTTGATTGCGAGTTGGCTGTTGTCTTTGTCGAACGTCGGATCCGTTGGTAGCGAGTAGTTACCGTTAGGACCGCCCATACCATCTTGTGCATCACCTGCGTCATCAATAATGTCGTCTGGCGTGTTCGACCAGCTTAAGTCCGACACAAAGTTCACATCTTCAATGCCTGCTTTTTTCTCAGTGGAGTAAATCGCGAAGCGGTGTTGCTGTTCGCCAATCGCAAAGTGACGGGTAGATAAAGTCACGTTAAATTGACCGTCAGCACTTACGGTAATGGCTTGTGCGGTTTCTAGATTCCCGTCCACGACAAGGTTTAATTTCTCGTTTGCGTTAGCAGTACCAGTAATCACGATGTCATCAGTGATGGTTTGTCCTTCCCAATCTTGCGCCAGTTGGATGTTGAGGTCTGGTGTATCTACCGATTGAGTGTCGTTAGTTTTCGAGTAGATCACAGCAGCTTTGGCTGGTAGCTCAAGGGTTACGTGACCGTTTTCATCTGCGATTAACTGCTCCGGAGCGTCCGCCCAATTCGACATGATTTGTTGTTGGAAGACGGTGCCGGTGCCGCCCGCTTGCTCTACATCGAGTTGGTTCATCAACATCGGGGAATTCGATGTGTTCATTACCACCAAGACTTCGTCGTTATCCAACGTTCGGGTAAAGGCGAACACACCGGCGCCAGCTTTATCGCTGCCAATCACTTTCATTTCGCCGCGTGTCATGACTTTGTTTTCGGTACGCAACTTAGCAAGCTCTTGGATGAACAAGTACATCTCGCTATTTTGGTCGAATGAATCTACGTAGTCACCGTCTTCACGGTAACCGCCAGCAAACATCGCATCGCGCGCTGCTGACATCGCCTGTTCTGTACCTTGGTAAATCACAGGAATGCCCGGTACCGCCATCATGGTAATCAGCGCTTGCTTCATATCGTTGATACTGCCTTGCGATAGAAAACGTGGCATATCGTGGTTATCAATGAAGTTCGGCATGATGTATGGATTCGGGAACATCTCCATCATTTTCTCAAGGCGGAAGCGTAAGTAATCGGTCGGTTGTCCTGCTGCAAACACGCGCGTCATAGTAGCTTGTAATGGGAAGTTCAGCACCGAGGTTAACTGTTCCGGTGAGCCGCTTTCGCCGATGTAAGTCAGCATCTTCTCTTCGCCTTCTGTGTTGTAAGGCGTAGATGTTTCGAAGACTTCACCAAAGGTCAGGAAGTTATCGCGACCAGTATCAACCGCTTGAGTCATCACACCATCGTCGGCGTGCAGGAAGTCATTCCAGAAATCGTGCTCTACAAACTTCACAGTATCGATACGGAAACCGTCAACGCCAACTTCTCGGATCCATTTACGGTAGCTCTCTTTTAGATAAGCGCGTACTTCAGGGGCGGATGTATTCAGGTCATCCAGATCCGACAGTTGCCAGGTTTTTTCTTGTACTGGGTCGTTGTGGTCGGTGATGCTTGGCGTCCAGTGGTAAATGCCGGTGCCATCATCTTTACACTCATTCATGTTGAGCGGATAAGGCAGTTCTTGCCCTGCTGGCAGCGCATTTTCAATCAAACGGAAACCTTGGCAAGGTAGGCTAGGATCGTAATTGTATGGGTCATCGTAAGTGAAGAAGTTACCTACGTGGTTGGTCACGATGTCTTGAATCAAGAACATGTTACGAGCGTGCACTTCTCGCGCTAACGCTTGGTAGCTTTCCATGTCACCAAAGTGCTCATCCACTTTTTGGAAGTCACGCGCCCAGTAGCCGTGGTAGCCGCCGTAGTTTTGTTCTGCATCCCACCATTGGTTTGCCACTGGCGGTGTAATCCAGATAGAGGTAGCGCCTAGGTCTTCGATGTAGCCCAGTTTGTCACTGACACCAACTAGGTCTCCACCACTGAATTTTTTGTCTGAGGTAGGATCGTACTCGTTCTGGCCTTGATCGTTAAGCGTGTTGTCGCCGTCGTTAAAACGGTCGATCATCAAGAAGTAAATGATCTGGTCTTGCCAATCAGGAGATGCCACGTGGCTTCCTGTCTCTGCTGGTGTGGTTTCATCGCTACCACAGCCAGAAAGAGCTAGGGCGATCGCTAGAGGGAGTATTTTTATTTTATTCATAGGGTTAGGTAAGGTTTCAAACACGGTTTTTGTCTCCGTTATGCAGCAATGCGGAAACGATAAATCAAAGGTTTGAAATTGAGAGTGTCATTTCACGCCAAAAGAGACGTGAAATGATGTCACGAAGTGCTGAATTTGAACTGTGCTACATATTTAACTGAGTGGTTGCACAATTGGGTATTGAATCGGGTAATGGTCTTTGGCTAACTCATTACCAGAATGATCATAGAGTCGGAATCGACACTGTTTAGCCGTTTGGGTGAGGGGTAGTTGCAGTACCCAGCATGTGTAATCTTCTGCGTCCTGAGTCAGGCTCATTGCGTGCGGGGCTGGCGCGTCACCCACGTAGCAATCGATCTTCGCCACGTCTTTTAATCTACACGCGAGTTCCACAAACAAGGTGTACTGAGTGCCGAGTTGGATCAGTTGCCTTGTCGGGACAATGTATTCCGTTGAGCCAATCAAAAGCCCTTTAGAAACCACGTAATCACGCTGGTGGTTGTTATCAATGTAGCGATCACCATCGACTTCATAACACAGTCTAAACGTCAGTGGATGAGCGACAGGAAGCTCTGTTGTCGCCCATAGTTCGGTGCCATTATTCAAAAAACGCTCGAAGAAGGCTGGGTAGCGACGCCACGCGCCATCACGGTCTCGACACTCAACTGAGACCACTTTTTCAAACGCTATGTTATCCACTTCCATCCAGATTTTACCGACGGGTTGGTCAATGTCGTTATCGGCTAGAGTATTGGCTTTGGCATAGTACAAGCGGATGGGTTGGTTATTGAGATGAGTGCGGTTATCCAAGCATTGCTGGCGATATTGCATTGGCGAAAACGGATACCAACGGCGAAAGGTTCGGTGGAAGTTGGAAGGCTCTTCATAACCCAACTGATAAGCGATTTGCTGCGTTGTGAGTTGAGTGTCTGCAAGTAGGGCAAGCGCGTGCTTTTTCTTGGCGAAGTCGACGCATTGCGAATAGCTCATTTGTTTTTCTTGCAGGCGACGTTGCAAGGTGCGCTTGGATACGCCCAATTGCAGCGCGGCTTGTTCTAATTTCAGTGCGTAATTGCTGTTTTTGACGAACAGAGCATTAAGCACGCTCAACAATTCTGGCTGTTCAATTGGCTGATGAGACAGCAGCAAATAAACATGCTTTACCAAGTCGAACACAACCGAGTTCTGCTTCGGGTTGATGTCTTCTTCTAGCTCGAATTGAGCAGAGTAAAGGTCATGGTTGTGAAGATGAATGCGCACAGATTCACTCAAACCTAGCTGTTCCAATTGCATCAGCAGCAAGTCATAAACCGATTCTGCCCAGCTTGGCATTTCGGTAGCTCTGCACTCTAACTGCATCTGAATCTGGTTATCACTGTGTTTGAAAACAATGTACAAGCGACGGTCGAACAGCGAAACACTTTTGCTCCACCACAACAGACCTTCACGCAGCGTCGGTGCCTCTTGCAACATCATACATTGCAAGGCAACCAGCTTCTCAATATGCCAATATTCGCCAGCAATTCTTAGGTGATTATGCCCAAGTTTTTTGCAGAGAAAGGGCGTGATGATGTTGTCTTGAGGCAGCATGAAAGTGGTTCGGTAACAAAGCAAAGGTGACATTATTGCTTAAACCAAGTGTTGCTTCAGTGAGAGTGCTCAAAGCTTGTTACATCGGCGATTTTCAAATTTATTTTGAAGATGTTTTTAACTGAAATCGGTTTTTCCCTGTAACTCATAAGGTTAAAGTGATAACCAGCATAAACTACTCGACTGGAGACCCCGATGGACATCGTTCAAGCTGCTAAATCTCGCTACTCAACCAAAGTTTTTGACCCAACTCGTAAACTGCCACAAGAGAAGATCGACGCAGTCAAAGAGCTGATTCGTTTTAGTCCATCGAGTGTGAACTCTCAGCCATGGCACTTCATTCTGGCAAGCACAGAAGAGGGCAAGCAACGTATCGCAAAAGCTGCGCAAGAGAACTACGCGTTCAACGCTGCGAAGATCTTGAATGCGTCACACGTGTTGGTGTTCTGTGCCAAAACTGGCATCGATAACGACTACATCGAAGCGTTATTGGCGCAGGAAGAAAAAGACGGTCGATTCCCAACCGAAGAGGCAAAAGCAGCGGTACGTGGCGGTCGTAGTTACTTTGTGAACATGCACCGTTTTGACCTGAAAGACGCCAATCATTGGATGGAGAAACAGGTTTACCTCAACGTGGGTACATTGTTACTGGGTGCTTCAACGCTAGAAATTGATGCGGTGCCAATCGAAGGTTTTGACCCGAAAGTGCTGGATGAAGAATTTGGTCTACGTGAAAAAGGCTACACTGGCGTTGTGATTGTACCGCTTGGCTACCACGCGGAAGATGACTTCAATGCCAAGACGCCGAAGTCACGCTGGGAAGAAAGCTCTGTGTTTACTGAGATCTGATCAAGATGATTCATTTAGTTGCAGAAATTAAAGCGTACCCAGATAGTATCGACAACGTAACCAACTTACTTTCTGGTCTACTAGAACCTTCTCGTGAAGAAGAGGGGTGTTGCCAATACGAACTGTATTTGGATCAAAAGATCGAAGGCTTGTTTATGTTCCAAGAAATTTGGGCGTCGCAAGAAGCGTTAGATAAGCACTTACAAAGCCCACATATCGCGCAGTTTATCTCGACGCTAGAAGATAACGACTGGGTTGAATATTCTCAGATTCGCCCAATGACGTTCGTCGGCTAACTTTCTGAGCAGAATGTTGCCAGCACTTTCTTACGTTGCTGGCAGCATTTTTCATGAATGAATTCACGGAAGGTGCGAATGGTTGGCGTCAGCAAACGACGATCGGCGCACACCATATATAGCGGTACCGGACCACAATCCCATTCAGGTAATACTCTTAGTAATCTTCCCTCAATCAAATCTTGGCTGATGTCCATCAGTGATTTGTTGGCGATGCCTTTGCCTTTGATTGCTAAGCGATGGGATAAGTCACTGTCGTTGCTAAGCAGCTTGCCACTTACGACAACTTGTTCTGTTTCGTCTCCGCGAGTCAGCGTCCATTTGTTGTAAACCGAATCAGCCACCATATAACACAAACAGTTGTGTTGGTTTAGGTCTTCCGGTTTGGTCAGCACAGGATTGTTTGCGACGTATTCTGGAGAGGCACAAAGGATTCGCTCATTTGCACCACATAACGCCAATACGACAAGGTTAGAGTCAGCAGGTTCGCCGTAACGAATCGCGATATCGACGGGCTTGGTGTACATATCGGTTAAGCTATCAGACAGCTCTAACTTGATCGAGACGTTTGGGTAAACATCAATAAATTCATCAACCCAATCAAGCAGCATGTTGCGACCAAAATCAGATGGCGCGGTGATGTGCAGTTGGCCCGAGAGCTCGCCACGCGCGCTTGAGATCTGATCTAACCCCTCTTGTAGCATTGCGAGTGCTTGAGTGGTTTTGTCTAAGAACAGCTCACCTTCCGAGGTTAAACGTAGGCTGCGAGTGGATCGCACAAACAGAGGAAAGCCTATTTGTCCCTCAAGACGTTTGATCGATGCACTAATGGCTGCCGGTGTCATGTCCATGCTGTTGGCGGCTTTCGAAAAGCTGCCTTGGCGTGCGGTTTCGACAAAGATATTCAGATCGTTGAGGGCTTTCATAATGAAAAGGGCTTTTAAGAAGTTTGGGCTACTATAGGGGAGAGTCGCAGGGCAATTCAAGGTTAAAACATTAGGTTGCACGGCGAGTTTGAGTTAGATTAGCGCGCAACTTCACTTTACCGGATCAATAGCATGAGCCAACAGCAGCCGAATAACCCACTTCACGGGTTGAGTTTAGAGAAAATCCTTACCCGTTTAGTTGAGCACTTTGGGTGGAACGGAATGCATGAACGCGTTCGTGTGAATTGCTTTAAGAAAGATCCTTCAATCAAATCGTCGCTGAAGTTCCTGCGTAAAACGCAGTGGGCAAGAGATAAAGTAGAAGCGCTGTACATCGAGACGTTCTGCTAATCGGATTTGGTGCACGTCTAAAAGAGAGATTCCGGATGGCTCGCTGAGGCTCGTCCGGAATGACGCAGATTCTTTGTTGCGTTGTCGGTTATTTAGACCTTAATCTCTCGCATCTCGCATCTCGCATCTCGCATCTCGCATCTCGCATCTCGCATCTCGCAACTCGCCTCTTTCCTTACTCCAAATGATGCGTACTGCCCACGGTACCTTCCAAGTCTAAAATCGACTGGCGAACATGATCTGGAATTGCGGCTTTCACATTGTTCTTAAAATCAAACATCACACCCGTGGCGGTCGCGATGGTTGCAATCTTGCCCCACTTCTTACTCAGCACTTGGTATTCCATCGTGATGCGATCTTCTTGCATGTCGATTACGCGTGAGCCAATCAAAAGCGTATCTGGAAACGTAACGGGTAGCTTATAGCGGCATTGGGTTTCACTTAAAACCGGACCGATGTGAGACGTCTGCAAATCTACCAACAGATTAATCTTGTTGAAGTAGTCCAAACGCGCAGTTTCGAAGTAACGAAAATACACCGCATTGTTGACGTGTTGCAGGGCATCCATCTCTCCCCAAGCGACTTTGATTTCCGTAATCACTGGGAATTCTTTTAATAACGTATCCATTACTCATGTTCCTTTTTCATCGACGTTGCCGCAATTTGCAAAGCGACTTATCACTTTGAGTATTTATTCTAGATGGAACTGATTAAAATGTAATAAAATTGTATGTAAAATGTGAAATGAATTAGATGCTTATTTTTGTAAACTAAAAACTTTACATAGTCAGTTGTGAGGCGTAGGTTTAAGTAAGCGTAACCAAAAGGAGATGTCCAATGACAGAACTGAAAGGTTTCAATCTTGCCAAAGTAGAAAAACGAATCGACTGGACAGGTGAGCTGTTCAGTTTACGAGTTTCCGGTGCGCCTCTCTCCTTCAAAGCCGGACAATTTACCAAACTCGCCTTGCTCGACGAACAGGGCAATCCCATTAGCCGCGCATACTCGGTGGTGAATGCGCCCAGTGAGCAGTTCGAGTGGCTCGAATTCTTAGTCGTCGCGAACCCAGAAGGGCAACTGACACCAAGGCTGCAACAGCTTCAAACTGGCGATAGCATTTATGTTGGTGAAACGGCTCATGGCGATCTTATCCACGATACCATTCCCAAACACGCAAACGATCTATGGCTGCTTTCCACCGGCACAGGCATTGGTCCATTTCTCTCCTTGTTAGACGACATTAATTTACTCCCACACAGCGATCATATTGTGCTGGTACATGGTGTGCGTTACGAAAGAGATTTAGTTTATAAATACCTGATTGAGCAACTCCAACAGCGATATGAAGGTCGTCTTCGTTATGTGCCGATTGTCAGCCGTGAGAGTATTCCGGGTAAGCTTCAAGGCCGCATTCCAGATCTGATTGCGTCGGGAGAGCTCGTTAATCGTGCGGACTTACCGTTTTCTAAAGAAAGCAGCTTTGTGATGATGTGTGGCAATCCGGAGATGATCAAAGACACCTCTCCAGTACTGCAAGATATCGGCTTGGAAAAGTATCGTGCCCGAACGGGTGGCAATATCATTTACGAGAGATATTGGTAAACGCTGATCAATTTTTAGACCATCTCACTTCTGAGAGAGGGTCACAAATATGACTTCTCTTAATTGAGCACACTTACCCTCATCCATAGAATGCATCAGCTTGCATTTGAGGGGATAAGGTATGTGGTGTTCAATTGCCAATAGAAAACGAAGGATGATTGGTGGTCTTATCGATCTGATGATCGTAACGGGATTAGTATTACTGATTGCGTTGACCATCAATTCATTTGTGAACGACTTTGAACTTTCTGTGAGCGAGAACCTACAGCTGGTACAGGATACGAAGGCGAGCTACGTACTTACCATCCCCATGTTGATGCTAGTGAATTGGAATTTACTGCGCGAAGGGCAAACCATAGGTATGCGTTTGGTGGGGATTAAAGTGGTGATGAAGAACGGCCACGACACCACAAAAGTCACCGCTTCACTTCGATTGTGCATCAGCTACTTAATTGAAATGCTGATTCCATTTACGCCACTAGTGAACATCATTTTGCTCTTTTGTCATCCAGAACGTCGTTTGTTACATGACATGCTCTCTGGCACTAAAGTCGTCAACTGTTAAATTACTCGCTGATCTTGTATTAAAGCTGTTGTTTCACTCAGAGTTGCGAGCGAGTCAACTTTCCATATTTCTATTCTTACCACTACACTTACTTCAGACATAAATTCAATCGCTTAGGATTCAAGGATGATGAACAAAGCTGGTTGGACAGTGTGCCTTGCCACGCTTACTTCCTTTGCCACTATCGCTGGTGAGTGGGAGATTGAAGCGGGCGGATTTTTCTCTCGCACTGACACCAAACTGAACGCTTACGACCCTTACCTCGATCAAATACGCACTATTGATTTCGAATCGGATCTCGATTTGAAAGAGTTTACTGTGCTGCCTTATGTTGAGGTCGAGTATTACTTCAATAAAAAACACAGCGTCTATGTGGATTGGCGAAGCCTACACCGAGAAGCGACCCGCACTGCAGTGACTAAGCCTTTTGAAGTCACGGTGGATGGAACGACTTACGCGGTTCAAGCGGGCTCAAAGCTGACCACAGAGCTCAATATCGATATTGCGCGCCTAGGTTATGGCTACCAGTTTTACACCAGTGATAAGTGGGCGGTGGATGTGTTGGCCGGATTACACGTGATGTGGCTGTCGCTGGGTTTGGACGGCAAGCTTGGCGCTAAGGCAAGTGGCGTTGATGAATTTCCGGTGATGTTTGTCGACGAGACGGTACTGAGTGATGTTACGGCACCTTTGCCTGATTTAGGCATTCGGGCGGAGTATTCGCTTAATCAAGATTGGATTTTGAAAAGTCACGCCCAAGTCTTTTATCTAGCAGTAGACGATATTGAGGGATACTTGTTAGAAGTCGATTTTGGCGCAAAATACCTGTTTACTGATCAGTTCAGTATGACTGGGTCATTCAACTATTACGAAGTCGGGGTGGATTATGAAAGCGACAATTCAGCGCTCGATGTTACTTATCGATTCTATGGGCCGATGCTGACCTTGGCGTATAAATTCTGATAGTAAAAAAGCCACACTTGAGTGTGGCTTTTTACATCTAGTCTGCACGACTAAACCAACGGGATTATTGTTGGTTGATGTAGTCTTTAAAGCGCGCTTGTGTCTCAGCGTCTGCTTTTTGGTACCAGAAATGCAGCATTTCTTCAGCTGTTGAATCTGCTTTCATTGTCGCAGGCTTAGTTTGCTTCATGTCTGCTGGGATCTTTGTAGGAAGTGTTGCTGGTTGGATAACCGCTGCACTTACAACGCCAACTGCCGCAACGCCGCCAGTCTTGTTGTAGTCTTCCACTTCACGTACGTAATCACGACCGATTTGCATGCCAGGCTTGATTAGCTTGTCTTGCTCTACCGCAATTGCGTTGCCAGAAGCATCAACCAGTTTCCAATCTAGGTCTTTGATTTTGTCTTCTGCTTGGCGAAGGTCGCGATATTCAGGAACTTGTAGGCTTAGTTCAGCGTCCGTTGCGTCGAAGCGAGTTACGATAACGTCACTCTCAACGCTTAGGCGATCATTACCTTGGCTGAAGTAAGGTGCGTAGCGGAACACAACTTGGTTTACGCCGTCAGGTAGCGTGAATGATTTTTCTGAAGCAAAGAAGCCGCCAGATAGTTTCACCTTCTCGCCGTTAGCCGCCAAAATAGAAACGTCGTCAGGAACGGTTACTGTCACATCCGCGAATGCCATGCCACTCATAGCCAAAGCAAGCGCGCAAGTTAAAGGCTTGATCAATTTCATTGTTTTTATCCTAAGCACTGAATTAGTGGTCATCGAGAGTGCATCGTTCATTGTTCGATTGCAACTCCCGAATGTAAGAAGATTGAAAATTTAACAAGAACGTCATTTTAATCGGATACCAAACTATGAAACTGTGAGCTAAATAGCTCAAACCGCTGCAAAGGGCAGCGGTTTGTTTCAATTGATAGAACGATTAGATACCAGCGCCATGTCCAGCTTCGTTTTGTTCTGAAGCTTGTTCGGCATTTTCCGCTAACGCTTCTTGCTGTTGTTGAGCTTTTTCAATGTTCAACCACCACACAAATAGCTCGTACCAAATCGCAAGAATAACCGCACCTAAGAACAGACCAACGATGCCGTAGAACAACATACCACCGATGGCACCTAGTAGAATGACTGGCATTGGTACATCAACACCACGTCCCATTAGCATTGGTTTGAATAGGTTTTCAGACAGCGCTGCAACCACAACCCAAACGGTAAACATGGTTGCTGTGCTTGTGTCTTGCGTCATGTACATGTAACCCACAACTGGCAGAACCGCTAATAGAGCAGGTAGCTGTGCGATACAAAGAATCATCAGCACTAGCGTTAGTAGGCCTGCAGCCGGTACGCCAAAGATGAAGAAGCCCGCACCAATCAATAGCGCTTGAATGGCAGCTACACCCACTACGCCAAGTAACACACTCTTGATGGTCGCAGCAATCAGCGTCGTCCAGCTTTTCGCATTGTCCCCTGCAGTACGAACTGCGATGGTTTTCAAGCCAGAAGCCAAAGACTCAGAGTAAGTCATAAAGCCAGCAGCAATCGCTAGAGAGATGATTGATAGTAGCAAGCTACCCAGCGCACCACCGACCATGCCAAGCAGAGAAGTCAGACCCGCCTTAATTTGAGGCATAAAGGTTTGGATGGCTTTTTCTAGGTTGGTTGCGAACAGTGTCCATACTTCGTAAAGCTTGTCACCGACCAACGGCCATTCTGCAACAGAAGGTTTTGGACCCGGGATCTTAATATCGCCACTTTGTAAAACGTCTAGCGCGTGTGTTGCACCATCGACGATAGAGCCAGATACCATGACTAAAGGCGTAACCAATAGTGCGATACCCAACAAGGCGATTGTCGTCGCCGCGAGGCCACGTTTGCCACCATACACTTTTGCCAGCTTCTTACAGATTGGCATCAATGCAACGGCAATGATGGCACCCCAAATCACAGGAAGAATGAAAGGTTTGATGATGTCATATGTAAACATCAGCAAGACTAAGATCAAGCCGATACGTATTGCGGATTCCACCATATTACTGATGAAAACCTTACTCTCGATTTTTACCGATTGTTTATCCATTTTTGTTTACCTGATGTTCAATGTTGGAACTGACGAGACTTGAAACAACAATCGCCATATAAAACACGCCTACGATGGCCTCTAAATACACAACGACTTGCGCCAATGGTGTTAGAGGGCTGATATCGCCATAACCGAGTGTGGTTAAGGTGACGAAACTGAAATACGCTGCATTAGAGAAGTTCTGACCCCAAGAGATGGCTTCCATCCCGGTGAATGAGTTTGGAGAGAACTCAAGAAGAATGAGGTAAGCAATTGCCCACATCAGACCCAGCAGCAAAAATAGAGCAACAGAGCCAATGACTTTGTTGGTGTTCACATGCCCAGTGAACAGAATCTGCCTTGCGATAGACTTAAATGTGCCGAAGAAGAACGCGAAGGTGAGGGCGAGCATCACTACGTCCATCTCCTTGATGCCTAGCACGGCTTTGATACCAATCACCACGACCCAAGTACCTAATAGGGTATAGAGGAAACGTGACCAATTTTTGTCAAAGCGCAAGCTCGCCATACAGACGATGAAGGTGATGATGGTGAAGCCTTGCAGTAAGTGCTCCATCGCACCTTCTCCAACGACCTGTACAAACGCACCGCCGATCAAAAGCCCGATGAGCGCTAAGGTCAGATAGAAGAAGTTGTTTTCTTCATTAATGTTTTTGAGTTTTTTTCCAATAACCATGGTTATGCCTGTTTAACTCCTACTCTTGTTCTTGTGATGAGTCCTTCATCACCATGATGGAAGCAGAAAGCCCGAATCGAAGGTCGACACCTTCTGGCAGTTCATGCAGAGAAACGCGAACCGGAATACGTTGCGCTAGGCGAATCCAATGAAATACTGGATTCACGTTCGGCAGCAGGTTGTAGCCCACGGTGCCGTCTTTTGGTGCGATACCCCAACCAATTGAGTCCACCGTTGCATCGATTGGCGTATCTGGATGAGACATTAAGGTCACGCGCGCATCGCTACCCGGAGCAATTTGAGCCAATTGGTTTTCACGGAAGAAGCCAAAGACCCAGAAGCTGTTTTTGTCGATAAGTGCCACTAACGGCTGGTTTGCAACTGCCTGTGTACCGTCACGGATATCGAGGTTCGATACAAAGCCATCAACCGATGCGTACACTTTGGTGTAACCAAGATTCAGGCGTGCGGATTTAAGTTGCTCTTCTGCTGATTTGATTTGCAGTAGTGACTCTTCGTAAGTGATCTCACGACGAATCAGATCTTTGTGAGAGACAGCGCCACGGTCTTTCGCTCGAATGTCTTTCAAACGATCGTATTCGATCTTTTTACCGCGAGAGCTAACGATGGCTTTCTCTAACGCCACTTCGGCTTGTGATAGGGCAACTTCGTAAGTGGTTGGGTCGATCTCAAACAGCAGATCACCTTTCTTCACTTCTTGGTTGTCCATCACCGCAACATTGACGATAGGGCCAGACACACGAGGTGCGACCTTGATAACGTTCGCACGTACCTGACCATCGCGGGTCCACGGGTTATTAAAATACTCTTCGAACTTCTGATAGCCGAACCACGCCGCGCCACCAAGAATGACAAGATTGAGTGCAATAACGAGTAGTTTTTTCATCTTGTTGGGCACCTAAAACTGTATATAAAAACTGTCGATGGCCACCACGTAGAACACCATGATGGCAATGAATGTCAGAGACGGAAACGCAATGAAACGAGACAAGCGTGTCTTGTTCAAAATTATCACCGTTATCCATGTGGCGGTGACCGCTAGAATCAACACCAAGAGCAGCGGTGAGAAGTAAACGTCACCCCAAGAGAGTTCGTGTGGCATTACTGCACCTCCCCATCTTGCTCGGCGCTGTTTTGCTCAGCACTATTTTTCTGGGCATCGTCCGCTTGTGTTTTGTCTGATGGTTGCTCAAGAAGCAGTGGCGGTAGAACGCGTTCTTCTTCGTCCAGCAAATCATCCCAATCGCTGCGGTCTTGCATCTGTTTTGCAACGGTTTCTGATAAGAAAGGCTTACCAGTTTGGGTTTCCCAACCACCACCGAGTGCTTTGTAGAGGGCAACCACTTGGTTTGCAACGTTACCTTTGATGGTGGCGTAGCTGTCTTCTGCGCGAGTCATCTTCTCTACTGAATTCAACAGACGCTCAAAAGAAATCTGACCGTTTTCGTATTGGGTCATCGAGATGTTGAACGCACGAATGGATGAGTTCACCGATTGCAGACGCAACGATTTTTGCTCCAAGTACAAGTCGTAAGCTTCCAGCGCATTGGTTACTTCATTAACCGCTTGCAGCACCTTCTTGTTGTAGTTGGTGATGGTTTCTTGGAAGCGAGCATCTTCAAAGCGGATGTTGTTCTTCACTCGACCGTACTGGAAAATGTTCCAGCTAAAGCTTGGACCCGCGACCATGGTCAACGAGTCACTGAAACTAAAACTGCTGCCATCCGGTACTGTACTGTCGATACCAATTGAGCCGAACAGGGTGAAGCTTGGGTACAGTGCGGTTTCTGCAACGCCAATCTGAGCACTTTGCGCTCGTGCTTGCATCTCTGAAACCTGCAAGTCAGGTCGACGCATTACTAGGTTCGCATCCACTTTGTCCTCCAACAGAGGAGGGCGAGGCACGATGGAACGTTCATCATTTCCAGACAAAGCAGGTTTTCTGCCTGAGGATTTGAACTGGTTTTCGTAATCAGCCATACGCTGGGCAAAGCCATCTGATTGCAACAGCTTTTCAACGTCTTCTGGCAGGACACCCAACAGCAGTGCCAATGCCGTGCGCGACTGCTTCATTGCAATTTCAAGCGAAGGTTGCGCCGCTTTAGTATTGAAGAGTTGGTTCTTCGCTTGCTGAACGTCGAGCTCGGTTACGTTACCCGAATCAAACTGCACCTGTGTAATATTCACCACGCGCTCTTGGATCTCGATGTTTCGACGAGAAAGCAAAATACGTTCTTGGAACGTGCGGTAGTTGATGTAGTTGCGTGCCACCTCAGAGGTGATGGTCACCATGATGTCGTGGTATGACGCAATCGATGCGTAGTAACCAGCCTCAGCTGATTCAATGCCACGTGTGTATTTGCCCCAAATATCCATCTCCCAACCGGCATCAAACGACAGCGCTGCATTATTCACGCCTTGGTCGTTCACATAAGCTCTGGCTAAGTTACCGGATACGGTTTGCACTTGTGGGTATTGCAATCCAGTTGAGATGCCCAATAGCGAACGTGCTTGGACGATGCGCAAACCCGCCGCCTCAAGATCGAGGTTTTGTTGGCTTGCCATCTCAACCAGTTGGTTCAGTGTTGGATCGTTGAACTGCTGCCACCACTGCTGCAGCTTTTGCTCGGATTGTTGTGTGTCTTGCGCCGCTTTTTCTACCGACCAATCACTTGGCAAGGCGGTTTGCTCTGGATGGACGTAGTCCGGACCCAAAGTCGTACACGCACTCAATCCGAGTACAGAGAGTATGGCGAGGCTTGGTTTAGTTAGTTTTAGAAGCATCATATCCTCACCTTTAAAACCGCTTCTGACGTAAGTTCACCCAATCGATATCCTCGTAGGTTTGCTTGCATTGGTTGATCGCTTCGAACACGTTCCGTTTTAAATTCAGCAAGATATAAAAACCGGCAATCTCTGAATAAGCGTAGTCAGATAAATCCAACTCACTAAAGAAATCTTCCAGTTTATTTTCAAAGGATTGGTAATCCTGGCTGTATTTTTCGAACACAGAATCGAGTTCGTCGGTCGCCTGATGGCTTGCGAGTGCGCCAGCCATCAGAGGTAATATGGAATCGGTATGCTTGCTGCGTAACTGCTTGATAAGTGGGTTACTTAACAGCTTTTGTTCGGCAGCAATCAGAATGTTGACGTGGTTGCTCAGGGCGTCACAAGACTTGCTGAATGCACCAATCGCTTCTGGCGGTGTCTTGTCGAACAGCTTGTGGTTGATCTTCGACCCCCACACTTTGAGCTTTTTAGAAGAGACGTTCAGTGTCACCAAGTGCAGTGAACGTTTCATCTTCTTGTAAGCCGATTCAGACTGCTCGTGGTAACTGGAGAACAAATCGCCCACATGCCTGAAATACCGCTCCTTCATGGTCAAGAACAAGTGCTCCGGACGGGAGTTGAACGGGAAGTAGTGAGCGAAAATGATCATGAACACCACCATGTAGAACAAGGTCATGATCGTCATCAGAATGCCAAAGTGATAGGTCATGTTGTTGTCGAGACCGAGGACAAACAAGCCAATCATGTAGAAGATGGTCACCGGCCCTTTAAACAAGTAGAAGCCGATAAAGGTGTAGATGAAGATGAACAACCCGAGTTCGCCACCGAGTTCTAATCCCGGCAAGATGAAGACGTACGAAGGCACCGCAAATAGGAAGCCAAACGTAAACAAAATCAGCAACATGAATGGGTGAACAGGTACGAACGACAGCAGTGACATAAAGATGGTGGAGAAGGTAACAAACGAGTAGCCACCCGGTGGATTGAAGTAAATCCAAATCAACCCTGCCACCCAGTAGGTGGTGAAGGTTTTCACTGCGGTTTTGAAGTTTTCAGCATCCCACCAAAGGAACTTGCTCTTCTGCTTCGGCAATTCTTGTTTGAACGAAACATTGTTGGTCACAGAATCAATACAGCTGATGCTCTCTGCTAAGCGAGATAAGCTCTGGTGCATTAATTTAAGCAAGTGGCCAAGCGTGAGCGCGGAGCCTTTTGCAAGGTGTGGGGCGTCCGATAAAGCCTGTTGGTTGTAATCAACTTTAAATTCCTGCGCGCGAAAGGCAGGGCCTTCGTTGTCCCACATCTCTTGGCAGGTTTTGAATAGAGTTTGAATTTCTTCGATGGCTTGATCGAAGTTGTTGATGCAGCTTCGGTCTTGCTGGTGGCTAAAGTGACTGTGTGCTGCCACGCTGAGTTCTTGGGTGATTTGCTTGTTGAAGTGGACGGCAAGTTGCCATTCTTTCATGTAGGCCGAGACATCACTGCACTCGACACTCACCGTTGCGAAGCGTTGCTCTAGTGCGTTTTGCGCGGCAAAGACTTTGTCTAGCAACTCGTCGATAGTGGGCTTTGGTTCTTCGTCTTCTTCACCGTCTTGCGTGCCTGAAGCAGGAACCAACCCTTGCTGTTGAGCATGCCTTTGTTCGAAGTTCTGTAAAATCGCTGCGAACAGCGCTTGCTGAGCTTGGTTAAGTTGTTCAATAAGCTGACGAAGGTTTTGCTCTGTCTTTGTTGGCCATAAGAATGTGCCTACCATGGTGTAAAGCACCACGCCAAAGATGGTCATGTACGCTCGGTCAACGCCGTACATAAATGCGCCTTCTGCATCGCCACCGTTCGACATCATCAAAGTCATTACACCGGTTAGGGCAAGCAGGGTTGGGTCTTTTTGGTAAGCGTTACGGAAATAGAAGATAAAGGACACAACCACAGAGACACTGAGCATGTACATGATGCGATCTTGGGCAAACATTCCAACTAGCAACAAGCCAATCACAGCACCGACCAAAGTACCCAACACTCGCAATGTGCCTTTCGCTAGCGATTCACGACGGCTGCCTGTTGAAGCGATCAACATGACTGTCGTTGCAGCTGTCGACGCTTGCGGCCAACCCATGGCAAATGGGATCAGATAAGCCAGAGTCAGGCTAAGCGCTACTTTTGTGGCGAATTTGCTTTTTTCGTTCATAGTTTCAAAGTTAGCTCAGGCTTATGTTTGTAAGTGGATGAATTTATTCAATCAATAATCAGAATTTCGTTCTGAAAAAATTGCGGAGGCGGAATATAGCGATTGAAAAGAGGTGGTTTGTAAATCCTTTGTCAAAACAAAATTGGCTCAAAATGCTCAAATCGCCGTTCACACCCCGTTAGCTATGGCGTGAGGGAAAAATGACCAAGAAAACGTTTAACTAGAAAATCTCATTACTGATACAGTTTTGCAGGAGTTACCAAACCAAATTTCTATTCAAGGCTCATCGCCAGCGCGTTAGGCATTGCTCACGTCCAAAGTGCTGTGAAAACAAGTGCCTAACAAAAAGCATAGATGATGGGAGATAAGTTGAGGGGAAAGTTTCTATTTTTTATTAGCTTGCTGGAGTCTTTGTTGGTTTTTGGGAGCGAGATAAAAATACCAAAGCGATACCACCAAGAATGATGGCACTGGTGATGATTGAGTGAGTGGTGAGCGGCTCACTTAACATTACGCTTCCTAAGGCTAACGCAATCGCAGGAACAGAAAGTTGGCTGACTGCCGCTTGCAGCAAGGTCAGTTTTTGCATCACTTGATACCAAAGGACGTAACCGCAACCAGAGGCGATGGCGCCGGATGCAACCGCGAGCATTACGCCTTGCAACGTAACATGAATGGACTCTAGTAGAAGAGGAGAGAGTAAAAGCCCAAAGATAGAAGCGGTAATGAATCCCCAAGTAATGCCGCTGCTAGGAGTGGGAGCTTGCTTACCCAAGGCGGTAAATCCTGCCCAACAAATACCTGACAACACCATTAACAAAGCTGACCAAACATCAGGACGTGTTGCCGATGGCAGCATTAACCACGCAAACCCAAGCAAAGAAACCGCAATACCGACAAGTTCGAGTATTTTAAACCGTTGCCCTTGCCACCAATAGAGTACGAGCAAAGTTAGCTGTACGGCACCAAAAAGTAACAAGGCTCCAGTTCCAGCTGCTAGTTTTACATAAGCGAAAGAGAACAGTGCCGCATACCCAAATAAGGCCACACCAGCGAACACACTGAATCGAGTCGTTGGGATTTGGCTGCGCCAGTTGCCACGCAAAAACATGATGGCGATGAGAGTCACGGCGCCAGAGAGTAAACGGATAAGAGTAAAGCTGCCCGCGTCAATCAAACCTGCTGCTAATGCCAAACGGCACAACAGCGAATTGGCGGCAAACGCCAACATGGCAATCGCGGTCAGTAAAAATGTCGGCATTCCTTATCCTCAAATCTCATTAAGAGTCGCAGTGTAGCGTTAAATCGAAAGGGCTAATTAGTTGATAAAGTGATTAGTTATAGCTGAAACCATAGCGCAACGCAGAGTGGAAAGAACATCACTTTGCGAAATTGAGCGAAAGCGGCAAGTGTTATAACATAACATTTGATTTTTAGACTCAACATAAAATGAGGAATTCAGATTGAATCTATTTGTTAACGATCTCACGGTTATTGATGCTTCGTATTTGTGTGAAACACGAGGCATGGTCGGCGAGAGCTGGATTCTGGACGTAGTAATGCACGGCGATCTCAATGAGATGAGCATGGTGCTGGATTTCTCGAAAGTAAAAAAACAAATCAAACAATTGGTCGATCAGTACGTTGATCACCGCTTGCTTGTCCCTGTAAAGAATTCCGCAGTTGAAAGGGAGAATACTAAAGCAGGTTATACACAAGTCGATCTCGTGCGCGGAGAAAAGAGCATTCACCTGCATTGCCCAGATGAAGCCTTTTGTTTCGTTGATGCACAAGAAATCTCAATAGAGAGCGTAACGCAACACATCCACCAAGTTCTGCAAGGTCATTTACCAACTAATGTGGCATCGATTGACGTGACCTTGCGTCATGAAAAACTCGATGGCGCTTACTATCACTACACCCACGGTTTAAAAAAGCACGACGGCAATTGTCAGCGTATTGCACATGGGCATCGTTCACCGATTCAAATTCTGGTTGATGGTCAGCGCGATACCGCTCGTGAGGACGCTTTTGCGCAGCGCTGGCAGGATATCTACCTCGCTTCTATCGAAGATCTGGTTGAGATTAGTCATTTGGAACTGAGCGAACATGCGAGCCTCATCAACTGCGATACGCATTTTGGTTTCCGATACACCACTTCACAAGGTGACTTCCAACTTGCTATTGCGCACAGCGAAACCGAAGTATTGAACACCGATACGACGGTAGAGTTGTTGGCTGTGTTTATCGCCAATGAAATTGCTCCTTCACTGGAAGAAGGGCAGTCGTTACAAATCATCGCTTATGAAGGCGTAGGGAAAGGCGCAATGGCGTTTCGCTAAGAAGGCGCTGCTCAATCTCAATCAAAACTCACTTTTACTCAATATTTGGAATATCACTTTTATGGACAAACTTAATCGTGTTCTGCTTGTGGCAGGTACGCATGGTAATGAGCTTTCTGGCATTTATCTTCAAAAGCTGATCAAAGATCGTCTTTATGTTGCTGAGCGTTCGACGTTCAATACTCAGTGCGTGCTTGGCAACCCTGAAGCGGTAAAGCAAAATGTTCGTTATGTTGAAACCGATCTCAACCGTGAATTTGCCTTGGCGAGTCAATCATCACCTGCGACTCAGCAAGAAACTGAAATCGCGCAGCAATTCACGCAAGTACATGCTCACCAAGAGAATCAATTGATCATCGATCTGCACAACACCACCAGTAACATGGGTGCGACCTTGATTTTGGTTTCTAACGACGTGTTCTATCGCAAGATGGGGGCATATGTGAAACAACGTATGCCTGAAGCCAACATTCTATTTGAAGATAGAAAAGCGTGGGATGACCAACCTTATTTGTGCACCACCGGGCAGCATGGCGTGATGATCGAAGTTGGAGCTCAAGCGCATGGCTCACTGAAGTACGACACGCTAGAGCTAATGAAGAAGATGCTGACCATGGTGCTCGATTACCTTGAGCAACATAATCTTGGGCAAGTTGGTGAGCTGAACGACTACGATGCGTATTTTTACACTGAAGAAGTGATGATCCCTGTCGATCACGATGGTATGCGTGTCGCGACAGTGCACCCTATGATCTGTGGACGAGACTTCGAGGTAGTCAAACCGGGCGAACCACTACTCGCGACTTTCTTTGGTTACGACATTTTCTGGGAAGGCAAACAGGATATCTATCCGCACTTCATCAATGAGAGCGCGTACAGCAAAGCGAATATCGCCATGGCACTTGCAGAGAAAAAGGTTGTGAGCGCGGAATAAGCACCAAAGCAAATAGCGAAACACGAAAAAGGGGCGAGAGTATCGCCCCTTTTGCTATTGATAGCAGTGTCGCTCTAGCTTGGGTTGGTCATTATTTATGACGAATCACCACCGCCATTTCGTCACCATCTACGAACGGCTTTCCGCGCAAGTCGCTGTAGGTTGCTTGAACTTCTAAACCATGCGGCGCAAGTTCTGCTTTAAGCATGTCTAAAGTGAAGTGTTGCAGCCAGTTATAGACTGTCCACTCTCGTTGCGCTTCAGTTATCACGTACTTGTCTAGCGTGACAAGGTCAGTGTCGTATTTGAATGAAGACTGAATACACCAGTAATCTTCTGCACTCCAAAAACCGTTCATGGCATTTTGGTTGAGTGTCAGCGCTTCAGCTTGCTTGTTAAAACGTGTTTGCGTGTACACGTCTAATGCAATCGCACCATTCTCAGCCAACAGTGTTTTGAACTTAGCAAACAACGTCGCACGTTGAGTTGGATTGAGCGCGCAAAGGTCACACATAACAAGCGTGATCAAATCAAACTGTCGTGTGTCACTGAACTCTAGGTAATTGCCTAAGTGATACTCAATAGCGAGATTAGAAGACGCTGCTTGTTGAGTCGCATATTCCAGTGAGTTTTGCGAGAAATCCAATCCGAGCACCGTGCCTACACCACGCGTTTTTAAGCGTTGGGTGTAAAGGCCAGGGCCGCAACCAAAATCGATGGTTTTTGAATCTTGGTTGAGACCAAATTCAGACACCAGCCAGTCAACAGATTCATCAATGAAGTTGAATGAGCGCGACGCGGCTTCGATTTCTTGGTTAAGGTGGAAGCTGAGCATCTGTTTCGCAATGTGGTTATCTGTCCACAGTACGTCTGCAGTGTATGCTGACCAAACGGCTGGTTTGGCGGTTGCTTCATTCAGTTTTTTAAACATAGTTGTAATTCCGACAATAAGTTAGCTTGTCGTCCTTACTTGAATTTAGGGGTTTTAGTTATCCTAAAACAACGTAAGGACGTTGATTAAAATGAGTGTGTTGAAAACGAATCATTGGAAATACCTCCTTGAAAATAGGGTTAAAAACGCGCGAAATTTATCAGTAATGTGTGGAAGAAGCAATCACGTATTGCTGCTGCTCTTCTCCCCATAAAGCGACTTGATGGAGTTTCTCAACCACACCAGTTTGGGATTGTACGCATTACGTTTGTGCCAAATCATGGTGAACGGGATCAGCAGTTTTTCTTGTTGTGGTTGCTCTAAAGGAATGGGTAAGCACACCAAATCTGGATGCAGCTTCTTGGTGTAACTTTCACAGTATTGCGGCGCTGTGGTCAGCATATTGTGGTGTGGTTGCGCGGCCATAAATAGAGACTGTTCGAAGCTCGACATGGTTAAGCCAATGGAGCGCTGTAAACCAAGTTCACTCAACACTTCGTCCAGTGCCCACGTCTCACTCTTTTCCCAAACAATATTGATGTGTTGGTAACTCAAAAAGGTCTCAAGATTCCATTCCTGATCCAAAGCGGGGTGATCTTTGTGTAGGTACACCATAGGTAAATCTGAAAACAGCACTTCAAAATCGAGGAAGTAGGGAAGCAGGTCGAGTGACTCTTTCGAGCGAGGATGGCTCTCTCTGCCGGTAAAGCCGATGTCTGCCTCTCCACGTACAATCGCGTCGAGTGAATCGTAATCCCAGTTACTGGTTTTGACTTTCGCATCTGGGTAGCGCTGGTGGATGGCAACAAGAAGATCATCAAGAATTGTCAGCACTAAAGGTGACTCAATGGTCAGATCAAAGCGCACGCCTTTGGGGGCTATATCGCTGCGCTTCTCTGCAATTTGGCTACCAATTTGTAGCCATTCTGCCAGATCTTGCTCCATGCTTTGCGCTAATGGAGTGGGCGCTAATCCTTTCGGTGTTTTCACAAACAGAGGATCATCAAACCAGTCACGAAGCTTATTAAGCGATTTACTTACCGTTGACGGCGTGACGTTTAACTTCTTCGACGCTTTGGAAACACTCTGCTCTTGCAGCAGCAATTGCAGAGTGAACAGCAGGTTGAGATCAAGACGGGTTAGTGATTTCTTCATAGTGGCTTTCATGAGCAGGCTTAGGAATAAATAGTATTAGAGCCAAGCTGATTGCGCCACCTATAGCTAACACAAACACCAACATATTCAGCGCATTAACGCCGATGAACCCCATAAACCAGATGTAGAGGGCAGAGCAACACACTTGAGCGATGCCCAGTAGGGAGCTTGCTACACCAGCACGCAGAGAGAAAGGGCTGAGCGCTTGACTCATGGCCACGCCAAAGCCAATCGAGAAGCCAGCGCAAATCAGCCCAAATCCGAATAAGTAAAATGGGATTCCCCATTGGTTTAGATGAGCAAAACCAATCACCATCGCCGCACTGACAAGCAAGGTTTGCGAAGTCAGCATCAGAGTGCGTTGCTTAAAGTAGGACAAAGCCAATGGCGCAGAGAAAGAAGTGATCATACTTACGAGCGCAGTGCCTGCCATGACAGAAGAATAGCCGCCACGATCAAAACCAAGTTCGCCCATCACCAGCATTGGAGAGACATTCACGTAGGTAAGAATGGTGGTCACGCCGATGGCCGTAATGATGAGTCGGCTGATGAAAAAGCGCTCCGTGAACGTTTCTTGGGTAGAAGCTGAAGCGGTGTTTTGTTGTGGCAATGCACTAGGCTTGGATTCTTTCAGCACTACCATCGAAAGCAAACAAACCACCACACCCATGCCAGCCATTGTGGTGAACAGGCTTGGCCAAGGGAATTTGAGCATAATGAGATGGCCAACAACGGGGGCGATAACAGGAATAATGCAGGTAATG
The DNA here is from genome assembly GCF_000305755.2 of Vibrio sp. HENC-03. Classification (NCBI taxonomy): domain Bacteria; kingdom Pseudomonadati; phylum Pseudomonadota; class Gammaproteobacteria; order Vibrionales; family Vibrionaceae; genus Vibrio; species Vibrio sp. HENC-03. The sequence continues at coordinate 378,875 of NZ_JH976124.1, read as the reverse complement.
CCGTTAAGCATCGACAGCACCTTAGCGCGGCGTTTGTCATCCAATGTGTCGCGCAAAATAGCAAAAGCAACCACATAGCAAGAGCCAGCCCCAATACCTTGGGCAGAACGTGCGATTAAAAACGTATTGGATTGTTCTGCCATTCCGCCGAGCAATGATGCTGCAATAAAAATAGCTGCACCTACCATCGCCACCGGTTTGCGGCCAACGGAGTCGGCGATCTTACCTGCAAACAGCATGGTGGTTGCCATACCTGCAAGGTAAATAGAAAACGCGATGTGTAATTGTGATTCACTGGCGTTTAAATCCGCGGCAATTTGAGGCAAACCTACAAGATAAAGATCAATGGCGGTAGGATAGAGTAAAACAAGAGAGAAACTACAAAGCAGAAAACGAAACATGACAACCTCACTAACAGTTGATGAGGATAATAGTGTGCTAAACGTTTGCCTGCGAGTGGGAAATACGACAGCAGGTTTTTCCATTTACGACATACCCTGTATGAAATGGGTATAAAAACAGCAAGGATGACTATGATTACCATTGAAAAGTACACGCCATGCCGTCATGAGCAAACCCTTGAGCTGCAAGTCTTAGAGGATCAAGTCCAATACACAGTCGCAAATATTCCAGAGTTATTGGGAAGTCTTAAACCGACAGAGCTAGCGCATTTGATCTTATTGGATGATCAAGTGGTCGGCTTTTTTGTCTTCGATGCGGGATACAGCGAGAACTACGATTTCTGTCCGGAAAAGAGTTTAGGCGTGCGTTGGTTGTTGTTGGATCATCGTCATCAAGGTAAAGGCATTGCCAAGCGAGCCATCAGCCAGTTTGCTGATTACGCTAAATTGCATTTTCCGAGCTTTGATTTTCTCTATTTGACGGTCAATTGCCGCAATGTACCGGCTTATCAGTGCTATTTGAAAGCAGGTTTTGAAGATACCAATGAACAGTATCATGGTGGACCAGTTGGGCCTCAACACATCATGCGCCAGCGGTTGTAAAAAGGCGGAGTAAAAGATTGTATCGGCTAAAGTTATGCAATAAATTCAATGCTATTGAATGAATAAGCACAAACGCTCAAGGACGATATGTGAACATTGAAGTCGACAATTTAGAAAGAACAGCAGTCATCGCATTGCTAGAAGAACATTTGCAAGACATGTACGCCACGTCGCCACCAGAGAGCGTGCATGCGTTAGATTTAGATAACCTCAAAGCACCAGAAGTGACATTTTGGACTGGATGGAAGGGTGAACAACTGCTTGGTTGTGCTGCGATTAAAGAATTGGATGGCCAACACGCGGAGCTGAAATCCATGCGCACCACGCCAGCGGCAAGAAACCAAGGTGTGGCGTCTCAATTATTGATTCATGTGATTGAGCAAGCGAAGCAAAAAGGCTTGCAGCGCTTGAGTTTAGAAACGGGCTCGATGGAATTTTTTAAACCTGCGCGCCTGTTGTATGAAAAGCATGGCTTTGTGTACTGCGAGCCGTTTGGTGACTATGAACTCGATCCAAACAGCCAATTCATGACCCTAGAACTGAGCTAGGGCCATTAATTTTTTAGAAGCTAAATCCAATCGATTTAGAAATTTAGATTCAAGTTGATGGTTGGCGACAAGAGGTCTGAGCGCTCGTCAGCCAATCGCTTTCTCTTCTCTTTCAGACGTTTGGCATTGTCTTTGTCTGGATTGCCATCAAGTTGATTATCGATGACCGAGATTTCAGTATCGATCTCTTGGATGCGTTGCTGGCGTTGATATTCTTGATGGCCTAACTGGTAGTTCTCAATGAACTCTTTGCTGCTGCACACACCGTAATATTCTTTGCCTTCGATACCGACAGTGTAACCATTGTCTGGTGAGCAATACTGGATAGTGCCTTTATCAAAACCTTCTTTCCATTTCGCTCGGTCTGGTGTCACGCCCGCTTCACCACAGTCTTCGGTATAGCTATTAATAACGTTTGGATCGTTGCCGTCTCGGCCATCTTGATAACCTACCTTGTACCAGTTCGCCGTCTTGCACTCATCCGGAGACATGCTGGCGCAACCAGAGAGCAAAGTGAGTAAAGCTAGGGGGATTAGCGCTCTTTTCATCAGTTACTGTCCTTTAAACAAAATCGAATTGATAACTCGAGTGTAAAATGAACACTGTTCATATCAATGGTTGAAATCATTGTATTCACAATTGTAGTGACTCATCAGTGTGAGTGATAAGTTCACCACGCTGAATGAGAGGGTGTTTGATTAATATTATTCACGGATTTTGCCTTTGTGGTATCAATCCGATAGCCTTTGCGCCAAAGTAAGTGAACAAGATGTGCATCTAAACAAGTATCGTCAGTGAGGTTAGAACATTGAGCGACCAATCAACCGTCGTCATTATTGAGGATGAATCTGCCATTGCAGAGAACCTGATTCATGTATTAGAGATGGATGGCTACCACGCAGAGTGGTTTGCAACGGCAGGAGAGGGCTTGGCCTTTTTGCAGCATAACTCTGCAGCGTTACTTGTGTTAGACGTAGGCTTACCGGATGGTAATGGGTTTGAATTGTGCAAAACCATCCGTGAGTTTTCTGATATTCCCATTATCTTTCTCACCGCAAGAAGCGATGAAATTGACCGTGTAGTGGGCTTGGAGATTGGCGCAGATGATTACGTGACTAAGCCATTTAGCCCGCGCGAAATGTTGGCTCGCATTAAACTTCGAATCAAAGCTAAAGCGCCAATGATAGAGCACAAACCAGAGCCTGTGGCTGTTCCAGAACAACCTCAATTGAGCCATGATTTGGTTGCGCAAAACTTCGACTATGGTGTGGGTGGGCAAATGCTTGGGCTGACCGCGGTCGAATTTAAGATCCTCGATAAACTGATTTCCGTCTCTTCCAATGTATTGAGTCGAGAGCAGCTCATGGTCGCTGCAGGCATGGCGCCAGAGGCTGCATATGAGCGCAATATCGATACCCACATCAAAGCCATTCGCCATAAGTTAAAGCCGTTTGAGATGTCTGAACGCATCTGTACCAAGCGTGGCTTTGGTTACTTCTACTGCATTAAAGGTGAATGATGAATCGCTGGCCGAAGATCCCTCTTGGACTCAGACTGTTTTTTCTCTACTTCATCTTAGTCGGGATGACGGCTTACATGGTGAGCAAAACGGTTGTCCAAGAACTTAAGCCAACCGTGCGTCAAACCACCGAAGAAACGCTGGTGGATATGGCGAACTTGCTTGCGGTATTGGCAGAAGAAGATGTTGCGAACGGAAAGTTGTCTGAGAGTCGCTTCTCCAAACTACTAGCGGCTTATGGGCAGCGAGAGCCTCAAGCGCGCATTTGGGAAATTGGCAAAAAAGCGATTAACCATCGAATTTACATCACCGACAAACAAGGCATTGTGATTGCGGATTCTTGGCAGCAAGACGTAGGCAAAGACTACTCGCAATGGAACGATGTGTATCTCACGTTGCGTGGTCAATACGGCGCGCGCAGTACCATCGAAGACCCGAAAGATCCACTCTCAACCGTTATGCATGTTGCTGCGCCCATTTACCACAAAGGTGAAATCATTGGCAGCGTGACGGTGGCAAAATCCAATCGCTCAGTACAACCCTTCATCGATCTTTCTAAACGCAATGTGCTGTTTTGGATGGTGTGGATGAGTGGTTTAGTGCTATTGGCAGGGGCATTGTTTGCTTGGCGAATTCACTCGGCACTGAACAAGCTAGAAGACTACGCAACCAAAATGGGTGAGGGCGAAAAGGTCTCTAAGCCGACATTTCGTATCTTCTATGAGTACGGTACGCTAAGCGACGCATTGGAGAAAATGCGCAACCAACTCGACGGCAAACAATATGTGGAAGAGTACGTACAGACGCTGACTCATGAGCTGAAAAGCCCGTTATCAGCGATTAAAGGCGCGAGTGAAATATTGCAAATGCCGTTGCCTGAAGAAAAGGTCACGCGCTTTGCTGGCAACATTGAGCGAGAAAGCGACCGCATGCAGTCATTGATTGATAAGTTGCTAGAACTTGCTCGTCTTGAAAAGCGCCCTGAGCTAGAGCAAGTCGAAGCTATCTCGCTAAAACAAATGGTCAATGAAGTGCTTGAATCGGCGGATGTGCGTTTGAGTGCTAAGTCGGTCACTGCCAACATTCAAATTGATGACCATCCCTCCGTGCTTGGTGATGCCTTCTTACTGAAACAAGCCGTTTTTAACCTGATGGACAATGCGCTGGATTTTGTTCATTCAGAGGGATGCATTGAATGGAAAACTGAGGTCGCGAAAGAAGAGGTGTGCCTGTCAATTTTCAATTCAGGCCCTCACATTCCCGACTATGCAATGCCTCGTTTAACCGAGCGCTTCTACTCCCTCGCCAGGGAAAATGGTGTTAAGAGCACTGGGCTCGGGCTGAATTTTGTTGAGCAAGTGACCAAGCTACACAAAGGTAAGTTGCAAGTAGAAAACGTCGATTCTGGCGTGAAAGTGACCCTGATTTTACCAACTCCATAGAAACTCCACATTAGCTCCATTCGTTCTCCAAATTGCTGATTTAGATTACTCCCATCAGCAAATGGAGAATGAAACATGAAAAAGATCCTCAATAACCAACTCGGCACGAAGTTCGCCTTCGTGCTGTTTTTGTTTGTTTTACTGCAAATCCCGCTTTCAATGGTCACAGGGCTGATCTCAGAACGCTCATATCGCCAAGATGAAGTCAGAAATGACATCGCACGCAGCAGCAGTGGCGAACAGCGCATCATTGGTCCATTCATCATGGTTAACTACACCGAAACCAGTTACCGAGATGACAAAGTACAGATTAAAGAGCGTCGTAAATTCCTCCTACCTAGCACTTTTGATATGAGCGCGAATCTGGACAGTTTTGAAAAGTACCGAGGCATTTACCGTGCGCGTTTATACAAAGTACAAGTGGCACTGAAAGGCACTTTTGATGCAGACGATCTCGCGGCGTTGCTGGGGCTTGATATTGAAAACATGAGCCTAGTCGTTGGCATTGAAGACAGCCGTGGATTGATTCGTTTGGATGACATGACCATGGCGAGCTCTGATATCGAAGTCGCACCGGGAACGGGGTTAAATCAGTTACCACAAGGCTTCCACAGTGATCTGACACTTGCAGACCTAAACCCAGCACAACCTTTGGCATTCGATCTTAACTTCTTGCTACAAGGGATGGGACAGCTTCAAGTCACACCAATTGGCAGTCAAACAACGGTTGAACTCTCTTCAACTTGGGCGCATCCAAGCTTTATCGGTGATTACTTACCAGTGTCATCAGAAGTATCTGAAGATGGATTTAACGCACAGTGGGCGAGCAACAACTTCTCTACCAATATTGCGCAGCTGTTCCAAAGCTGTTTGTCATCGAATCACGCTTGTCACGAGCTTGAACAGCGACAAATGGGCGTAGATTTGATTGATCCCGTGGACCACTATTTGAAATCTCACCGAGCTGTGAACTATTCACTTTTGGTTATCACATTAGTATTTGCGAGTTTCTTCTTACTGGAGCTGTTCCAAGCGCGTCCGGTTCACCCAGTACAATACGGTTTTATTGGTCTGGCTTTAGCGCTTTTCTATCTGTTGCTGATTTCGATGAGTGAACACCTCGGCTTCAACTGGGCATATGTGGTGTCGGCAGTTGCATCGACCGGGCTTTTAAGTGTGTACGTGAGCGGTATGTTGAGCAACACCAAGCACGGGGCGATATTCGGAGCGTGTTTACTTACTCTCTACGGATTACTGTTTGGCTTGCTACAAGCAGAAAGCTACGCATTGGTGATGGGGACATTACTGTGCTTCGCGATTTTGAGCTTCACTATGGTCATTACACGCAACATCGACTGGTACGCACGAAATAAGAAAGCAGAAGAAAGTGCAAAGGCGAATCATGAAGATATTTAAGCGAGCAATTCTCACTGCTAAGCCAAGCGATATGGTGGAAGAGACGTCCGCTATCCACCTGCGATTTTCTGCAAAAAATGGACTCAAAAGCTTGGTGTGTTTTATCACATTGGTCGTTATTGCGCTCTATGTTCGAGACAGCTTTATTCGTCCGACATTTGGTGATGTTCTGGTTGTGGTTTGGCTCTACTACTTTCTTGCAAGCTTGTTCTCCATGCCCGTTAACTGGCTGGTTTCACTGGTGGTGTTGATTGCGTTTGCCGTCGAGTTGGGGCAATTGCTTCAGGTCGCAGCTTGGCTTGGTATCGAATCTTCATCGCCTCTGGCAGTGATTTTGGGCGCCACATTTGATTGGAAAGATCTGCTGGCTTACTGCATCGGAGGTCTACTGTGTTGGTGGATAGAAAAGAAATGAAGACCGAGATGAAAGCCATTGCGCTACCAGACCGACTCCGCTATTCCAAACGAGGTATTCGTAAGAGGTTCAAAATTAGTTTACTCAAGCGCGTGTACCTTTGGTCACTGACCAATAGAGAACTGCTGTAAACCTCACCTCTTTATCTGAAATACAAAAGGGAATCTTAAACTCACCGGCGCACAGGGTGAGTTAAGGTTCCCTTTATTGTTAACTAAGAAGTTTAGCTGCTACTTTTAATCAGCTTTCAAATGAAAGTTTCTCGCCGAACGTCTCTTTCCAGTCTTTATCGAACTGCTCAACCGCCGGTTTTACTGCTGGATGTGCGAACATTTGTGCCGCCACATCAGTTGGCAATGTAATGGCTTCGATGCCCAGTTTCATCACCTCCATCGCTTGTTGAGTATTCTTGAAACTGGCTGCCAAAATCTTCGCTGGTAGTTGGTTTTGATCGAGCAACAATTGAAGATCTGCGACCACTTCAACACCGTTGCCGTTCATCGCATCAATGCGGTTTACGTAAGGTGCTAGATAGTCTGCACCGCACAGTGCTGCAAGGAAACCTTGTTGAGCTGAATAGATAGCGGTGGCAAGAACCTGAATTCCCTCTTTTTTCATTAGCTTAATTGCTGCTAAGCCGGTTTCTGTTGCTGGCACTTTTACCACCATATCGTAAGGCAATTCATTCAGTTGGCGCGCTTCTGCCAGCATACCTTCGACGGTTGAACTCACAACTTGAGCATGAAAGCGAGGTGTACCACCAAGTGCTTCTTGCATGCCTGCTAGGGTTTCATTCAGTCCCTGTTTTGACTTCGCCAAAATGCTTGGGTTTGTGGTCACGCCTTTTAGCGGTAGGCACTGGTTAAAGCGTTTTACTTCTGCCACATCAGCAGTATCTAAATAAAGTTCAATCATGGTTTCTACCTTAAACAAAATCTTCGTTTTGATGATGGGATCACTATAGATCTGACAATCGAACGAGATCTTGATTTTGATCAATTGAAATTTCATTTGAAACTATAATAATTTCATTAAATGAAAGTTAAGTGAAACTTGTAAACGCTCAAATGAAGCTTTCAGTTCGAACAAAGAAAAGTCGCTGATAAGACTTAACCAGCAAGAAACGGATTAAGTACACAGCGGTAGCACAGACCAAGAGGCAAGCAGAGATGTATTTCAATATTCAACGATTCTCTACCCATGATGGCGATGGCATTCGTTCCATTCTTTTTCTTAAAGGATGCAGCTTGTCTTGCCCTTGGTGTCAAAACCCAGAAAGCCGCAGCGAAAAGCATTCACTCTTATTTGATCAGCGAAGTTGTATGGAAGGTTGCCAGCTGTGCGTTTCTGCTTATCAAGCCACAACTCAATCTACAGCGGGTAGTGAAATGATGGGTGATGGTATTCAACGCATCGACAACCAGATCATCATCAATCGCAAAGCCATCAAAGAAGACCAACTGATCGCGCTGCGAGACGTCTGTCCTACGCAAGCACTGACTGTCTGCGGTGAAGAGGCGAAATCAGACATGTTGTTCGACACCTTAATGAAAGACAAACCTTTCTATGACCAAAGCCAAGGTGGCGTGACATTCTCCGGTGGTGAGCCACTCATGCAAGCCGATTTGGTGGCAGAACTCGCACAACGTCTGCATGACAACCAAGTCTCTACCGCTATTGAATCGTGCATGCATGTTCCGTGGAAGAACGTTGAAAAAGCCGCGCCGTATATTGATTGCTGGTTGGCGGATTTAAAACACACCGATGAAGAGAAGTTTCTTAGCTGGGCGAAAGGTTCACTAAAACGCATCAAAGACAATTTCCGAAAACTGGCACCTATCGCGAAACGCATTGTGATTCGCGTTCCCGTTGTGCCGGGGTTCAATGACACCATCGAAGAGTTGAAAGACATCATCGATTTTGCGGCTTCACTAGAAAGCTGCCAAGAACTTCACTTGCTGCCGTACCACACGCTCGGCATCAATAAATACCGTTTGCTCGATATGCCTTACGAGTGTTCTGACAAGCCATTAAACAAACCAGAACTGCTAGAAAGCGCCATGCAATACGCAAGCGAAAACACCCAACTTAACGTGATTGTAAGAGGTTAACTATGGACCTGAATTACCTTCCTGAGCGTATCAAAGCGCACAAATCGGCACTGGTAAATATCGTAACGCCACCTGTCTGTACCGAGCGTGCAGAGGCATACACTCGTGCTTATCAAGCGAACGAAGACAAACCTGTAATTGTCCAACGTGCGCTAGCACTGCAAGAGCACTTACGCACTCGTACGATTTGGATTAAGCATGATGAGTTAATCGTCGGTAACCAAGCGAGCAAAGTACGCGCTGCGCCTATTTTCCCAGAATACACTGTACGTTGGATTGAAGCGGAAATTGATGAGCTAGCCGACCGTCCTGGTGCAGGCTTTGCGGTTACTGAAGAAGATAAGCAAAGCATCCACAGCATCACACCGTACTGGCGCGGTAAAACCGTTCAAGACCGTTGTTATGGTTTGTTTACTGATGAACAGCAAGAGATCTTAGCCAGCACCATCATTAAAGCTGAAGGCAACATGACTTCGGGTGACGCGCACCTAGCGGTGGACAACGAGAAAATCTTGAAGCTAGGCATGAACGGTTTGCTAGAGGATGTTCGTCAGCACCGTGCTAACAATGATGTTTCGACCTTTGAAGGCTTGAAGAAAGAGCAGTTCTACAAATCGGTCGAAATTGTACTGCTTGCCATTCAAGACCACATGGTGAGCTACGCTGAATTAGCAGCAAAAATGGCGCTAGAAGAGACGCGCCCGCTGCGCAAAGCTGAATTAGAAAGCATTGCGGCAAACTGTCGTCATGTCGCGAGCCACGCACCAGAAAACTTCTGGCAAGCACTGCAGTTGAGCTATTTCGTTCAGTTGATGCTACAAATCGAATCGAATGGTCACTCGGTTTCTTTCGGTCGTATGGACCAATTCCTCAACGAATTTTATGTTCGTGATATCGAAAATGGCACGATTGAGAAAGACTTTGCATTAGAGCTTTTACAAAGCTGTTGGTTGAAGCTGCTTGAAGTAAACAAGATTCGCTCTGGTGCTCACTCGAAAGCATCGGCAGGTTCTCCGCTGTATCAAAACGTGTGTATCGGCGGTCAGAAGTTGAATGAAAAGGGTGAGCCTGAAGACGCAGTGAATCCTCTTTCTTGGGCGATTCTGGAATCTTGTGGTCAGTTGCGTTCGACGCAACCTAACTTGAGTGTGCGTTACCACGAAGGTTTGAACCAAGAGTTCTTAATGGGTTGTATCGAAGTGATTAAATGCGGCTTCGGTATGCCAGCGTTCAACAACGATGAGATTGTTATTCCTGAATTCATCAAGCTTGGCGTAGAGAAAGAAGACGCTTACAACTACGCATCTATCGGCTGTATCGAGACGGCGGTTCCGGGCAAATGGGGTTACCGTTGTACGGGTATGAGCTTCATTAACTTCGCTCGTATCCTGCTCGCTTCATTGAACGAAGGTGTGGATGCAACAACGGGTAAAGCCTTCTTGCCGCACGATAAGTCATTAGCAAAAGGTAACTTTGAGAACTTTGAGCAAGTGACGGCTTCTTGGGCAGAGCAAATCCGCTACTACACCCGTAAATCGATTGAGATTGATACGGTAGTGGACAGCGTGCTTGAACAGCAGGCACAAGACATCTTCTGTTCAACGCTGGTGGATGACTGTTTGGCTCGCGGTAAAACCGTGAAAGAGGGTGGTGCGAAATACGATTGGGTATCTGGCTTACAAGTCGGTATCGCAAACTTAGGTAATAGCCTAGCAGCTATCAAGCACCTTGTTTTCGATGATGCGCAAATCACCCAACCAGAGTTGGCAAAAGCATTGGCAGAAGATTTCGACGGCATGGAGAACGAGCAGCTTCGCCAACGTCTTATCAACTTTGCACCAAAATACGGTAACGATGATGACGCAGTAGACCAACTACTGGCAGACGCGTACCAAGTGTACATTGATGAGCTAGAGCAGTTCGTTAATACGCGTCATGGGCGTGGTCCAATTGGCGGAGGTTACTACGCAGGTACATCAAGTATCTCGGCAAACGTCCCATTTGGCGCTTCAACTATGGCAACGCCAGATGGTCGTAAAGCGAAAACGCCATTGGCAGAAGGCGCAAGCCCGTCATCTGGCTCAGACCGTTTAGGTCCAACGGCAGTGTACAACTCGGTCGGTAAGATCCAAGCGAATAAGATCCTTGGTGGCGTGCTGCTTAACCAGAAATTAAGCCCTGCGGCAGTTGAGTCTGAAGGGGATAAGCTCAAGCTATCTATGTTGATTCGCACCTTCTTCAACCACCACAAAGGTTGGCACGTGCAGTACAACATCGTTTCTCGTGAGACCTTGCTGGCTGCGAAGAAGAACCCGGAGCAATATCGTGATCTTGTTGTGCGAGTTGCAGGCTACTCAGCCTTCTTCACCGCGCTATCACCAGATGCTCAAGACGACATCATCGCACGTACCGAGCACGAGCTATAAGTACACTGACTAACTAAAACAAAAGGCACCGGTTGGTGCCTTTTTGCGTTTTGGAATGAGTTTATTTACCCATATGCTCGTGGCGCATTTTTGTTAGCATTTCCAAGCGTTTTGAATACTGCTCTTGGAAGGCTTTTGGGTCAACGCCTTCAGAAACTTGGGCGTATACTCGCATCTTGTTACCGCCGTAAATCTTCGCTAGGTCTTCGTTGCTATAGCCTCGTGCCCATAAGTCATCAGTAATTGCGGCTAAGATCTTGGATAGTTCGCCGTTGCCTGTTGCACCCTTGTTGAAGGCGTCAATCATGTAGCCGCCATCGTCATACATCTTGGCGTTTTTCATCGCAAAATCGACCACGCCCTTTGTGGAGAACATGTCATCGGTAGCGATACCAACATGGTCAACACCAACCAATTTCACATAGTAATCAATCATATCCGCTGCCTGCTTTGGCGAAATGTCCTCAGGCCATACACCATCCATCATCCACTCGGTAAAGGTTGGTGATACGTAACCGCCTGACTTCGCTGCACGAATTGCCTCATCATCAGGGATTGCACGATAACAGCCTTTTGGTGTCGCATCGGGTTCACTCTTATACAAACCCGCAGGGACTGAGTGAGAGTAGATAAATGGCGTTCCAGCATGATTCTTTTCCATGTAATCCATCGCATCATTGGCGGTCTTGGAACCGGTATGGCTCAAGTCCAGAATTACACGGTATTTCACCATCTCATCGATCACCGATTGGCCCCAAGGCGTTAAGCCAATATCGCGACCATTGTAGGCCGCTAATTGACCTGAACCGGTACGGAAAATATCGTTGTACGCCAAGATCATGCTTTTCAAACCCATGTCTTTAAGCAGCGCCATACGAGTCACGTCTTCTTCCAAAATGGTGGCAGTTTGGCTATTCCAAAGAACGGCGGTTTTGCCCTCTACGTGCGCTTTCTCAATGTCTTGGTTGGAATGGGCAACAATAAAATTGTCTGGTTCTTTCGCCATGGCTGCACGGTGTTTGTGGTGGTGGAAAATGAAGTCATCAAAGTTATGGTCAGCCGCAGTAATCGTGTATTCATGACCAGTAATGCCGTTATCGCGTGCTAATTGGAAGTAATCGAGAAGTTGTTGATCATCTGTCCAACCAGCACCATAAGGGCTTGCTAGCATGCCAATCACAATGGTGTCTTGAACAAAGGCTTTTGCTTTGTCTGAGGCTGGCCACGTTTTGCTTTCTACGCTGGCGTAAGCGGAGCCCATTGATACGGCGATAGTGATTGCTGCCAATGACATTTTCTTGATCATAGTAACCTCTCAATAGTGAGTGTAAGTCCGTTTATTTTGATGGGTGCATCTAGCGTTTAGAGATGGCTTTTGTCGTGAACAGTTTAATTCAACTAATTGAATATTAGTCAAAACTCACGTTCTTGCTGCCAATCTCTAAGCGATAACGGAAACTTGATGTGAAATACGATCTATGGCTCAAATTTTTTGCCTTAGCTTCACTCAAGCGATGTGGTTATCTTAGCCAGTTAGGAATCTGAAAATGTGCATTTTGCGCCACGTGTTCTATCTTTTGAAAAGCCAGTCAAGTAACGTCAGAAGTCGTGTAATGAAAAGAGACGTGTTGAACCTAGGAGAAGGTGTGAGTCATTCCATCCCATTGATTAGAAAAACAATCGTGTATGATTTTCTTGGTCAGTTAGCTCTGGAGCCTACAGCACTGGCGCAACTGCAAGAGCAAGCCGACATGCCATTTGCGCTAGACACTTCAACGGCTGAGTTCATTCCTTTCCATGCCTTTTCTCGGTTGCTATCCGGGTTGAGGCAGCACTTAGGTGCAACGGTATTTGTCTCTTCATTACAACGTATCGCGAAGCACGCGAGTATTAATTTGAAGTTCAATCAAGCCACGCCGGAAAACGTCTTCACGAGCTTAGGTCTAAGAGCCTTGAGCTTAGAAACGACAGCTCATTTCACTCGTGTAGAAGCTCATGCTAGTGCTTTTGAGCAAATAGAAGCCGAGCTTTTTCTAACGGTTTATCTTCATGCGTATATGAAAGCTTGGTACCCAAATCTGCAAGAGCCGAGCGCTTATTATCTGCTTCACCCGCAAGGCCAACCCTTAACTGAGCTCCAAATCAGAAACGATATTCCGCAGTTTCTTGGTCAAGAACACTTAGCGTTGGAGTATCCCGCTTTAGAAGGGATCGATAGCATAAATGTATGCGCGGAAGACAAGCCTTTTGCTTACTATGTTGAGCAAGCTTTGTCTGCGTATGTAGGGCGAGTTGATATGTGTTTGGAAGTGTTTAGCGAGTTAATTGGCATTTCAAAGCGCACGGTGCAGCGTAGTTTGAAGCAAGAAGGCACCAGTTTTCGAGAGGTAAAAGAGGCGCTCAACTTTACCTTTGCCAAACGCGTTTTGATTCAAAGAAACAGTGCCGTTGGAGATATTGCTGTGCACTTGGGATACGCTGATGCCACTCAGTTTGTGCGTGCCTTTAAACGCGCGAATGGCATCACCCCTTTGCAGTGGAAGAAAGCTAACCAACCTTAAGATTAGCTTTCTTGTTGTTTAACGAATTGCCCCGGTGTCATGCCGAAATGGTTTTTGAAGGCACGAGTAAAGTGGGATTGGTCATTAAAGCCAAGCTCGTGCGCCGTTAAAGCGATATTAACTGAGCCAGAAGAGAGTGCCACTCGTGCTTGCTCCAAACGCTTATTCATCAGGTACTGATAAGGCGTTACGCCGATAAGCTTTTTGAATTCCCTCAGAAAGTAAAACTTACTACACCCAAGCAAGTCTGCAAGGTCATCAACCGCGATGTTGTTGCCGATGTTTTCTTCGATGTATTGGTCAATCTTATCGACTTGGTGTTGGTCGAACTTAGAGGCAGCAAGCTGGTTGTTCTTAAGGTCAAAGTAGTTGGAGTAGTTTTGAATGTAGTGGGTTGCAAGGAGTGAAACCAAGTTATTGAGGTAGATTTTGCCATTTCGTCCTTTGGCTTTCGCTTCCAACATAAACAGTTCAATGATGCCTTTGATGGTCTCATCCAACACGTTGTAGTTGTTCAAAAATTGCAGCTCAATTCCCTCTAAATTGAGCGGGCAGTGTGAGAAAAACTCTTGCTCTTCAATCGCCAAAATCACGAAGTAACAAGGCTCTGCCACATCATGGGTAAACGGGGTTTTAGGCGGGTTAATCCAAATGTTGCCCGGGCTGGTTTTCAGATCGGCGAACGTGCCATCTTTTTCGACGCTCCAATTCAAATCTTTTTCTAGTGCCAGTGCAAAGTAGAAGTATGGGGTGTAGACATTCTTCGGATAAAAATAAGGGGACGTGCCTTTTTCTACCAATACGCCCGGCCAATCTAATCCATGGTTTGAAAACTCAATATCCAGCACGTCGCCACAGCTTGATAGCGCATTAGATTCAGAGTCATAAAACTTAAGCTCGGACTTCATTTTCTTTCCTTTGTTCTCTTCCACTTGCTAGCTGAAATTAGCCGAGTTTTGCACATTTCGTCAACTCATTGAGGGGGCAACAAAGTACAAAAACTTGGGCAGGAATGTTCAATCTTCTCTCGCGGTGCAGCGCTAATCTATACCCAAGTTAGCCGGACAGCTTAGGCAAAACATAAGACAGAGAGGATGCCATGTTTAAGAAATCGCTTTTACTACTATTAGGTAGTTTGCCGTTTACCACCTTTGCTCACTCAGTTTCTGCAAATGACAACAACATGAACTTAGCTTTAGAGGACACCACCATGAAACACATCGAACTCAATACTCAAGTTGGTCAACTAGCTGCAAACCTTTACCTACCAAAAGGTGCGAAAAATGCCCCAGTTGTTATCGTGACGGGTGCGTGGACAGCAGTGAAAGAGCAGATGCCGGCGGTTTATGCTCAAGCATTGGCAGAGCGAGGTTACGCTGCATTGACTTTTGATTTCCGTGGTTGGGGTGAAAGCAAAGACCAAGTGATGTACTTAGAAGATCCTGCACGTAAAACCGCAGACATTCGTGCAGTGATTGAAGCGGTGAGTCAACTCGATGGCGTTGATGCAACACGCATCGGTGGTTTGGGTATCTGTGCATCGGCGGGCTACATGCTAGATGCGGTTGCCGGTAATGACAAAGTAAAAGCCGCGGCAGTGGTTGCTCCTTGGCTGCACGATAAAGCGATGGCGACTGAAATTTACGGTGGCGAAGAAAGCGCGAAAAACTTACTCGCAGCAGCGGAAGAAGCTGCACGCTCAGCGACTCCGGTTTACATCGAAGCGGCAAGCACAACCAATGAGAACGCATTGATGTTCCAAGCGCCTTACTACACGGAGACTGACCGCGGTTTGATTCCTGAATATGACAACCAATACAACGTTGCATCATGGACTGGTTGGTTGAACTACGACGCTCAAGCAAGTGCAGCAACACAAGATAAACCAGTGCTAATGGTGGCATCTGAAGCCATGGCTCTGCCTGCTGGTGCGCATCGTTACATTGAGAATGCTGGTAGCAACGTTAACGCAGTATGGCTATACGACATCAATCAATTCGATTTCTATGACCAACCAGAAGCGGTAAAACTGGCTGTCGATGAAGTTGTAGAGCACTTCGAAGCGAACCTATAAGGAATCACGTGATGAAGCTTAAACAACTGTGGTTACTGTTTATCGGAGTGATTGCCATGAATGTGAATGCTCAAACCATGTCTTTGGACGAAGCGAAAATTCGTAGCAACATTAACAGCTTCTCGGCTTTGGCAGACCAAGGCGCATTTGAATACTTAGGTCGATTGTTCGCTCCAGAATTGACGGTGGATTACACCACGCTGTTTGGCGGTGAAGCCCAACAAGTCAAACGCCAAGATTTAATGCAGCAGTGGGCGGGATTCCTGCCTGGGTTTGATGCGACATTTCATGACTTGAGCAATCTGAACGTCTCTATTGATGGCGATAAGGCGAGTGCGATAGTGGATTTCACCGCAAGTCATTGGCTCGGTGAAGAGGGTTTCTGGGCAGTTTCGGGTGAATACGAGTTTGGGTTGCAACGAGCAGGCGATAACTGGCAAATCACCTCAGTGAAACTGAATCGAAAAGCAGAGCAGGGCAGCCGAGATGTCTTGGCAGAAGCGCCTAAGCATGCGGCGCAAAACCTAAAAGCGCGCGAAGCACTGAAAGTGACATACTAATAAACGCGTCAGAGCGTCACAAAGGCACCAATTGGTGCCTTTTCTGTTTGAGCTTTATCGTGTTTGGCAACATAACCATTTGATTAATTGAGTGGTTTAAATAGGGTAGGAGAAAGTTTCAAAAAGAAGGGTAGAAGAACGGATGTTTTTACTCGTCGCAGTTTTTGCTGGTTTGGCAGCATTAGTTTGGTTTTTCCGAGAAGGCCAATCCATCGGTTTGCACCGCATTCTTGGTACGCTTTATTTCATTGCTTATACCGTGGTGTATTTGTACGTCCCGCCATTCCTTGAAATGGGGCATCAATACATTGCTAAAACCTACGAACTCATTCCCATCGTTTGTTACTACTTCATCTTGCAACCAGATCCAGAAAAAGCCAGTGCAGAGCAAAAAGCGAAGATCTTTTTCGCATGGTGCGGCTTAATTTTTATTACCTGCTTCTTGTTGTATTTCAAAATGAACATCTGGTGAGAAACTAAAACATTTGAGTTCAAGGAAGATAAATGAGTGCCAGTCACTACGTAAAAGAGCTACGCAGCAAAGTAGGTAATCAAGTGTTAATGATTCCGGGCGTTGCCGCTGTGATCCTCAATCAAAGAAACCAACTTCTATTGCAAAAGAAATCTGATGGCAGTTGGAGTTTACCTGCAGGCATGATTGAGCCAGCCGAATCACCTTCGCAAGCCGTGATTCGAGAAGTCAGAGAAGAAACCGGACTCAAGGTTAAAGTTGAACGTGTGCTCGGTATTTTCGGTGGAGAAGGATTTGGTTTTACTTATCCAAACGGCGACCAAGTCGAATACACCGTTGTCTTGTTAAAGTGTCTGCAAACAGGTCACTTTGAAGAACAGTTAGATGACGAGACTAGCGAGCTGGCTTGGTTCTCGAAAACAGATATGCCGACACTTGCTTTGCCTTATCCTCTTGAGTGCTTATTTGCAGAAAACATCGAGCCATTGGTTTCGTAACGGATGCTCACTCAAACTAACACAAGGAAGAAAATGCAAGTAGTTAAAGCCAACCTCAGCCATTTAGAAGCATTTGAGCAGTATGTTGAGAAGTGTGCTCAGGTGGGAATGGAAATGTACGTCGCTGCCCAAAGCGACAGCGAAGCGCTGCTGAAAAAACGAATTGGATACGCGAAAGGCGAAGGTTTGCCGGAAGGTTGGACGCCGTCTTCGACATACTTCTGTATCGAGGAAGAGGTGATACTTGGTTCGATTCGAGTTCGTGACGGTAATAACGACTACCTTGAAAATGTGATTGGGCACATTGGTTACGAAACTGCGCCAGATGCGCAAGGCAAAGGCATCGCTACATTCATGTTGAACTGGGTGAAAGCCGAGGTTCTTGAAGGCAGCGCTATCGTCACTTGTGATATGAACAATACCGCATCAAGACGCGTGATCGAAAAGGCGGGTGGCGAGTTTCTCAATACATTTTATTCAGAGCAAGACCAATACGAAGTGCGCCGCTATCGATTGTCGGCAGAGTAAACTCATTGATATGAACAAACGCCCTCGTGATTGAGGGCGTTTGTTATTGGGAATGCTCCGTTCTGACGTGAGAGGTTAGAACTCTTCCTCTTCAAAGCGTCCAGTGTTCTCTAGCCATAAACCATTGATGACACCAAAGGCGCAGGCGAGTAATACGCCAAGTACCCAACACATGTACCACATACTTGCCTCCTTAATAGAGCGATGAGCTGTTGCTGCGGATGTAGTTGTTATCCAAACGTCCGAACATTTTGTAGTAACACCATGCGGTGTAGCCCAGAATCACAGGTACAACGATGATGGCAACGACAGAGATAATTCCGAGCGTTTTCTCACTCGATGTCGCATCCCATAACGTTAAGCTGTGCGATGGGTTTATGCTTGATGGCATGATCATCGGGAACAAGGTGACGCCTGCCGTTAAGATGATGCAAGCAATCGCAATGCTCGACATAGTGAACGCCACCCCAGCACGGCGAGAGACCGTTGCCCAAAAGCACACGAGTAAGCTCGTTACTGCAGTGAATGGAATCAGCCAAAGTTGCGGCATTTCGCTGAAGTTATGCAATAAATCACCCGCGATGCTCACCACTTGTTTGTTGAGTGGGTTTGAAATGCCATCTTTAAGCATTGCTCCGATGATGATGTAACCCGATTGAGATGCCGCGAACAAACCGCCAAACATAAATAGCAACATGGTTGCCCCCGCGCCCCACAACGTGATGTTTTGTGCTCGTGTGCGTAGCTCATGTTTGGTTTTCATTTGAAGGAAAGCTGCACCTTGTGTCACCACCATGGTCAAGCTCACCAAGCCACACAGAATTGGGAATGGAGTAAGCAAGTCAAAGAACCCACCTTGATAATCCAACATCAATAGGTTGTTTAACTCGAACGGCACACCGACTAACAAGTTACCGAAACCAACCCCAAAGATAATCGGTGGAATCACACCGCTGATGAACAAGGCGATATCACATGCGTTGCGCCATTGCGGATTATCGATTTTAGCTCGGTAATCCATACCGATAGGACGCAACCAAAGGGATGCTAGCACTAACAGCATGGCAATGTAGAAGCCGGAGAACGCTGCGGCGTATACCAAGGGCCATATCGCGAAGATGGCACCGCCTGCGGTAATTAGCCAAACTTGGTTGCCGTCCCAGTGTGGCGCGATAGCGTTAAGCATTACGCGACGTTCGAGGTTCTTTTTCCCCATAACTGGGAGCAGCGCGGCCACCCCCATATCGAATCCGTCAGTGATGGTGAAACCAATCAACAGCACACCAACGATCGCCCAAGTAAATAGGCGTAGGTTTTCGTAATCAAACATAGTGCCTCCTTAGTGCTGATCAATCAGTTTGAATGTGTCGGATTGTTTGTCTTTTTCGTTGTTCTCTTCATGGTGATAGCGACCCGTTTTAAGCACGCTTGGTCCACGTTTGGCAAACTTCACCATCAAGAACATTTCTACAATCAAGAACGCTGTGTAGAGCACATAAACAAAGCCGAGCGAAATCCAAATGTCACTTGGTGCGAGGTTAGATACTGCCATATTGACCGGAAGCACCTCACCAATTGCCCATGGTTGGCGCCCATATTCGGCAACGAACCAACCTGCTTCACAAGCTATGAAAGGCAATGGAATCGCCCATAGTGTCGCTCTCAATAACCAAGGGCTCGAACCCAATTTTCTGCGGCAGACTTGGACGAAAGACAAACCGATAATGGCGAACATCAATACCCCACAAGCCACCATGATTCGGAAGCTCCAGAACAGAGGTGCTACTTGAGGAATCGTGTCTTGCGCCGCTTGCTTGATTTGACTTTCAGTCGCGTCGGTGACGTTCTCGGTGTATTTCTTCAAGAGCAGACCGTAGCCGAGATCTTTCTTCATCTCATCGAATTGAGCGATGTTTTCTGGGCTGTCGTTACCTGCGCGAAGTTCCTCTAGCATGCCGTAAGCTTGGATACCATCGCGGATACGATCTTCGTTCTGTGCCATCAGGTCGCGTAAGCCCATCACTGGTTCATCCAGCGAGCGAGTTGCGATGATCCCCATTAGATATGGAATCTTAATGGCGTAGTCGGTTTCCATGGTTTCTTGGTTTGGTAAGCCAAATAGCGTGAACGAGGCGGGTGCTTCTTCGGTGTGCCATTCGGACTCAATTGCCGCCAGTTTTACCTGTTGCACGTCACCAAGCTCGTAACCCGATTCGTCACCTAGCATCAATGTCGACACAATCGCGGCCATGCCAAATGCGGACGCCACCGCAAATGAACGGCGAGCGAAAGAGATATCTCGACCTTTGAGTAAGTAGTAAGCACTGATGCCCATCACAAACAAAGCACCTGTGGTGTAACCGGCAGCCACGGTATGAACAAATTTCACTTGCGTGACGGGGTTAAACACCACATCAGCAAAGTTGATCATCTCCATTCGCATGGTTTGGTAATTGAATTCTGCGCCGACTGGGTTTTGCATCCAGCCATTCGCCATCAAAATCCACAACCCAGAGAAGTTAGAACCTAGCGCTGTCAGCCAAGTGACCGACAAGTGTTGGCGTTTTGATAATCGATCCCAACCGAAGAAGAACATACCAACTAAGGTGGATTCGAGGAAGAAGGCAATTAAGGCTTCGATGGCGAGCGGTGCCCCGAAAATATCGCCCACATAGTGAGAGTAATAAGCCCAGTTGGTACCAAATTGAAACTCCATGGTAAGACCGGTCGCGACGCCCACGGCGAAGTTAATCCCGAATAATTTACCCCAGAACTTGGTCATGTCCTTGTAGATGGTTTTTCCCGTCATGACGTACAAAGACTCCATAACGGCCAGTAAGAAAGACAAACCTATGGTCAGTGGGACGAATATAAAATGATAGAGTGCGGTACTAGCGAACTGAAACCGCGACAGATCAACGACATCTGCAAACATAAGGACTCCTTCCCGCTACCAGAGTAGCGGGTTAGATAAGGTTATTATTGGTCTGTTTAATTAAGCGTTAAAGCTTGGGTGCTTGAATTATGCTTTTGCTGGTGTGCGAGAGAAAGGTTTTCTCAACCAGTAATCCAAGCTTACGTAGCGACCACCGCCGTAGAAGAACAGCACCAGCAACATCACAAAGTAGGTCGCTGCGAACTCCATACCGTTGTTGAGCATTACTGGGTCACCCAATTCGGTGATGTAGTTGTATCGACCTGGGAAGTTGGTTGCTAACCATTCAATAAAGCCGTTCAAACGTACCGTTGCTTCCATGCCGCCAGTGGCGATGGCATCCCAACCGTGTTTCCAGTGCACCATTGCGCTCGCAACACTCATCAAGAAAATCATCGGAATCGACATCACTCGGGTAAATAAACCCAAAGCGATACAAATACAGCCAAGCACTTCCGTACCAGCGGCAAGAAACGCTAACAACTCGGGAAATGGTAAGTTCAAACCACCATCTGCGGTGGACGCGCCAAACCACGCGACGGTGCCAGAGAAGCCCAGCACCTTAGAGCGAGCGCCAACAAAAATGACCGGAATGAGGTAGAGACGAATCGCAAGCAACGCTAAGTAATCGTATCTTTTGCATTTCTCGACGAGACCGTCGAACCAATTGAGGGCTGACTTAATCATAATTTTTCTCCTGAAGGGCGGACGCTGACGAGTCCTAGTTCACTGAAGTGTTGAGCCCACTCCATGAAACTGAATCTGGCGAGTTGCTGAGCAAGCATTTGTTGTAGTTGCGCCAGAGTCAGGTTTGGTTGCTGTTGTAATAGCTGAATCAATGCGACATCCACTTCTCTGAGCTTTTGCGATATCACATGATGCTGTGAGTTCCGAAACACGCCATAAAACACAGGGTGACGCCTGTCAGTTAAGAAGGTCACGGAGTCTTGATGCAACAAGAAAGGCACTTCGACCAGCTTTAATGTTGGGTTGAGTTGCAGCACTTGGTTCTCTTCGAATATCGGATTCGGTGAAGAAGTGAATGCCGCGACTAAGGTGTCAATCTCTACATTGAACGCCACCCATTCATATTCCAACAACGCCATCTGATCGGCAGAGATGAAGCTGGAATCTTGATGCGCTTTCTGTTGCAAAAATTGAACAAACTCGGTGGCAATATGGTGAAATTCAGGCTCGGATGCACCATGCATCACCACAAAGTCATCCACCATGCGCTCAAGTTGTTCATCAGCGAACTGCGAAGAAAATAGAGGGAACGTATTCGCAACGACACCCAAGATGTTGTCGCGGATAAATTCGCTATATCGACACAGCGCATGCTGATTCATAGGCGTGCGAATCAGAGCCGTTAGGGACTCGGTTTGCGCGCACATTTTGCTCGGAGGATTAAGCATTGAGCACCTCCTTACACAACACTTCGAGTGTTTGGCTGAAATCCAAGATCTCACCATGAATGCTGCGAAGCTCTTCAGCCAGAACAAGCAGCGAAGGCACATTGTGGTCGCGCTCAAGAAGCAAAGGCTTGCTGCCATGCACCGAGTAGGTGTAACGAGCCAGATCAATCACTTCATCAGGCACTGGTTTGCCATGGGTATCGAGTAAGAAGTCATCACGCTCTTTCAGGTGACCCGCAATGTGGTAATACCGAATCGCATCGCTTGGTAAAGTGCTGAGCATGTCGTACGGGCAGAAATGATGATTTCGGCTGTTTACGAACACATTATTGATGTCGATAAGCAGCTCACATCCACTGCGCTCGCTCACTTCAGCGATAAACTCGCCCTCTGGCATTTCATGTCCGTAATCGTGGTAGTAAGAGATATTCTCTAACGCTAATGGGCGCTGAATAATGTCTTGCACGCGTTGAATGCGTTCGACCAAATACGGAATGTTCTCTTTGTGTCGAGGGATCGGAAGCAGTTCATACAAATAGCCCTGATTGTCTCTAGAGAAACTCAGATGTTCGCTATAGATGTCGATATTAAATTCATCGAGAAAGCGTGCGACGTCTCGTACAAAAGACTCGTTTATCGGCTGGCAATCACCAATCGATAAGCTCAAGCCATGAGCGACAAGAGGATAATGTTTAGCAATGTCTTGTAGCTGTTCACGTTTCAAGCCGCCAATATTCATCCAGTTTTCCGGTGCTAATTCGAGGAAATCGATATCTGGGTGCTCGGGCAACTGACACAGCAAATCAACGTGTTCACTGCGCAGCCCAATCCCTTTTGATGTATCGGTTATTGTCCGCATACCCCACCTGTGATTTTGCTTTTGGTTAATTTGATGGTTTCTGCCGAAGGGTTAATGCCTTCACCTGTCACACCACATTTACCGTCTCGGGCGCGTACCAAGCGGCCTTGCGGATCATCTTTTAACTCTTGTTTCTCAAAGCGTTTCTCTGTACCACATTTACCAGCCGCACACTTACCGCCATGTTGAGAGCTGGATTGAGCTTCAACGGGAGCCTCGGTGGGTGCATCGGCAAACGCCATGCCTGAGTTCAAAGTAATGACAGACGTCATCGCGATAGATAGAGCGAGTTTATTGTTCATGAGACATCTCCTTCGCTGCGCTCATTGGGTAGCTAGATAAGTCGTGACCAGCGATAACTTGACCGTGGTAGTACTCTTTGACGATCTTGATGGAAGCGGGTTTGAGTTTTAGACCTAAGCCCATCCAGTGGTTAAGCACCAAGAGTTTTGGATTTACTTCTGCGGCGATCTTGCCGACAACCGATGGCTTAGCGTGCATAAATGACGAGACTTCGTCGGCTTCTTCGTGAATTGCCAATGGCATCAATAAAATGTCGGCACCTTTAGCGAAGTCGATGAAGTCAGGGTTACTGCCGTTTTGGTCGGCGGAAATCACCATTACGCCTTCGGCACTTTCGATTCGGAAAGCGAGACAAGGTACGTCACCGTGTGGGATGCCGAGAGCGTAAATGGTTAACCCATCTTGCTCGTACACCTTGGTGCCTTGGGAAGTTTTGTATGGCACATCAGTAATGGTGACTGGGAACAAGCCATCGCTGCCATCAAATAAACCGTTCAGATATGCGTAAGCGCCTTCATCACCGTCGAAAAGCGCTTTCATGTAACCGGTTAAGCTAGGAAATGCAGAGCCTGCTTCTGGGCCTGCGATATCAAGGGGATCTTGACGGTCAAAGAAGTAGCCACCTTTTAATAAGGCAGGAACGTCGGCGACGTGGTCGGTGTGGAAGTGGCTTAAACCAAGGAAGTCTAAGTCTTCCAGTTTGCCTCCCGCTTGGCCAAAACGCAGATAAACACCACCACCGGCATCGATCATCACGCGTGATTTTCCTTTCCACCAAATCAGTTCACCAGACGATGCACGAAGGTCATCAGAGATTGGTCCACCGGATCCGAGTAGCTGCAAAGTAAAATCTTTTTCGAGCGGTTCGACAGTTAATGCGTAACAGTTGGCTGCACCTAAGGATAACCCTAGAGCCAGCACTAACGCTTTTAAAGGCTGTTTCATATTGAATACCTATGAGTTTGATTTTTCTTATTTATTTTCTTTGGGTGAGCATCCAAAGAAGTGTTGAAGAGGCAGGAAAAACGATTTGTTTTTGATGTCCGTCAAAGCACGGGAATAAGATATCCAATATGAATGGTTAATTATATCTAGTAATTTTAAAGTTTCGTTCAGGTAAATTGAACGTTATTGGTTTGAGCTGAACAAGCATCAGAATGTAAAAAGGCACCGCAAAGGGTGCCTTTTGTTTGTGTTTTGCAAGAACAATCAGGGCATGCATTGTCGCTTTACCATGAAACCGATAAGCTGTTTGGCACCTTGCCAAAATAGCAGTATTAGGAAGCGCATCATGGATCTCGATATCTACCAAGTGGACTCTTTCACCACCGAACCTTTTAAAGGAAACCCTGCTGGAGTCTGTCTCTCACAAGGACCGTTACCAGAGGCATTGATGTTCTCTATCGCTGAAGAAATGGCGGTATCAGAAACCGCTTTTCTCTGTTTGAAAGACATGCGACTGCGTTGGTTCACACCTAAAGTCGAAGTGGCGTTATGTGGTCATGGCACATTAGCCACAGCGCAAATCTTAAAAGAACAAGGATTAGCGAAGGTTGGCGATACTATTGCCTTTCAAACTCTCTCTGGTGAGCTTCATGCAAAAGTAAACGAGTCGACAATTGAGCTCGATTTTCCTTCGACTCATCTAGAAATGGATGTTGAGCAAGACGCTACGTTGCTAGCGGCACTTGGATTGAAAGCGGAGCAAGTGGTTTCTTACGCTCAGTTTGACAGCAAAGGCTTTATTGAAGTCGACAGTGAACAAACCGTGTTGGAACTCGAGCCTAACTTTGATGCACTAAAGAACATTCAAGGGCGCGGCGTGGTGATCACTGCTCAATCGAATTCCCCGGAGCTTGACTTTATCTCGCGCTACTTCGCCCCTTGGGTGGGCGTGAACGAAGATCCTGTTACGGGCTCAGCCCACTGCGCACTGACTCAGTTTTGGGCGCAGAAGCTTGGTCAAAATCAGTTCCGCGCTTATCAAGCGTCGGCACGTGGCGGCCACTTACAAACCGAACTGCTTGAAAACGGACGCATTAAACTGATTGGCTCCGCAAAGACGGTAATCAGCGGAAAACTAAAGGTATAACGCGATGAAACAATCCATTATCCATATTGCTTTGGTAGTAAAAGATTACGATGAAGCGATTGATTTTTATGTGAATAAGCTGAAGTTTGAGCTGGTGGAAGATACGTACCAACCAGAGCAAGATAAGCGCTGGGTTGTGGTTTCTCCACCGGGTTCCAATGGTGTGACATTATTGCTAGCCAAAGCGTCAAAGCCAGAGCAGCATGACTTCATCGGTAACCAAACTGGTGGACGTGTGTTCCTATTTTTAAACACCGATGACTTCTGGCGCGACTACAACCGAATGGTAGAGCAGGGAATTAAGTTTGTTCGCCCGCCAGCGGAGCAAGACTACGGCACAGTCGCCGTATTTGAAGATCTCTATGGCAACCTGTGGGACTTGCTAGAGATGAGCCCAAGCCACCCAATGGCGTCGCGTTCATAGACTCAAATTCATCGATATTAAGAGCGTCTTTCTGGGCGCTCGTTTTGTTTCAGGTGTCTGCTTCTCGCATTTGTTTCTTCTCTTCCCATTTCGCTTCACTTTGCCTATCAGCTTAATTCTCAAAATGAGAATGATATTTAAATCAATATAACCATATGTTTTTAAATGAGGTAATTTCGGCATCATATTTGCGTTAACCCTCTACGACCAACGATTCAGTTGATGAGGGGAATAACATGAAAGCAGGGAAACTTATTGCGCTAACCAGTTGCTGCGTATCGATGTCCGGATACGCGCTCACTACCAGTGATTTATCGTTCGAATCAGGCAGTGACAATGCAAACTACACCATCAAAGGAAAACCATTAGAGACCACTTCTATTGCTGAAACCTTACCTCAGGATACGCTGACGAATGTGTACTCGATGCTTCCTGAAGGGACTTACGTTAACAGTGCGTTTATTGCACCGGAACGCTATTCAAACATTGATATCGATGACGAGCTCGATGGCGCTGAGTACGCGACGGCCTCAGTGACGTTTCTTAATGAGGGGGCTGGCTATCGAAATTCACTAGGCTATTTTGTCTACGACACCAATAATCCGCCAACCAGTAAAGACGATATCGAAACGCACATGGTTATTTTCCCAAATGCTTCGAAAGCGCCAGATGGTGACATGCAGGAAGGTGACACTATCGATCTCGATGTGCAGTTAACCGCGGGTCAGACGCTTGCGTTTTTCGTCATCCCGAATGGTTGGTATGTGAGTACCTATAACAACATTCCTTACCTTGGTCCTTGGAACACACCTTTTTACAGCTTATCCAGTTTGAATCCAGAGACGACCGCCAATTACCGCCGCCATAACGTTGCATTCTTGGATACCGAGAATGAATTTTTGGTGCTTGGTTTTGAAGACATTCGCCGTCCGAGTGGTGATAACGACTTCAACGATTTGATTTTTACCGTTGACATTTCACCTTTCTCGGCGGTGGATGGTGTGAACACCGATGGCACTACTGACTCGAAATACGAAGTGTTGGTCCAAGAGAACAACCCAGAGGTCACAGTGACGTCGGTTTACCCAAGCTCCGATACTTATGCGACGATGGCATTCGAAGACCGATGGCCGTTAATGGGTGACTACGACTTCAACGATGTGGTGTGGCGCTATCGTGTGACCGAACTTTTGAATGGTCAACGTGAATTGAAGACCATTACCGTTGATTACACCCTACAAGCAATGGGGGCGGGTTATTCCAATGGTTTTGCGGTGAAGCTGCCTAATGTGGATTCGTCCAACGTGGCATCGGTAACGGTGACCAAAAATGGTCAAGCAGTGGAACATACGGTGCTTCAATCTGGCAGCGAAACTGTGTTGGTGGTATCGGAGGATTTAAGAGCTGAACTGGATGCGCTTGGGGTTTTGACATCAGGTTGTACTTACTATCGTACTCAGAGCAATTGTTTGAATCAGCAGGCGACCGACATCCTCAGCTACCAGATGGTGGTCGAACTGACCACGCCAGTCGCACGAGATCAAATTGGTTACCCGCCATATGACTCATTCATCTTTGCGGCAGAAGGTACGTACCACGGAGACTTTGTTGCGACCTTCCCGGGCATGACATGGCAAACCCACTTTAAGACATTCTCAGGCACTGGGGATATGAATAACGCATTGTTCAATCTGCATGATGATGACACAGGCGGCTCGGAATACTTCCTAACCAGCAACAACATGCCTTGGGCAATCAACATTCGCGATGAATGGGATCACCCAACCGAGAACACAGATATCAGCCATGCCTACACCGGGTTCCCAACTTGGGTAACCAGCAGTGGCGAAACGGACACCAGTTGGTACAACGCGCCAGCGAGTGGCAAAGTTATCTCAGCAACGGAATAGCAAGGAGCATCACATGAATACTTCGACAAAACTTCTGACCATCATGTTTGCTTCAACCTTAGTCGCTGCTTGTGGAGGCGGTGGTGGCGGAGGTGGTGGCTCTTCAACCCCAGCTCCTGCGCCAGTGGTGGATGAGACTGATGACACGCAAGACATTGTGGCACAACGTGACTTTTCCTTTGATGTTGGCGAGACCATTACCTTGTCCATGAACTACCAAGGGGCTTCTGATGGTGCATTGCATCTCTACACCAAAGAGGCATTTACGGCGGAAAACGGCGATGTGATTGCAGACCCAATGTCACGCATCACTACTATTTATCCGACCCGAACCAATCAGGTTGAGTTAGAGGTGAATGGCAATTGGACCAAGTTGTACGCGCAATGGGTCCCAATGAATGCTGGTGAATCTGAGAAGAACTGGGTGATTTCGTTGAATCAATCCAACAACAATTACCATCTCGATTTTTAATCCAAGATGTCGTTAATAAGCAAAGCGTGGTTAAAGCCACGCTTTATTTTTGATAAAAATCCTTCGCAACATTCGCGTGATCTATATCACCTATTGAACGAATCAGATAGAATGGCGGCCACTTTCAATATGCCCTTTTCTAACCGTATCTCGAAAGTGAATTAACAACTTGTTATTTAAAAGAAATTTCCTTCGAGGACGCCGCTATCATTAGTACAAACAATATCACCATGCAATTTGGTGCCGAGCCACTGTTCGAAAATATCTCTGCTAAGTTTGGCAACGGCAACCGTTATGGTCTGATTGGCGCAAACGGCTGTGGTAAGTCGACATTTATGAAAATCCTGAGCGGAGCACTCGCGCCAAGCTCGGGCAACGTTTCCATTACTCCGGGGCTGAAACTGGGCGTATTGAGCCAAGATCAGTTTGCGTTCGAGCAATACAGTGTGATTGATGCTGTGATCATGGGCGACCGCAAGCTTTGGGAAGTGAAGCAGGAACGTGACCGCATCTATTCATTACCAGAAATGAGTGAAGAAGACGGCATGAAAGTCGCTGAGCTGGAAAGCGAATTCGCAGAAATGGACGGCTACACAGCAGAAAGCCGTGCTGGCGATATTTTGCTTCAAGCGGGTATTGAAGAAGAGCTGCATTTTGGTTTGATGCAGCAAGTTGCTCCGGGCTGGAAACTGCGTGTGCTTTTGGCGCAAGCTCTGTTTGCTAACCCAGATATTTTGCTGCTTGACGAACCAACCAACAACTTGGATATTCACACCATCAACTGGCTAGCGGAAGAGTTGAACCAACGTAAGTGTACAATGATCATCATCTCGCACGACCGTCACTTCCTAAACTCTGTGTGTACTCACATGGCAGATATCGATTACGGCGAACTGCGCATTTACCCTGGTAACTATGAATACTTCCTTGAGGCATCTGGCCTTCGTCGTGAGCAGTTACTGGCTTCCAACGCGAAGAAAACCGCTGAAATCAATGAACTTCAAGAATTCGTAAACCGTTTTGGTGCGAATGCATCGAAAGCAAAACAAGCCAGTTCTCGCGCGAAGAAGATGGAAAAAATCCAACTCGACGAAGTGAAAGCAAGTAGCCGTGTTAGCCCATCGATTGATTTCGGTGAGGGTAAAAAACTGCATCGTTTAGCATTGGAACTGCAAGACCTTGGTCACTCGTTTGGTGATGAGCTGTTGTTTGAAAAAGGCAACTTGTTACTCGAAGCAGGCACTCGCCTTGCGATCATCGGTGAAAACGGTGTGGGTAAAACGACCTTGCTACGTTGTCTAGTGAACGAGCTAGAGCAAACTCAGGGCGTAGTAAAGTGGTCTGAAAACGCTTCAATTGGTTATTGCCCACAGGACAGCAGTGCAGACTTCGATAATGATCTGACCATCTTTGAGTGGATCTCTCAGTGGCGTACCGTGAAGCACAATGACTTAATGGTGCGTGGCATTCTAGGTCGCTTGTTGTTTACCGCTGACGATGCCAACAAAAAAGCGAAAAACTGCTCGGGTGGTGAGAAGAACCGCCTGCTGTTTGGTAAGCTAATGATGCAAGACATCAACGTTTTGGTGATGGATGAGCCAACCAACCACATGGATATGGAAGCGATTGAAGCGTTAAACAGCGCGTTAAAAGACTACACTGGCACTTTGATCTTTGTTAGTCATGACCGTGAGTTTGTATCGTCATTGGCGACTTCAATCATTGATGTAAAAGACAAACAGTTGGTGAGTTTCCAAGGTACGTTTGAAGAGTACATGGCGCACCAACAAAAGGTGCTTAGCGCTGCGTAACCAAGCGCCGATCATCGTGAATAATTGGACGTAAAGATCGTCTTTGAGACGAAGAATACAACATATTATTCGCAATAGTGATTTAATCTAAACCTAATAGAGGTAGGTGGTGAGTACAACGCTCGCCACCCACAATTAAGGAGCCGTTCATGAGCCATGAATTTATGACCGACGAAGAACGTATTGAACTGCAGAAGAACAACCCTCTGCACGGTCTTAAATTAGAAGACATGTTGCAGCAGCTTGTTGACCATTACGGTTGGGAAATCCTCGACACAGCAATGCGTATGAACTGTTTCAACACCAAGCCAAGTATTGCGAGCAGTGTTAAGTACCTGAAGAAAACAGAATGGGCTCGCGAGCGTGTAGAGAATTTCTACCTATACCGCTACAAGCGCATGCCAAAGGCATCTGAATACGAATACAACCTGCCACCACGCGCACGTACTTTCCGTCATGGATTGGAGCCGCGTGAACCAATGGAGCTGACGGTAGAATCGATTCTGGCTTCACAAGCTAAGGCAGCGTCTGCGCACAAAGAGCGTTCAGCAAAGCAACGCTCAGATCGTGCTCGCTTTAATAACCGCCGTCGATAAACTTTCAATTCTCTTGTTCTGTAGGCTTGATATCTAAGAGCAAGGATGATTTTGATGAAAAGCCTAACTATCCAGTTTGGCTTTTTTATTGTCTTTTCTTTGGCTAAACCTCGTTATCAAGACCCTAGCTTGATAATCGAAGAGTACATCTGCTGCGGATCTGACTGACGGCTGAATCGCGCTTGGAAGCTCTCCACCACATAATCAATAAAGGCTCGTAACTTTTGCGATTGCTCTTTGTGGTAAGGGTAGACGATATACAGCGCGTGCTTTTCCATCTGCCATTCAGGAGTAATTTCAACCAATTCACCTGAAGTTAATTGGGGTTCAACAAAGAAATCCGGTAGTAGGGCAACACCGAGTCCAGCACATGCCGCTTGGGTAAGCGCAAGACCACTGTTTACCATATAAACACAAGGCGGAATCGCAACATCTAAAATCTGATTGCCGTTATTGAAAGTCCAACGACGTGAGGCTGAAGACAGGCTGTAACTCAGTAGCCGATGATTAACCACATCGCTAGGAGTGAGGAAGGGTGCTGATGCCTCCAAGTAACTCGGAGAGGCACAAAGCACACGTCGAATGTCTAGCAGCTTTCGCGAACGTAAAGTTGAATTTCCAAGCTCTTCTCCCCCACGAATGGCGATATCAACCCCTTGTTCAATCAAATCGAGGTGCTCGTCACTCATGATTACCTCTATGGAAAGTTCTGGATGCAGCTTCATAAACTCGCAAATGATAGGGTTTAGCTCAATCAACCCCAATGACATCGGCATGCTGACTTTTAGCGTGCCCTTTAATGTGTGCGAAGACTCGATCACTGAACGATCGGCATTGTTGAGTGCGTCGAGAACCTGACACACTTGCTGATAATAGAGCTGACCATTATCAGTAATGTGCAAATTGCGTGTAGTACGGTTAATCAAAGGGCTTTTCAAATAGCTCTCTAATTCATTGATGTTCTTACTTATTGCGGCTTTTGAAAGATTTAAATCTTCTGCAGCCGCGACGAAGCTACCTAGCTCCACTACTCGACGAAATACGGTTAGTGCTCTGATCTTATCCATGTAATTGATACCTTGAACTTATTATTGTTCACGATTGGTGAACTATATAGACACTATTATAGAGTTTATTCACTGATTGGAGTTAATTAATATCACCTCATTCAATGAGTGCCCCGCTGAGTAGGGGCAGCGTAACTAGGATTCCACTATGAAAAAGATCGTCGCATTTACCGGTAGCAACAACAGCCAATCAATCCACAGCCTATTGGTTCAAGCGCTGGCAAACCAAGCTACACAAACAGAAGTAAACACCATTGACCTAAACGACTTTGAATTGCCAATGTACGGTGTGGACGTTGAAGGTCAGGGTATCCCAGAAAACGCACACAAACTGCGTGCAACGTTAAACGACTACGATGCGATCATCATTGCATCACCAGAACACAACGGCTCAATGCCAGCATTCCTGAAAAATGCGATCGATTGGCTGTCACGTGTTGCACCTCAAGGTACATCTTTCTTTGGTGACACTAAGAAACCAGTTCTGCTAGTGAGCACATCTCCAGGTGCAAACGGTGGCGCAACTAATATCAAAACCATGGCTGAGTTGATGCCTTGGTGGGGCGGCGATGTAAAAGGCACTTACAGCTTGGGTGGCTTCTACGACAAGTTCCAAGACGGTGAATTTGACGCTGCGACCTCGGCAGAACTGAGCGAGTTAATGGCCTCTTTCGAACATGCTATTAATTAGTTTTATTATATTTCTATACAAACTATTTAATTACTAACTTAGTTGCTATTAAATTAGTAATAGCAACAGGTTGTTCCTTAAATTCTACATTTTAAATTTGAAGTTATATCTTGCTATAAAAATTTATAGTGAGTGGTGTTTTTTGTTCGTAAATATAAAAATAATATAAAGGTGTATACTATGAATATTATTAAATATCCTATATTAGCGCTAAGTGTTTTAGCCTCTATTCCTGCTGTCTCTCAAGAAAATAAAGATGAAAAACTGCAAGATATGTCTGATCCACTTGCGGTATATACACAAGCTGGTTTTGGTATCAGTGATAAAGGCATTAACATTAAAGTCGGCCAAGCCTATGACTCAAATAAGCCAAATACGCTTGCTATGAATGTTATTGAAGTGAAGGGTATTGGTGGTGACTTATTGGGTATCAGAGACAACGATGATCCACTATACAAGGGAGTAGATGATAGTATTGACTCACTTCGACTTCGTAACTTTCAATCCGACTTAACTACAGGTCGAGGCCGTCAAATCGATATCAATTATGATGTTGATAACGACAGACTTGATGCCTCTTATAGCTATGTCCAATCGCTTCCTAAATTTGGTATTGTACAACTCTACCCTCTTGGTGGTGTCGGTGTGACGGTCGCAAACGATTACAGTGGTGAAGACAATGGTTATGAAATTCCGGGCACGTTTATGGTGGTTGGTATGTACTCTAAAATCGACATCACAGATAAAATCTGGATTAACTACAACCCAATGTACATGCACACATTATCTGGCTCGAGTGATTACAAAGATAATTATTATGCTGAAGAGAAAGATATTCTAACCCATGAGTTTACGCTTTCTTACCAATTAAATAAAAGATCGAATATTCGTTACTATGCAAACTGGAGTGAAAACGTTGACTTTAATGATGGTGATCATCGCATCGAATACAACTATCAATTTTAACTACTAGTTTTTATTGATAATAGTTTAAAGTTGACTATTGAAGTAAATATATATGGATATTCTCTTTTTATCATTAATGTTGTTGCTTGGGTTGTACGCTAGGATAGAAATCCAAGCAACGTTCAGTAAGCCACTGCATAACAGGACCTGCTTCTTTTGCTTTGCTCGTCACACGGTCAATTTGTAAAAGCCAATCTTTCTCTTCCCCTTGTAGCTTAAGGGGAACGATATCTGAGTGTTTTTGAAACAGGTGATCAGGTATCAAGCTCCAGTTATTATTCAGTTTTATCAACTCTACTAGGGTTTCTAAGTCATTCACTTTGGTTAGTGAATTAGACAAGTTTGCGTTGTAGTGAGCAGGGTAGTCTTTTAATACGATTTGCCGATACGCCTTAAGTGCTTCAAAAGAAACTGAGTCTTCAGTCAGTAGTGGATGTGATTGATGCACGGCGATAGAAAACGGCACGTAACCAATCGAACCTAAAATCACGTTCTTAGGCTGTGTGCTGCCCCACAACATAAAACCGATATCCACTTCATTACTTGCGACGGCATCAGCAATGTCATTGTTTTTCAAGACATTGAGATTGAGCTCGGTGTGCGGGAATTGCTGATAAAATTCCTCAATCACGCCAAAAAACTGCGGTGTTAGTAAAAGCGCATTGATCCCTATCGAGATCCTGTCTTCTACTCCCACATTGAACGTTTGCAGCATATTTTGTACGTGTTGCGCATGCTCTAACAAGGAGAGGGCTTGAGCATGCAGTCGCTCGCCTTGTGCCGTCAAGGTAGGCAATCGAGAAGTACGATCAAAGATGGTCAGTCCTGTGTCGATTTCCAAGTTTGAAATCGTAGTACTGACCGCAGACTGTGCTTTACCAAGCTTTCTTGCCGCCGCAGAAAACGAACCACACTCCACGCACATGACTAACGTTTCAAGTTGTTGAAGATTGAACATAACGATGTATCTAATTTTTAGATGGTATCCAACTATATCTTATAAAAAGTTTAGATGACAATCGCTCCATTAATCGTTAAGTACAAGTAGAGAATAAGATGAGTAACAATCAATCTGCGGAATTATCGGATACACAAAAGGAACTTGAAGCATTGCGTGAACGCTTGCGTCAAAACACTCAGACCATGCAAAGTTCGGCTCAGAAATCAGACGTTAACGAAATGATGTCTGGCGTGATTAAGACCGTGGCGACGTTCGAAAAAGACTAATAAGCTCTTTCCTAGAAAGTAGAAAGCAGAAAGGCACCAATTGATGGTGCCTTTTGTTTTTATAGCTGCGCTGTAATTTCCTCTATCTCTTGTTGCCACTGCTTTTGCATCGCTGGTTTTTGATGTTTGGGTTTTCGCCCCAAATCGGCTTCCAGCAAGCCTTCCAGTTCCAACAGTCTTTCCAGCATTTGCTCTTCGGATTGCTCATCAGATGCATTTGTATCCATCGACATTACTTCATTGCAATGATGCGATATGGCTGATTTCGGTGCAGTATCAGTTACGCGTTGATATACCTCTTCTGCGCTTAAATACTCCTTCAGTAAGCCATTTTCAATAAACCAGAATCGATTACAGCTCTGCTCTATCAGGCTTCGGTCGTGACTCACCAATAAGGCGGCACCCTCGAAGTTTTGCAAAGTTTCAATCAACTCCTCTTTGCCTTCCATATCCAAATGGTTGGTCGGTTCATCTAAAAACAACATGTGATAACGAGCGAGGGTTAAGCCCACAAAGAGCAGCCTTGCTCGTTCTCCACCACTTAGACTGATGACTTTCTGCTCGTGTCTTGCGTACTCAAATCCTGCACCAATTAGCGAACGTTTTGCCTGTTCATTACTGATGCTGGCAAACGACTGCAACGCATCCGTGATGGATTGATGATCGTCGAGTTGCCTTAGAGATTGATCGTAGTAACCCAAGCGACAACGATCGTGGAAAGTCACACTCTCATGTTGGTTGCCTAGGTCGGTTTGGATGACTTCATACTGACGATAAAGCAGGTTCAACAAAGTCGATTTACCGCAACCATTACTGCCTAGAACGGCAATTCGGTCGCCACTTTTCACGCGCATTTCTGCCATATCAAACAAGTGATAATCACTGTTTGGCGGCGTTACTGAGAAAGGTAGAACCTCTAACAGTCGATTTGCTGGCATTGACTCACCTTGAAGTTGTAGCGTCCACGGTGTGCCTTCTGTCAGTTCGGTTTGTTCTTCTTCTAAACGTTCTTTGCGTGCAAACATCGTCTTGGCTTTTCGAGCAAGATCTTCGTTGTCATAGACTTTGCCCCAAGTGGCTATACGCTTGGCGCTTTTCTCGATTCGGTCGATCTCTTTCTGCTCGCTGGCATGGCGAAGTTGATCGGTTTCATCTTTCTCTCTCAATGCTTGTCTTGCTTGAGAACAAGGCTGAGAGAAATGATGCAGAGACCGATCTCGCATGACCCAAGTAGTGTTGGTAACTCGATCGAGTAAGGTTTGATCGTGAGATACCAATACGAATGAGCCTTTCCAGTTTGATAGGAATTGCTCTAACCAAAGGAGCGATGGCAAGTCCAAGTGGTTGCTTGGTTCATCCAGAAGCAGTAAGTCAGGTTGATGGATAATCGCACGAGCAAGCAGGAGTCGCATTTGCTGACCACCGCTGCAATTCTCAACCGGCATGTGTCGTTCTGTGTTTGAAAATCCGAGTTCATCCAATAAGAGTTCGGCGCGCCAAATCTCATCATCGGATAAGGATTCCGCTAACGCGTCCAATACGGAATGTGTACTTAAAGACTCAGGTAAATGCTGCTCAACATAACGCATCAAACATGAGCTGGCTTTGGCAACCGTGCCTTGGCTTGGCTCAAATTGACCGCTAAGCAGTTTGAGTAGGGAGCTTTTACCACAGCCGTTATGACCGATAAGACCAATTTTGTCGCCACGATGAATCGTAAACGTTAGATCTTTGAAGATTGGTGTTGCTGTGTGAGAAAGGGTTAGTGATTGTGCAGTTAAAAAAGTACTCATAGTGTTCTCAAGAATTTTGGGCGTAAGACGCCGTTGTCATAGCTGACAATAATTCTTCGAGCTTGAGGGAAAGTACTCGGGTGACGTGTTTTCGTCGAAAGGTAATTATTCGCTCAAGTCGAGATTATCGCAGCGCGAAATCTGAAACTCTTGAGCGGTCCTTCATGCCATAAAAACGTGGGTTGATTGAACACCACAAAGACATAAATTCCTCCTTAATTTCGTTGTAAGTGTTGCCACTTTTGGTTGATAGATGCGCTAGATTCTAACCCTAAAAGTGGCAATGTACAGATAGCTTGATGAAAAAATGATGAGAGGATCACCAAGGCATCACGTGCTTTTAGCGATATAAGCTGAATTTCTTGGTCAATTCTCGAAGCGTTTCAGTCTCGCCGAACAAACAAATGCCTAAATATTCTAGCTCTGCTTCTGATGTGTTTTTGGTGGTTTGCTGTTGTACTTCAGAGCCTCCTTCTACCATGGTGTGAGTAAAATCGGAGAAGGGGATGCCTCTATCGAGTGCTTCTTGGCGAAGCTTTCTGATTTTGTTGGAGTTGTCCGCTCTCAAGACGATAAACGGATAGTGGGAGATGTTTGGATGAACATTGCCGTCGAGGTCGCGATAGTCGGTGTAGACTGCGTCTCCATCAGAAAGTTGATTGGCAAGGCTTACACTCAAGTGTCCTAATACGTTAACGGCGCGTCCCACCTCGACTTTTTTACTGATTACGGCAACAAATCGTTTTTGGTTTTCGTCGGGAAGTTGATTCATGGAGGACCTCGTTTCTCTAATAATCTGGCTATTGTTTAACTGTCTCCATTGTATTTCCTCGCACGCGCAATTTTGTTTCTAACATTGTTGTCGGAAAGCCAAGTTTGCAATAAACGAATGATTTAATCGTTTTTCATGCAATAAGATTCCCCAGAGTTTGCAAATAGACAAGGCACCAACGGACTGTCGGTGCCTTAGGTCGAGTGAACCAAGTTCTATTGTTTGTTTAGCTCAGCCGCGGTATCAACAAAGATGCCTTGGATGTCTTTCGCTTCACGCTCTGTTTGACCACCGTGTTTTAGGAACGCGTCGATGATCGCTGCGGTTTTTTGCTCTTTTGCGCGCTCTAAGAAGTAACGCAATTCTAGCTCTGCACCTGCGTCTTCATCCTTGATAGAGGTTGCGATGATCTCTTTGTACATTACGATGTCACGCACTTCTAATTGGCTAATCACGCCCAATGTTGCCGCCAAGAATCCATCCAACTCTGCTTTAGGAACATACTGAGTAATGATGTTTAACTGCTCTGCTTGTTGTGCCGTAAAGTCGTTACCAAGTAGTAGTGCTTGAAGCGCTTTATTTTTGCCCATGCGACGAGCGAACTGCACCGCACCTTGACCACCCGTTGGGATGTTTACGTGAATCTCTGGCTGAGCAAATGCTGCGTTTTCAGTGCCGTAAGCCAAGTCACATGCCATCACAAACTCATTACCGCCGCCACGAGCCACACCATCAACCACAGCAACCGATATTTGTTTCATCGCTTTGATATTGGCAATCATGTGGTTGAATTCAATGGATGCTGCCTGACCACCTTGTGTGCCGTTGATAACGTTCAAATCTAAATGTGCCAAGAAGAAAGACTCATGAAGTGATTTGAATACCACCACTTTCGTATCGCGGTCATCTTTAAGCGATAGTACAAATTCGTTGATTTCATTAATCAAATTGATAGTCAGTACATTCACTGGTGGGTTGTTGATTTCAACAGTAGCGATGCCGTTTTGTTGTGTGATTGATAGAGTTTTCATAGCTGTTTCCTCAGCGTTAGTAAGATCAGTAGACCTCGGTAACGCGAATTTATTGGTTTGGTATTGAGGAGGTTTGTCTCTCTCCCGTTGTGTGCAGCTACTATAGATTTGTTATAAGATGAGAAAAATAAGCTAAATGGCACATAATTGGTGCTTTAATGGCAACAATTTTTTTTGGTAGGGCGTTATGGATTTCTCTAGTCGTTTATTGCTGCTACTTGAAGTGATCGAGCTTGGCTCGTTCACCAAGGTATCAGAACAGAAGAATGTGGATCGTTCGGTGATCTCAAAGCAGATCAGCCGTTTGGAAGAGGAGTTGGGTGTTCGATTGCTCAACCGAACTACGCGCTCCTTATCATTGACGGCAGCAGGGAGTGAAATGGTCAACCAAGCCAAATCCCTTCGGTCACTTCTCAGTGATACTCACCGTTTGGCGCAGAATTATCACGAAGAGCCTCGCGGTGTCTTGCGCATTACCAGCTCGACCATGTTCGGGCGTCAATACGTTCAAGATGCTATTTCGGTGTTCCAACAACAATACCCAGATGTGGAGTTTGAACTGCGCTTAGAAGATCGCATGGTGGATATGGTGCAAGAGGGCTTTGATATTGGCTTCCGCATCGGACGACCTAAAAACTCGAGCTTGATTACCCGTAAGATTGCGCGAAGTCGTCTGTTGATTGTTGCTGCCCCAGCGTTTTTAGAAAAACATGGTGAGGTGAACAGTCTTGAGAAATTGGAATCTTTACCCGCCACTATTTACGCCGCCCCAGGTCTGTTATTCGATAAATTCGGCTATCAAGATGAGCAAGGTAAACAACAGTACTTTCAGCTTAATGTCGCTTATAAAGTGAATGATGTGGAAATGTTGGCAAGGAGCGCAGCAGGAGGAAATACACTTGCTGTGGTAACCGCACAAATGGTTCAAGACGAAATCAAACAAGGCAAGCTAGTGCCGATCATGACGGACTTGAACATTGATGATTTCGGCACCTTCTATGCCGTGTACCCGCACCGAGATGCACCGATTAAAACCAAGTTATTTATCGACACACTCAAATCCATTGTGGGAGAAGAGACGCCCATTTGGGAAAAGAACATTCCAAACTTCGACAAGATGTATGGGCGAGGGAAGTAGTGGGTTTGGTGCTCGGACGAAAAAAGCACCGACATTGCGGTGCTTTTGTTTGAGTGCGAAATGGCACTCAGTATTTTGTTAGCGACTAGAACTTCGCCATAAATGATTTCGTCAGTGGTAGGCGGAAATCTTTGCCCATCATTTCATAAACGTTGAATTTCACCGTGTTCCAGTTTTCTTCAAAGTTGTATTCGAATACGCTGTCACCCGTATCCAAGCTTTGTGTCATGGTCCATTCTGTTGCGTAGCCAGACATACCATTGCCGTTGCCAAAGTCTTTGTATGGCGCATCCGCAGGTACGCGATAAGGAACTGTAGACAGCTTCATCATGCCGTTGGTGATGCTGGTAGGTTCCGTGAGTTTGCTCATAAAGTAGCTCGCGTGAATAAAGCGACTGTGTGAGTTACCGTTGCCAATGGAGCCATAGTCGGTATCACGACTCGCGTTTTCCCACGTTGGTTGAACCTTCTTGCGCATTTCGATGTGTTCTTTCATCGAAGGGTCGTTAGTCATTACCATCGCTTCTTCGCCGCGGTAGGTGTGCAAGCCGTCTTTATCCATTTCAATCACTAGACGGTCACCGCTTTTGTCTGTGACAGACCAGTGCAGTTTAATTTCAACGGGCATCCCCTCCATAGGGATAGATGCGTATTCCAATGTTGGTAGCGCTTTAACCACATCATCAACCGTTGCGTAGTTAGCTAGCAGGTATTCCGCGATGGTAAATTGCGTGACTTCTGACCCTGTTTCTGCCTTTTTCATGGTCATATCTGGATAGAACAGAGCGTTGACTTGCATGCCCTCGCTGTTTACGCCATCGGCCACCAACTCACCATAAGCCAGTACCGCAACCATGTTGTATTTCACCGTGTAGGTATTGCCTAGGCCATTACCTTGAAGCGAACGAATGTCGCCTTTGTTAATTGTACCTAGCACAGGTGAGGTTGATTCCATCCAATCCATCGTTCTAGAAGTGAAAGTGCCCAAGTCGGTATTCCATGCGACTGAGGTACAAGCGTGCGCTACACCAGTAGTAAGAGTGCCAGCAAGAAGGGCTAGGGTGATTGCTTTCAATTTCATAGTAACTCCGATTCATGTTTAGGAACGATTTGGAGTGTACGGTGGAAAACAAAAACACCTAAATCACGTTATGAGTATTCAACCCTCACTTGGAATGGTATGAACGTGGCTGTGTTCTTTAAACAGTCGAATCATTTCTCGCGTAACAGGACCGGCTAAGCGGTTGTGTTGCCAAAGGTTGATAGGAAACTGAAGCACGGCATGGAGTTCGTCTATCTCAATGGTCTGTAATTGCTGAGTTGATAAAAGGTCCTCCACGCAATGGGTAGGGACAATTGCCCAGCCATCACCTGCGACTAATAGGTTTTTGAGCACATTCACACTTTCGATTTGTTGGGCAAGATTCGATATCGTCAATGTTTGTGCGATGCCAGTATGGTGAAAATCCGCCATCAACAACTGCCTTGCTCGCTTTAGAGAGGTGAGGTCAACAATCTGATGTTGTTTAATAAATTCGCTGGTGGCACAAACAACAAAAGGAAGATTGAGCAGATAGGTGTAGCTGAATGCTGTCGTGGCATTGCCCGTTGGAACGAGCATGACAGCAAGGTCTGCGGCGTCTTGTTCGAACAGCGCTTTCGTTTCGTGATTGTTTTTGTGAAGCCAGTTCACTTTGACCAACGGGAATTTTTTGCGAACCCCAATCATCACATCTTGAATCAGTTTTCCCGGTACCAATTCACTATGGCAGATAGTAATTTGGCTCTCGTTCCCTTGTTCGGTGCTCTGACAAAGACGCTCAAAAGACTTGGTCGTTTCCGCGAGGTTTTTAGCATGTTGATACAGTGCTAAGCCTTCTTCCGTCAATTGAGGATAGCGTGTCGAACGGTCAAACAAGGTCATGTTGATTTCAATTTCGAGATTGGTGATCACCTGACCAAGCGTCGTGCGATGCTTATTTAATTGTTTTGCTGCAGCGCTAAAGGAGCCACATTCCGCAACAGCGACAAAGGCGGTGACTTGCTCATAACTGATGTGCATGATGGTTTGGTCCTACAAAAGTGTCTTATTCAAACCTAATGTAAGACCCCAACAGAGTCCAGACAGAGAAGAACAAGTTGTGATGAGTTTACTTATCTCAATACTCGCTCAACTTGCTCAATAACATACGAATCTTCTAGCGCTTTACCCAACATCAATTGATGGTTCAGTAGTCCTAACATAAGGGTATAAAGCGATTCTTTGTGTTGCGCTGAAACGTAGCTTTCTAGCATCGTCATGTACTTTTGATTAGCAAGTAACATGCATGGATCGGTAGCTATGTTTTCTTGCCCAATCACATCAATGTAATCAGAGACAAGCTTCATTTCTTGGAAGAAACGCGGAGCCATTTGCTGAAAGATCAATACGAAGTTTTCGATTTGTTGCCCTGTATTCGCTTCACTTGAGTTTGGTCTATCTGCTAGCACTTCTGCATCAAAGTTGACGATGGCCTCTGTTGCGGCTTTGAACAGTTCATCCTTACTTTTGTAATAGTGATAAACCGCACTTTTGCTCATTCCTAACTGTTCGCACAGTTGTCT
Source organism: Vibrio sp. HENC-03 (assembly GCF_000305755.2). Classification (NCBI taxonomy): domain Bacteria; kingdom Pseudomonadati; phylum Pseudomonadota; class Gammaproteobacteria; order Vibrionales; family Vibrionaceae; genus Vibrio; species Vibrio sp. HENC-03. Next base: position 337,196 of record NZ_JH976124.1, on the reverse strand, counting down.
CATACCAATGTTTTTGTAACCGAACTCAAGGAACACTTCGGTTGCTTTTAAGGCAATTTCTCTACGTCTGCTTTCATGATCGACGATCTTCGGCATGGTTTTCTTCTCAGCTTTTGTTACCGCAATGCCCCGCAGTATAACACAAGATCTTTTATTTAGACCGAGTGGACAAAAAAGATCTTTACCTAGCTCTCAAAGCGTACTAATTTAAAAAGACCAAGTGGTCGAAATAAGGTTTTAGTATGAAAATTGATTGGAGTGTTCCTCAAGCAAGAGCGGGTTTCTGGGGTGGAATTGATAAGCTGATTGGTCCGGGCGCAACGAAAGCAGAAAAGAATTTACAGCTGTATGTCCCTTTTGCTGCTGGTTTTGTCGTGGTGATTTATGCGTACTTTGCACAACTGGGTTGGACTGCTACTCAATATGTTATCGCGGGTTTGCTCACAGTGGATATTATCGGCGGCATTATTACCAATGCGACGTCTACGGCAAAGCGCTGGTTTCATCGTGAAGGACAAGGCTTTAAGCAGCACATGAGTTTTATTCTGACTCATTTCGTGCAGCTTTCTCTCTACAGTTGGGCGTTCTTGAATTTCGATATTATGTGGATTGTTGTGATCGGTGGTTACATGGTTCTGGCATGTAGCCTAGTCATGAAAACACCGTTGTATTTACAACGTCCTGTAGCGCTAACTCTGTATTCTCTGAGTGTGATTATTTCGATTTACTGGGCACAAGCACCACAGGGTTTGGAATGGTTTTTACCACTGTTCTACCTAAAGTTATTGGTGAGCCACGTATTGCGTGAAGAGCCATACCGGCCAGAACAAGAATAGGAAGTCATGTTATGAAAACGCACCCTCGAATTTTAATTGCGGGCTCAACGGGGTACCTAGGCTTGAATATTGTTGAGTTACTCCTCTCTGAGCACATTGATTTTAAAGCCATTGCGAGAAACAAAACCAAGTTACTCGCAATGGGTGTGAAAGAGTCACAAGTGATAGAGGCGCAGGTGACTCATCCCGATGAGCTTAAAGGTGTTTACGAGGGTGTCGATGTTGTTGTCTCATGCTTGGGCATTACTCGCCAACAAGATGGATTAAGCTATTCGGATGTCGACTACCAAGCAAATTTGAACTTGCTTGAAGAAGCAGAGCGAACAGGTGTCAGTAAATTCATCTACATCTCTGCGTTTAATGCTCAGAAATATCCTCAAGTTCGTCTTTTAGAGGCGAAAGAGCGCTTTGCGAATCGACTTCTGCAATCAAAAAAATTAACCCCTTGTGTGATTCGCCCGAACGGCTTTTTCTCTGATATTACCGAGGTGTATAACATGGCGAAATCAGGTCGAGTATTTACTTTTGGTGATGGTGAAAACCTGCTTAACCCCATTCACGGAAAAGATTTGGCAAGGTTTTGTGTTGAAGCGATTGAACGAAATGACACTGAACTCGATGTCGGTGGTCCAGATGTTTTGTCAGTCAATGATATTGCTCGGCTCGCGTTCAAATCTCAAAACAAAGTGGAGAAAAATACGCACCTACCGGACTTCCTGTGCAGAGCTGGGTTATCGATAGTACTTCACTTGCCAGAGAAATGGGGCGGTCCTGCGGAGTTCTTCTTGACCATGTTAGGCGGTGACAATATTGCGCCGACTTATGGTCGTCATCGACTAGAAGACTACTTTGGCGAGCTGGCTTCAACCGATAACGAATAGATTGTGAAAAAACAAAAAGCACACGAGAGGTGTGCTTTTCCATTTCATTGGCTAGGTAGGTGCTAAGTCGTGCTACTTCGCTTGTTGCATCTCAACCAAGCCACCCGCGTTATGAAGGTTGGTAAACCCTTGTGATTGTAGGTACTGATACGCTTGTCCTGAGCGATTGCCGCTGCGGCAGTAAAGCACAATCTGCGTGTCTTCATCGACATTAGCAAAGTGTTTATCCAACTCTGAAAGCGGAAAGTTAACCGCATTGTCTAAGTGACCATCGGCAAACTCTTGTGGTGTGCGTACATCGACAATCATTGCGCCTTGCTCAATCCATTGCCAACCCTGCTCTGCACGTTCAGAAGCCAATACCAGTGGTGCGGTGAAAGCTAAGCTCAAACAAGTGAATACAATCGGAAGTAGTTTTTTCATTGAGTTCCTTTCCTCAAGGTCAATAGCCCTTAATCGTTCTGATGAAGATTATACGTGTGATTATTAAACTTCGATGTGGCATCGGTCGAAATGTCGTAACCTAGCGTGTTATGACTTTAATCCTAACATTGCGCCAAACACCAATAACCCAGCGCCACAAGCTTGATTCAACCTATGTTTCACGCGCAGTAATAAGCTCTGTAATCGCGGTGAGGTAAACAAGATGGCAACCATAGAAAACCACATCCCGTGTAGCGCAATCATGTAGACACCGTAACCTAAAGCTAGGTGTTGTGATGCTGCATTCGGATCGATGACTTGGCTAAAGATACTCAAGAAGAACAACATGGTTTTTGGGTTAAGCACATTGCACAAAAAGCCTTGGAAAAAGAACTGCCAAATGGAGATGCTTTGTTGTGTTTCCCCCTCTATCTTCTGCTGAGAGTCAGTCCCAAAAATCCCTTTTAATCCTAGATAGATCAGATAAGCCGCACCGAGGTAGCGAATCAAACTGAACAACCATTCGTTCTGTGAGATTAAGTAACTGATACCAAGCAATGAATAGGTAATGTGCACCGAAATCGCAAGACTAATGCCCACGGCACTCCAAATCCCAGCTTGTCTGCCATTGTTGAGGCTGTTTCTAAGAACCAATACAAAATCAGCTCCGGGACTGATAACGATGAGTATGCCTAATAAGGCAAGGCTGAAAAGCTCCATAGTGTTTCCTGTTTCTTCGTTGTTATGAATGGGGCAATTGTAGGTCGAGAGTTCGGAGACTATAATCGAAACAAATTCCGCTAAGTGTGAGAAAAAGTCACAGATGAGGCATCTTAAATCCTTCCATGTTTTCCATATCGCGGCATCGTCTGCGAGTTTTAGTGAAGCAGCAAACAAGCTCAATATTACGCATGGCGCAGTGAGTAAGCAGATCAAAGTGTTGGAAACCTATCTGGCTCAACCTCTGTTCTACAAACAGGGGCGCAATATGTTGCTCACCAAAGAGGGTGAGATGCTGAAAAGCTACACCGAGCAAGCATTCCAAGCGCTGGAAACTGGCGTGAACAAGCTGGTGCAGGAGAAGCATCAATACCTTGAAGTCTCTTGTGAGCCAACGTTAACCATGCGTTGGTTGATGCCAAGGCTTTCCGCGTTTAATGATGGTTGTGACGCAGATGTTCGTCTTTCGACTGCGGGAGGACCTGTAACGCTTGGCTCGACGGGGCTTGCTATGGCGATTCGTCGAGATGACTTTGAGCCTTTGTATCACTACCCAAAAACCAAGTTAGTGGAAGAGTGGGTAGGTCCCGTGTTCTCACCCGACTACTGGCAGCAAGTAAAAAGTGATTTGAACTCCGTGAAGCTATTACACAGCCAAACCAGACCTGAAGCTTGGCAAGAATGGATTCAGCGCTCTGGTGAAGCGTCGATAAATAGCAAAGCAGAACAGTCTTTTGCACACTTCTATTTCTGCATTCAAGCTGCAGTCGACGGCTTAGGCGCGGCGATGGGCTCTTATCCTCTGGTGATGGACGATCTCAAACGCGGCAATCTCGTTGCACCATTTGGTTTTGTGCCGTCAGGGCATGACTATGTCTTATTGACTCAAGACAAAGCACGCTCTGAATTGGAACAAAAATTTGTGCTTTGGCTACAAACCCAAATGGCGGAGTGTGTGCCTTGCCCCTAAGAAATACAGAGAGATCCTAGTCAGAGCGCGTTGAGTTACCTAGAGTAGTTGAATACGTGCTACACAATGGAAATTTAGGAAATGGAAAACCTCAATATTGTTGAAATTAAATCTTTTGTTCCGGCGAAAGATTACGAGTTATCAAAGCGTTTTTATCAGGCGTTGGGTTTTGAGATGCCTTCGGATTTTGGTGGTGTGGCGTACTTCTTCAAGGGCAGTTGCTCATTCTTGTTGCAAGATTTTTATGAGCCAAAACACTGCAATAATTTCATGATGCATTTGTTGGTGGAAGATGTTGCCAGCTGGCATGAACATGTTTCGAATGTCGAGCTGGCGTCATTCGGAGCCAAGGTGACAGAACTGGTTGATCAACCTTGGAAGATGCGAGAATTCTGTTTGTACGATCCTAGTGGCGTGCTGTGGCGCATTAGCCAGAATATCGATTAATTTCAAAACGATAAAAACGACAAAGGGAGCGATCGGCTCCCTTTGTTTTTAAAGCTCTAGTGCAATAGCGCGTACATAGCGCCGCGATTGGCGGTCGGGTTCTCGGTGTAAATCCAATCCAAAAACTCAGTGGCGTTCTTTCCTACCTTAGGGCAATAAAGATCTTTGTTTGCCCCTTGCTGCATTAGCCATTTAAACGCCTCGAAATCATCATGAATGATGGCGGAGTGCAGAGGTGGACTGTTACTTTCGTTCAGCCAATTTACGTCGAACCCATGTGCGATTAAGGTGTTTGCCATACGAAAGCGGCTATGACTGTCGCCACTTAAAATCGATGAAATACCATATTGATACTCGACTAAGCTCAGTAAATCTTGCGAAACGCCAAACGCCTCAAAATAGAATAAGCAATCTTCGCTATCAAACACTGGAATATCATTTCCTAATGCGCACAACATCATTCGTTCTTCGGTGAGTGAATGCTTCAAAAACAGTGCGAATGAAGTTGTGATAAACGATAGAGTAAAGATTGTGGTTCTAATTGTTGTATTGATGTCCATATCTACCTGTATTTAAAAAATAAAAAGCCGCAAGCGCACCTGACGCTTGTTGGCATTAGGTAAACTTGGAAACGGTTTAATTGTGGAAATAAGGTGTCATTACGCGGTTTACGCAGCCATGGTTTGGCGTTCTTCTTCTAGCAACCAGCCGTACCACCAACTCATGAACTCAAGGGTTACGATTGGGTAGGGGTTTTGGTCAAATGGGATGTTATTGATAAATGCCAGCTTGCCTTTGCCAACGACTTCGTCAACCAATTGAAGCCCGCCATCGTCATAGTCTTTCATGATAGTTCGTCCTTTTTATCATTCGGAAAACTATACATTACAGAGTTCTCTAACCTGCAATACGGCATTGTACAAAGAGCCAAAAATGAAAATGCTATTATCAATAAAAAAGCATTTTTAATCAGATGTTTATGGTTATTCACTTGTTAGTGAATGATGGTTTATGAAGTCAACTAAGTCAGTAACTTGGCTTGGTTTGATGAATCGAGATCCAATTTTGATTTCATGCTGGCACAGTGTGAAATTGTGCAAAAAGCGATAAATGCTTTGCCACTGCTGTATTCGAGCCAAGCTGAGGTGAGACGCGTAGCTAGGTTGTAGCCATTCGGTATAGTGTTGCCAGAAGCGCGAATTCCAATCTGGATGTGTGGGGAAAAGGGAGTGAATAGCGGAATCATCGAGCTCGCCTTTTTTGGTCAATAAACCCAAGCCGATTTGCCACTTGCCCAGTGCATTTTCAATATTCACTCGTCGCCACGTTTCATCCCACCAACTCATGTTTTGTTTACCGATGTTGTTAATGTCGAACGCGTTGCGCGAGGCGACATGGCAGTAGTACAGATGTGTGCTGCCACTGATTACAGTTGGTGTAAATGCGGTAATCGCAGCGCCGCGAATAAAGCTTTCATGCTCGAGCAATAAGGCTTTTGGCAGCTGAGATTTTAGATACTTTGCCAATTTCTGCATGTGAGCGTGAGCAGCAAATACAGGGCGCGTTAGAAACACTTCCTTGGATTGGGCATGTTGGGCATCGCAGTAACCGAGTTGATCAAATTGGCTGCGATTTAAGATCTTGTCGTACGTCTTCTGCGCTTGAAGCAGTGCGTCTTCTTCTGTGGGAGCGAGCTCTTTCTTGGTGAGTCGATAACGGCTCTGCTCTCGCACCTCTTCAGGTAACGAATCTTTCTCCATCAGTGCGTTATCACTGATCAAGAGTACATATCCCGTCTTGGCATCGGCCGTCGATAATGTCCAAATATGCGCGCTACTTTGAGAGCGGCTATCGTGTCTAAATCCAGATCGCGCGATTTGAAGAAACGAACGGATTTGTAGGATTGAGAAATCAAGCTGCGCTTCAAACAAACGGCTGAAGGTATTGAGTAGCTCAGCCAACTGTTTCATCCGCAGAGAAAACGCACGGTGATTGAGCCCTAAAGCTTGTTGTATCGCTTGCGGAGGAACGCCAGAAATCAAAGCATCCAGCATTGGTTGCAGGTTTGATGATGCTTTACTTGAGTTGATCAGCGTTGCGGTCTTTTTGCATTGCCGACATTGCACACGTTCGGTGCCAGAGGTTGTGCGTCCGAAACGTTGCCAAGACGCTTTTGAACAATGGCATTGAGGCAATAAATCGAGTTTAAAAGTGTACTGTTCCAGTTGATTGGCTAACGCGAGAATGGGCTCGTTCACCAAAACAGGAGGATAAGCACCACACTCAGAACAATGCCACGCATCGTAACCGAGTCGGTTTGAGCGCAAATACAAGCTCAAGTCGGGTACGCCGCAATTAGCGCAACCAAACGACTTACAGCCATTGTATTCTTGACGAAATGTCATGGTGCTTATTCTCCGAGCTAAGTCCGTTATGGATTTAGTTTTGGCTTACGTCTACTTGACGACCGAGTTCTGGTACGGTCACTTGCTTCTTCGCTTTGAACTGGTCAATCAACACTTGCGTTACTGAATCGCCTTCTGATTCAAACGTGCCTTTCTCAAACACATGATAGCCGTCACCACCACTTGCTGCGTAAGAGTAAGTCGCGACTTTGTATGAGTCAGCATTGTCCACTGGTTTGCCGTTTACATTTAGGCTCTCCAAGCGTTGACCCTCTGGTTTTTCGTTGTCATAACGCGCTTCGATACCAGAGAATTGCGCTAGGCCGTAAGGCAAGGTGTAGCTGTATTCCAACAGTTCTTTTAGCTGTTCACCGCTTAATGTCACGACCGAGAGTTTATCCGTGAATGGGAAAAGATCCATCACGTTTTCCATCGTCACTGGGCCTTTGTTTAAGTCGACCCGAATACTGCCAGAACTGATCATACCCACATCGGCATTGGCAGCTTCACGCATCATATCGGCCACTAAGTTACCGACGTTTGATTCACGGTAGTAACGGCGGTAAGCAGTGTCGTTGATGGTCGCCAGTTGCTCGCTTAGCTCAGGGAACTGGCTGCGTGCATTAGCGATAAGGTCGCTGGTTTTTTTGTCTCGTTCCAGCTTGTCGGATTCCACAGGGATGAGTTTGCCATCAAGCAGTTTTACGTCGTGCTTTTCTGTATCCACCGCGAACTTGGTGTAACCCAAGTATTTGCCCTGACCGAAGGTAAGACCGATGACGGTGCCAGTTTTCGGGTGCACAACTGGCTTCCACAAGCCATGATCTGAGTGACCACCAAAGATAACATCCACACCTTTTAGCTTGCCAGCCATGTCGTAGTCTTCATCAAAACCGCGTTGCACTTCAGGGTCTGCTTCTTTGTCGGTTTGCATTGGCGCCGTTTTGTTCTGGTGAGTCAGTACGACAATCATGTCCACTTCATCACGAATCTTATCCACCCAGTACTGAGTGACTTCGATAGGGTCATCAATGGTTAAACCCTTGCGGTTGCCTTTCCACATGGTGTTGTAGAACGCATCCACGCCCATAACACCTATCACGCCCACACGAACGCCATCGCGCTCAATAATGGTGTAGGGCGAAGCAAATGGGGCATTGTTTTGCTCGAATTTGATGTTGGCATTCAGCACTGGGTAAGCCGCTCTCGGCATGTTCTCTTTCAGTGTTTGCCAACCGTATTCAAACTCATGGTTGCCGAGCGTAATCGCGTCGTAACCCATTGCACTATACAAATCGAAAGAGAGTTTGCCTTGAGTCTTCTTAGCAAGTGACCCAGTGAAAATGTCACCCGCATCAAGCAAGAAACTGGTCTCTTCCTGCGCTCGGGTTTGTTTGATCAAGGTGGCTAGATATGGAATACCACCGATGTGTGAGATGTCTGGATTCCAAAAGGCATCAACAGGTTCGTAAACGCTCTCGATGTCGTTGGTGTGCAGCAGCGTGACATTGCGAATTTCCGCAAATGAAGAAAATGAAGCACCGATAGAAATTGCAGCCAAGGCGCAAAGTAACGGCTTTTTAGAAAATGTGTTCATAGCTGATCCGATTAAGTCGAATGAATGTTGGGTTTCGCGAAACGGGGCAACTTTAAAAAAGCAAACGTTTAGTTCGCTTGAATTGGATCACATAAATTTACTGAGCTTATGATTAGTTGTCGCAGAGTGATCATTTGTGTTGGTGAGGATTAAAGGCTAAAAACAAAAGGCCAGCTCTCGCGAACTGACCTTTGAAGAGGGAAGAGTGGTAGAGACTTATTGAGGCGCTTTCATCGCTTCAGATTGCTCGCCCGTCATCACGAAGTGCAACTCACCACCCGGTTTGAACTCGGAATGGTCGAAGAAGAAACCGTTATCCAAAGCTTTGCCATTGATGGTGACAGACTTGATGTACATGTTGTCATCGGCGTTGTTCTCTGTGGTGATAGTGAACGTGCCGCCTTTCACCGGAATCACGGCTTTGTCGAATAGCGGACGACCCACAGTGTAAATAGGTTCTGCTGCGTTCACTTGGTAGAAGCCTAATGCAGACATCACATACCAAGCGGACATTGCGCCTACGTCTTCGTTACCAATGACGCCTTCTGGCGCAGCGAAATACATGTCATCCAGAATGTGGTCGACGACTTGTTGTGTCTTCCATGGTTCTGCAGTCCAGTTGAATAGGTAAGGAATGTGGTGCGAAGGCTCGTTACCAAACGCAACTTGGCCAATCAAACCAGACATATCCGGTGTTTCTGTGCCTTGGCTTTCTGCGGTGAAGGTAGCTTCTAGGTTCTTCTGGAACTCAGCATCGCCACCCATGATGGTCTTCAAGCCCGCGATGTCATGCGGTACAAACCAAGTCCACTGCCACGCGTTACCTTCGGTGTAGTTGCCTGTCTCGTGTTCCGTACCGTATGGGTCGAATGGCGTCATGAAGGTTTCATCAATCATCACTGGGCGCATAAAGCCCGTCACGCCATGCTCTGCGTATTCCGTTGGGTTGTAATCGAAGTACTTCTTGTAGCCTTTTGAGCGTTCAAGGTATTGCTCTTCTGCTTGAGTATCACCGGCCGCTTTGGCGATTTGTGCGATAGCCCAATCATAGAACGCATTTTCCAGACCGTAAGAAACAGACTCAACCGTGTAGTCTTCAAATACTGGTTCACCATCGACACGTTGGATGGCAGGCGTGAAGCCATTTTTCTCAATGTAATCGATGTGCTTGGTTAAAGTGCGATCCAATACGCCCTGATCCCAATCGGCTTGCAGTGCCGGGTAGTTCTCGTAAGTTGAAGAGTCGATCGCGGCTTTCAGCGCCAGCTCTTTCTCTTGTTGAGTAAACTCTTCTGGGAATTTGGTCATTGCATCTGCAATCACTGCTACCGCTGGGTAGCCGACCATGGTGCCTGTCTCGTCACCTAAGTGCTCCCATTTCGGCAGCAAGCCGCTTTCAGTGTACTTCTGAACTAGGTTCTTCGCGTACTGCACCGCGCGGGTTGGCTCTGTGATGGTTTTTAGTGGGTGCAACGCACGTTGGGTATCCCATAGAGAGTAAACCGAGAAGTTTGGCTGCTCTTCCGTTGCCTGACCGTAAGCGATGGAGTATTCCCCTTCGCCTTCACGAATCGAGCCTTTGCCCATACCACGGAATCGACCATCCACGTCTTGATGCACCATAGGTGCAATTTTGGTGTGGTAAAGCGCGGTGTAGAAGATCTCTTTCTGATCTTCCGTGCCCCCTTCAATTGAGAAGTTGAGTGCTTTTGCCCATTTCTCACGTGCGTTGTTGCGCGCAGTATCGAAAGAGACATTCGCTTCGGCATCGTAGTTGTTTTCTGCGCCTTGTGGGTCAACCGCAGATAACGCCACTTGCGCATTCAACTCTTGTGAGCCTTCATCTTCAAATTCGATGTAGGCAGTGACGTCCGCTTTGACACGCTTGATGGCATTGCCTTCGTCATCGTAAATCAATTCAGAAACGTGCTCTGCCGTTAGGCCGTCAACAGGCTCACCATTGGCAAGGATGTAGACGTCTTTGATCTTCTTATCAAAAGTCGCATAGAAGAAGATTTTTTGGTTTTTCGCCCAGCCAGAGAAGTGCGCTGCATCGCGCTCGCCCATGATGGTATGACCGTCTTCGCTCACCGTCAGTTTGTTACGCAGAGAGGTCGAACCCCAGTCACTGTTTAGGATGGAGTTGAGGTCAATCTTCAAACGTTGTGGTTGACCTTGTGGGTAGGTGTAACGATGGAAGCCGACACGTTCAGAAGCAGTAAGCTCAGCTTTGATGCCGTTTTCTGCAATCTTCACAGAGTAGTAACCTGCTTCTGCCACTTCAGAGGTTTTGTCCATCTTGACCGAAATCGCTTCGCGGTAGTCGTCGCTGTCTTCGATGTACTTAGCTCTATCTTCCGTAAACGGCAGGAACAGGATGTCACCTAAGCCGCCCATACCCGTGCCAGATAGGTGAGTGTGGGAGAAGCCAAATAAGGTCTTTTTATCGAAGTGATAACCTGATGAAGAGTGCCAGCCGATCAGCTCGGTATCTGGAGAAAGTTGCACCATACCTTCTGGCACAACAGGACCTGGGAAGGTGTGTCCGTTAAAGCCGGTACCAATGAATGGGTCGACGTATTTTAGGTTGGAAGTATCGACGCTTGGTGAGGTGTTATCGTCGTCATCGTTGCAGCCAGCCAAACCAATAACACTTGCAATTACTGCGGTGGCGATAGCGGTTTTCGTAAAGTTCATAATCTTGATTCCTTAGGCAGGAAGCGCATCACTTCCTGCCACTGAGTTAATCTATCTGCTTATTCTTTAAACACGAATTACATAAAACGTTACTGAGCTTGAAGCGCTTCTTGCTTGTCACCCGTCATGACGAAGTGAAGCTCGCCGCCCGCTTTGATTTCGCTGTGCTTGAAGGTGAAGTTGGCATCCAGCGGTTTGCCGTTGATGGTTACGGACTTCACGTACTTGTTGTGTGGGCTGTTATTGTCTGCGATGACTGTGAATTCGCCGCCTTCCACTGGAATGGTGATTTCATCAAACATAGGGCGACCGATGGTGTACACCGGATCTGCAGGCGTCACTTGGTAGAAGCCCATTGCCGACATCAAGTACCAAGAGCTCATCTGACCCACGTCTTCGTTACCAATCAAACCAGTTGGTTCGCTGGTGTACATCTCTGACATGATGCGGTCTAGGTACTCTTGCGCTTTCCATGGCTCATCCGTTAGCGCATATAGGTAAGGAATGTGGTGCGATGGCTCGTTACCGTGCATGTACTGACCGATGTAACCCGTTAGGTCTGGCAGTTCTTCACCTGTGTTTGAAGAACGCGCATTAAATAGCTCGTCCAAGTCTTCACGGAAGGCTTTCTCTGGCGTGGTGTCTTTGCCTTGCGCCAAGTCTGCTTGGTAGATTTCTTGTTTCAGGCGGTTGAAATCGTGCATTGGTTGGAACTTCCATTGCCACGCGTTCCCTTCGGTGTAGGCAAACTCGTCCACGTAGTAAGGGTCGAATGGTAGCAGCGGGCATTTCTCTTTCATCACGCCAGAGCCTTCTGGCCACTCAACCATTTCACACTCATCCAAACGCTCTTCATCAATCGGTTGGTTGAACTCCAAAGGCGGTTTGTTTGGTGATGAACTCAGCGGATGGTTTTTCGGACGTAAGAAGCCCGTCTCGGCATCCCAATGGTTAAGCCAGTTTTCGGCACGAGTCATAAACTCTTCTTGCAGTTTTACATCGCCAGCCATGCGCGCGATTTCTGCCATTGCCCAGTCGCCGTAAGCAAACTCAAGCGTGTAAGACGCACTGTTCCAGTAACCGTGATGAACAAAGCCGTTTTCTTCGTACACCTTCACTTGCACAACGTTTGCTGCGCCGATGTTGTTGTCTTCCGTCCAATCTGGGAATTCAGACGCCTCGTGGTAACGCACCGTAAACTCAGCCGCTTCTTTGGCCAGTTGTGGGTCGATGTCTAAACCTTTAGCCATCGCGTCAGCAATGATAGAAACCGCAGGGAAGCCGATCATAGTGCCAGTGTAATGGCTCTGCAGTTCCCATTTCGGCAAGATGCCACCGTCTTCGTATTTACGAATCAGGTCGTTGGCAAACTCTTCGGCACGTTCTGGGTCGATGATGGTTTTCAGTGGGTGCGCTGCACGGAAAGTATCCCACATGGAGTACACAGAGTAGTTTGGTGTGTCGCCCGCGTCTTTTTGAATGCGAGTACGCATCGCAGGGTATTGACCGTCGACATCTTGGAAAATCATTGGCGCGATAGAAGCGTGGTAAAGCGCAGTGTAGAAGATCTCTTTTTGATCTTCCGTGCCGCCAGATACCATCATGCGGCTAAGCTCTTGGTGCCATGCGTCGTTGGCTTGAGCGCGCGCAGTATCAAATGACACCTCTTTCGCTTCTGCTTCTAGGTTCTTCTCCGCACCTTCTGTTCCTGTTGGTGACAAGCCTACTTGGATTTCTAGTGGTGTTGATGATGGTGCGAATTCTAGGTAAGCGATGGTTTTCACTGCGTCGATGTTGTCGTTGTTCACATCGATTTCCGTTTCTGCGCCGTCAACTAAAGCAATGGCTTTGACGATAGGTTGGTTGAAGGTGGCGTAGAAGTACACGTGCTGGTTGTTCGCCCATCCGTTTGAGCTACGTAAACCGCGAATGGTGTAAGCGTCGATGAACTCCAAATCACCCTTCATGGTGCGGTTGTTGAAGTGACCTTTATTGAGAGTGTGGTCTAAATCGAACTTGATGTGTGGTGTCGTGCCTTCTTTGAAGGTGTAGCGGTGGAAGCCAACACGTTGCGTGGTAGTTAGCTCAGCTTTGATCTCGCCTTTGTTCAGTTCAACTGCGTAGTAGCCCGCTTCTGCGGTTTCGTTGTCTTTATCGAAGGTGTTGAAAACGGCGTTTTCTTTCTTGGTGAAAGGCAGAACTAAGATATCACCAAGGTCGGTAATGCCTGTGCCAGAAAGGTGAGTGTGGGAAAAACCATACACTGGGATTTCAGTCAGCTTGCCGTGGTCGAAGTAGCCTGCAGCAGAGCCCCAGCCTTCCATTTCGGTATCAGGAGAAAGTTGTACCAAACCGTAAGGCACAACCGCCCCAGGGAAGGTGTGACCATCTGCGCCTGTACCAATCAATGGGTTGACGTATTGGGTTAGCGTGGTGTCGAGGGATGGAGTACCAGATTTGCTGTTGTCGTCATCACTGTTACAACCAGCAAGACCAAACATGGCAGCGAGTATAGCGGTAGAGATAAGGGTTCTTTTTAGTTTCATTTTTATGGTTCCACTGAAGTGAAGTTTTTTAGGGGGCTAGGTGCCCCCTTTCGTTATTTGGATGGGTATCGGTTACTGCGCTTTCATCGCTTCAGATTTGTCTGAAGTCATGACGAAATGCAGCTCACCACCGTCTTTCAAATCGCTGTGCGCGAAGCTGAAGTTGTCACTCAATTGTTTGCCGTTGATGGTCACCGACTTCACGTAGATGCTCTCTTGGCTGTTGTTTTCTGAGGTGATGGTGAATTTACCGTCCGCGACTGGAATCACGGCTTTGTCGAACAGAGGACGACCGATGGTGTAACTTGCTTCGCCCGGTGTGACTTGGTAGAAGCCCAATGCAGACATCACATACCACGCCGACATCTGACCGACGTCTTCGTTACCAATCAGACCTTCATGCGTTGGGTGGTAGAACTCGTTCATCGCTTGGTCGACGATTTCTTGTGTCTTCCAAGGTTCTGCCGTCCAGTTGTATAGGTAAGGCACGTGATGATCTGGCTCGTTACCCATCACGAACTGACCGATGTAGCCAGACATGTCGTGTGATTGGCTCGTATCGGCGTTGGAGTCCGCATTAAACAGCGCATTCAAGTTAGCGAGGAATGCCGCTTTGCCTTGTTCGGTTATGTCTTCAGGAAGAGAGAAGTCAGTACGGTCGATGTGCTCGCCACCCATTACGTTAGCCAGACCGTTCAAGTTGTGCGGTGCAAACCATGTCCATTGCCATGTATTGCCTTCGGTAAAGTCTTCACCACGGTGCTCGGCGCGGTAAGGCCAGAACACGTCACTTTCGTTGAGTGCTTTGCGGTCTTTACACGCGTTGTAGTCCATACCGTCTGGGATAGACAGCGCCATGTTCTCGTCCAAACATTCGGCTTTCAGGTTGTTTGCCCAAACTTTGCTGCCGCTGTTCATATAAGCCGGACGCATAAAGCCCGTCGCACCCAATGCGTTGCCTTTGGTGTCTTGTAGTTTGCCGTATTGCTCTGGGTTGTAATCGAAGTAGTTCTTGAACGATTCAGAGCGCGCCATGTAGCGGTCGTATTGTTGGTCGTTGCCCGCAAGTTTAGCGATCTGAGCGATACACCAGTCGTAGTAAGCATTCTCAAGACCGTAAGATACCGATTCGTTCACGAGCTCGTCGTATTTATCGACTTTTAAGCCTTCCACGTAACCCGGTTTGTCGCCAGAGTCCGGCGCCCATTTGGTGTTAGCTGGAATAAAGCCGACGTCTTCTTGGTAGTCGTTATGACGTGTCATTACTGTGAAGCGTTTGTCACCGTTCCAAGCATCTTGGTAAGGCACCCAACTTTCAGTTTTATCAAGGTTGAAGTTGACTGTTTCGTCAGCGGCTTTCAGTGCCAAATCAAACTCAGCAGCGGTAAAGGCTTCTGGGTGTTTGACCATGATATCGGCAATAACCGAGACCGCAGGATGACCGACCATTTCACCGGTGTAATCCGAGTGCAGTTCCCATTTTGGCAGCACGCCACCCGTTTGGTATTTGTTCAATAGATCGCGTGCGTGTTCAATCGCGCGGTCTTTATCGATGATGGTTTTCAGTGGGTGTGCGGCGCGGAAGGTATCCCACATTGAGTACACTGAGTAGTTCACTAAGCCATCTTCTGCTTGGTGCACTTTGCCATCCATGCCACGGTATTTGCCATCCACATCTTGGTATAGGAATGGAGCAACAAACGTACGGTAGAGCGAGGTGTAGAACATGGTTTTGTCGGCTTTGTTGCCGCCTTCCAGTTCAAACTCGCCAAGGATGTTTTCCCAAGCCATGCGGTTTTGTTGTACGACGGTGTCGAAATCCCAGCCGTTGGTGTCTGCTTCTAGGTTTTTCAGTGCGCCGTCAACGCCAGTGCCAGAAATCGCTACTTTGACCACCAATGGCTCATCGCTCTTACCAAAGTTCAAATGCGTCAGGACATCGTTTGCGCGTTTTGCCAGACGTTCTGGATCAGGTTCTGGTTCGCCCGGCATTGGTTTGTGTTCTGCGTAACCACGGTAATCTTCCAAGCCGACTTCAGTAGCGTCAGTTGGAGTCAGTTTGCTCTCAGAAGCCAGCTTGGTGTACAGATTCTCTTCAATGATTGGATCAGAGAATTCTGCCGCGAAGAACACAGTTTGCCATTGACCCCATTCGTTTGAGGTACGCGCGCCTACGACTGTGGTGTCGTTAACGCGTTTGTAGTAGATGCTGCGAGAGTGGTTGCCGTATTGTTCCAACAGTTCGTGTTGCAGGTCGATACGTACTTTGCGATCTTCACCCGGTTTGAAGGTGTAACGCTGGAACGCCACGCGGTCGGCTGCCGACAGTTCAGCTTTTACGCCAGTTTCTACAAGGTCAACCGAGTAGTAACCAACTTCTGCCACTTCCGAGCTTTTATCCATGGTCACGGCATCGGTATTGAAGCCTGTGTATGGCAAGAAGGCGAAGTCATTTAGGTCGCCTTTACCTGCGCCAGAAATGTGAGTCATTGAGAAGCCAGAAAGCAAGCTGTGCACAGGATCGTATTCAACAGGCGAGCCTTTGCCATTCCAACCGTTTGGATCGAAGTTATCTGGTGAAGGTTGAATCATACCTTCTGGCATAACTGGAGATGGGTTAACGTTGCCAAGACCTTTAGTGCCGATCAAGGTATCAACGAATTCCAAAGTAGGGGTAGAGATAACTGGAGTTTCTGGATCAGAGTCGCTGCCACAACCAGCAAGACCAAGCATGGCGGTTAACACTGCGGTAGAGAGTAGGGTTCTTTTTAGTTTCATTGTTTTTATTCCACGAGAAAAGGGGACACGAGGTCCCCTCAAAATCATTATTCGCCTAGGTTGGCTTGCATTGCTTCAGACTTGTCAGCTGTCATCACGAAGTGCAGTTCGCCGCCTGCTTTGAATTCGCTGTGCTGGAAGGTGTTGTACACATCCAGAGGCTTACCATTGATGGTCACTTCTTTGATGTACATGTTGTCTGGACCGTTGTTCTCAGCCGTTACCGTGAACGTGCCAGAACCAATGTCTACCGTCGCTTTGTCGAAGATTGGACGACCGATGCTGTAGGTTGGATCGGTTGGCGAGATTTGGTAGAAGCCCAGTGCTGACATCAAGTACCACGCCGACATTTGACCTACGTCTTCGTTACCGATGATGCCGTCTGGCGTCGGTTTGTAGAACTGGTCGTAAACTTGGTCTAGGTATTCCTGCGCCTTGTAAGACTCTTCAGTACGGTTGTACAAGTAGATGACGTGGTGCGAAGGCTCGTTACCGTGAATGTACTGACCGATGTAGCCTGTCATGTCTTGGTGCGCTTCGCCGCCATTTGGATCGGCGGTAAATAGGTTGTTCAGCTTGTCGTTCAGACCTTGCGTGCCGCCCATGATTTCAGTCAGCTTGTCCAAGTCTTGCATGAACGCCCATTGCCATTGCCACGCGTTACCTTCTGTGTAGTAGAACGCGTCAGACTTGTAAGGGTCGAAGTCAGTTGAAGCGTATTTCAGCGCACATGGGTCGCCTTCTTTCAGTTCTGTCGGTACAAAGAAGCCCGTGCCGTCTGCGTTACCAGCTTTCGCATCCCAGTGTTTCAAAGAGTTGTAAGAACGGGTTTTGAACTCTTCATACGCGTCCATATCGCCAGCGGCTTTTGCCATTTCTGCGATCGTCCAATCGTAGAATGAGAATTCCAATGAGTACGACACTGAGTTCCAGTTCGGGTAGCGAACACACTGTTCTTTCTCGTGGTAGTTCAACTGACCTGCCATGAGTGAGCTTAGGATGTCGTCATGAATCTGTGGGTATTCATGCGGAGTGTAACGTGCTGATTTCACTGATGCGGTGTAAGCTTGCTCTGCATCAATCAAGCCTTTGGTTACCGCATCGCCCAGAATCGCTGCCGATGGGTAGCCGATCATGGTGCCGGTTTCTGAGCCGTGACCTTCCCATTTCGGCAGTAAACCAAACTCGTCGTTGGATTTACGAATCAAGTCTTTCACGTATAGCGTTGCTTGATCTGGGTCGATGATGGTCCACATTGGGTGAACCGCGCGGAACGTATCCCACGTTGAGTAAATCGAATAGTTTGGTGTGTCGCCATCTTTCAGTGTGCGCACTGTGCCAAGCATATCCACGTATTGACCATCCACATCGTAGAACTCGATTGGGGCGATCATCATGTGGTACATGCCAGTGTAGAAGTTGGTTTTCTCTGCGTCTGTGCCGCCTTCTACTTTGATTTTTGCTAGCTTCTCAGCCCACGCGTATTCCGCGTCTTCTTTCACTTGTGCTAGGTCGAAACTTGGTGCTTCCGCTTCTAAGTTTTTCTGTGCGCCTTGCCAGTTAACTGGGGAGATACCGACGCGGATTTCAATTGGCTCTTCGCCAGTGCCGAAGTTTAGGTAAGCCGTCAGATCATCGCCTGAGTAAACCGCACCACTACGCATTTCGCGCGTTGGTTCTAGATCTTGTTCGCCCAACAGTGCTTTGGCGATTGGTTGGTTGAATTTCGCGTAGAAGAAGATGTCTTGACCTTGGTGATCTTGCCCTTGGAACCAGCCTGTTGAGGTTTTACGACCGCGAATGGTGTATTCATCCACCACTTCTACTTTGTTCTTCAAAGACTTGCCGTTGTTGTTCATTAGGGTATGACCCAAATCGAACTTCACGTTACGGTCCGCGCCTTCAGCAAAAGTGTATTTGTGCAAACCAACGCGTTTGGTTGCGCTCAGTTCTACTTCGATTTGACCTTGGTTTAGCTTGGTTTTGTAGTAGCCTGCGCTTGCTTCTTCATTGGCTTTGTCGAAAGAGTTCAGTTGTGTGTTCGCCATGTCTGCGTAAGGCAGAACCAAGATGTCGCCTAAGTCCGTTGCGCCTGTACCTGAAAGGTGAGTATGGGAGAAGCCGTACAGCGGAACGTCAGTGTTAACCACTTCGCCAGTTTCGTAGTTGGATGAATCCCAGTAGCCAGATGCCGAGTGCCAAGGGTTAAGACCAGATTCGTGGTCTGTGTTAGAGCCGATGAAAGTGTCTGGAGACAGTTGAACCATACCTGCCGGTACCGTCGCGCCCGGGAATGTATGACCAGAAGCCGCTGTGCCGATCATTGGATCGACGTATTTCAACACCGCAAGATCAACAATTGGATCGCCCGGTAGTGAAGAGGAAGAATCGTTGTCGCTGTTACAGCCAGCCAAGCCACCCGTCAGACCAACCAGGATAGCCAAAGAGATAAGATTACGTTTAAACATGTGCATACCGTTTTGTCGTTATTCGTATATAAAAAGTGTTTATAAGAGACTGTTTCTAAAGAACTGCTTATAAAATTTGCTTGTAGGGATAGCCGGGAGATGCGCTCCCCCGGCTGAGTTGTCACTATTGGGATTAACGAGAACCTGCTGGCATCTCGTCTTCATGCAAGAACTCACCGATGCCTTGTGCTGGTGGAAGATCTTGCTCTAGAGAGCCCCAACGTTGATTTGGTTTGTCGCCCATCACGAACTCCAGCTCACCGCCGTACATGATTTCGTCATGAGTCAGGTAAGTGCGGTTGAAGTCTTTGCCGTTGTAGCGAGCCGATTGAATGAAGATGTTTTCGCGGCTAACGTTCTTCGCGGTCACCGTGAACTTCTGGTTGTTGCCGACATCGATAGACGCGCTTTCAAACAGCGGAGTACCGATTTCGTAGATGCCAGAAGAAGCGTTTACTGGGTAGAAGCCAAGTGCACGGAACACGAACCACGCAGAGAGCGTACCGAAGTCGTCGTTACCACAAATGCCGTCAGCGGTGTTCTTGTAGCAAATGTTGGTTGCTGCGGCGATGGCTGCCTGACCTTTCCAAGGTTGACCTACGTAGTTGTACAAGTACGGAACGTGGATATCTGGTTCGTTACCTTGCACGTGCTGACCAACGTTACCTGTGTTGAACACTGGGAATTGGTTGTCGCCTGCGTTGCGGTCTGGGTAGGTTGACCAGTACTCATCCAAGCGCGCTGCGAACAAGTCACCGCGTTCTGCTTCAGGGTTTTGTGTCTTGTCGAAGCGTGTCATCAGGTCAATCAAGCCATGAATGTCGTGTTGAACGCTGAACGAATATTGCCAGCCGTTCGACTCAGAGAATGCCCAGTTGAACATGTCTGGACGCCAGTCTTTACCCACCGCACGACCAGTGATTGGGTCTACCCAACCAGCATCGATAAACTCGCCATCGTAGTCACGGGCTTTGAACCAACCTTGGTATTGCTTACCACCGAAGTCGAATTGCGCTTGCCAGTTTTTAGAACGGTTAGCGAACTCGGTGTAGCGTGGGTCTTCTTCACCAAATACTTCTTTGATCGATTGCGCGATTGCCCAGTCGTTCATTGAGTATTCAAGCGAGTAAGATGCTGTCCAAGAGTCTTTAAATGGTGAGTGACCGCCGTAAGAATCTGGTGGAGTGTCGTGCAATTGCGCTGGCACGTAACCTTGTTCTTCGTACTCTTTGATCCATGCTACGCCTTGGCTCGTTGCGGCGCGCGCGTCAGTGATCATTGCTTCAACTAAACGTTCTTTTACGTCTTTGCGCTCTGCTTCTGTGAAGCCAAGATCGATCATGCGTTTTTCTAGTGAGCCTTTCGACAACACATCATGAATCACAGGCGTTGAGTGCATGCCCATCATCATGCCTGTTTCGTTGCCTTTGAATGTCCACTCAGGCAGGCGACCTTTGCGCACGTTGCCTTTGTCATCCACCCATTCTTCTTCGGCGTAAGACAGCATAGACAGCACAACGTCTGCTAAGCGGTCTGGCTCAAGAATCGAAGACAGCGGTTGAACTGCGCGGTAGGTATCCCATAACGAGAAAGTGTCGTAGCGCGTGAAGTCTGCTTTGCCATCTTTGTTGGCATCGGCAGTGCGGATCGACTCTTTCAGCGTATCAATCTTATCGCCCCAAGGTGTGTTGCCATCTGGGTAAGCGTTACGACCTTGGTGCACTTGGCGGTAACGACCATCTAAGTCAGAGTGAATGGTTTGACCTAGGTACGAGTGGTACATCGCGGTGTAGAACGTCTGTTTGTAATCCTCGTCGCCAGAGACTTGGATCTTGCCGAGTTCGTCTTCCCATTTCTTCGTTGCGGCTTCGCGTACTTGGTCGAAATTCATGCCAGCAACTTCTGTCATGTTAAGAGAAGCACCAGACTTGCCATTCTCGCCGATCTCAACGTTTGATAGCGCCAATTTCGCTTCAACCGTTAAGCCGTCTTTGGATGTGTCGAACTCAACGTAAGCGCGCGCGTATTGGTATTTGCCGCGTGTTTCGTTGCCGATTTCCGTAATGCCTTCTGGCACGTCCATGTAACGACCTTGCTCTTTATCGTAGTATGCAAAGCGAACGTTTTTGATTGGTTGGTCGAATTCCATTACGAAGAATTCTTTTTGGCTTGGTGCCCAGCCATCAGAGAAACGGTGACCTTCTAGACGGTTATTGTCTTTGTCCCATTTCAAGTAAGAATCAGAGGTGTAGTCCCAGTTAATTTTGAAGCCAGTGTTAACGATGATTTCTGACTTCTCATCACGAGGGAAGGTGTAGCGGTGGACACCAACGCGATCAGACGCCGTCAACTCAGCTTTGATGTCATAATCCAATAGATCGACTTTGTAGTAGCCCGCTGTCGCTTGCTCGTCACGATGTTGGAAGCGAGACGCTTCTAGGTTTAGCGTTGCCGAACCTTCATCAATCATGTAATCCGAACGCGAGTTGATTGGCATGACGAGAATGTCGTTTAAGTCGCCAGCACCTGCTCCGGAAAGGTGGGTATGAGAGAAACCGGAAGTACGTGCGTCGTGGTAGTAGTAGCCTGAAATGTATTCCCAACCGTTAGAACCGTTGTTTGGAGAAAGCTGCACCATGCCGTGTGGTGTGGTTGCACCAGGGTAGGTGTTGCCTAGGTTACCTGTGCCGATGAATGGGTTGACGTAGCGTGTTACGTCCATATCGGCGAAATCTACCGGGATATGAACGCCCATGTCGATTTCAGGTGTTTCTGGGTTTGGCTTGTCATCACAGTCGCCATCGCCAACTGGAGGACATACTGGCTTGCCGCCGTCAGGAATATCCGGCAGTGCAGGGTTGGTGTCACCGCCTCCATAAATGTTGGTTGTGTCGTCGTTACAGCCAGTCAGACCGACTAGACCACTGAGAACTGCGCAAGCGAGTAGGGAAGGTTTGAATTTCATTTTTAAAGCCTTGTAAATTGTAGGGTTATATAATTAAAAAAATCAGGGGTATTACTAAAACTTAAAAACTTGAAATAGAGCCCTTTGGGGGAAAGGGCTCTTAGGGGGAGGAGCTTAAGGTTTAAGCTTTCACAAGAGTCGCTGCGTTACGCATCGCTTCTTTTGTTGAACACTCAACAACGTTTGCTTTTGCAAAGCGGTGAGCGTCTTTTACTTGGATATCGTGAGCTAGAATAACCAGCTTCGCGTTTGCTACATCTAGGTCAGTGATGCGGTTCTGGATACCGTTTTGACCTTGAGTTTCTACTTTGATTTTCAGACCCGCTGCTGCACCTGCTTTTTCTAGTGCTTTCGCTGCCATGAATGTGTGTGCTACGCCAGATGGGCAACATGTTACTGCTACGATGTCGTACTCGCCTTCGCCTGCTGCTGGAGCCGCTTGAGCTTGTGCAGGTGCTGCTTCTACGATTTCGTCTTCTGCTTCTTCTTCAGCAACTGGTTTCCAGAAGCCAACGATAACTGCTGTTGTTAGTGAGCCTAGTGCGATACCCACAACGTACATAGGAATGTTGCTTGATACAGGAGCTGTGATTAGACCGCCCCATGGTGCGTGTAGCAGTACGTCTGTTAGGAAGCCGAACACACAGCCAACGATACCACCAGCAACGATTGAAGGAAGAACGCGTACAGGGTCGTTTGCTGCGAATGGGATAGCACCTTCAGAGATACCGATAGAACCCATGATTGCTGCTGCTTTACCTGCTTCTTGTTCTTGCTTAGTGAATTTCTTCTTGAATAGGAATGTTGCTAGTGCCATACCTAGAGGAGGCGTACAGATTGCGATACCAACACCACCCATTAGCCATGGTTGAGTATCAACTTGAGTTTGAGCGAATAGCGTTGCTACTTTGTTGATTGGACCGCCCATATCGAATGCAGTCATACCACCAAGAATCGTACCTAGAACCACTTTAGAAGCGCCAGCCATAGAAGCTAGGAATTCGTTCATAGACGCCATGAAGATCTTGATTGGCTCACCGATACCCCATAGAACGATACCTGCAGAGATAAGCGTACCTAGTAGAGGGTAGATGAAGTAAGCGCCCAACGCAGTCATGTTAGCAGAAAGAGGGATCTTCTTAAGTTGGAATACCACACCACCTGCGATGAAACCCGCTACGATACAACCAAGGAAGCCGCCGCCCATATCAGCCATGATGCCAGAAGAGATCATCGCTGGTGCTAGAGCTGGTTTGTCTGCAATTGAGTAACCGATGAAGCCACCAAGAATAATTGGGAACAGCACCAGACCTTTAATACCGATATTAGAAATATCAGCCAATAAACCGTCCGCAGGAACCGCACCTTTACCTGATGCCATTACCGCTAGCGCCAGTAGTACACCACCCGCAACGATAAATGGAAGCATGTGAGAAGTACCGAATAAAAGGTGACCTTTCATGGTACTTAGGATTTTTTTGAAATCGCTATTATTACTAGCTTGAGCTGTGATTGTACTCATAATTTCACGCCTTATGAATTAATTAAAATATTTAGTATTTGGTTTTCGTCTTTTGCGTTATGAATATCTTCAATAAACTCTTCGCTAAATTTACCGAATAATTCTTGAAGAACATAAATATGGTGGTCGGCACCGTTATCTGGTGAGGCAATCATGAAGAATACGGTCGGTTTGACTCCCTCTTCGTCGCCATACTCGATGCCTTCGCGCTTTACGCCAACAGCGATTGCAGGCTCTGTAACCGCTTTGCTTTTTGCGTGTGGGTAAGCGATACCGTCCATTGAAGTTACGCTTAATGCTTCACGCGCTTCGAGGTCGGTTAAAAAAGCCTCTTTGCTGCTAATTCGATTATTTTCGAATAGCATTTGCGCTAGCTCTTCAAAGACTTCTTTTTTATTATTTGCTTGAAGGTTGCCTTTAATTAAATTGACGTTTGTTAGTTCTGTAATCATTTTTTGACTCATTGGTACTGAAGTAATGAGGCAAATTTAATTAATGTTACGGTTTTCTGAAATAGTAAAAAAAATCCAATAACTATATTTTTGTATCACTGAGAGCTAAGTGTGATAGAAGTCATTAATATCAATGAGCTAGAAGGGAATTAGTATTGTGACTTATATTCCATTTATTTTGAAATTAATAATGAAGCTTGAAAATAAACGAGAAGGGAATCAAATATGGTTCAATTTTGCTATAAAAAAGAGGCTTTGTGCTAAAGCTCCTGCAATGCCCCTTTTATTAACGTAATTTTCTGTCTCTTTGAGAAAAGAAATAAAGCGCTTAGGAGAGCTGATAGTGAGCTCAGCTAGTTCCTCCCCTTGATACGCATTGGTCAATGTAAGCTCTGAACTAGAATCCAAAGGGAGGTTAGGAGGGGGGGGGGAGAAGTTGGATTTAGCTAATCCACTAAGACGGATTTTTGTACTTGTGCAGCAAATCTAACGGGATGTGGCAGTAGTCGTTTGGAAAGCGCGTGAGCCGGTCCTGGTGCTCATCATCACTTGGCACGTAGTTTGTGAGTGGCAGTACTTCTACGGCGATTTTATCGGCATCTGGTCTTGCTGCGATAAATGCTTTGGCAATCGCTAGGTGTTGTTCGTTTTGACTATAAACACCGGTACGGTACTTCTCACCTACGTCTTCACCTTGCTTGTTAACACTGTGCGGGTCGATGATCTCAAACAGATACCCCATTAAAGTTTCAACCGAAACCTGCTTAGGGTCGAACTGGGTTTTCACGCATTCTGCGTAGCCATCGTATTCGGATTGAGTGTTATCCGTCGTGCCATTTGCTCGTCCTGCTTCGGTGCTGATTAC
This sequence comes from Vibrio sp. HENC-03, assembly GCF_000305755.2. Lineage (NCBI taxonomy): Bacteria > Pseudomonadati > Pseudomonadota > Gammaproteobacteria > Vibrionales > Vibrionaceae > Vibrio > Vibrio sp. HENC-03. The sequence continues at coordinate 312,624 of NZ_JH976124.1, read as the reverse complement.
GCCCGGAAGGTGGCGCATAAATTCTTGAACACCCCAAAGGCAGCCGCCTGCGAAGTAAATTTCTTCCATCATTCTGTCCTGAAAAATCTTTGCGCCATTATGGGCATCACTTTCATTCAAACACAACTCCAACCATAAAACAGGAACAACTCAGACGTGATTTGCTCTCTTTTTTGTGCTGCGTTTCCTCGTTAGATTGAACGCAGTTAAGAGCTAGGGGGAATCCTAATGAAAATTGAACATATAGCGATTTGGACTGAACGTTTGGAAGAGCTTAAAGCCTTCTATGAGAAATACTTTAACGCGGTGTCTAACGACAAATACCACAACCCAACTAAACAGTTTTCATCTTACTTTCTTTCGTTTGAAAGTGGTGCACGATTGGAGTTGATGTCGATGGAAGATGTGACCGCTTGTGAAAAATCTCATGCGATGCAGGTAACCGGATTAGCACACTTTGCCTTTGCTTTAGGATCAGAACAGGCAGTGGATCAATTGACCAAAACCTTAGTGGATGATGGCTACCAATGGATCGACGGTCCGAGACAAACAGGTGATGGTTACTACGAAAGCTGCATCTTAGATCCAGATGGCAACCGTCTTGAGCTTACGGTGTAACGCGACTTAGCTTATTTCTATCGTTCACAGGCTGCTTTCATATGAAAGTGTTCGGGCGTATACTGCAAGCTCATCAAAAAGGAGCGAGCCTGTGAACTCAAGACAAAACGAAATCCTGCAATTGGTTAATGACCGCAAACGCGTTCAAGTGACGGAGCTTTCTGACATCATTGGCGTGTCGGGCGTGACCATCAGGCAGGATTTGAACTTCCTTGAGCAACAAGGCTACTTGAAGCGTGTTCATGGCGCTGCGACGGCGCTACAAAGTGACGATATTGATACGCGACTCGAAGTGCGCTTCGACATCAAACAAGCGTTAGCCAACAAAGCGGCAGATTTGGTATCACCAAATGAAACCGTGTTAATCGAAGGCGGCAGTGCTAATGCGCTCTTGGCTCGCACATTGGCTGAACGTGGTGACGTCACCATCATTACCCCATCAGCGTACATCGCTCACCTCATCCGTAACACCTCAGCTAACATCATTTTGCTCGGTGGTGTGTATCAGCATCAAGGCGAGAGTTTGGTTGGTCCGTTAACCAAGTTGTGTATTGAGAATATTCACTTCAGCACAGCTTTCTTGGGTATTGACGGCTTCCATCAAGATACTGGCTTTACTAGCCGAGACATGATGCGAGCAGAAATCGCTGAAACCATCATTGCGAAAAAGCGTCGTAATATCGTGCTGACGGACTCAAGCAAGTTTGGGCAAATCTACCCATCTTCGATTGGTAAAACGAGTGAAATCTCAGTGCTGTTAACCGATGAAGCCGCTCCGAAAAGCGACCTCGAACAATTGAGAAAGCAAGGCGTGGAAGTGGTGTTGGGCTAAGCCGACTCACGAACAATAAGCTTGGGAGGCAGGATCAAGCTGTAAGGCTCGCTGTCTTCTTGCTTGAGTTGATTGATCAATCGTTTTGCCGCTTGTCTTCCCATCTCTCGTGCATTGGAATTAACGAAGGTGAGCGGTGGCTCAATTAACTCGGCTTCTTCAACATCATCAAAACCAATTACCGATACTTGCTCGCCGATAAACTGATCTTTACCGATGGAACGTCCTGCTCGATGTATCCCATAAACCGCGCCTAGTGCTGTCGAGGAATGGTGACAAAGAACCGCAGTAATCTGTGGATGTTCCAACAACAATTGCTGCACAGTTTGAGCGGCAGACGCTTGGCTTTTCTCACACTCGACCACCCATTCTGGTTTGAAAGGCAAACCAAACTGCATCAGAGTTGAACAATACCCACCAATACGCTCAGCACGACACAAAGAACTGCTCGCGCCGCCGACATAAGCGATTCTGCGATGCCCTTGCTTAACCAGATGCTCCGTCGCTAACTTGGCGGCGTACATGTTGTCTGGTCCCACGTAGTCGATTTGCTTATCCACCGAAGCGCGGGAAATGCATACCATTGGCAGATTGTGCTGCTTGAGGTTTTCGACATTGAACTGCTGGCTTTCACCAATCGGGCAAAATGCGATACCACCGACACCTTGGCGTGCCATGGTTAATACACACTTCTCAAACTTTTCTTGGCTATCCCCACTTTGAGCCAGAAACAGCATGTAACCTTGCTGCTCGATTTCTTCACTCAATCCTGCTGCGACTTCTGCGTAATAGGGATCACTGATGTCTTTGAGGATCAATCCAATGATTTCGCTGGAATTGGATCGTAGGTTGGCAGCGGCACGGTTACGGATATAGCCGAGCTCTTCTACCGCAGCGTTGACCTTTTCTATCGTGTCTGGAGAGATCCGCCCTTTATTCCCCAACACCATAGAGACGGTGGTAACTGACACGCCAGCATGTTTAGCGACTTCTGTAATGGTCACTTTTTTTGACGACATAGATTCACTTTATGGATTAGAAAAACGTTTTATCATCAAACTGTAACCCTATTAGGTTGATTTTAAAAGCCCTACACAGTTTGTGGAAAAGATATCTAACTCGATCACAGAATTTTTGGTAAAACGTTTTATCAATTTTTTTAGCAGCGTATATTGAGTGCATAAAAACAACACTTCATGCGCACATAATGTGATGTGTATGAGCCCTACAAGTTCTCAATTTCCGGAGACAAACTATGTCTAAAAGCAATAAATCGACCATGTGGGAGTTCTTGCAAAGCCTCGGCAAGACCTTCATGTTGCCAGTCGCGCTGCTGGCATTCTCAGGTATTCTTCTTGGTGTCGGCAGCTCGTTTTCTAGTGCCGCTATCAAAGAAGCCATCCCATTTTTAGACAACACCCTTCTGCAATACCTGTTTATGTGGATGACCAAAATCGGTCTTGTCGCATTCATTTACTTGCCTGTGATGTTCGCAGTAGCCATCCCACTTGGATTAGCGCGTGAAGAGAAAGGCGTGGCAGGTTTCGCGGGTTTCGTTGGTTATGCTGCGTTTAACCTTGCGATCAACTTCTTCCTAACCGTCGCTGGTGTACTAGACAGTGAAGCAGAGCGTGCCGCTTACGGTGTGAAAAGCATCATCGGGATTGAATCGATTGATACTGGTATCCTTGGCGCGGTGATCGTTGGTGTGATAGTTGCGAAACTTCACCAGCGCTTTTACACCTTCAAAATGCCAGATGCGCTAGCGTTCTTTGGTGGCGCTCGTTTTGTTCCAATCATTTCTGCCTTGGTGCTGGGCGTTGTCGGTGTGTTTATCCCATTCGTATGGCCTTACTTTGCTGCAGGCATCAATGGTATCGGTCATGTGATTGAAGGCGCGGGTGATTTCGGTCCAATGCTATTTGGTACAGGCGAGCGTTTATTGCTGCCAATCGGCCTTCACCATATCTTGGTTGCGCTGATTCGATTCACAGAAGCGGGCGGTACTATGGACGTGTGTGGTCAAACCGTGTCTGGCGCACTAAACATCTTCTACTCTGAATTGTCTTGTCCTGACACAACGGCGTTTACTCCGGAAGTCACGGCATTCTTGTCTCAAGGTAAAATGCCAACCTTCCTAGGCGGTTTACCGGGTGCAGCTCTGGCGATGTACCACTGTGCTCGCCCTGAGAACCGCTCAAAAATTAAAGCACTGCTTATCTCTGGCGTCGTAGCTTGTGTGGTAGGTGGTATCACTGAGCCGCTTGAATTCTTGTTCCTATTCGTTGCGCCAGTGCTTTACTTTGTCCATGCGATTCTGACTGGTCTGGGCTTTATGGTCATGGGCTTGCTTGATGTCACCATCGGTAACACAGACGGCAACCTTATTGATTTCTTGGTGTTCGGTATCCTGCAAGGCACGGCAACGAAATGGTACTTAGTACCGCTGGTGGCGGGTGTTTGGTTCGTGGTTTATTACTCAGTATTTAAGTTTGCGATCACTAAGTTCAACCTAAAAACACCAGGTCGTGAAGTCGACACGGCGGAAGTGGACAAAGAGCTTGAAGCCGCATTCATCAACGAATCTGGCAAAGGTGCCGCAGTACTGGCAGCTCTTGGTGGCAAAGAGAACATCACGGCTCTAGATAACTGCATCACTCGTCTTCGCTTGTCTGTTAACGACATGAGTTTGGTCGACGACGCTAAGTTGAAAGCCAACGGCGCGCTGGGCGTAGTGAAGCTTGATGAGCACAACCTGCAAGTCGTTATTGGTACACAAGTTCACCTAGTGAAGAACGAAATGCAAGCCATCATGTCTGCAAGCTAATCACTGCCTTGATAGATGCTCCCCCTCGGCACAATCTCCATCCCCCCCCCCAATGAGATTGTGACGAGGGACCTTAATATTGGAATATTCGTATGACTCACAATTTCGACTTTGATACACCGATTGATCGCACTGGCACTTACTGCACGCAGTGGGACTATGTTCAGGATAGATTTGGTAAAGTGGGTCTGCTGCCATTTACCATTTCAGATATGGATTTTGCTACGCCAGAGCCTGTGATGAATGTGCTTAAACAACGTTTAGAGCATCCGGTATTAGGCTATAGCCGCTGGAATCATGAGGATTTTAAGTCCGCGATTCGCTACTGGTATCAAACTCGTTTTGACTGCGAAATCGACACTCAGCAAGTGGTGTACGGACCATCGGTTATCTACATTGTGTCCAAGTTGATTGAGCAATGGAGTCAGCCGGGACAGGGCGTGGTGTTCCATACACCAGCTTATGATGCGTTCGACAAAATGATTGAAGGGCAAGGTCGTGCGTGCGTTCGCAGTCCGCTCATCAAACAGCAAGGTCGATTTGAAATTGACTGGCAAGATCTGGAAACCAAACTCGCTGACCAGAACAACACTGTGCTGTTGTTATGCAGCCCTCACAACCCGACAGGGCGAGTGTGGAACCAAAACGAATTGGATAAGATGGCGGAGCTTTGTAACCAACACCAAGTCAAAGTGATTTCTGACGAGATCCACATGGACGTGAGCTTTAAGCGTCACATCCCTTACGTGGGGTTTGGCCGTTCACAAGATTGGGCTGTCGTTACATCGGCGTCTAAATCGTTCAATATTCCAGCCTTGAATGGTGCGTATGCGTTGATCGCGGATTCACCAACTCGCGAACGTTATCTGCATAAACTCAAAGAGGTGGATGGTCTTTCATCGCCTTCTATCATGGGCGTGCTTGGTACGATGGCGGCTTATCGTCATGGAGAGCCTTGGCTAAACGCACTCAACGAGTATGTATTGGCTAACCATCAATACGTGAAAGAAGCACTTGAAAGTGCCTTTCCTGAAGTGAGCTACCTTGTCCCAGACGCAACCTATTTAGCTTGGATTGATCTATCTGTTTTGAATCTAGATATGATACTGCTTAATCAGGCGTTAATTGAACAATTCAATGTCGCCATCATGTCTGGAGATGTTTATGGCGATTCCGGTAAAGGCTATCTCAGACTCAATCTGGGCTGTCCGAGAAGCAAAGTCGAGCAGGGCGTTTCAGCCTTGATTCAAGCGATCAAATTGCAGCGTTAAACCATCGCGGGAGAGTGTGAGATGTCACTGTTCAAGCTAGATAACGTGATTCAAAACTACGCTTGGGGAAGCAAAGAGTCGATTTCTAAACTGTTTGGCATCGACAATGTGAACCATCAACCTCAAGCTGAAATTTGGATGGGGGCGCACCCTAATGGTTGCTCCCGCCTTGCGACAACCGGTGAGTTATTATCTGATGTGATTGCGAGAGACAGAGCAAGCATGTTTGGTGATTACACCATGATGCGTTTTGGCGAACTTCCGTATCTATTCAAAGTGCTCGCGGCAGATTCTCCGCTCTCGATTCAAGTTCATCCTAGCAAGCGCAAAGCTGAGCTTGGTTTTGTACGAGAGAATGAACAAGGTATTCCACTTGATGCTCCTAATCGCAACTACAAAGACGCCAATCACAAGCCTGAGTTGGTTTATGCGCTGACTTTTTACAAGGCCATGAATGGCTTTCGTCCGATAGAACAAATACTGACGCTGTTCCGCCAATTTGGTATTCGCAGTTTAGATGGTGAGGTGGCAGCATTAGCCGAGCACTCCAATCAAGACGGGTTGAAAGGCTTCTTCACGGCGATCATGACCTTGAGCGAAGCTCATAAAATTCAAGCCTTGGCAGAACTGGACGCAGCGTTAGAGCGTGGTCCAAAGACGGCATTGGAAAGAGAAGTGCTCAGTTATGTGGCGGAGTTTCAAAAGCACTACCCGCAAGACATTGGATTGCTGTCTCCGTTGATGTTGAACACGATAGAACTCGCGCCAGGTGAAGCGATGTTCCTCCATGCCGAAACGCCTCATGCGTATGTTCAAGGTACTGCGTTGGAAATCATGGCGAATTCTGACAACGTGCTTAGAGCTGGGTTAACGCCCAAATACATTGATGTGAATGAGCTTATCGCCAATACAGCATTTCACACCACGCAACCGGAACAGATTAAACTGTCGCCAATCCACAAAGAGGGCAAGTTGAGCTATCCAATTCCGGTGGACGATTTTGGGTTTGATATTCTCTCTTCCGATGAAGAATGCAAGCAACAGTTTGTGCGTGGTGCTGAGATTGTTTTTTGCGTTGAAGGCAGTGTTGAGGTCATGACATCAGAAACAAGTCTGACTCTTAAAGCCGGAGAATCCGCGTTTATCACTAACGATTGTAAGTTCTACCAATATCAAGGGAATGGTACGTTGGCGAGGGCGTATAACTAGTCATTTCGTTGTTGATATTAAAAGGCCGCTTGAACAGCGGCCTTATTTGGTTTTATGACGCCTAAAAACGGTTAAGTGACTTTCTCTTTTCGTTTCGCCAGCATCGCGGCGGGAGAGAAGCCGGTCACCAACATTGTCCCGCTTAGCACCAGAATGGTCCCTATGATGGTATTGAAGCCGATTGGCTCATCTAGAATCAGATAGCCCCATAAGATTCCGAAGACTGGAATGAGGAAGGTAACCGAAAGTGCCGATGCTGGGCCTACTTCTGATACCAAACGGAAGTAAAGCAAATACGCCAAACCGGTACAAACCACACCGAGAGCAACCACAGAGCTCCACTCTATACTGGTTGGCTCTGCACGCATTGGTAAAAATGGCAGTAGCGGAAGTACCCAAATCACCGCTGCCCACATACTGCCGTGTGCATTGTTGAAAGCCGGAATCTGAGGAGCATTCTTAGTGTAGTTGGTTGCGATCCCATAGCTACATGCGGCCAACAAGCTAGCAATGATCGGCAGAATCGCCTCCTCTCCAATCTTCACCGCGCTCCAACCGACTAATACTGCGACGCCAGTGATACCAATCGCCATGCCAAGAATCGCTTTCTTGGTCAGCGGGCTGCGATACCAGATAAAGCCAATCAGTGCGCCCCAAATAGGAGCCGTTGAGTTGAGTATCGATAAAGTTGAGGCATTGAGCGTCTGCGCAGCATAGGCGAAAAACAGAAACGGTGCCGCAGTGTTAAACAATCCAATAATGAAGAAATGTTTGGTATGTGCGGTGAAGGAGAGTTTCTTTTTGAGATAAATGGAGATGAGCAATAAGGCAATTGCTGCAAACCCCACTCGAAATTCGATTAAGTAAGCCGGTCCGAACGTATTGGCGGCGACTCGCATAAATAGAAACGAGCCACCCCAAATAGCAGCGAGACAAAGTAAGCGAAAAAAACTGGCTGCGGTCATGTTACATCCTTGGTCGAGGTCTAGCGCCTCATTGATTAATTGTTGCGCTAACAGTGGATTAAACCAAGGATGAGATCAACCAGAAATGCAACGCCAGTTCCGAATCTGGCTACCGCTGACTTGTTTTGATGATCTTAAATTTCTTCTTTTGGAAACAAGATTGGCAGACTGTCTCTATAAGTGTGGTACCACATCACGCCGTGGTTTAATCCGTTGTAGTGAATTAAAGGAGGCAGAGTGAACCCTTGGTACTCTTTCGATTTAATATGGCTGTAGAAGATATCTACCCAATAAAAATTCCCAGTTCTGCCAGATGTGGCGCTAAAAATCGCCGTCACTTCGAGCCAAGGAGAAATAAGGTAGCGCTCTTCCTCTATAGGGTAGATGGTGTCTTCAATACGCCAAAAAGAACCATCAGAGATGATAAAGTTTGAGAAAAACTCGGCACCAACATCTTCCGTTAGCATCACATAAGCGGATTTCGCACCGCCAAACGAATGTCCAGCTAATGTGCGCTGAGTCGGATCGATATCGTACTCTGCTTCAACAATTGGAATAAGTTCCTGCGTAAGAAAGAGATAGTAATCATCTACGCCCGGAGGCAAGTAATCAATGTCTCTGCGTCCCGGTGGGCCTTCGTGAACGGCAACGAGAATGACTTCAGCACCGTATTCATCGATAAGCTCTGCGAAGCTCAATCCTGTTCCTCCACCATCCGAGACAAAGATGACGGGCAAAGAAGTGAGTCGGTCTTCGTAGTTCTCAGGCAAATAAACATCATATGGGTAGGTGACGCCCGTGATGTTGGAAAAGATGCTTGCCTGTATTTGATTGAGATTGTTGTCCGATGTTGAGGAATCCATACCGGAGCCATCACCACCTCCGCATGCCGATAACACTAGCCCTAAAGAAAGGGCGATGAACCAACGCTTCAAAACTTCCATGTTTTACCTTTACTTTTGATTTAAAGAACAAAAGCAACTGTATAAGATTTGAGCAATCAAAAAGCCCCGCGCTATCAATAAATGAAAAGGCGGGGCGAGCGGGTTTGTAACTCTTCGAGTCAATTATCGAATGCGGTAGTACGTTATTGTTTTACCTGTCATTAATTATTGTTTTACTTGTCACTAATTATTGGTTTTCAGACCAGGCCGCGAACTCATTGCCACTTGGTTCGGTAAAATGGAAACGACAACCTCCCGGAAATTCGAAGATAGGGCGTATGATTTGCCCCCCGAACTGTTCGACTTTGGCTAACGTGGCGTGAATATCCGCGCTATAGAACACCAATAGTGCTGCCCCATTTGTTGTTTGGCTGACTTGCTCTGCTGCATAAAATCCACCGTCCAAGCCTTGACCTGAAAAGGCGCTGTACTCAGGACCATAATCAACGAAGCGCCATCCAAAGGCTTGCTCGAAAAACTGTTTAGTCGCATTGATGTCTCGCGTGCCAAACTCAACGTAATTTTACTTTTCATGTTGGTGCATTCTGGTGTCCTTTTCATCGCTGTGCTTTTCTGTCAGTGTATTAACTCTTCCGTCGAGTTTCTCAGCTCGAGTCTAGGTTTTATTAATCAAACTGATAAAACCTCAAAAATTTCATTGGTTATCCCTATTAAATCTATCGTTATCTCCCATTAAACAAATGTAATCATTGAAGATATATTCTTCGTGGGCAGAAAAGAGCTTTTGAGTATCCATTGACCACTCGACTGGTTAAATGGTTAGCACGCATTGGAGAGCAACCATGCAGATGTCAAAAAGCTTTTTATTAATTACAGTTGGCTTAGCCAGCACATCTCTACAGGCGCAAACCCTGACAAGAGACAACGGTGCACCAGTCGGTGATAACCAGAATTCAATCACAGCAGGTGAAAACGGCAGCGTATTGCTGCAAGACGTTCACCTGATCCAAAAATTGCAGCGTTTTGCCAGAGAGCGAATTCCTGAGCGTGTGGTGCATGCTCGTGGTACAGGTGCTCATGGTGAGTTTGTTGCATCGGGTGATTTTAGTGACTTAACGGTTTCCGCTCCTTTTACTAACAAAGGAAAGGCAACTCCTGTTTTCGTACGTTTTTCGACCGTTATTCACTCAAAAGGATCACCTGAGACACTTCGCGATCCTCGTGGTTTCGCCACTAAATTTTATACTGAACAGGGTAACTGGGATCTGGTAGGGAACAACCTGCCTGTGTTCTTCATCCGCGATTCAATTAAGTTTCCGGATATGGTGCACTCTCTAAAACCGTCTCCTGTTACCAACGTTCAGGACCCAAACCGATTCTTTGATTTCTTCAGTCATGAGCCGAGTGCGACCAACATGCTGACTTGGGTTTATAGCAACCTAGGTACGCCAGCAAGCTATCGCACAATGGACGGCTTTGGTGTGCACGCTTACAAGTGGATCAATAAGCAAGGCGATGTGAACTATGTGAAGTTCCAATGGAAGAGCCAACAAGGTATCGAAAGCCTGCGTCCTGATGAAGTAACCGCAATGCAGGGTAAAGATTTCAACCATTTAACCAATGATCTGTACAAAGAAATTGGGCGTGGTAACTACCCTAAGTGGGATCTCTACGTGAAGGTGCTGTCACCAGAAGCCCTGAGCAAACTGGATTACAACGGGTTGGATGCGACCAAAGTATGGCTGAATGTACCGGATCAAAAAGTCGGCACTATGACGTTGAACCGCCTACCAGAAAATTTCTTTTTAGACACTGAACAGTCGGCATTTGCGCCTTCGAACTTGATTCCTGGTATCGAACCATCGGAAGACCGTTTGCTACAAGGCCGTTTGTTTGCTTATGCAGATACACAGCTGTACCGCGTGGGTGTGAACTTATTCCAGCTGCCAGTAAACCGTCCTTTAGCATCAGTGAACAACCATAACCAAGATGGATTGAGCAACAACGCGAAGCAAGGCAATGGTGATGTGAACTACGAGCCAAGTCGTAAACTGGCGCTGGCAGAAGACACGCAATTTAAAGCGGTTGAAACCAAGCTGGCTGGCACTGTTCAACAAAAAGCGATCAGCAATCCTCGCAACTTCTACCAAGCGGGTGTGTTGTACCGCAGCATGAACGAGCAAGACCAGAGTGATTTGATTGCTAACTTAGCGGGCGACCTGAACAAGGTGATGGATAAAGACGTTAAGGAAACCATGGTGAGCTATTTCTATCGCGCAGATAAAGAGTACGGCACGCGTCTGGCAGAGGCGACAGATACCAATCTCAAGCAAGTGAAAAATAAAGCGATGATGTAAGCAATAAGTTTTGACCTGCGGGAGGTTTATCTGCTCTTTTCTGCCCGAAAATCAGGGCTCCCGTGGGTCATTCTCAAATTCTGTTAGTGAGGGTGAGTAAATGAAAACCGTGTTTTTGCTCAGTGCCGTTCTGTTCTCTTTGAGCTTCTCGCTGAGCTTATTGGCTGCCGAAGACAAACTGGAAGAGGAATACCAATCTTTGGTTGAACTGTTCTTTGACGCAGCGCGAATTGGCAATAACGAAGTGGTCGATACATTTGTTTCTCAAGGCTTCCCAATCGACCAACGTAACACTCAAAGCTATACCGCATTGATGGTGGCAGCGTATCAAGGACATAGAGAAACCGTTCGCTTGCTGCTCGACTCCGGCGCTAACGCCTGCCTGCAAGATAAACGTGGTAACACTGCATTAATGGGCGCACTCATCAAGCGTGAAATCGGCATAGCGAAAGACCTCTATCAAGCGGACTGTTCACCAGAGCTGCGCAATAAAGCAGGGTTAAATTTGAAAGAGTTTGCCGAGATCTATGGTCAATCCAATGTGTTGAAATCGCTTCAACACTGGTAAATAACAATAAATAGGACCCACAGTATGAATAAAACAACATGGCTCGCTGCACTAACGCTTCTCTCTTCCCCAACTTTTGCCGAGACAGTAAGCGTAGAAATGATTGACCTTGGCTCTGGGCAATCAACCGGGACCGTGATGATCAGCGACAGTGATTACGGCACCGTTTTTACGCCGAAACTACAGGGTTTACCTGCTGGTACACATGGCTTCCACTTACACACTAACGGCTCATGCGACAGCGTTACCAAAGAAGGTAAAACGATACTTGGCGGTGCTGCCGGAGGGCATTATGACCCAGAAAAAACAGGCAAGCATGGCTTCCCTTGGACGGACGACAATCACCTTGGCGATTTACCCGCGCTTTACGTGAATGCTCATGGTGTGGCGGACCAGCCAGTATTAGCACCACGAGTAAAACTTGATGACGTAAAAGGTCGTGCTTTGATGGTTCATGCGGGGGGCGATAACCATTCTGACCATCCGGCGAAACTTGGCGGTGGTGGTGCCCGCATCGTGTGTGGTGTGATTAAGTAACCCCCTTCTTAGATGCCACAAACAAAAAACGGTCCAGATAAGCTGGACCGTTTTCTTTTTGAGCAAAAGCTGATGGGCTTAGTTTAAACCGACTTAAATTACGCAAAGTTCTCGACGATGATGTCATCTGCATTTCTAACAAAGACTGCGCCTTTCTCTTCCATCTCCGCAATCACTGCATCGATAGTACCTGGCAATACCGCGCGGCTAGAGGCTAGGTTCACAATCACTTTGAAACCTAAATCGAGAGCTTGAGTCACGGACTTCTTCACACAAAAATCAAGCGCTAAGCCACCAACAACAACCGTATCGATGTTGTTGAACTTGAGGAACTCATGCGCACCTGTGGTTTTTGTATCAGCTACGTCGTGGAAAAAGATGCCATAAGGGTGTGCGTCTGGGTCCATGCCTTTGTTGACTTGGAAATCGTACTCCAGAACAGGAGGTAGACCGTCCAGTAGTTCAACGCCCGTAGTACCAAGCACGCAATGGCGGTTCCACTTAATGTCCACATTAGGTAGGCCGACAGGTTCAAGCATATTCGCTGGCGTTTCTGCGTCCCAAGCCGCTTTTGGTGGGTGCAAATCACGGCTAACAAGCTTTAAGCGACCTTTAGTGTGGTTCTTTAATAGCTCTGGAACGATTTCTAATGCGCCAGTGACGGGTAATTCGTCAGGGCAAAGTTCAGTGAAGCCTTTTTCAGGATCCACGTCGATCACTGCGGTGGTTTGGTAGTTAACTCGAACGGTCATGGCAGACTCCTTGTCTGTCTTTTGTGCTTGCGTTAACCACGCAAACAGTTTTGGAAAAAGGTCACTTCGTCGCTTGCTAGGGTATACACCATGGCTGGCTTACCGCCTTTACCTTTGTTGGTGGAAGCGACTTTGTTGGTTGGCTTTAGAACACCAGAATCAATCAAGCGGCGTTTGATCGTCATACGACTGATATCGATACCGAACTCTTGGTAAGCGGCAATGATGTCTGCGACCAAAAATTCTTTATCGAGTGCGAACAACAGTACTGAGGTGTATTCAATAGAGGCACGCAGCTTCTGCCACGCTTTTTCAATCATCTTTTGGTGATCAAAAGCGAGGGTTTCTTCACCATCAAGGATTGCTTGCAGCGGGAACCACTTCAAATGACATTCTGGTACACCAGCGTTGTCGATTTGTTCTTTGTTATTGCGGTCTACTAAGGCGTAGTGGGTGATGTTCAGGCTCCAATCTTCAGGGTCACGCTTTGGGTCGCCATCGACAAAAGCTTCACTAAAGTGGCGAGGGTAGGTGTGAATTTTTTCACGGCAGATTCTACGTCGTGCTGCTTCGAAGTTTTCGTCTGCTGCTCGTCCACCTTCGTGCGTCATGTCTTTATCAAACACAAATCCACCAGGCAAAGCCCACACGCCATGGTAGGGGCGTTCTGGATTTGAGCGTTTGATCAGCAACACTTCCAACCCTTTATCGGCACAGCCAGATAGTCTGAATGGAATGATGTCGACAGTTACGATCATGATTGGGTCCTGAGATTGATTTGTAAGTAATCTAGCGCATAACAAGTAGTCAATCAATGGGTAAGTAACCGATTGTTAGAAACGTACATGTATTTTCTTAGTGGTGGTGTTTAAGCATGAAAGTGCGTATCTGTTCAGGTTATCCACAATAGCTGTTGGATTATTGCGCGTAAAAACCTTATAAAAAAGAGTGGTTAGTAACAAAAGTTGACAAACTAATAGTGGGTGTTTATTGTTTACGCAATTTAGTTAGTAACAACAAGTTATATACCCAAGTTTGCCTTGTTGAGAACTTCCCACCAACTTCGTTGGGAAAACAATAAGATGCGGTTTGCACCGTGCTGAGGGAATTTGGGTATAAACGAAAAAGGGCGTGTAGAAGGGCTCCGAATGACCACCAATTTATTTTCGTCTCGCATCATTCAAAGTGCGTTAGATTTTGACGTATACAAAGTGAATATGATGAGTGCTGTTGCAGCGCTTTATCCAGATGCGATGGTGTCCTACAAATTCATTGTTCGCAGTGAAGAAGACCTATCTGAACTACTACCAGATGTGAAAGCGGAAGTTCTTAAACTGCAAGACATCACTTTCTCAGCAGAAGAAATCGAGTACATGAAAGGCGTCGCGCCTTATCTTAGCTCTGAGTTTGTTGACGCTCTGCATGCATTTCGTTTTAACCCTCAACGTGACGTTTCTTTCAATACTAAAACCATGGTTGATGGCACTAGCCAATTACGCATCACCATCAATGGTCTGTGGAAAGAAACCATTCTCTACGAAACCATTATCATGAGTATTGTGTCCGAAGTGCGCAGCCGTGCACGTTGGGCAGACATTCCAGTTGAGCAATTCCAATCTGTTCTTAAAAAGAAAGTTAGTCATCTAAAATCCGAACTAACACGCCGCAATATCACTAACTTTAAGTTTGCTGATATGTCGACTCGTCGTCGTTTCTCGTTCCAAGCACAGCGTTCAATGCTGCAGTATCTGAGCGAAGAGTTGCCTGACAGCCTTACCGGAACCAGTAACTACCATTTGGCGAAAGAGCTCGATCTTACGCCAATCGGTACGGTGGCACACGAATGGTTTATGGGGCACCAAGCGCTCGTGAATGTTCGTGATTCACAAAAGGTAGCATTGCAACGTTGGCAAAAGATGTTTAACGGCGCGCTAGGCATTGCTTTAACAGACACCATTGGTATTGATGCGTTCTTAAAAGACTTCGATGAAGAGCTAAGTAATGCTTACGCTGGTGTTCGTCATGACAGTGGTTGCCCTTACACATGGGGCGAGAAGATGATTGAGCATTACCAATCGCTTGGTATCGACCCTATGACCAAAACCTTGGTGTTTACAGACGGCTTAAACTTTGACCAAGCATTGGACATTTGTGAGCACTTCCAAGGTCGAGTACAAATCAGCTTTGGTATTGGTACGTTTTTGGCAAACGATATGGGCGAGTACACTAACAAGCAAGGTGTCGCGTATAAGCCACTTTCAATCGTAATCAAGATGGTTTCGTGTAATGGCTCTCCAGTGGCGAAAATCAGTGATGAGCCAGAGAAAGCGATGTGTGAAGACATTTTCTTTTTGATGAATTTGAAGCGTCGTTTTGAGCAGCCGCTCGATCTCGATGAGTGTCGCGTATTGCTTGATCGTCTAGAAAACGAGGGCGATAACTACCTTATCGACGCTTAAATATCGACATGAGTCATGATGAAAAAGGGTGGTGCAATGTCATCACTCTTTTTGTGATTCACACACTTCGTTGTATTTGATTTCGCACAGCGCGCCGCATTTTGTGCGATAGGGAAGACGTTTACTTCCCGTGTTAGCGCGAACCCTCTTTACAATAAGCCCTTCTAGATTGGCACTTTTCAGGTGCTTTTCGCGAACCTTCTTCCAGTAGTCATCAAAAGCCATACGTCACCTTGTTGTCATAATTATTTTTATAAATGTGACGCTATTCTATGCAACACAACTCTGTTTCTAATGTCAGAAAAATCCTAAAAACCGTTAAGTAAATGGCGATTTGTTGTAACGCTCTCGTTTCTTGATTTTTACCTTCTATGGTTTCGATAAATTAATATCGGCAAACCTAACAGGCGATTTGGTTATAGTACAAGCAAAGGTCAAGTCAGGAATGAACGATGAATTTGGTTGTGCATCTACAAAAAAAAGCGATCAACAAACACGGCTATGAGTGGGCAACGCGCCAAGCTTGGAAGTGTGGGATTAAAGCTAATCTTGTGAAACGAGTGATCGGGATCTTCAAAGGTCAGATCGTTTGTGTTGTCGAAGGTTGTCGTGCTGAATTGACAACACCAATCAACAACCCTTTACATGATGATGAGAAGCAAGGCCGTTATGTATTTGTTGGTGGCATCTTCTGGGAACCAAACAACGTTATCGCACCTGGTTTTCCTGATTTTATGTTTATGCACCTACGCAGTCTGAGTCATCGTCATAAGTATCTAACCGATGATGAGCTGTTTTTAAGCCTAGCTTAGGGTGTTCGGCATACACTGATGACCAGTTTGTTTCTTAAATCTTTGCTTGGTGCCGTGGCAGTATTGATTATTGCCATGCTATCGAAGTCGAAAAGCTTTTATATCGCAGGGCTCGTGCCTTTGTTTCCGACCTTTGCTCTGATCGCGCACTTTATTGTCGGTAGCGAGCGAGACATGGAAGCTCTGCGCCAAACAGCGTTGTTTGGCATCTATTCTTTGATTCCTTATGCGGCGTACCTAATTTCTGTTTTCTACTTTAGCTACCGCTTGAGCTTGGTGGGGACATTGACGGCTGCGACGCTGGTATGGGTCATGTTTGCCTCGATGTTGCTTGCATTTTGGACTCGTTGGGTGGTGCCTGCCTAAAGTTTGCTCAACTTGGCATTGTAGTTAGCCCAATATTCATTGCTCAAACTGATGTGATCCCGCTCCAATTGACCTTTCTCTGAGCTTTCTCTAACACGGCGTTTATAAAACGCTGTATTTTAACCTGCTAATGACCGGACGTTTGTTTTCACCTGATGTGAATTTTTCTTCTAGATTTACTATATCGCCAAACAAAGATAACCGTATCGGAAAGTAAATCATGAATATGAAATCTATCGCAATCGCAACAGCGGTTGTTGCAGTACTAGCGGGTTGTAAAGACAAAACGCCACCAGCACCAACAGAAGCAAATATCACGCTTGTTGAAGCGGTAACAGAAACTGTGAAAAACCCACACCAAGTGTGTAAAGACGTGGTAGTGACACATCAAGTAGAACCAACGGACAACAACAAAATCCTTGGTACTGTGGGTGGTGCAGCGGCAGGTGCTGCATTGGGTAACCAAATCGGTGGTGGTTCAGGTAAAGTGATTGCGACGGCTGCAGGTACTGTTGCAGGTGCGATGACAGGTCGTAAGATCCAAGACAATGTACAAAAGGGTGATGTTGTGACATCAACTGAGAAGCAATGTCACACTGAATACACCACGTCTGAGAAAGTAGTGGGTTACGATGTCACTTACGAAGTTGCTGGCGCGCCAACAACCGTTCGTATGCAAAGCAAACCTGCAGGTAAAACTTTCCCAATTCAAGATGGTAAAGTGGTTCTACCGCAATAATCGCCAACGAGATTGAATGCAAAAGCCCTTTTGTTCATTGAACTTAAGGGCTTTTTTCGTTTTAGAAGACAGTGGTGAACACTACTTGTCTGCAAAATAATCGACCAGAATCTTACGCCATTTCCGTGATTCACGAATTTGCAGTAGAGCGCGATTGATCTCTTCTTCATACGGGTTGTTTTCCGTAATGATGAAGCCATAGTTCTGTTTTTCTAACTGGTAAGGCAGCACCTCTAAATCTTCATATTGCCCCGATATTCTGCCGTTACCAATCATGTATTTGAGCACGACGTCATCGGCAACGATTGCTTCGACTTCTCCAGTATCCAACGCATTTAAAAGCGCGGTCATGTCTTGATAATCTTGATGACGAATACCGAAGCTTGTCAGTAACAAAGATGAGGTGGTTGCGGTTTTGGTTCCCACTTTGACATTGGCGAGATCGTTAATGCTTTTGATTTGAGAATAGCCTTGGCTTAGGGTCAATTTGCTGGCCAGCACGGCGGTGATACTGGCGATAAAGAGCATGCTAAACACACCAATAAACACCGTGACGATTCGTCCTGTTAAACTCTTAAACTCGAAGTAGTTAAAGGGGCCTCGTGTAATGAAAAGAAGTCCAAGGATAAAGCTCTCAACCCAACGTCCTACTCGGCTTTTCATCGAGTACAGCTTTTCATTTTTCCCTTCTTCTATCGCGTAGAAAAATGCCCCAACCAAACCTGCAACCAGAATGATTGCGCCAACGATTAACCACAATGCAGGGTTCATGAAGATCGATTGTAAGGTATGTAGGTACCCTTGATTTTTAACTGCAATCGCAAGGTGGGTCTCATAGAAAGAGTGGGAGAAGTCTGCGAATAACTCACGTTCGGGAGTAATAGAAATGCATGACACGCCAATGTCGATTTGTTCCGTTTCTATCGAGTTAAGAAGATCATCCAATGGGTGGTTTTCGAAAGTGAACTCGACATTCATCTCTTTGGCTATTTGCTCCCACAACTCAATACTGAGGCCGTTTAGCTCCGAATCAACAGAGCCGATGACAAAAGGTGGGCAGGGGTAAGTCCCTACTTTTAGTGAAGATGCAGAAGCATAAGGGCTGAAAACAGAGAAAAGAAAGAGCGTTGAAAGGACAAAAGATTGAAGCGTCGATTTGAAACCAATTTGCATGCGCAGACCCTCAAAAAAGAGGCAGCGATGAATCGAATCAAAAAGCGAATGCTCGCTCTAAAAATGCCAGAGTGCTGAGAAAGTAGGAGAGGTGATGACGATTTCAATACTGCCCTAGTTTTATTATTTACTGTTTTAACTATAGCAGCTGATGCCTATCTGAGGCTCCTTCGAACGTTTAGGCAACCTAAATTGTATGCGAGTTGCTTACAAAACCGGTGTTATCGATGGATTATTAAGCGTCTGTAAGCCAACGTAAGAATCGCCAGAAAACAGGATTTTTTTGTTTATTATCCCTTCTATCGAACGGTGTTTTATTGGGAGAAGGAATGAAAAATCAAGTATTGGCGTTGAGCATTGCTGTGGCATTGTCTGGTTGTGGTTCAGAAGGGAAAGACCAAAGCACATCCACAACCAACACATTTACTTCTGAGTGTGGAGACCAACTGTCAGCTCAAGAGCCGGGTTTGTCGTTTGTTGTGAAAGGAGACGTCGCAGAACTGCAAGGTGTTATTTGTCAGGGTTCACCAAAGGCGTTTGAGCAAATGATGACAAAACACGCCAACGTGAAGCAGCTCAAGTTTATCAGTATTGATGGTTCCGTTGATGATGAATCAAACCTCGAACTGGCTTATCAAGTTCGCGCTAAACAGCTGGATTCCTATATTGCGAGCAGTGGGCAAATTGCTTCTGGCGGCACTGATTTGTTTTTGGCAGGTGTAAACCGAACGATTGAGAGCGGCGCAACGATTGGTGTTCATTCATGGGCAACGGAAGATCAAGTTGCAACGGATTTTCCTGTTGGTCACAAATATCATCAACCTTACATCGATTACTACAAAAAGATGGGTTTGCCAGACCCAGAAGGTTTCTACTACTTCACGATTAATGCAGCGCCGGCGCAAGACATACACAACATGTCTGAGCAGGAGATAACCAAGTATGGCCTCGGTAAACTGGTCTCTTCAGAAGGCGAAACGGCTTTGACCAGTGAGGTTGATAGTAAGCTTTTCGAGCAACTTAATGCCTCTGTGAATGCACTGAAATTTCAAGCCGTTTGGGGCAGTTATGGGGACTACTTATCAGGTACGCCAGCTTACTTTCTACGTTTGGATGAAAAGAGCAGCACGCCAGTCACTGCCTATTTGCTCAATCCTTCCAAAGTCCCAGAAGAAGCACAAAAGTTAGGTGTCAATGAAAGTGGCGCGTTGAATATCTATCAATACGAAACCAATATGCACGTCTTTCATGACGCAATAAACAAAGGCAATGGGGCGTATGAGAGGCAATATGCGTTTAATGGAGCGAAGTACTATCTCCAAGTGTATAAGCCGTCAGAGACCTTCGTAAAAGGTGAGCATCAACGCAACACCATTGCATTAGCTGTGCATGAGATGTTTCATGATTATCAACTGGAGCACTTTAGCGACCCTGCTAATTACTTTAACGAGCTCAACGGTTACCCTGTGAATGTAGAGCAGATAACTTACAAGCTAGCGGTACTGGATCTGTTTAAATCTTTGCCTAAAACAATGACCCAAGACGAAGCGAAAACCATGCTTAAGCAATACATCGCTTTGACTCAGGAGCAAATCAATATTGATACCAGCAGTAAACGTTATGCGAAGAATATGGGGCTAGGCCAAGAGTTGTTTGAAGGCAGCGCTTGGTATGTTGAAGTGATGGCATTGAGAAATGCGCTACCGAATTTTTCCGAGCTCAAGTTCGTTGATAGCTACGCGTTTACGACTCAGTATCAAAATCGTGAAAGTGTGGAGTCTCAGTTTGGTTGGGGGTACTTCTATTCAAGTGGTGCAGCCGCAATTTATGCGTTGAAGGCGGCAGGCTATGACATCCTTCAATTGGAAAAAGGAGTGACACCCTTTAAGGCCGCAAAGCAGGTGGTGGGGACCTTTGATATTACTGGCACCTTGAACCAAATCAAACAGACTACTGACTTTAAAGCGTTACAGCAAAAAGCGCTAACCATTAATGCCATCAAAAACTAATGAGTCGATAATCCACGAAAGACAAGGCTCATCTGTGTTGCCCTAAAACAAAAAGCCGAGCGATGAATGCTCGGCTTTTTTCGTAGTTTACGCTGCTGGCGCTTGATGATGTTTTTGCTCTTCCGCGAGTTTGGCGGCTTGGGCTTGTTTTTGTTTGCGGCGTTCGCGCTTGGATAGCCAAACCAGAGGCACCACAATCATCACCGTGCCAATTGCCATAAAGATATCTGGCACTTCACCAAACCAAATCAAACCAACGATTACGGCACCAATTAAGCCGCTGTATTCCGCGCTGGCGATTTTGTTGCTATCGATAGAGCGATAAGCCAATACACAAGTTGCCGCGTAAATCATGATGAATAGGCTTGAGCCTGCCGCAACAGGGAATGAGCTCCAATCCCACGCTTCACCCTCAATAAACACCAACAGTAGAGACAGAGGAATGCCGGCTAGGTTAGTCATCAATAGCGTGTGTGGCACTGATTGGTTCTTTGGCAACTTGCGAATCAACAGGTTGTTGATTGCTAACGTAACCGCGACAACCAGAGCAGATAGTGCCGCCCAATCAACTTGATCAGGACGAATAATCACAAGCACACCTGCAAAGCCCATCACTGCCGCTGCAATAGATTGTGCAGAAAGCTTCTCTCCAAAGAAGATCGCTGCCAGTGGCAACATGATCAAAGGAGCGGCATAAAAGATCGCATTTGCGGTGGCGAGCGGCATAGACGAGATAGCAAACACCATGAAAATTGCGCCTGTTAGCCAAACGTGCGCACGCACAGCATGCCATTTAAAGCCTTCCATCAATGGCGCTTGTTTGGTGAGCAAGAATACAGGTAACAAAATCATCACTGCTGACAGCTGTCGGTAAAACACGAACTGAAAAACCGGCACCTCGTTACCGACACTTTTGATCAAAGCGTCTGAGAGCACCGCAATTAGGTTACCAACAATTAATAGCAGCATGGCTGCGCCGACAGATGTGACTTTCACGTTATTCCTCTCCTCATTCTTTGCCAAAGAGTAGGTGATGTCATAGGATGAAGTGAAATGATATTTATTAGTTTAAGTATGAGATTTTTAGATAATGAAATTGCCACCTCTGAGAGCGGTTCACTGTTTCGAATCTGTTGCACGTAATTTGAGCTTTTCCCTTGCAGCAGAAGAGCTCAACGTAACCCAAAGCGCCGTGAGTCATCAGATTCGTATATTAGAAGACTACCTTGGTGAAGCTCTGTTTATTCGACAAGGTCGTAAGCTGTCTCTCTCGGATACGGGGTTTCGTTATCTTGAAGACATCAGCCCTGCGATCAGTGCCATTGCGATGGCGAGCCAAAAAGTGCGGGAAGGTGAAAAGGGCAGTCTACGTTTGGCGATTTACAGTTCTCTGGCGGTGAAATGGTTGATCCCACGATTGGCGGACTTCAAGCGTCAGCATCCAGAAATCGATCTCACGCTCAACATGGTTGCGGGAGACCCAGAGCAAACCGACAGTGTTGGTGATTGCTTTATCACGGTACAGAAGCCAAAGCGCAACTACATGGCAGTTCGCTTATATGACGAGACCTTGTATCCGGTATGCAGCCTCAACATTTGGAAGGAAATTCAAGATCAACCGATGCCAGATGCGCTTTGGCACTATCCGATTCTTTCTACTGACTCTATCTATCGCGAGCGCGGTAAAGATTGGGCGGAGTGGTGTAAAGCTGGTGGATTTGAGCTGCCAAAGGACATTGATATGCAGCATTTCAGTCACATGCTGCTGGCTATCGAAGCTGCTCGTTACGATCAGGGCATTACGTTTGCCAATGACTTCATGTTGAATGAGCGGGATAAGGCTCAGGACTTGGTTTATATCCCCTCTCACGGCTTAGAAACGGGGGACAGCTTTTACTTCGTGCATAAGAAGAATCGAGCTCGCCAGCCAGAAATCATTAAGTTGACCAACTGGCTTAAGCAGCAGTGTTTATAAACAAGAAAGGGAGGCACTCGGCCTCCCTTTGCGATTCAAAAAAGCGACTATTGTTTTTTGATCAGCGCTTTAATCACATCAATCGTGTATAGCTGACAATCGACCGCAGTTTGTGGTTCGAAGTCTTGCTTGTGTTGATCTGTGTTCGAAAGGATACGGATGCCAACGAAAGGCACTTGATAAGCTTGAGCAACCAATGCCGCTGATGACGTTTCCATTTCTTCAACAGACGTACCGTACGTTTCATGGAACCAGTTGATACGATCCACTTCGCGGTTCCATTCGTCCGCTGAGCCAATCAAGCCTTTCACGACTTTGCCTTTCTTGTATTCTTCAGACAAAGAAAGAGCGGTTTCAACCAGTGCCGGATCCGCTTTGAATTGTTTGTGTTCAACAAACTCGCCGTTTTCACGTAGACGCATGGTTACGTCGAAGTTCTGCCATTTCGTTGGGTCGATGCCTTTGCCTTTTTCAGTAAACTCAGACTTGTAAGAGCCCATGTTGAAGCTGGCTTCACCCACGACAATGTCACCACGGTATAGCTCAGGATCGTGGCCGCCCGATGTACCTTGGTTGATGATGTACTTAGGATTGAAGTGTTCAATCGCAATCGTGGTAGAAGCGGCAGCGTTCGCTAAGCCAACCTCGGTGCGAGATACGACAACTGGGTAACCATCGATTTCACCTTGCCAGAAAGTCCAAGAGCCAACGGTGGTTTCTTTCGCATCATCCAATGCTTCAACCAATGTACTGGTTTCAATATCCATTGCACCCTGAACAAGAATAGGTTGAGTTTGAGCGAAAACAGAGAAGGAAAGTACTGCAGGAACAAGTGCAGCGAAACGTTTAAAGATTTGCATACGACATACTTACAAATAAAAAAGATGGCGCAATCTATCAATAGCAATCGTTTGCGTCAATTGGTTGGATTGTTATTTTTCTTAATAAATGAAAATTCTTGATTGTCGTTCTAATTAACGAGAATGAAAAAATCCGAGCGGGGGAGGCTCGGATTTGGTCTTTATCAGGATTAAATTGAATTGCTATTCAGCATTAAGGCATCTTGCTCAGGTTGTAGAATGAAGCCAACTCGCCTGTTGCTTTGTCACCGTTCATGTCCAGCTTCATTAGCATGTTTTCGCCAACGAAGTACTGGTTTGGACCAGACTCATCAACCAGTGTAATGGTGTTGCCTGATTCGTTCCAAGTGAACTTACCTTCTGACTTGATTGGGTCGCCTTCTTTGCCTTCATAAAGCTCTACCAATGAGTAAGTTCCGTCTTCGTTCAGCGTTAGCGTGGTATCGATACCGGCACAATCTGCACAAGGAAGCTTACCTTTGTAAATGCCGTTCCAATCCAATGCATTTTGCGCATTGTGGCCAGAATCTACGAACGTGTCTGGAGTGATCACTTGCTCTTCTTCAATTGGTGTCGCATCAACCGTGCTTTCAACTTCAGTGGCTTGAGGAACGTCAACCGCAGTTGTCTCCGCTGGTTTCTCATCCTGACAGCCTGCTAGAATAATGACCGCACCTGTGAGTGCTAATAATGTCTTTTTCATTTTATTCCTCTCTAAATCAACAAGTTGACATACCAAAGTAATCTCGTTGCATGTATGCTAAGGTCACTTAGGTATACCGTGATAATAATAGACTTGTTTCCTAGACCTGCGTCAGAACAAAGCAAACCATTGAACAGCCTCTGTTAGAAAAACTCTTTAACGTCAGTGATTTGCAAAGAAGAAGGAAAAGGAAAGAAAATGGAAGAATTAGTTATAGGTGCGCTTAGGGTATTGGGAGCACTTATCCGTTGGTTGTTGATCGAACTTTTTTTAGACAGGGTTGCTTACAGTATCGGTTACGCGGGATTGTATATTCTGACGCTAGGTAAAAGACCGCATCGTCCCGTCTCGACAGAAATGCGGGGACGGATTGCTCTGCTTGGTATCGTGTTGATTCTGTTAATCTTTGCACTGCTTATATGGCTGTAGGGATAGTAATAACACCAATATTGAAGAGACAGTAAAGCAAACAAAAAGGCTCATCAGATGATGAGCCTTTTGCGTATTAGGATGCCTTATCCATTGCTGGTGGCGTTTTGACCTCCTTTGACGGAGATTCCTCTTCGGTATTATCCGTGAAGATTTCGGCCACGGCGCTTCGTTCTAGTTCGCCTTGCAGATTACCTTCGTCATCAACAACTGGCAGTGAGTAGTCACAAGACATGGTGTCCGGTAGCACTTCTTCAATCACAGAATCAGGAGAGACAACAGGCACTTCTTCGTAGATTTCTTCATCGAGTTCTTGTGCTGCATCGGTTTTCGCAGCGTCAAGCAAGCTCTCTTTGGTCACCACACCTTGATAGCCATCGTCGGTTACGTGGTAGGCATAGTCTTGCTTCACGCGTTTCATTTCTATCAAGGCTTCTTCAATGGTCGTCGCTGCAATGCGATACGCTGGCGGCTGCATCACGGTTTCTACGGTCAGAGCGCGTGCTCGGTTAACGTCCTTAACGAAGGCTTCTACATACTCATCAGCAGGATGAAGCAGAATTTCGTCTGGAGAACCTTGCTGTACCAATTCGCCGTCTTTCAAGATAGCAATACGGTCGCCTAAGCGAAGCGCTTCGTCCAAGTCGTGAGTAATAAAGATAATGGTCTTGTGTAGCTTCTCTTGCAGCTCAATTAGCTGATCTTGCATCTCACTGCGGATCAGTGGGTCGAGCGCCGAGAAGGCTTCATCCATCAATAGGATCTCAGCGTCGGTCGCCAATGCGCGAGCCAAACCAACACGTTGTTGCTGGCCACCAGAAAGTTGTGCAGGGTATTGGTTCTCGTAACCTTTGAGGCCTACTGTTTCCAACCATTCGTTGGCTTTGGCAAGACGTGCTTCTTTCTTGATGCCTTGGATTTCTAAGCCGTAAGCTACGTTGTCGACCACAGTTCGGTGAGGCAACAGACCAAAGCGCTGGAATACCATCGACATCTTATGGCGACGAAACTCTTCCAACTCTTTTGAGGACAACTGCATTACGTCGACGCCTTCAACTAAGATTTGTCCCATAGTCGGGTCAATCAAACGGTTGAAGTGACGAATCATAGTCGACTTGCCAGAGCCAGATAGGCCCATGATAACGAAGATTTCGCCCTTGTTGATTTGCAGGTTGATGTCTTTTAAACCAACGGTATGGCCGGTATCAGCAAGAATTTGGTCTTTGCTTTGTCCTTGCTTAACACGGTCGATAACAGAATTTGGTTTTCGGCCGAAGATCTTATACAGGCCGCTGATTTCAATAAGTGGCTTAGTCATGTTTCAGATCTCCTAGGTGTGCTTGCGTTCGTTTTGCGTAAGCTTGCGATGCACGGTCAAACAGAATCGCCAGCGCCACGATTGCCAAGCCGTTAAGCAGACCAAGCGTGAAATACTGGTTCGTGATTGACTTTAATACTGGCTGACCTAAGCCTTTTACGCCAATCATCGAAGCAATAACGACCATAGAAAGCGCCATCATGATGGTTTGGTTGATACCAGCCATGATGGTTGGCATTGCCAAAGGTAATTGCACGCCGACTAAGCGCTGCTTCTTACTGGCACCAAATGCAGTAGCGGCTTCAAGCACTTCTTTATCTACCAGTCGAATACCTAAGTTGGTTAAACGAATGACTGGTGGAATCGCGTAGATCACAACAGCAATCAAACCTGGGATCTTACCGATACCAAGGAGCATAACGACCGGAATCAGATAGACGAACGCGGGCATGGTTTGCATCACGTCGAGCAGTGGTGTCACGACGGATTGCACGCGATTGGAGCGTGCCATGGCAATACCGATAGGAATGCCGAGCGCAATGGCGAGCATGGTACACACCGTGATGATGCTGAGCGTCCGCATCGTGTCTTCCCACATGCCAAAGTACCCAATCAGGATTAATGACACGAAACACGCGACAGCCAGTTTCCACGATCGGCTTGCGGCATAAACCAACGCGGTACATACACCAAGGATGATCATCCATGGTGTAGAAATGAGGAGTTTTTCGAACCAAACGAGAAATGAGAGAAGAGGATCGAAGAATGATTCAATAAGGTCGCCGTATTCGCGAGAGAAATCGCGGTAGGCACCATCTAAGGTTTTGCGGATAGCTCTGAGATCTGAGCGATCCATTTCTGGGAATTCGCTAAGCCAATTCGAGTCAGACATGTTTACTTCCTTTTCTTGCCGAGACCCAAGTGAGCCTCGGCATACAACAATTTTGGTATTCCTATACCATTTACGAAACGTCTAAGTCTTACAGTGCACCTTGCACTTTTTTAGCTACGTCTTGAGGAACCCATGCGGTCCAGATCTGTGGGTAGTTTTCTAGGAAATGGAACATGGTTTCTTCACCGTCCGCTTGGTTGTCTTCCATCCAAGCCAGCAATTGGTTCATGTCTGCATTGGTGAAACCACGTTTAGTGAAGTAGTTGTATGCAGCCGGAGAGCGTGAAGCAAACTCTTCAGTCGTAATGGTGTGAACCGGTGAAGGTGGGTACATGGTTGGTTTTGGATTTTCGCAATCAGCTTGTGTCGTACAGCTGACAAATTCTTTCTCATCAACGCCGCTACCGAAATCCACTTTCACCATATCGTACTTACCGAGAACCGCAGTTGGTGCCCAGTAGTAACCAAACCAGGCTTCTTCACGTTCGTAGGCTTTTGCTATTGAGCCAGACAGACCTGCACTTGACCCTGGGTCGATAATATCAAAGCCTGATCCGGCAAGGTCCATCGCTTTGAAAAGGTTACCGGCGCTGATTTGACAGTTCCAACCAGCTGGGCAGCTGTAAAATGCCGATTTTGCTTTGTCTTCTGGATGAGAGAACAGCTTCGCGTGTTTTTTCACACCTTCGATGGTTTTCATTTCAGGGTATTGTTTAACAAGGTAGGCAGGGATCCAGAAACCTTCTTCACCGCCATCGACGAGTGCTTTACCAGCATAGCGTAGGCGCTTTTCTTCAACACCTTTATCTAGTGCATCTTTAAGGCTGTTACTCCAAAGCTCTGGTGCCACATCGGGCTGTCCTTTTTCGATCATTGAGGTGCCAGTTGGCATGGTGTCGCCAGGGATGAGTTCGGCATCACAGCCGTAGCCGTGCTCAAGAATAAAACGGTCCACGTTGGCAATCAGTGTTGCAGAGTTCCAGTTCATATCTGCAATGGTAACCGTTCCACACTCACTTGCGTTTGCGTTGGTCGCTGCTAGCGCACCAATCGCTAGTAGTAAGGGAGTTTTGTACGTCATATTGAGTTTCCTTTCTCTAAATTGCTCACTTAGGGTAACTAATTAATCATTAGTGTTCAAACTAATGTGTTAGGTGAATTATAGCTTTGTTTGTTAATGAGCGTGAAAGTGTTGGTGAATTTTTGATGAAAATAGCCACAGAAATGAAAGGTTTTTTATCGACTCATGTCAATGAATCGTATGGTGGTTTGTATGCGCTGTTGCATTATTATTAGATGTCTAACGAATATTTCGCTATGAATACGATTTTTGCAAACTAAGATATTGGCATATGCTAAAAACTATAATTGGCATATGCCATAAACGAGCGTAAGGTTAAGGCGTTTTGTAGAGAGGATGTGATGGCGAGACCAAAAATAGAAAGACGCATATGTGGACGTGCAGCACACCATTGTTTTAAGCCCAATGGCGTACCGTTTTATGAGCTGGAGAAAGTCAACATATTGCCAGAAGAACTAGAGGCATTGAGATTGGCCGATCTGGAAGGATTGAGCCAGCAACAAGCCGCCGACCAAATGGGAGTCTCTCGCCAGACCTTTGGTAATACGGTTAAAAGCGCGCGTTTTAAAGTCGCGAAAAGCCTAGTTGAGGGTCATGCACTTGTTTTTCCTGACCAGGAGTCAAACTCATGATTTACGCTATTCCGAATGACGGCGAACGCGTCGCCAATCACTTTGTTAAAGCCCCATACATTGCGATTTATTCCGATTCAGACGGACTGTTAAAGAATCTAGCTAACATTGCTTCTATGCCACAAGCTGGCTGCAAAGCAAAATCACAACTTATCCAATCTTTGCAAGAATACAAAGTAGATGCGGTGTTGGTTCGCAACATTGGTGAACGTGCGCTGGGTAAGCTTTTGAGCAGTGGTAAACAAGTCTTTAAGCTATCGACTCGCAGTTCACTGGATGATGTGATGGGTGTGCCGCGTTCGCCATTAACGCTTGCCACGCAAGGCCGACCTTCTATCAATCACGCTAAGAAAGGTGGTTGCGGAGGCTGTGGCAGCAAAGAAGCGCCGTCGCTATTGCTTAATCCTCAATCTCAATCCAAAAAAACACGTATGACGCTTCGTCCGACGAAACTAAAAGCACTGGTTTCTTCTTATGTGAAAGAGGTGAAGTAATGGTTTGGTTGTTCACATTTCTTGGGTTCTTAGCCATCATTTTGTTGATGTCACTGGGCGTAATCTTTCACAACAAACGCATTCAAGGTAGTTGCGGTGGTTTGAATAACGTAGGCGTTGATAAAGTGTGTAACTGCGAGACCACTTGCGCAGACAACGAGCGCCGTCTCTATCAGATCCAAGAGCCGAGTTCGATAAGCTAACGCTCAGCTAAACCTGCCTCTAACGACACCGATTTGCACCACTTTGGTAATGTCTGTCTAAACCATTCTATATATTTGCTGGCTTGCGGATTGTTTCTGGAAACCAGCAAATTTGTCACTTCAATTACGATCCAAGCTTTTGCTAGTAGGACTGCAGTGGTGATTTCTGATTCTATCCCCTTTCCACCTATTGCTATGTATTGTTTTGCGACTTGTTTGTAGTCTTCCATGGTGCCCATTCCTGACACTAAGGGCGATAGGTCAATCGCAGGATGACCAGTAGAAAAACGTTCCCAATCGAACAGTACCAACTCGCCATTATCCCTTAGCCCCCAGTTGCCTGCATTACTGTCTCCGGAAAGCAGAGTTTGGGGCTTGAAGAGGCATTTTGCTTGGGTTTGAAGACGTCGGAGCTGAGCCTCGGTTTGAGCATCGAGGTGGAGGGCTTCAAATGCTGATGTTGTTGCTTCATCTGTCCACGTATGGGATTTAAATATGGCGTTATTGGTGGGCTGTGGAGTTTGATGAATTTGGGCAAGGCGCCTCAAAACTCTTGGATCTTGTTGAAGGAATGCTTGATCTACTGGGTGAGGAATGTACTCAATCCATAACGTATTTTGCTCAGCGTCGAACCCAATGAATTCTGGGACAAGGATACCTTGCTGATTAAATCTAGCAGATTGCTTTTGGTAAAACGCTACTTCAACCTGCGTAGGGTTGCGTTTCTCAATGACTTTAAGGCCTTCTTTTTCTGTTAGGAAGACTTGGGCGCTGCCCATCTGGCTTAGCTCTTTTCGTGGCATCAATCTGCTTTCCATGCTGAATGGAATTTCAAGATAAACATCGGGCGTCCAATTGCCAACATCAAAATGCGTTGTTGCTCGCAAATACCTAGCGAAATGATGCGAAAAATTGGTAGTTAACTGGCTGAATTTACGATTATTTATCGATGTGTTCTTGGTTCTTTAGAGGTTGTCGATGAGTAGTAAACTGGCTGATTTTTCTGTACATATTCCTATTACGCCTGAGTTGTTTGAGTTTCAAACCGAAGTGAAGGAGAAGCTGTATGACTTTAACCACGCACGACCTTCTGAGCATTTAAAGAAAGCCGAGATCATCGAATCACTTCTTGGCAGTGCGAACGGCGTGAACATCGTGCCTCCGTTCTATTGTGACATGGGCAAGAACATTTACTTTACCCAAGGTGGCTTTTTGAATGCTGGCGTTACCATTCTCGATCTTGCGCCTGTTCATATTGGTGAGTACGTGCAAATTGGTCCTAATGTGGTGATCAGTACGGCGGGGCATCCATTTGAGCTCGCCGAACGTGTTCGTCCCATAGCAACGGGCAACCCAATTACGATCGGTGATAGTGTGTGGATTGGTGCGGGTGCCATCATTTTGGATGGCGTGACAATTGGTGACCGAGCGATTATTGGGGCAGGCAGCGTGGTGACCAAAGACATCCCAGCAGATTGCGTTGCAGTGGGGAATCCATGTCGCGTAGTGAAAACCATCGAGCAAAGCGAAATGCCTTCCGAAGAAGAGATCATCGAGATGTGGCGACCGTTGATGGAAATGAAGTTAGATTAGGCAAGAAGGTTTTCTGGAGCGAAGTATTTAAAACCAACGGTGAAGAACAGAACAAGGCGAGCACATGAGCTCGCCTTGTTGTGTTTAAACGGCACCAAGTGGTGTGTATTGTTGCTCTAGCTGAGAAATAGGTTGGGGTTTGCTGAAGTAATAACCTTGAAGTAAATCGACGCCGAGTTCGCTTAAGCTCGAGACATGCTCTGCGGTTTCTACCCCTTCTGCGACCACGCGATAGCCCAAACTTCTGCCCATCAAAATCATAGTGGAAACGAAATCGAGGTTGGATTGATCTTTGATGATGTCGGCGATGAAAGAACGGTCGATTTTGACTTCACTCAATGGCAACTTCTTCAATAACGACAACGAAGAGAAGCCTGTCCCGAAATCATCCAAAGAGATGGTAATGCCCGCTTTTCTGAGCTTCTCAAGCGATTTCACACACAAGTCATAATCACTAATGGCTGCTGTTTCGGTGATTTCGATGCAGAACAGAGACAAGGGCAATCGGTAGTTAAGGATGGTTTGAATCACCTCGTCAGCAAAATAAGGCTGTACCAACTGACGTGCACTGATGTTGACCGAAATATGGCTCATCGATTGCAACCAAACAGATTGCTGCACGTCACGACAGACTCGATTAAGAATGTATTCTCCCAATCGCGAGATCATACCTGCGTTTTCAGCGACCTGAATAAACTGACTTGGAGGGACAAAGCCAAGCGCTTCAGATTGCCAACGAGCCAAGGCTTCTACTGCGATCACACGCTGCGTTTTGTGGCACAACTGAGGTTGGTAGAACACATCAATTTCGCTTTGTTCTAAAGCGCGATTTAGGTGGTGTTCGAACTTAATTAAGCTTTGTGTCGTCGCTTCCATGGTGTCGTTGTAATGCACCACTTTGCGCCCACCGAGTTGCTTCGCTTGATACATGGCGATATCGGCTTTTTTGACCAGCTCTTCAGGGCTATGGCCATCCGATGGGTAGAAGGAAATACCTAAACTGCCTTGGCTGACCAATTCCATCTCTTCATGAATCATTGGCTTTTCGATGGTACGCAAAATCATGCTAGCAATCTGGTTGGCTTGGGCGGCATTGCTGACATGACAGAAGAACAGGAATTCATCTCCGCCGAGTCGCGCAATGGTATGAGGCTCAACCAAAACACTTTCTAACTCTTTTGTTATGTGGCAAAGCAGAGCGTCGCCGACATGGTGTCCGAAAGAGTCGTTGATCATTTTAAAGCGGTTGAGATCCATCAACATGATGGCGCTAGGCTTATCTGGGTTGACGCTGATGTGTTCAACAATCTCTTCCATGATTTTGCGGCGGTTGGCGACCCCCGTTAGCGCATCGAAATACGCCATATGATGGATCTTCGCCGCGCTTTCTCGTTGCTCGGTCACATCCGTCATTGAGCCAATAAAGCGCACCGCATGACCTTGTGCGTTGCGTACTGCAGAACCATTGGCTTGCACCCAGATATAGCTGTTGTCGTGTTTGCGAATACGAAATTCGGTTTTGAACGCCACTTTATCGACCAAGTGAGCTTGGATGTGTTCTTCTAATTGATCGATGTCTTCTGGATGAATAAATTGGAACAGCTGATCGCAATCGATGTAGCGTTTGTGGGAGATGTTTTCATTGCCGAGCATGTTGACCAAGCGACTGTTCCAACGCAGTTTATTGCTGGTCAAATCCCAGTCCCAAATACCATCATTTGAGCTGTTTGATACCACCTTGAGTTGCTGTAGCAGTTGCTGTGAGTTCTTTTGGCGTAAGGTGCTGGTGTTGAGTAGCGCATCACGTTCGATGAACAGAGACAACATATCGAGATAGTTGTTGAACACAGATTGGGTACCGATGTTTTGTTGATCTTCAAGCGAATCAACCACGGCGACTAACTGCCACTGGTTTTTTTGCCCCGTAGCAATTGGCATTACTGTCGCAACAAAGTGTTCGCAACCTTCAAGGAAAGGAAAATCACGAATGTCATCACTTGCGGTGCTCTGTTTTGGCAGCGTGGTTGGTTGGGTCATGCCTTGTTCGACCCAACTCTCGATATGATATTGCTCCTGATCGCACTGCGCTAAACATGCCCAATCGAGGTTGTTGCCATACAAGCTTTGAGCGTCAAGAATGGAGTTAAAACCGTTCTGAGCTTGAGAATAGAAGTTCTCAAAAATCTCTGCCGGAGAGCGGCCTTCCACATTCAGCAGGGCATGACGAATTGAGTTCGGACATTCTGTTGATTCATAGGTTGGATTGTGATTACCACAGGACTGACGGATAACCAGTTTCTGTGGCACTTGGTTAATCTGGTTTGAAAACGCAGCCCCTTGAATGCGCTCGATAGCTCGGCTAAATGCTCGGCGTGCCAGAACTTCCAATTGCTGATCGGCAGTGGTTAACGGTGGCTGAGTTTGTTTGCCGAAGAAGACGTTATCAATACCAACCACGGCGACTTCATTTGGTACGGCAACTTGCAAGTGCTTAAGCTGCTCCATCATGCCAATGGCGTTGTGGTCGGTAGCACAAATAACCGCCGTACATTGCGAGTTGCGCTGCACGAACTCAACGGCAGCTTCTCGTCCACCCGCTAATGAGCAGTTGCTAACGCTAAAGAAATCTTCGGGATTGAAAGCCCCTTGATGCTGTGTAGCAGCATGTTGGTAGGCTTTAAAGCGTGAACGTACATCGTTGACCGACAAGTCACCACAAAAACCAATGCGTTGATGTCCTTGCTCCAACAGCCAGCGATACAAGGCTTTTACGCCGTCACTTTGTATGCTGATGAACTGCTCAACATCAAGCGGTGCGTAGCTTGCACCCAAAGACAAAACAGGAATGCCTTTGCTCAGCGCCGTTTGCACCAGATGGTCGGATGCAGAATGCAAAACCACCATCAATGCATCGAGATGATGCAAAGCAACAGACAGGTCGAAGTCTCGGCGATGCCCACTACGAATAAATACCAAATTAACCCCATGTTGCTTAGCCATTTGGCGCAACGTGGCGTTAAGCTCTCCCATATAAAAACCGCTCAACATAGGCAAGATGATGCCAATGGTTGGGCGTTTATCAAAAACACGTCTATTCATCTGAATCAGCAAGTCGAGTAAAACTCAAAAAGAAAAAGGTCGCCTCTATGAGTAAGTTGAATATGAGGCTATTTGCATCCACACATTACTGACTAAAATCTCAAAAAAAAGACATAATTTGTGGAAATGCTAATAGGCGCACGTTTGGTAGGGGATGGGATGAGTTCGCTGCCAGTTCGATGACGTAGTGTCAAAATTCAGTTCACGCTCGCTTTATAAAATTCTTCAGATTTAACAATAAAAACTGTCGAGAATGTCTAATTTTTACACAACTTGTTTTGCTTATTTTTTGACCGCATTTAACTTTAAGGTTCGTCTTAACAAAGGAGAACCAAAATGGCATTTATGAAACAGGATATCCCAAACCGTGTAACGGTGTACCATGACAATGTCGATCAGGAACAAGAACTCAAGAACGCGATGTTGCCAGAAAAGCCGCGCTATTTTAACGGTTCTCCTACCTATAAAGCCGACAGTGTTGAACAGTTCCAATCCAAGCTTGAACATATTGGTATGTCGTTAGACAAATAGACCTCAAATGAATACAACAACGCCCTCAAGTTTCGAGGGCGTTTTTTGTTTGGTGAGGTTAAATGTGTTAAGCCTTAGCTTTGCTGCGTCGCTTCGTTGCAGACCTGTTTTTGTACTGCTGGTGGCGCTGGTTCGTAATGGCTGAGCGTCATGTTAAAACTGCCTTCACCGCCAGTAATTGAGCGCAGACGACGAGCATAATCTTGCAACTCGTTGACCGGAGACTTCGCCCTTAACATAGTGAAGTTCGCGTCGATAGGCTCGGTACCTTCAATAAGACCGCGATTACCAGATAAATCGCCGGATACATCACCCACATTCGCGGTTGGAATATGAAGCTCCATTTGAACAATCGGTTCGAGCACAATCGGGTCTGCGTTGTTGATCGCATCTAAGAAGGCTTTCTTACCTGCGATGACAAACGCGATTTCTTTTGAGTCAACCGAGTGGTATTTACCATCGTAAACAGTCACTTCGACATCTTTGATTGGGTTACCAGAAATCGCTCCTTCTTCTAGTGCTTGAACAATGCCTTTTTCCACCGCTGGGATGAGCGCAGTAGGAATCGCGCCGCCTACCACTTTATTGATGAACTTGAAGCCTGCACCGCGTTCGAGTGGGCGTACTTTTAGTTGCACCTCACCAAATTGACCAGCACCGCCGCTCTGTTTCTTATGACGATAATGACCTTCTGCTGGCTTGGTTATGGTCTCAAAGTATTCGACGCTTGGTTGGCTGGTTTCCACTTCCAGTTTGTAAACAGAAGACATTTTCTCCAGCGCTACTTTGAGGTGGAATTCACCCTGACCACTGATGATGGTTTCATTAGTACGTGCGCGATGTTCGATTCGAAGAGAAGGGTCTTCACTGGCGATTTTATTCAGCACATCCCCAAGTTTTTGCTCGTCGCCACGCTTAACGGGTTTTAGGCACAGCGAGTACATTGAATCAGGGAAGTTGAGGGTTTTGAGTTGCACGCCATCTTCTTCATGAGAGTCATGAACAATGGAATCAAATTCCAACTCATCCACTTTGGCGAGCACACAGAAATCGCCGGCAAGCGCCCTTGGGATCTCCGTTCTGTCTTTGCCTTGCAATTGGTAGAGATGACCGACTTTGAACGCTTTGTTGCTTTCGCCAATGTAGAGTTGGCTGCCTGCGTTGATTTCACCTTGGTAAACACGCAAGTAAGCGAGTTTGCCCATGTAAGGATCGACGCTGATCTTGTACACATGCGCTACGCTGTGCTCAAGTGCTTCACAGTTTACTTTGACCTTTTTGCCGTTTTTCTCCAACAGCGGTGGGTTGCCTTCATTTGGCATCGGCATGATTTCCGCAAGAGTTCTCAGCAGTAGTTCTACCCCTGCGCCAGTTTCGGACGACACAAAGCAGATTGGAATTACGTGTCCGGTTCTCAATGCTTCTTCAAACGGATCATGCAGCTGTTCTGCTGTCAGTTCTGAGCCTTGTTCAAGATACAGTTCCATCAGCTCTTCATCGACCTCAATCACTTGGTCTATTAAGGTTTCATGCGCTTCTTCGACTTTGGCGAGCAAGGTGTCGCGTTCGATCTCTGGTTCGAAATAGCAATCTACGACCGATTGAGCATCGGCTGAAGGTAAGTTGATTGGTAAGCAGTTGTCACCGAAGTGTTCGATGATGTTTTCCATCACGGCTTCAAGTTGATTACCGTGATTGTCGAGCTTGTTGATGATGATCATCTGGCACTTTTGCTGCTCTTTAGCAAAGGCGAACAAGCGGTCAGACGTTTGGTTGATGGGCATTTGTGGGTCGATGATCAACGCGGAAGTTTCAACGGCAGGGAACACGCTGAGTGTGCGTCCGAGTAATTCACTCTGTCCGGGAGTGTCGATGATATTGAGGCGGTGTTTGTTCCAACTTAGGGCGACTGGGGTGGCTTCGATACTGTGTTGATATTGGATGGATTGTTGGTCGAAATCGGTCACCGTATCGCCTTTTTCCACACAACCTAAATGGTTGGTAGCTTGGCAGGTGTAGAGCAGTTTTTCTATCAGTGTGGTTTTGCCGGTACCCGTTTGACCGACAAAGGCGACGTTGCGGATCTTATTGATAGGCATAGAGCCTCCTTGCAAATGACGTGCGAAACCGAGTGAGCCTTTAGCGGCCAATCAACGGTTCCAAAGCAAACCTGATATCAGGCACGAACTGCATTGGAGTAGGGCGGGTTTACCGCCTTTTCGTCTTCCATGTCATTTTTCGGATGACTCTATACATACAACCACCACCTTGCTGAAAAAGCGCATTAGAGGTTACTACGTTATTAGCATGCCGTAATAACCCCGTAATTTATGTGACTTATTTCATGCTGACGGTGATTGTTTTTTAATCTAGGTCATGAAATGGGTGATGGGGTGATCCCTGACCCTTTACAGGACGATTTCACCTTCTCGATATACCAAAGCAGGCTCAACATCCTGACCCAGTAAAACCGGACCATCTAAGTCGACCACTTTCGATTGAACAGCGATGGGTAGAGCTGCTCGCATCGCTAGTGAAGTGCCTAACATGCAACCAGACATCAAGGTAAAGCCAAGGCGTTTCGCTTCTTCTGCAAGCAATAAGGCTTCGGTTAGACCACCTGTCTTGTCGAGCTTGATGTTGACCATTTCGTATTTGCCTACCAATTCATGCAATTGTTGGCGCGTATGGCAACTTTCATCGGCACAAAGTGGAATAGGGTGCGAAATGTCTTTTAGCTTTTCATCGTCATTCGAGGGTAAAGGCTGCTCAATCATCGCAATATTCAGTGGCGCTAGCGCGGCAAAGGTGGCGTCTAAATCCAGCTCTTGCCATGCTTCGTTCGCATCCAGCACGATCATCGCATCGCCTGCCGCTTCACGAACTGCGCGAACACGTTCAATCACTTGTTCGCCATCGAGCTTCACTTTAAGTAGTTTTGCGCCTTGTTCGATGTAACTACGGGTCTGGTTTGCCATTGCCTCTGGCGTGTTAATCGACACGGTCATCGCAGTGACAATCGATGCTGGCAGTTCAAATAAATCTTGAGTGTGTTGCTTGCCCGCTAGCTTAGCTTGTAAGTTCCACATCGCGCAGTCGAGTGCATTACGTGCCGCACCACCAGGGAGAAGGGTTTGCAGCTTTTCTCTAAGGGAGACTATGTTCGCATCGCCTTTGGCAAACAAACCTTGCAGTTCATGGGCGGCTTGAGAAATGGCTTTGATCACCGATTCTACCGACTCGCCGTAACGGGGATAAGGCGTACATTCACCTTGGGCACTGATGCCGTTCTGCTCTATGGTTACTCGTACCACGTGGCATTCGGTTCTGCTGCCACGTGATATACGGAAAGGCGTCGCCATCGCAATGGTGACGGGCTCTACATGAATTTTCATCGCGTCTACAATCCTTAAATCGCAATAATGTGTTGAGCAATTTGCTCTACGCCAAAACGCACAGGATCGGTGACAGGTACTTGGTATTTCTCAGTCCAGTCTTGGCAAAGCTGTGCGGCATCATCTTCACTGATTGCAGAAGTATTCAAGCAGATTCCGACAAGACGTGTGTCAGAGTTTGTTAAACGTGCAGCTTGTAAATTCGCTTCGATGGTTTGTTCAATCGTTGGCAACTTAGCATGAGGAAGGTTGCGAATGTGCGGGCGACCGATCTCGTGACACAATACCAAAGCGTCTGCTTGTGCGCCGTGAAGCAAGCCTAAACTCACGCCAGCAAAAGAGGGATTGAACAGTGAACCTTGTCCTTCAATGATGTCCCATTCGTGGTCAGTAAACTCTGGGCTAATGGCTTCCACCGCACCAGAGATAAAGTCCGCGACAACCGCATCAATCGAAATACCACAGCCCGCGACTAAGATGCCCGTTTGACCTGTGGCCTTGAACTCAGCTTTACAACCCGATTGCTGTAAGGCTTTCTCAATCGCGAGGGCTGAGAACATTTTTCCAACCGAGCAGTCGGTACCAACCGTTAGTAAGCGTTTACCCGAGCGCGCTTTACCATTGCCCACTTTCAGCGGTTCATCATAATGGCGTACATCGTGTAACTTGGTTAAGCCACGTTGCTGTAAGTCATTCAAAGGCGCAAATTCAGAAAGACGTTGGTGCATACCTGAGGCAATTTCAAAACCCATTTCCGCCGCTTCCAGTAACGTCGCCTGCCATGATTCAGGAATAACACCACCAGGGTTTGCTGTACCGATGACGAGCGTTTTTGCTCCTTGCTGCTGAGCTTGTTGCAGCGTCATGTCGGTTAAACCTAATGAAACGGTTTCTGACGTAAGACGAAGCTGACCTAAGCAAATCTCCGGTCGCCATTGATGGATACCGCGTGCAGTTTTTGCGGCTAATGGATCGGTGACGTCGCCAAGAAAAAGTAGGTAAGGTTGAGCAATTTGCATGATGGTTCCCTCTGTCATTCGTACGTTTTCAGACAATGTAGCCAGTTTGAAGAGGGAAGCCGAATGCCTATTTGTTGTGCGCCTATAACTTGAGGTTATAGGCGGGAGTTAGTGCTAACTTACTGATTAACATGCTGCTTTAACGACTCAATAAAAAGCTTGGTCGATATGGATTGCGGTGTGTGCTCCGCAAACAAGATAGAAATAGAAAATGACAGCGCCGGAGAAAGTGAGCGCACGCTTACTGATTCGTCATCTTGATACTGTTTTGCTGTCCATGGGTCGACAATCGCAAACCCCGCATGATGCTTGACTAGCTCGGCGGCAGCGGCGCAACTGCGCACTGTGATCGCATGGTTATAATGTTCATCACGCGCAGAGAGTGTTTGATGTAGCAATAAACCGAGTGGGTCGCGACTGTCCAAGCCGATGATTGGCAATTCGTGCTGAATCAAATCATCAAACGATATCGCGTCGTCAGTCGAATTGAGCGCTTCTTTTGGTGCAATCAGAACAAGTTGCTGCTTGAGTAAAACCTCACTCAAAATCGCGGGTGGCGCTTCTTCACCAAAGGCAATCGCTACATCCAATTCGTGCTTAAGTAAGCCTGAACACAGCTCATCACGGTTTGCCGTTAATAGTTCAAATGAGATGCCTTGTTGGTTCGATAGTGTCGCAACCGTTGGAGCAAGCAGTTGGGAAGCTAAGACAGGCGGCGCTCCGACTCTCAAGTGCTGAGTACCTTGCTTCACCTTATTGGTGAGGGAGCGAAATTGCCCAAGCTGTTGGTAGACTTTCTCTGCTTCTGGCAGTAGGGCTTTGGCTTCTTGGGTCGGTACTAAGCGGCCTTTGACACGCTCAAACAGGGCAAAGCTAAGTTGTTGTTCCGTATGGGCAAGTACCCGAGTGACATTAGGTTGCGATACATGCAATAGGCGCGCGGCACCAGAAACAGTTCCGGTCTGCATGATGGCGTAAAAGACTTCCAATTGTCTTAAATTCACTGCGGTTTCCTGTTGTTTCGTTTGAGCTAGAAGCTAGCTTATCCAATTCTTACGCCTTTTAACAATAGTTGGTAATTACCCTCAGCTTGAGTAAGATGAGTTGGTAACCCCTTAGTTTTCACGGAATTATGACTGAGCTATTTGATCAAAAAAGTTTGCAGCCGCTGTACATTCAAGTCGCGGATGAATTAAAGCGCGAAATTGACAAAGGTACTTACTCTGCAGGCAGTAAGCTTCCATCGGAAAATCAACTGGTGGAGTTACTCAAAGTCAGTCGAGTGACGGTTCGTAAAGCGCTTCAACAGCTTAATGATTTGGGCTACACCTTCTCAGAAAAAGGCAAAGGGACGTTCGTTAAATCCAACAAATTGCGTCATGATTTCTTGTCCATGTCTGGCTTTGCTCAAGAA
Organism: Vibrio sp. HENC-03; assembly: GCF_000305755.2. Classification (NCBI taxonomy): domain Bacteria; kingdom Pseudomonadati; phylum Pseudomonadota; class Gammaproteobacteria; order Vibrionales; family Vibrionaceae; genus Vibrio; species Vibrio sp. HENC-03. The sequence continues at coordinate 272,587 of NZ_JH976124.1, read as the reverse complement.
GCGGCAGGCTCAGGGTTAGAAGCTAAGAACATTGTTGATGCGTTTGAAGTGGTTCCTGCAGACGAGTTAGTCGCTGAAAAACTCAATATAGTTCAAGGTGAGCCAGTGAATTTTGCTCGTCGTTTACGTCTGATTAATGATCAGGTTGTCTCTTATGAGGAGTTCTATATTCCTCGTGTTCTTTTGCCTAACTTAACGCAGCAAGATCTTGAAGGCTCAAAGTTCGAATACTTAAGTCGTCATGGCATTGAGATGGTGAAAACGCAGCAGAAATTGATCCCTGCCTTACCGGATGATGCGGCACAGAAACTGTTGGTGGTTGATAAGCTGGATCCTATCTTGATCAACCAATCTCAGAACTTCTATGAAGAACAAGGGATATACGAGTATTCCATCGTTTACTACAAGTCGAGTTTGTACGATTTTGAAATCACCGCACGAGTTTAAAGACCTTGAATTAAACGAATATTGAACGAATTGAAAAATAGCCCACCGATGTGGGCTATTTTTTTATTTATAGGTTTAATAACTAAGCAACTCCATGCATTTTGAATCAATAACAAGTGTGACGTGTGACAAAAAACGAGAATGAAAAATACAACCTGTATCTAACCTGTATTACGATAAATACAAGTTGAATACAGGTTGTTATTTCTTTGCACTCTTTGGAGACAAAAATTATGGCGCGAGATGCGAAAGTTGTAGCGAGTAAAGTGATGTCCTTGCTAGGTGGTGAGGGCAACATCGCACAACTTAATCACTGTGCAACACGACTGCGTGTTGTGGCCAAGGACGATGGACTAGTAGACGCGGAAGGACTCAGCGCGACAGAAGGGGTACACGGTTACTTCTTCCAAAACGGACAGCACCAAGTGATCTTAGGTACCGGTTTTGTGGGTAAAGTATTTGCCATTATGCAAGGCAATGAAGCGATTGAAGAAGCGCCACAAACCGAAGAGAAGAAAGACAAAGTCAGCACCTTTCAAGCGGTAACGCGTACCTTCTCTGATATCTTTGTTGCCATTATCCCAGCACTGGTTGCTACTGGTCTTTTGATGGGCTTACGTGGTTTGCTCGTCAACGGTTTTGGCATGGAGCTATCGCCACAGTTAAACACGCTTTCGCAAGTTCTGACCGACACGGCATTTATCTTTATCCCAGTTTTGGTGACTTGGTCAGCGATGCGCGTGTTTGGTGGTAACCCAGTTCTCGGCATTGTGCTCGGCCTGATGCTAGTTGCACCGCAATTGGCGAGTAAGTGGGATGTAGCCTTTGGCAACGCGGAAGCCATGATCATTCCGTTTATGGGCTTTGATATCGCAGTTACCGGTCTGCAAAGCTCGATTCTTCCTGCGGTATTTATGGGTTGGTTCGCGGCGATGGTAGAGCGCACTTCGCGTAAACACATTCCAGAAGTGTTGGACTTAATCCTCACACCTTTCATTACCTTGTTGGTGTCTCTGATTGCTGGCTTGGTGTTCGTAGGCCCATTGCTGCTTGGTATTGAGAAACTGATTACTGAGGCGGTGCTTTACTTCCTGCAAATTCCTTACGGTATTGGCGGTTTGATTTACGGTGGTGCTATTCAATTTATGGCCGTGACTGGCATGCACCACACCATCGTTCCAATCACGATTGCGATGGTGACAGACACTGGCTTCGACTACATCAACCCACTTGGTACAGCGGCGATTGCTGGTCAGTTTGGCGCTGCGATGGCGGTCATGACTATGCAAACAGACAAAGTAAAACGCTCTGGCATGTTTGGCGCCGCACTTCCTGCGCTATTTGGTATCACAGAGCCTGCCATGTTTGCGATTACGCTTCCTCGCGTTAAGCCTTTCCTATACGGCTGTGTCGGTGGTGCGATTGGTGGCTGTCTTGGTGCGATTGCAGGCATCGGCTCTGCGGGTACAGGCGCGACCATGCTACCAGGTATGTTGTTGTACCTCGGCGGTGGTCTAGGCATGTACATGCTTGTCATGCTGGTGGGCGCAGTGTCGGCGTTCGCTCTAACAAAACTGTTCTACAAAGAACCAAAGTAATTCTTTTCACTCCCGTTGTTTAGCGGGAGTGCTTTCTCTTTTTGGAGTCGTTATGGATTTTTCTAATCGCCAAAATCGATTTGTGAGAATCGATGAGGTGAGCGCGGAATATTTGGCAGACATTAAGCATAAAACGAAAACAGACCCGTTTTATCCGAGCTACCACATTGCCCCGCATCATGGTTTAGTGAATGACCCAAATGGTCTGAGCTACTTTAATGGCGAGCATCATATTTTCTATCAGTGGTTTCCACTAGGCCCCGTGCACGGTTTGAAGCATTGGTATCACGTATCGACCAAAGACTTCGTTAACTTTAACGATCGTGGCATTGCGATGTATCCAGACCAAGATTACGACCATCACGGTTGTTATACAGGTGTGGGGGTTCCTCACAATGACGAATTGTACTTGTTCTACACCGCCAACCTTCTGAATGAAGAAGGGAAAGGGTTGCCAACACAAGCGCTCGCGGTGATGGATAAGCAAGGCAAGATCGAGAAAAAAGGCGTTGTGGTTGAGTTCAATTCCGATGCGTACACGCAAGAATTCCGTGATCCAGTATTAGTCACTCGCGACGACGGTTACCACATGCTGATAGGTGCTCAAGGGCATGATGAAAAAGGCAAGCTTGCTTATTATCACGGTTCCGATATCGATGATTACCACTATCAAGGCAATATTGATGTGGGTCTGGGTGACTTCGGTTATATGTGGGAATGCCCTAACTATTACGAACAAGATGAAAACGGCGTATTTATCTTCTCCCCTCAAGGCGTAAGCTCGGAGAGTAAATATGACCTGAAGAACGTTTTCTCTGTGGTTTACATGGTGGGCGAGCGCATTGATTTTGAAAACAAAGTCTTTCCTAATCAGGGTTATCGAGAGTTGGATAAAGGCTTTGATTTCTACGCTCCTCAGACCTATCTCGATGATCAGCAGCGACGTATTCTGATTGGTTGGTTGGGCAACTCGAAGAGTGAATACCCAACCGATAAGAACCGCTGGGCGCATATGCTGACGCTACCTCGTGTCTTGACTATTGAAGGGGATTACCTCATTCAAAGCCCATTACAAGAATTGGAAGCGTTACGTAAAGACTCTGTTGAAGTCGACGGTTCACATTCGTTGGATTCTCAAGCATTTGAGGTCGATCTTCATGTTGATGGCGCTTTTTCTTTGGTTCTGTCCAATCAGAAAGGTGAGCGAATGGTATTTAGCGGCGATCAACATGAGTTCACCCTAGATCGAACTCATGTTTCTCATTTGCATGCTGAGGCGTTTGGTACCGTTCGTTATGCCAAGCGACTTGAACAAGCACAGCGTATTAGTATCTTCGTGGATAACTCTGCCATCGAGATTTTTGCCGACAGCGGTAAGACGGTTTTCACCTCGCGGATCTTTATTGATGGTCTGTGCAACATCGAGCTCAAACAGGCTCAAGCAACACTGCATTACTTGTCCCCGATCTCTTACTGCTAGCAGTTTCGGATTGGTTTTTGGCCACCAACTTGGTGGCCTTTTTTGTGCCTGCTATTTAGTAATGAAATTGATTCATAAATTTTGTGATATCTGTCATGTCACAATGCTCATATGAATGAGTTTGATTTCTGTCAATTTCAATCAAAAAATTGCTTTAAAATCCGATAATTATAATTTTTTATATTTAAGTTGCTGTAATTAAAGGCAAATAACCAAAGATCTAAAATCGTGATCTCGTCTAGCAAAAACGGTTTAGCAATATTGTTTTGCTGATTTTGTTGATCAAAAATTAGCCCCGTCCACTGCTAATGATCGGCCAGTTAATTAGCAGTTCTTTTTTGTCCATAGCTACACATAAACCCTCCTTTAAGGCGGGCAAACTATTAAAAAATACAAATATAGGGGTTCACATGAACAACACTTTTAAGCTTTCGCTAGCGGCTGTTTTGGTATCAACAGCAATGACTGCAACTGCAGGTATCAGCATCGTTGACAACGAAGAAGGTAACTTCTCGGTTGGCGGTAACGTAGAGCTAAACTTCAACTTTGAAGATCGTGAATCAAACGCCAATGACGACAGCGAGTTCAACCAAGACGGTCGCGTACTTATCGAGTTTGCGGGTGAGAAGTACACCAGCAACGGTCACTATGTGGGTGTAAAAGCACAGCCTCTTTTTGAAAGTACAGGCAACATCGCACTGGATGACGCGTACTTTGAATTTGGTAAGAAAGACGGTTGGGCGATTAAAGCGGGTCGCTTCGAAGCTTATGATATGTTCCCTGTGGGCCTAGACGTATTCCTTGAGTATTCAGGTGACACTGCGAATGACCTATATGCAGACGGTGCGGCATACTCTTACCAAATGAAAGAAGCGCGCGGTCGTGGTTCTGATGGTCAGATCATGTACAACCAAACATTCGGCAACCTTTACGTAGAAGTTGGTGCGATGTTGGGTGACCGTTCTGACCTATTTAAAGATCTTGGAGACAACCAAGGTCGTCGTTACCACGGAAAGGAAATCACGGAAGTTAAAGACTCATTTTTGGTGCGTCCAGTTGTCGCGTATCAAATGGGTGATTTCACAGTCGCAGCATCGATGGAGACTAACCTAGTTTCTGACGCGATTGTAGCTGGTGATATCGACGTTTCTGATCGTACTGGTTACGGCTTAACAGGTAACTGGACAAGCGGTGATTGGTCTGTGAATACAAGTGTTGCATACCTAGATGCGGTTGACGAAAATAACATGTCCGTTGGTGCCAATGCATTGTGGAACAATCTAGGTCTTGGTTACATCTATTCTTCAAACGAATACCAAAGCAAAGATTGGGCGGAAGGCGACGTAAATGTATCAACTTGGTACGCTTCTTACGCATTCCGTGATGTGCTAGAAGTTCAGGATTTCTCAATCCTACTAGGTACTTACTACACTATGGTCGACAACAAGCTGACGCAGCAATCGGATGCAACTGCCTTTGCTGAAGAAGACGATTTCGGTGCGCGTGTTCGCCTATACTACGAATTCTAATTCCTCCCTTTGGAAGCCAAAAGCCCAGCGATTGCTGGGCTTTTTGTTATTGGCTTGTGGCAAGTTGACCATCGCCATTCATTTTATGATTCAAATACCACATCACACAGACTGCCATCGCCATGGTGCCAGCCGCCAGAATGAAGCCATACTCGGTCAAGCCATAGTGGCTCAATATCGCAATAACAACATAACTTAAAGATTGCACGGTAGTGGCGAACATGCTGATTCCGCCATCGACTCGTCCTCGTTGGTGGACAGAGACGGTGTGGTGCATCCAATTGATTCTTGCGATTCGATTCAACGCGTTAAATGTGCCAAAGAGTGCAGTAAACATCAGAATGGTCAGTGGATGTGCGGATAAGCTCATGCCAATTAAAGCAATCACTAGCACGCTCATCGACACGACAATAATGCTGGTGTGACCAAACTGATTCAGTACCTTGGTAACGATAAGTCCGGTCAGTAATGAACCCAAGCCAAAGCTAATATTAAACCCTGCGTACCAATCACCCGAGATACCTTGTTCCGAGAACCAAATAGGCACCAATTTTCCAAGGTAAGTCAGAATGGGATAGGACAAACAAGACAGCAAAATGAAAGCGTAAAAGGTCGGTTCTTTAGCAAAGATTTGATTGCTCTCTTTTAACTGCGACATAAAGGCAACAGCGTGAGCGTCTCTGATTTGTTGCACGTACGGCGTGGCCATATAGAAAAGGGCGGCGATAGAAGAAGCGGAGGCAGCAAACAAAGCAAATTCCCTCATTCCCCACATCTCTAACAACACGATACCTAGCGCGCCTGCGCCCAGCGTGGTCGATTGCATCACGATTTCTTGTTGTCCGGAAATTTTGGCGTATTCATGGCGTTGGTAGTTCTCTTGGGTGAAAGCATTATTGGTTGTCCATGCGAAGTTACTGGATACCCAATAGACCAATTGTGCAAACGCTAACAACCAATGTGAGCCAAGCTCAAACCAGTACGCGACAAAAATGATGAACGCCATACCAGCTTGTAACCACTGATTGAGCAAGAGTAACTGCTTTCTTGAATGGCGGTCGATAAGAGTGGAGAAGAAAGGCGTAGCCAAGAAAGAAACCGCAGTACAAGAGAGTGAGACCAAAGCAACAAAGGTTCCCATTCCCGGTTCAGCCAACATTACCCATGGAAGTGCCATCATGAATAATCCGGAAGAAATGCTATCGAAGAATCGCCCAGCCAAGTAGGGCAGCGTTTTATTTTTCATCGTTTTTATCTGCTTAATTTGTTAACGTGGTGTAACTTTAGAACCTCAAGTAAACTTGAGGTAAAGCGTTTTTTTAAAGAAGAGGTCAGAAATGGAAATCAGCGTAGGCGAGGTGGCAAAGCGCTCTGGAGTGAAGGTATCGGCGCTGCACTTTTATGAGCAGAAGGGATTGATTTCAAGCTGGAGAAATCAAGGTAATCAACGTCGCTACCATCGCAGCGTGCTTCGCCGTGTGGCTGTGATCAAAGCAGCGCAGCAAGTTGGATTGTCGTTAGAAGAGATCAAAGTGGCATTAGAAGAACTGCCCAAGCATCAAGCGCCAAACAAGCAGCAATGGGAAACCATGGCCAGCCATTGGCATGAGCAGTTAGAACAAAAGATTCAAAAGCTCAAAGCGCTACAAAACGATTTGGGTGGTTGTATTGGTTGCGGGTGTCTCTCACTAGAAACTTGTGCATTAAGAAACCCAGAAGATGTGCTCGGTAAAGATCATGCTGGTTCGAATCTGACTCTCGACGAACAAGAGCCCTAACAACGGCTGAGCTGGTTATTCCTTATCGAAACTATCCACCACAATCGCGCCCATTGAAGCGGGCATAGTAATCACAATCACCCGTTTGAGGGCAATTAGTGGGTCGGTGAATAAAGGAAGTTTGTTGATGCAGAATAGCACTAAAGCCACCACCACAGCGGCGATGAAGTAGGCAATTACCACACGAAAGATGAAAACGGCAACGCGCGTTTTTATGTTGCTTTGAAATACGCTTTGATAAGCGAAAAAACCTAAGAAGAGTACCGACAAGCTGAATAGCATCAGCAAATTCAACATCGGCAAGCTTTCACCCAAGCGCCACGCTTCTTCCGAGAAAGAAATTGGGACGGCGAGAGCAAAAGCGCCAACCAAAACTTGGCTGGCATCTTCGAGGTTAAAGTGGCTGCTCATGCTTGAGACTCAGGCGTGCTGCTTGCTAAGAGCTGATCAAAGCGCTCATTGCCGTGAAGAAGTTCGAGATCTTGTTCTTCCGCTAACAGATCGCGAATAGAAGGGCTGGTATCAATCGCACGCTCTAAGTCTTCAATCGCTTGCTCTTCAATCCCTAAACGAGAGTAGGCACAAGCGCGTTGGTAAAGGGCTGGGCCGTTCGAATCGTCCACTTCCAGAACTCTGTTACATAAGCTAAGTGCCCAGTGGTACTCTTTGATCTCCATAGCGGCGTCGGCTTTGTAAGTCAGCGCTTCTAAATCACCAGGGCGAACAAGCAAAATTTCATCGTAGATATCGATGCGTTGTTCCGGAGTTTGTGAGCTTTGTGCACGAAGCCATAAGTTATGGATTTCGTTGATCTTCTCAATCTCTTTGTTGTTCTCGCTGATGATGCGGGTTTTACGTTTCAAGTCACGCTCCAACGCCACGAACTTTTTCTCATATTCCTGAGCGATCTTTTCTAATCGCTTGTCTGCCATCTCTTTGGTGTTGTGCTTAAACTCGCGCAGAGATTGCCAACCAACAAAAGCAATAAGTGAAGCGACACCCGCAATGATGTAGAAGAAGTAGGTAACCGTCACGTTAGCGTAGTTCAAAGATTTATCAGCCACCGTTAACTCACGGTCGGTGATTTCAACAATCATTCTTCGTTCTAAATCCTGTTGTTCCTGACGCAGCGATTTCAACTCATCAAGGATATAACGCTCCATTAATGGTCTGTCTAAAAGGTCGGATTCTGAATACTTTTCTTCGGATGCAAGAGTTGGAAAGGAGAGCAGAGCAGCGAAGAAGATGCCGATGATTAAGCGCATAGAACGTCCTTTTGCGTCGAGAATGGATGAATCTCTGAAACCATAGCAAATACAGACAAGGTTTAGCAAAAATCAGATGAAAAATGCTTGTTTTATAAAGCGTTCTGATGGGCTTATATCTTGTTCTTTTGATGATGAATGGATACTCTTTCCGGTTAGTAAAGCGAAGGAAAAGCAGAACCAAGGAACAGAAGTATGGACGCCAAAGCACAAGCTTATCTCAACCAATATATGGAGACGCTCTCTCAACAAGAGCAAGCAGCGATTCCCTCCGTTAGCGCTGATTATTATTGTGCTGACGAGTACAACGCTAATACTTGTGCTGAGCTGGTGAGAATCGGCCAGAAAACGGCCTCTTGCAGTATGGAGCTCTGGTACAGCGAACACGGAGAGGTGATGCCCCAAGTGGGGCACTTACAAGTTGTGACCAATTGGGACGGCGAACCTGTTTGTATTATTCAAATCACAGACGTCAGTACCTGCCGATATTCGGACGTGAGTGAAGAGTTTGCCCAAGCTGAAGGGGAAGGCGACCGCACAATAGCTTGGTGGCGAGAAGCGCACACTAAATTCTTTAAAGCGGAATGTGAAGAGCTTGGCATCGACTGGCATGAGCAACGTTTATTGGTGCTTGAACGTTTTAGAGTGGTTTACCCTATATCCAAGTAACCCAACTAAAAAAGCTTGGCGCGTTGCCAAGCCTTTTCATTAACTACGATGATTTACGCCAATTGTTCTTGGCTATAGAGTCGTTGGATCAGCGTTTGCCATTCTTCTCTTAATACGCCGTATTTGATGGAGTCGTAGTACTCGCCTTGGTAGTAACGCACTTTACGAATCCGCGCTTCCTGTTGCATGCCAAGCTTTTCTGCACATCGCATCATTCTTGGGTTACCAGACCAGGTTGTTAAACCCACTCGTGCTATGTCTTGGGTTTCGAATATATGACTAATCCATGGAACTAGCGCACAAAAGCCCAACCCTTTATCCCAATAGTTCGAATCGTAAATGACGATGCCAGCTTCAAGCCAGCGAGTGCTCTCACATTCCCAATACCAACTCACTGAGCCAACGGGCTTACCTTCGAACTCAATCAATAACATGTCTTTGCCTTTTAGTAGGCGTTGAAAGGTGTGGTTACGAAAGCCTTCTAATGTCGGTGTTTGATAAGGGAAGTAAGGACCATTGAATTGCGCCCAGCGTTCATCCTCGGTGATGAGCTTATAGAGCGTTTTCGCTTCTTCCGGAACGGCTCGTCTTAATGTGACGCCTTGGAAATGGTACATAACACTCCTTTTAATAACGAATTAAGAGTAACGAATTAACGTTTGACCGCAGTGACGCTGAACATGTGCCAATGTTTTGCATTGCCGAGAGCAGTGCTGCCATCTTCATCCCGCTCATGGAAGTGGAGAATGTCATATCCTTCAAACAATGCTTCGACTTGCTCTCTGGTGAACGCACTGATGTCTGGATGCGTTTTGGCTTTGACCCAAGAGTCTTTCACGCCCAGTAAATCCCCACAAAAAACACCACCGGAGACTAAGGCTGAGTCGATTCTTTGCCACACACTTTCGAAGTGTTCACTAGGGCAAAAGAACAAACTCGCACTGGCAATGAACAAGCTGCATGGCGGGTAATCAAAGTCACTAAAGCAAGACTGCGATATGGAAAAGTTAGGATTGCCTTCGAAACGCGTCAAGCAAGTTTCCACCGCATCTTGATGAGTGTCAAACGCGTAAACCGTAAAGCCTTGATTGAGGAGGTAGTTGGAATCTCGACCGGTACCGCATCCTGCATCAATGGCTATTTTGTTGTCGAGCGTAAGCAGGTTGGCGGCACGTTCTACGTTTGGTCGGTGAGGTTGGCTCGCAACCTTTTGATAGTAATCGTTCCATGTTACTGACATTGCGATTCCTTTCTTATGTGTAAAAAACGCTACTCAGTGCCTGAATAGCGTTTGGATTTAGTTTTGTTGACTTTATCCTCGCAGGGAAGCTAGAGTTGATCCTCGATTGGCAGAATGCCTGAGAGCCAAGCCCCCATTTTTCTCCACACGCTGGCTTCTGGCTCTGAATCAAATTCTTCGCCTGTTGCTTGATCAATCCATGCGATATCACCATCTTTGATGATGAGTTGATAGGCATTTTCTTTCAACTGCTCTGGCAAAACGGTTTGTTGTTTTTGCACGTACTCTGGTTGCTCTATAACTACGCCCATCTCTGTATTAAGCTCAGCCGAACGTGGATCCCAGTTCATCGAACCTACAAACAAGGTTTTCCCATCGATCATCATGGCTTTGGCGTGCAGGCTCGCTCGGCTGCTACCGGTTAAGCTCCATTTGCTTTTGATTTTCGCGCTGGCTTTTACTTCCCATAGTTTAATGCCCGCTTTAACCAAATCTTCTCGGTACTTGGCGTACCAACCGTGGACAGCAAATACATCGTTTGATGCCAAGCTATTGGTCACGATGGTGATATCTATCCCTCGTTTTGCCGCATCAGTCAGAGCTTTTGTTCCGGATTCTGTCGGCACAAAGTAAGGGGAAATTAGAACAAAAGAATCTTCAACGCTCTCAAGGAGTTCACCTAAGTTCGCAACCAGTTGGCTTTCTTGAGTGGCAATTTTGTCGGGTAAATCGAACCACACTTGGCCTTGTCCCCAATACAGTTTCAGTTTGCCTTGTTGGAGCTCCTCGTACAGGTCTAACTCTTTGAAGTTATAGGGACCGGTAGAAAACTTCTCTTCCAATTTTAGCTTTTTCACTTGCGCTTGAATCGCATCGTCTGCCACTTTTTCAGACTCAGGCACAATCCATTCCATTGGGATGGCATAGAGACTATTCCAATACAAATCGAATTGGTCAGCAGTTTGCGTCACGGCCTCGCCATATAGCATCAAATCGAAATCACCAAACTCGACATTGGACTCGAAAGAGAAGTATTCATTGCCAATGTTTCTGCCGCCGACAATGGCAGACACACTATCGGAAATCAGAGCCTTGTTGTGCATGCGACGATTAAGGCGGTCAAAATCACTTGCCAGTGCAAATACACGTGCATCTCTATATTGGTGCGGGTTAAACAGTCGGATTTCGATGTTTGGGTGAGCGTTCAACTCTGCCATTCCTGCATCATTTCGCTTTTGCATGTCATCTAGAAGCAGGCGAACGCGTACGCCACGTTGTGCTGCTTCATACAAACGCCACGTCATCAGTTGACTGGTCTCGTCACTGCGATAGATGTAGTACTGCAAATCTAGGCTTTTTTCGGCAGATTCAATCAGTGCGATTCGAGCTAATAGCGCGTCGTTTCCCTGATTAAGAGGGTAAAAACCAGTGTCTGAGTTAGGGGCTTTATCGTAACTTTCAAAGAACTCTGCCAACGATGAGTCGCTTTGATACCCGAACTGAAAACTGGTGGATTTCTCACTTGGATCTCTTGGCTGAATTGAGGAACAAGCCGAGACAAGTACAAGCATTGAACCGAGTAAGGCTTTGGAGAGAGAACGTAGCAATGCACACTTCCTTGTTAATACACAACGTAACTCTTTGATTATATATCAAGCTTTGAATCTGGGTAACGAGAGTGATCGTAGCCAAGTCGCAGATTTCTCAATAAAGCAACCGAATCGGAATGACTCGATATGGTTTTTGGAAAGCATATTATTCGGGCGGACAATATCATGTTTTTTACTTATGTTTCGCTCAGAAATGGTCAATATCACTAATATCTGGTGGTAATTACCAACACTGCACTGAGAGAAATTGCCAATTTAACCTAACTTGTTGATATTTAAGGAGTAAGCGTTTGGCATGACGATTGCGTATAAACAGTGAGCGTGAGAGGTCGTAACTTGCGGAGATGGTTAAGTTTTTGTTAATTTTATTAACTTGCCATGGATAGTTCTTTTGTGATTGATAATCGCGAAACACAGCAGAAGCACGGCGCTCTTATAAAGTTGTCTATTTCAGATGCAAACACTCACTGTTTGTCCACGGGGAGTAGGAGATTGGGTTATCGAACGTTCCGTTTGTTAATTCAGCTCTAAGGCGAAGGCCTGACGGGGATGAACAGGAGAATACAAAAATAAAAAAGGATTTTTGATGTTAGCAAAACCAGTATTACGTTGGCTTTTACCCTTCGTCGTAGTTGGTGGTTCTTATGCGGGTTATGCCGCGATTGCCGCTACTGCGCCCGAAAAAGAGTCAATCAAAGACACCATTACTGAACCCACAGTACAAACTTCTTCACTTTTTCCTACCGATCACAAAGTTGTTATCACCAGTCACGGTGAAATGCGTCCATTCGAAAAAACGCACCTAGCAGCGCAAGTTAGCGGCGAAGTGATCAGTTGGCACCCAAATTTTGTGACGGGTGGAATCGTAAAGCGTGGTGAAGTGTTATTCACGATTGAAAGTGATAACTACGAAGCGGCCGTTCTACAAGCAGAAGCGGGCTTGGCAAGTGCACGTGCTGCGTTGATCGAGGAACAAGCCAAAGCGGAAGTCGCAAAACGCCAAGCGAAAAAGTTAAGCGACAAACAAGTCACAGACCTTTACCTACGTAAGCCCCATGTCTTGAGTGCTCAGGCGCAAGTTAAGTCTGCACAAGCTGCGTTGAAGCGAGCTAACCGTGACCTAGAAAACTGTAAAGTGATTGCGCCATACGATGCACTTGTTGTTGAGCGTGATATCGGTGTGGGGCAGTTTGTCTCTTCCGGCTCTCGAGTTGCAACCTTGAACAATATCGAAGTGGCGGAGATCCACGTTCCTATCGCTGGTTTTGACAGCGCATTCCTTCCTGAATCTTTGAAAGAGCTACGTGCAACTGTGACGCAGCAAGGCATTCTATCGACGACTCGTGAAGGCAAAGTCGTTCGCGATCTCGGCATGATCGACAGCGCGACGCGCATGATCAATATGGTGATTCAAGTTCGTGACCCATATGGTCTAGACAACAATCAGCCACCGATTAAGTTTGGTTCATACGTTGAAGTGAGCTTTACCGGCAAAGAACTCAAGCACATTTATCGTCTCCCTCAGGAGCTAGTTAAGAACCGCACCGTTTGGGTCGTGAATGGCGAAAACGAACTGCAACCTAGAACGGTCAACGTACTTCGTGCAGAAGGTGAGTTCCTACTTGTTGGGGAAGGTCTTGAGCAATCAGATAAGCTGGTTCTGACGTTACCTGAGTACCCGCAAAAAGGCATGGCTGTCCAAGTCGCAAAAAAGAATGACGACTCCGAAACCGTCGTACAGTAAGTAGGAGTCAATCATGGAAGAGAATCAACAAAAGGGCATCATTGCCTATTTTGCGAATAACTCTGTCGCCGCGAACCTAATGATGGTGTTCATCATCGTGATGGGTATCGTGAGCTTCATGTTCATTCAACGACAAATGTTCCCGAACGTTGAAGTTAACTACATCAACATTCGAGCGGCTTACCCTGGTGCCTCTCCGCAAGAGATTGAAGAGAGTATCTTGGTTAAAGTTGAAGAATCGATCAAAGACGTCACTGGCATCAAAAAGACCGTGGCACGAGCTTCTCGAGGCAGCGCTTATGTATCGATAGAAGTAGATGTGAATGCCGACATCAAACGTGTATTGGACGATGTAAAGCAACGGGTAGACACCTTATCCAATTTGCCGGCAGGCATGGAACCCATCAACGTTTATCAGGTTGAATGGCGACAGGAGGTGATAGAAATGGGCTTGGTGGGCGATAGACCACTGGAAGAGCTCAAACCTATTGCGAAACAAGTCGAAGACGAATTACTCCAACTGAAAAATGTCATGCTGGTGGATCTCAATGCACCAGAAGAAGAGATTGCTATCGAAGTCGATCCGCTGATTCTTCGTAAATATGACTTAACGCTAAGTGATGTGAGCAACGCGATTCGTCGTTATTCAGCGAACTTTTCTGCAGGTGAAGTAAAAACCAACGCAGGCATGATCGCAGTACGTATTGAGAACCAATACTACCGTGGTGATGAGTTCCGCAATATCCCTGTTAAGCTTGGCGCAAACGGTGCAAAAGTTCTGTTACAAGACATCGCAACGATTAAAGACGGCTTCACCGAAGAAGATCGTTACTTCGAATACTCGGGTCAAAACGCGATCTACATGGCGGTTCAAGCCACGCGTGATCAAAACATCATCCCAGTTGCTGAATCCGTTCGTAACTACATCGAAGCAAAGAACAAAACCTTACCTGATGACATTCAACTGAAAGTTCTCGTTGATATGACCTACTACCTAAATGGTCGTCTCGACATGATGCTGAAAAACCTTCTTCAAGGTGCTGCTTTGGTGGCCATCATGCTCTCGGTATTCCTTCGTTTCCGCTTAGCAATGTGGGTAATGTTGGGGCTACCAGTGTGTTTCTTAGGCGCTGTAATGATGATGCCAATGCTGGGTATCACCGTGAACATTGTGTCTTTGTTCGCCTTTATCATGGTGCTCGGTATCGTGGTGGATGACGCCATCGTAACCGGGGAAAGTGCCTACAGTGAGATCGAAGAGAAAGGCGGTGGTGTTGAGAACGTTGTGACGGGTGTTAAGCGTGTCGCGACTCCTGCTACCTTTGGTGTGTTAACCACGATAGCGGTGTTTGCTCCATTCCTACTCTCAAGTGGGATTGATAGTGCCTTTTTCTATGGCATTGCGGGTGTGGTGATCCTGTGTCTTATCTTTAGCTTGATTGAATCTAAGCTGATCTTGCCGGCTCACTTAGCCCACACTAACTTTACGCCAATCAAAGCAGGCGGTTGGCGTGATAATTTCAACAAGCGTTTCTTCGGCTTTGTTAATGGCCCTTACCGTAGCTTTGTTAAAGCTTGTACCCATTGGCGTTGGACCGTGTTTGCCTTCTTCTGTGGTCTGTTGTTGATCAGCGCTGCTTTGGTTAGCTCAAACTACGTGCGTGTGATTCCAAACCCGAAAGTACCAACGGATTATCCGGCGATTACGATTGAGATGAATGACACGGTATCGAGCGAGCAAACCATCAATGCGTTAAAAACCATTGAAGGCGTGATGCAGAAAATCGAAAACCAGATCATTGATGAGCATGGTCAGGGGATGATTCGTGATGTGCTTTCTTATAACCGAAGCCGTACTGAAGGTCGTATTCTTGTACCGCTTGTGGATGAAGAACTGCGCCCATTCAATACCTTTGAACTTGCACGTCGCTGGCGTGAGGCAATGCCAGTTATTCCGGGCATGAAGAGCTTTAAGATCCGTGAGCAAAGTGCAGGTGGCGGTGACCGTGATGAATTTGGTTACTTGCTGTTTGGTTCGGACATTAACGAGCTAAACGAAGCAGGTCGCTACCTGATTGGTCGACTTCAGCAAGAGGAAGGTCTGTACGATATCTCTTCCTCTATCGATTCTGGTAGTAAAGAGGTACTGCTATCACTAGCTCCTGTTGCTTATGATTTGGGCTTGGATCTCACCATGATCGCAGAGCAAGTGGGTGGCAGCTTCTACGGCGGCGAAGCGCAGCGCATTATTCGTGATGGCGAAGAAATTAAGGTTATGGTGCGTTACCCGCAATTGACGCGTGAAGCCTTCTCATCACTACGTTACGCTGTGATTACCACACCAGCAGGCAAGAAGGTAATGCTTGGTGATGTGGTGAAAATCAACGAGCAACCGGGTGTGAGTACCATTCGACGTGAAGGCGGTTATCAAACCGTTTATGTCTATGGCTCTATAGATGAAGAGTTGGTTGAACCTCAAGAAGTCGTGAAAGTTATCGACGACAACATCTTACCGGACATGAAGCAAGCCTTCCCAAGTGTGAAAACGGAATTGGGTGGTGACATCGAAGAGCAAGCAGCGCAGCGTAACGAGCAAATCATGTTCTTCATTGCAGGCATGATCATCGTATACATCTTGCTGGCCGTGCCGCTTAAGAGCTACACCCAACCGCTGATCGTCATGTCGGTGATTCCGTTTAGCTTAACGGGAGCGATTTGGGGACACTTCTGGCTGGATATGGACATCAGCATGATGTCGACATTTGGTTTAATTGCGGCAGCGGGTGTGGTTATCAACGATTCCTTGGTGATGACAGATTACGTTAACCAAGTGCGAGAAAAAGGCATGAGCATTAAGCAAGCGGTTGTTGAAGCTGGCTGTGCACGTTTTCGAGCGATCACGCTGACGTCTATTACCACCTTCGCTGGTGTACTTCCTATCATGTTTGAAACCAGCTTGCAGGCGCGTTTTGTTATCCCGATGGCGGTCGCGCTTGGTTTTGCCGTTCTGTTTGCAACTGTCCTTACCTTGATTCTGGTGCCTTGTTTGTACCTGATGCTAGAGGATATTAAAAACATCTTCCGCATTGTTAAACGATTCTTTGGTCGTTTGATAGGTAAGTTCAAATCACAGTCATCAAACACTGTCGGTAACGAAAGCACGCAAAGCTAGTTTCACCTAAAGCGAAAATCTAAAGCAGCCTTCGGGCTGCTTTTTTGTGCCTTAAGCGAACTAAAATGGACTATCTATAATATAAATTGAGTGAATGGTTAAGTATTCATAAATGTCGTTGGTTAATTTAACACTGTGTGTGTGAAATTCGCCATTGAGCAGATGGTAGAAAAATAAACTTTTGTTTAAGTTGTTGATATTAAAGGTTTAAAAAGTTGGCATCCTATGTGCAATGTATAGAATGCAACCCAATGAACTGCTAATCCCTAAGGAGCTTATTATGCAAAGCGTATTTCTATCTACTCTAGGTCTTATTGCTGTAATGTCATCACCAATCGCTGCTGCTAACACTCTAGACAAAGAAGAGTGGAGTGCGGATTTACGTCAAGAATTTACAACAATGAAGCATGAGGCGGTTGCGGACATCCAACAAATGAACATGGACGCTATTGATGAACGCGATGAACGCATTGTTAAACACATCAAAGAACAACAAGCTCAACTGGTAAAGATCAAATGCCAGAAGACAGAGGCAACCAAGTCATAACCTCTGACGACAAAGATTCCGTGTTAGTCACTAGGACGAGTGATTAACCAGAGTGCATCCGATACAAGCACGACGTTAGTGAGCAGTCAGCGTCAACCTTGTTGCTCTATTTGCCAACCTATTAATGGGTTGGCTTTTTTATGCCTGTTGATTAAGGAGGGTGCGCCAAAACTGGGAATTGAGTAGGAGAAATACGGCAGATAGAAAAAAGCCCGCGAAGAATACCTTCACGGGCGAAAAAAGGGCACCAAATTGGGTGTCTATTCATTTTGGAGATGGTCGAACGTCCATATCATACTGACAATAGGCTTGGTGAGAGGCTTACCACCAGTGCGACCAACGAGGCTAAAGTTAACATTGTTGTAATCATTGTTAAAATGTTAATTCTTCAATCAATGATTTCATTATCGTTAGTTCAAATTGTGAATGTGTTGTCTGTGTGTGTTTATACTGTGCTAAATGTCGTTTTTGATAATAAAACTTATCATAAATCCTACGGTGATCATTTGAGTTGGTTATATAAAACTCGACATACCGCATTCTCAATTGTTCATATTTGCACTTAACGCCACATAATAACCCTGCATTTGTTAAGTGTTTGTGTTGTTTTTAACGCTTTTCACTGAAAACAAAAAGAGCGACCTAAGTCGCTCTTGTTCATTTTGATAAGTTTACTTATCAGTCCGTTTTAGATTTCTTCGTGTTTATGGACTAGGCCGAAGTCAGCTAAAATGGCATACGCGGCAGGGATCATAAACAGCACCAGCAGAGTGGATGCAAAAATACCAAACACGATGGAGATCACCAGCGGTTGGATAACCTGTGCTTGCAGGCTGGTTTCAGTCAGTAACGGAAGCAAACCTGCTGCAGTGGTCATTGATGTCAGGAATACTGCTCTAAAGCGTTCCCGACTGGCTTTGACTACCGAGTCGTGCACATTATCCCCTTCATCGACATGATGGCGTATGTACTGAACTAACAGAATCGAGTCATTCACCACAATCCCTGCTAATGAGACGAAGCCCATCATACTTGGCATACTTAATGAGTGACCGAGTAGGATGTGTCCCCATACCACGCCAATAAAGGCGAGGGGAATCGCAAGCATGACCACGAATGGTTCCAAATAACTGCGGAATTGGTAACTCAGAATCGCAAACACGCCAAACAAACCAAGCAAGAAGCCTTTACCCATTGATGCCCCAGTTTCAGCGGTATCTTTGGCTTCGCCTTCAAAATCAAAGCGAAGACCAGGATACTTTTGCATAAGCTTTGGCGCTTCATCTTGTTGGAACTGACGAATAATGGCGGTTGAGTTGGCTTTCGTATTATCGATATCGCCAAATACGCTCACAGTGCGCAAGCCATCGATGCGCTGGATTCTTACGTAATTACGTTGGAAATCCAAAGTCGCAATGGTCGCGAGTGGAATTTGACTGCCATCGGACAAGATAATTGGGAAGTTTGCCAATTGCTGTAAGTCACCAGCTTGCGCTTTATCAAGGCGAACTTCGATGGAAATGTTTTCAACCCCAACTTGGATTTCGTCTGCGGTTTGGCCAAAGAAAGCCGCGCGCAATTGATTGGCGATGAGTTGGCCGTTAATCCCATAAGCTTCTGCCCCCGGACGCAGTTTAACCAAGACTTCTTCTTTACCCATACGCATGTCATCCAACACGCCATGGACACCGTCAAACTCATTCAAGTATTGCTGAATGTCGATAGAGGCCGCTTTGAGCGCATCCAGATCATCATGTTTCGCTCGAATTTCAATCGCTCGTCCACCCGGCCCCATGGTCGGTTGTTTAAATACCAGCGAGATAGGATCGGCAAGTTCACCAATGTCTTCGCGCCATGCATCGATAAATTCATCGATGAGTGTGTTACGACTCTCTGCGCCCAGCAAATCCAGACGCACCGTGGCTATGTGAGGGCCAGACTCATTCGCGTCGGCATTGGCGTTGAATTGACTGGTGATGTGCAGAACCAATGGATTGCCGTCTTCCACTTTTTCTGTCCATTCTTTATCTAGCTTTTGAGCGGAAGCGACGATCTTATCGACGACGGCTTCCGTTTGAGACAGAGAAGAACCCGGAGGAAGAATAATGCGCGCTTCTGCAATGTCGCCATCCAGTTCAGGGAAGGGTTGGAACTTGAGTAAACCACCTACTAACGTGGCTGCGGAGATAAGAAGCAAGGCGACCACGCCACCCATAAAGGCATAGCGATACTCGACCACTTTATCCACTGCGTTGACCAAGGTGGTGTTGCGGAAGTTTTCAAAAGAAGCCAGCAGCTTTTGTTTGAACTTCGGTGTCTTTCGCTCTTGTTTTTGTTTATGCAGTGAATGAGAAAGGTGGTTAGGTAGGATCAAGAAGGCTTCCACCAAACTTAAACTCAGTACGAGGATCAGAACTTGAGGAACTGCTTTAAGTACAGCACCCATTTCACCTTGCAGGAATAACAAGCTACCGAAAATACACACCGTAGTTAAAAAGGAAGAGATAACCCCCGGCAGTACCTTTTTCACGCCTTTAATTACGGCATCATCGATCTCTTCTCCTCGGTCGAGGTGAGCGGCAATCGATTCAGCAATAACGATGGCGTCATCCATCATGATACCGATGGCCATGAGTAACCCAACCAAAGACATGATGTTGATGGACAGGCCAAGTTGCGCCATCAAAAATAACCCACCTAAGAAGGCAACGGGTAAACCAGCCGCGACCCAAAAGGAATAGCGAAAACTAAAGAACAACCACATGGTGGCGAAGACCAGAATGATACCTTGCCAACCGTTTTTGACCATCATGGTCAGGCGATCCCAAAGCACGGATGAAAGGTCATTGGTCATTTGTAGCATCACACCGTCTGGCGCAATGGCTTGTTGTTCTTCGACAAATTGAGCAACACGTTCTTTAATGCGCAGTGCATCGTCTTCTTTGTTTTTGCTGACTTTTAGTAGGGCAGAAGGGTGACCATCAAATAGGACTTTCTGTTCGTCCAATTCAAATCGGTCGGTAATCGTCGCAATATCTCTTAGACGGATAATTGATCCATTTGGACCAGAGCCCACGACAATAGTCTCAAGCTCTTCTGGCGTCACGCGTCGTTCGTCAAAGCGGATCAGAAAGTTCTTATCTGGCGTTTCGACATTACCACTTGGCAACTTGACGTTTTGACGACCAATCTGCTCAGCAATATCAACAACACTCAAGCCAAGTTGTCGAATGGCTTGAGTATCTAACTCTACTCGGTATTGGTGGTCAGAGAAGCCTGCAACTTCAACCAAAGACACATCGTAATCGAGCTTTAACGTGCGCTTAAGTTGTTCTGCGTAAGCTTTTAACTCAGGCCATGTGGTGTCTGCGGTGATCGCGACATCCACAACTGGCTCATTCCAATCTAGCTCTTGTACAACGGGAGATTCAATTTCTTGTGGGAAGTCATTAATCGAGTTGATCTGAGTTTGAACGTCGACCAGCATGCGCCCGATGTCGGCTTCTTCATTCAGTTTTAAGATAAGACGCGCAGAGCCTTCAATCGCTTCACATTGCGTTTCTTCAATGTTAGCAAGACCATCAACAGCATCTTCCATTCGGACACAGATACTCTCTTCGACTTCTTGCGGGGAAGCGCCAGGGTAAACCACACCAGCTAGGATGTAGGGCGGATCAAACTCAGGAAAGGTTTCCCGCTTAATCGTGGAAAGTGAAGAAATTCCCAATATCAGCAGCGTTAGCATCAGCAAGTTGGCTGCTGTTGGGTGCTTGGCGAAGAATCGGATCATGAATCAGACTCCTCAATAGCCGTTTCTGACTGTTCAGGTGACTCTTTCAATAGCATGCCGTTAATCGCAGGCAGCAAATCGTTGATGATCAGTTTCTGACCTTGCTCCAATTCGCCATCGATCACCACTTGGTTATTGCGGCGATATAGCACTTCAACCGTCACGACTTGCAGACGATTGTCATCGCCCATCAGGTAAATCTTATCGCCATGAAGCGCACGCTCTGGGATGACCCAACTCGGGTTATCTTGTCCCTCAATCAAGGCACGCACAAACATGCCGTTCACCAGTGGCGGAGCAGAGGTTGGGTTTAATGCACGGTAGTCTTGTTCAATTTCCAGAATCACACCGGCAGTTGCTTGGCTTGGATCAACCGTTTCACTGATGCGTGCAACTTTCGCAGGCCAGCTTGCAGAGAGGTTACCGCTGCTGAGTTCAATGTTGGCATGAATTGCATTCATATCAGGTTGTGGAATACCAGATTCATCACGAACAAACTCACCGATGCTCGCCGCCAAAGTTTGCATGTCGTGAATGGAAAGCTGGGCTTCCACTTCCATGACATCAATACCATGTCCTGTCATCATGGTTTGTTGTAGATTAACCACTTGGTTTTGCTCAATCTCGACTTCTGCAATGCGCAAATCGTAAGGAAGGGTGATGATGGTTTTATCAAGTGAACGTTTCGCTTCATCCACCTTTGATGCATTGACCTTAACTAGGGCTTCTGCGACACGCTTTTCATCCGGCATCAAACCGATTTGGTTTTCGATATCCAGCACCAACTTACGTTGAGAGAGCGCGCTTTGCTCTTGCTGATCTACGTCAGATTGAGACGTTAGACCTTTCTTACGCAGGTTTTGTTTACGGTCTAACTCTTTGTTGGCGATAACCAGACGGTTGGCTTCTATCTTGAGTGTGCTTTTAAGATTCGCTTCTTCTTGATTCAGCTTAGCCAGAGAGGTTTGAGCAGATTTGAGATCGGCTTGGGCTTGAACCAGTTTCAACTCGTAATCGAGTGGGTCGATGCGCAAGATTTCCGTTCCTGCTTGCAGCACTTGTCCTTTTTCCAGTTGCGGATGACGGTAAACCACCTTACCGGTCACTTCGGCTATCGCTTTCCACTCAACTTTCGGAGCGATTTTGCCAAAGCCAATAGCAACAGGCGCGATAGCTTTCAGCTCAAGAGGAATCGTCTCGACCAATCTTGCACGATCACCCGCAGGCTTTACGGGCAAATCTGGCTTGAGGCTAATCGCCAAAAATAGAATGACGACCCCAACAGCAAGGGCAGGAAAGAACAGCAGCTTTTTATTCATTTTCATATTGGTCGCCCGAGTCTAAAAATCCATGTTTCATCAGTTGTATGTTGTGTTCGAATAATCGGTTCAAGAAGGCTTCTGATAGCTCGATACCATGAAGGGCGAGCAACGAAGGTGGTGCCATAAAAGGAAACACCATTAAGCTGATGTAAGAGACGCGACAAAGTTGAGGGTCGGCGTCTTTTCTTAAAACGCCGCTGTCGATCAACTTATCAAAGATCACGTCTTGCATTGGCTTGCTGATATCCGCGATAACTTTTTCGAGCAGCTTGCGTTGGGTCTCTGAAGGAGGCATATGCATGACTTGAGCAATCAAACGAGGGAACTGTGGCGCTTTGATCATCTCGCGGTAGTAGGTACGCATTAAGTCGAGGAAGTTTTTCTCGTTACTGTCTGACATCAATGCCTGCATCTGCTTTTGCATCGGTGACAGCGTTTCGCGCAACATGGTCTCAAACAAGCCCTCTTTGTTGCCAAAGTAGTAGCGAATCATCGCCACGTTCACGCCTGCTTTCTGCGCGACAAGGCGAGTTGACACCTTGTCGTAAGCCATAATGGTGAAGAGTTCGCGCGCATGGAAAATCAGCTTCTCCCGTGCGTCGATTTTGTCTGTGGGTCTTCCCGCCCTTCGATGAGCTTCCGTCACAATCGTCTCTCAAGATATTAAACATTTGATTAATTATAAGACGCTGATTTCTTATACGACATGCGAAAAATTAATCAGTATTTAATCAAGTGATTAATTTGTGAAGGAGAGGCACAAAAAAGAGCAGTAAGGTCTGCTCTTTTATATCTAGTGAAGGGGTAAGTGCTGTTGAGTTGATTTACCCCCAACTCAACACAGTCCAATTCGGTCTATCGGTGAGCTCTTTTAGGCGAGGGCATGGATTGACCAGATAGGCGTAATCCGCGTATTCACACAGTGGTAAGTCGTTGATCGAATCCGTATAGAAATGGATGTCTGAATAGGTCTCAGGTTGAGCCTCTAACCACTGTTTCAAGCGTGTAACCTTGCCTTCGCGATAACTCGGGATGCCTTCTATTTCTGCGGTGTAGCAGTTGCCTTGCTCGACTAAATCAATTCCGAGCGCGTTAGGGATGCCGATGCGTCGACCAACCGCTTCAACCAAAAAAGTGACGCTGGCAGAGATGATGACCATATCAATCTCATCACGAGACAGTTGTTTAATCAGTGTTTTGGCTTGAGGGAATTGCTTAGCCAGAATATGGTTTTCAACGCACTCTTTTACTAAGGCGTCTACCTGTTCAATAGGCATGTTTTCTAGCGGCTTCATGGAGAACGTGAGGTAATCTTCCATGTCCATTTTGCCTTCTGCATACAAGCCCATTAGACGCTTATCTTCCTCAATAAAGTTAGGCGCAGTGGCGATGCCTTTCTCAACCATAAATTCGTTCCAAATCATTGCGCAGTCTGCGTTGATTAAGGTTTCATCCAGATCAAAAACATACAAAGGCTTGGACATAGTTGGCTTCTCACAGTTTGGATTGAGGTTGATGTAACGTGTTGTTCAGTATAGAGCGAGGTTTACGAGCGTAGGACGTATGCTAACGACAAACTGTGACGGTTTCGTTGCACTTTTTCTGACCATGACAAAACTTAATGACTAAGTCGTGGGATGAAGCATTTCTGAGTTGGTGATAGAAGGCTACAATACAGGGGTACTTATAGAAACCGCGTACTATAGATATATGGCGTCTTTCGAACCTGATCTCAATATTGTGTACTGAATACAGTCTTGTCTTTGAGTGATAATAGCGCCACTCGCGCAAAGCGAACGTTAAGAAAAATACAAAAAGAATCCCCGATATGAACCAGTATGTAAATGATCCATCCAATTATCAGTTGTTAATTAAAAACTTGCTGTTTTCCCCAGTTGCTTTCAACCCCGAGCAAGAAATCGTCTACGCGAACCACCGTCGTCACAGCTACAAAACGTTTCATGACCGCGTGAGACAGTTTGCAAACGCACTAACCAGAATGGGCGTAAAGAAAGGTGATACGGTAGCGGTAATGGATTATGACTCACACCGTTATCTTGAATGCTACTTTGCCATCCCGATGATTGGCGCAAAGCTGCACATGATCAACGTGCGCTTGTCACCAGAACAGATCCTTTACACCATCGACCATGCGGAAGATGACATTATCCTGATCAACGAAGAGTTTTTGCCAATTCTGGATCAGATCAAAGGTCGTATTGATACGGTGACGCGTTACGTGGTTTTACGTGATAACGACGAATGTGAATACGAGCGCCTTCTGGAGCAAGAAAGCACCGAATACAACTTCCCTGATTTCGATGAAAACACCATCGCGACCACCTTCTACACCACGGGTACGACGGGCTTCCCTAAAGGGGTGTTCTTTACTCACCGCCAACTGGTTCTGCACACCATGGGCATATTGAGCACCATCGGCACCAATGCGTCGCAAGGCCGATTGCATCAAGGTGATATCTACATGCCGATTACGCCAATGTTCCACGTCCACGCATGGGGGCTTCCGTACATGGCGACCATGCTTGGCGTGAAACAAGTCTACCCGGGCAAATATGTCCCAGATGTTCTGCTTAACTTGATTGAACAAGAGAAGGTAACCTTCTCACACTGTGTGCCAACCATCCTGCATCTGCTATTGAGCTCACCAAAATCCAAGTCAATTGACTTCTCTGGTTGGAAAGTTGTGATTGGTGGTGCAGCGCTACCGAAAGCATTGTGTAAATCAGCTCTTGAGCGCGATATTGATGTGTTTGCGGGTTACGGCATGAGCGAGACAGGACCTATTTTGTCTATTGTTCAACTGACTCCAGAGCAGCTTGAACTCGACCTAGATCAGCAAGCGGAATACCGCTCTAAGACTGGTAAGAAAGTCGCGCTGGTGGAAGCTCATATTGTCGATGATGAGATGAACAGGCTTCCACACGATGGAGAGAGTGCAGGTGAGATTGTTGTTCGTGCGCCTTGGTTAACGCCAAGCTACTACAAAGACAACAAGAACTCTAAAGCCTTGTGGCGTGGTGGTTACCTACACACTGGCGATGTTGCGCATATCGACAATGAAGGCTTTATCAAGATCACTGACCGCGTAAAAGACATGATTAAGATTTCTGGTGAGTGGGTAAGCTCTTTAGAGTTGGAAGACATTCTGCACCAGCATCAGGCCGTGTCTGAAGTCGCTGTAATTGGCATGCCACACAATAAATGGGGCGAGGTGCCGCTAGCGTTGGTGACGTTAAAAGACGATGCAGAGATGACTGAGAAAGAGCTGTTAGGTTTTGCGAAAGATTTTATCAGCAAAGGCATTCTTGCCAGAGAAGCGCTACTACTCAAAGTGAAGCTGGTGGACGAGATCGCCAAGACCAGCGTCGGTAAAGTGGATAAGAAAGAGCTGCGTAAACTTCATCTGTAAACAGTGAAGCTTTTCGAATCCAACCCATAATATTCGGCCCCAATACAGGTTATGTGTCGGGGCCGTTTTTTGTAAGCAAGCGATTTAAATTACGCTATTTTTTCTGCGTAAATGTGACTGCGAGCCATTGCATAACTAGGCTGTTTTTTTGTGATTCTATTCTCATATCCTTGATGGCACTAGCGTGCAGCGATTGTGGCGGTTAAAGTTTAGTGTTAGTAATAACGACGAAATAGACTAGAAATCAACCAATGCTAATTCATGATTAAGCTTGGTTTTGGGGGAAACACAACTCATGTGTTTTCATTTATTGACTGCTTGAAAAGGATGTAAGATGCGTATGCCTTTAATGATGCGACACAAGCAGTGCTCAAGCTCTATTGCTTGGTACACGCGTGATCCGCAACGTGCCTATCTTTCTAAAATTTACCTTTCTTAATGCAATCCGACTTTAACAGCAGAGCCCGTTTTAACTGATCGTTGAACTGTGTAATACGGTCGTTGTAGCGCTGACTAAGCGAACCCTTCGCTGAGTTTGCTGTTCAAAAGTTATCTCTCTTTAGAACAATTAATTGCTATTAAATTAGTGCGCACATTTGTACTTTTCGTTTATGGAAGAGGCGTGTGCGGCTATCTGGAAGTAAGGTATTTTTGATGGAAAACTTTAAACATTTGCCAGAACCGTTTCGTATTCGAGTCGTTGAACCCGTAAAAAGAACAACGAGAGCGTATCGTGAACAAGCTATTTTAGAGTCAGGAATGAATCCATTTCTGCTTGAAAGCGACGATGTGTTTATTGATTTGCTCACAGACAGTGGCACTGGGTCGATCACTCAAGATATGCAGGCCGCCATGTTTAGAGGCGATGAGGCATACAGTGGCAGCCGTAGTTATCATGCGCTGGCGAATGCAGTGAAAGACATTTTTGGCTACGAGCTGACGATTCCTACTCACCAAGGCCGTGGTGCAGAACAGATTTACATTCCGGTCTTGATCGCCAAACGTGAAAAAGAGAAAGGGCTCGACCGCACCAAAATGGTCGCATTGTCGAATCACTTTTTTGATACCACTCAGGGGCATACGCAAATCAATTGTTGTGTGGCTAAAAATGTCTATACGGAAGAAGCGTTTGATACTTCAGTCAATGCTGATTTCAAAGGCAATTTTGATATCGATAAGCTTGAGCAAGCGATTCTTGATGCCGACCCGAAAAACGTTCCTTATATCGTCAGTACCATTACGTGTAACTCTGCCGGTGGCCAACCTGTTTCTATCGCGAACTTAAAAGCGGTGTATGCCATTGGTCAGAAATACGATATTCCTGTCATCATGGACTCAGCTCGATATGCTGAAAATGCTTACTTTATTCAGCAACGTGAGCCGGGCTACCAAGATTGGTCGATTGAAGAGATCACATTCGAGAGCTACAAATATGCCGATGCATTAGCCATGTCCGCAAAGAAAGATGCAATGGTTCAGATGGGGGGATTGTTGTGTTTCAGGGATGACAGCTTTATCGATGTTTACAACGAATGCCGAACTCTGTGTGTTGTCCAAGAAGGCTTTCCTACTTACGGCGGTTTAGAGGGAGGGGCGATGGAGCGCCTTGCGGTAGGTCTTTATGACGGAATGCGACAGGAATGGTTGGAGTACCGTATCGCTCAGATTCAATACTTAGTCTCAGGGCTAGAGGCGATAGGCATTGTCTGCCAGCAAGCGGGTGGCCATGCGGCGTTTGTTGATGCAGGGAAACTTCTACCGCATATTCCGGGTGATCAATTTCCTGCTCATGCTCTGGCGTGTGAGTTGTATAAAGTTGCCGGTATTCGAGCGCCGGAGATTGGCTCACTATTGCTCGGACGAGACCCTGAAACAGGCAAGCAACTGCCTTGTCCTGCGGAGTTTCTACGCCTGACTTTGCCAAGGGCGACTTACACTCAAACGCACATGGATTACGTCATCGAAGCATTCCAAAAAGTGAAAGAGAATGTACATAATGTCAAAGGTTTGGAGTTCACTTATGAACCGCCGGTCCTGCGTCATTTTACTGCTCGACTCAAAGAGATCGGGTCGTAACTTATCATTGGGTAATGAAGCTGTTATTACAATAGCTCAATAAGAAACAAGCGCCTTAAATCGGCGCTTGTTTTATGTTTGTCGTAAAGCTTATTTGATTAAACCAAGTGATTAAACCAAACCTTGCTCTTTTGCCATGTGGCTGGCGATGCTTGGTGCTTTCCAGATGCTTGGTAGCAAAATGAAAGACACGGGCACGGCAGTAATCACGATGAAAGATTGCAGAGCAGAGATGCCACCAGAGCCCATTGAGATAAGCGCGATAGCCACCACACCCATCATTAAGCCCCAGAACGAGCGGATCACAGCATTTGGCTCTGCTGAACCTGTCATTACCACACTGATGGTGTAAGTCATTGAGTCACCTGTGGTCACGATAAACGTCGTGGTCAGGATCAAGAACAATACCGAAATCACCATTGGGAATGGCAGTTCAGAGGTAATCGCAAGCAGAACCGCTGGTAGGTTAAAGCCTTCAAATGCAGATGAAATCAAACCTGGGTTTTCTAGCTCGAATGCCAGACCACTGCCGCCAACAATGCTGAACCAGAAGCAGGTAATCAGAGGTGCAGCGATGCTGATAGAAAGGATCAACTGACGAATAGTACGGCCGCGTGAGATACGCGCGATGAAGATTGCCATCATTGGGCCGTAACCAATAAACCAGCCCCAGAAGAATACTGTCCACCAACTTAGCCACTCTGTGTCGCCACGGTAAAGCGCCATCGGGAAGAAGTTATCCACCATACGTCCAATGCCTTGCACGTAACCATCGACAATAAAGCTGGTTGGGCCGAAGAACAGGATGTAACCAATTAGAGCCACAGACAAAATGATGTTGTAACGGCTCACAAGCTGGATGCCTTTGCTCACGCCGCTTAGCGCTGACAAGGTGTACATTAGAATTGCAGCCACAATCACCATGCTTTGAGTGATGAAAGTGTCTGGCAAGCCGAATAGCGAGTTCAACGCGTAACTGATCTGCAGACCTAAGAAGCCAATTGGACCAATAGTACCAGCGGCTACGGCGATAATGCTGCAGGCGTCAGCCACGTCACCAATCCAACCGTTGATCGCTTTGTCGCCAAAGACAGGGTAAAGCAGAGTACGCGGTTTTAGTGGTAAGCCTTTGTCGTAATGAAGGTGCATCAACACCACAGAAGAAAGACAACCTAAGATTGCCCAAGCAAGGAAGCCCCAGTGCATGAAAGACTGAGAAAGTGCATTGATTGCAGATGCTTTTGGTGATGCTTCACCGTACAGAGGCGGCGCAGAGACAAAGTGCGCGATAGGCTCAGCTGCGGCCC
The DNA here is from genome assembly GCF_000305755.2 of Vibrio sp. HENC-03. Taxonomy (NCBI): domain Bacteria; kingdom Pseudomonadati; phylum Pseudomonadota; class Gammaproteobacteria; order Vibrionales; family Vibrionaceae; genus Vibrio; species Vibrio sp. HENC-03. Next base: position 243,583 of record NZ_JH976124.1, on the reverse strand, counting down.
AGAAAACACCGCCACCCGCGAGTAGGGTACAAAGTACGATCGACAACCATTTAAAGGTATCGATATCTGGTCTCGCTAAACCACCCAAGCGCACGTAACCCGTACGACCTAGCGCGATAGCCAAACCAATAAGGAAATTCAGTAGGAGTAATACTTGCCAGAAGGCACCGAAGTATTGAGTCGCAAACCCGAAGCCTGCGTTAACCATTGCGGTCAGAGAGTCTGTATTCGTCAGAGCAAGCAATACAAACACGGTGAGGAAGCTACCACTTAGCCAGAATACTGGGTTGGTGAGTTCAAGACGCTTAAGAAGGGAAGGAGGATGAATCGCAGAATAGTCTGCCTCCTGAATAGGAGCATGAGAGGCGGCGTTCGTCATATTTGACATAATTACTTCGCTTTTTAGGGCTCGGAAGCCGTGCATTTCCCTCACACAAATGGCTCGAAAAGTGTGAGGATGATCAAAAAGCCGCTGATACTAGCACGTTGAGATGCTCAATATAACCGTGAAACCGGATTAAATGTCGTTTTCCTAGCCAAATTACTGATTTCTGGTTAGAGTATTTTTACGTGAAGTGCGCCGCATTTCATACGGAAATGACATTCCCCTTATTCTTGTAGGGACACCGCAAGATTACATTGAGCCAACCTGTTCTAATAAAAATTAAAGGTCTTACCCTATGGCTCATTTTGAACTTAACGGAACGTGGCAACTTACTTCGCCACAGCGTCCGGATATCGATATTCCTATGACTTTGCCCGGTGACAATGTCTCCGCATTGTTACAAGCAGAGCTCATCCCGAATCCCTATTTTGCTGATAATGAAGCGAAAGTTCGTTGGATTGAAACTTGCGATTGGCACATTTCACGCGAGTTTGATGTCGATGGCTCTGTGCTCTCTGCCGAACAAGTGTGGATGACGCTCACCCGTGTAGACACCTTAGCGACCTTTTATATCAATGGTGAGCAAGCACTAACTAGCAGCAACATGTTTGCCCAGCAACGTATTGATATCAAACCTTACTTAAAACAAGGCACTAACACGATTCGAGTTGAATTTGCCCGTGTGGATTTAGAAGGGCTAGAGCGCGCAGAGAAATTGCCATTTCCAATCCCTTCGGCAATGGGGAACAATCAGATCCCCCACATGAACTTGATTCGCAAAACACAGTGTCACTCGGGGTGGGACTGGGGTATTTGTTTGATGGTGTCTGGCATCTATGACCCGATTCAAATTGATGTCATAAACGATGTGTGGCTCAAAGGATTCTCTACAGAGCAACAATGGCAAGCTGATGGTAGTGTGCTGGTTGATGCATTAGTTGAAGTAGAAACTGATACTCAACCTCATGAAATCATGATTGAATTTGATGGTCAGCGCCAATCGATGCAAACCGAAGGAAGTGGTCACTATCACTGCCAGTTCCATATTTCCGAGCCAAAACGCTGGTGGCCTGCGGGTTATGGCGAAGCACATCTATATCCGATAACAGTCATTTGTGGTGAGCAATCACTGTCACGCACGATTGGTTTGCGAGAGCTGAGTCTAAACAACCAAGCTGATGAACATGGCTCGGCGATGGAGTTTGTCGTCAATGGCGTGCCAATCAATGCGAAGGGTGCAAACTGGATTCCTGTGGATGCCATGCCGGGGCGTGAGTGTGAAAGCCGCTATCGTGCACTTTTGCAAAGCGCGGTCGATGCCAATATGAACATGATTCGTGTCTGGGGTGGCGGCCAATATGAAAGCGAAACTTTCTACAACCTGTGTGATGAATTAGGTCTGTTGGTTTGGCAAGACATGATGTTCGCTTGCTCACTGTATCCGTCTGATGATGATTTCTTGAAAGATGTGGAACAAGAGTTGCGATTCCAAATCCCACGTTTGAAAGAGCACCCGTCGATTGCACTGTGGTGTGGTGATAACGAAGTGATTGGGGCGATTGGTTGGTACGACGAATCCAAGCACAACAAAGTCAAATACACGGTGAATTATGATCGTCTGAATCGAATGATAGAGCAGGTGATTGGCCAGCAAGATGATTCACGCCGTTTTTGGCCAAGCTCTCCTTGTAACGGTGAGTTGGATTTTGGCGATGCATGGCATGATGACAGCAAAGGCGACATGCATTTCTGGGACGTTTGGCACTCAGGCAAATCGTTTAATGCTTATCTAAACATCAACCCGCGTTTTTGTTCCGAGTTTGGTTTCCAATCTTGGCCTTCGTTTGCCGAAGCAAAACAGTTCGTTCCAGAGCAAGACTGGAACGTCACCTCACCAACGTTTGAGCAGCACCAAAAGAACCCTCGCGGTAACAGCATCATCACGGAGATGTTTACTCGCTATTTCCGTTTCCCTTCCGGCTTCGAGCAAATGTTGTACCTCAGCCAAGTGCAGCAGGCGATGGCAATCAAAACCGCTTGTGACCATTGGCGTGCTATCTCTCCGATATGTCGTGGCATGTTGTATTGGCAGCTCAATGACAACTGGCCAGTGAGTTCTTGGTCTAGTCTGGAGTACAGTGGCCGTTGGAAGCAATTGCATTACCACGCGAAACGCTTCTTTGCGCCGCAGTATTTGGTGTTCTCAGAACACACGGGCAAGCTGAGCCTACATTTGCTCAACGATGCCAAAGAATCAGTTGATGTGAGTGCGCAATTACATTGGGTGAACTGGCAAGGTGAAGTGAAGCAAACTTGGTCTCTAGAGCACACGGTTTCTAGCGACAGCAATACCGTCGTTTGGCAGTTGGATGAGGCATTTGATTCGTCTGAATTGAAATCAGGTTTCTTCTACGTAGAAGGGCAAGTAGGTCAAGAGAGGATCACCAACACTTGGTTTAGTACTCACGAGCTAAAAACATTGCCAATGGAAAGCGCCAAGATTGACGTAACGATTGAAGCTAACAAAGTCATACTCGTTGCAGATAAACCAGCGTTTTTTGTTCATTTGGAATGCGATACTGCAGGACGCTTTGACGACTCAAGCATCACGCTACTGGCGAACAAACCTGTCACGGTTGAATTCTTAGGTGAAGATTTAGCAACGATGGCAGAATCGCTGCGCGTCTATCATTTGATGCAATAAGAAAGCTTAAGCGAGCCGACGCACGGCAAATGCATTAAAGGGGGCCTCCGTGCTCCCTTTGTTTTTGGGCGGGGGACTAGAACAAGTTACGTTTTGCCCAAGCGACCGCTTGCATTCGATTCTTCACTTCCAGTTTGCGGAAAATGCTATATAGGTGCGATTTCACTGTGTGTTCACTGACAAACAACGAGTCTGCAATATCAAGGTTGGAGCCGCCTTGGCACAAGGCGGTCAGTACTTGCATTTCTCGACGAGTGAGTTCAATTTCGAGTTTCGTATCCAGCTCAGTAACCGTGTGGTTTAAATTTACCAGATAACCAAGCAGTCGATTGAGAATGTCTCGAGACAGCCAGTTCTCCCCACTCAGAATACCTTTCAAACCTCTGATTACCTTGTCGAAATCATCTTCAAAATAGAACAAGCCTTTGAGGTTTGACCAAGTGAGCAGGCTCTCCACGCCCAAGTTGGGTTCAGCGTTCACCAATACCGTTGCATCGACATGTTCTAATTCACTGAGCGTCATTTTGACCTCCGAGAGATCGGGCAGGGAGCTGTCGACGATCGCCATGTAGTGCTCATCTCGATAGTGGGGTAATTCTACTTCAGCCCCTTTTGCTAATAGCACTGGCTGTCCGAGTTGCTGCTCAATGGCCGTTTGTAAGCCTCGACCTTGTATATTATTGAAGGTAAACAATAAGATGGTACTGTTGGTTGCGTTGTTATTTATCATTAGTGGGCCTCCTGTCGAGACTGCATAAATTCATTTCCTACTTGATGGAAGCGATAGAGCACCAGATCTAAGAGTC
>NZ_JH976124.1:220359-239651 GCF_000305755.2 Vibrio sp. HENC-03 | reverse complement strand
CAAAGCAATGCTTCACCATGGGGTTCTCGAATATGTGTGTCGCGGGGGCTTTAAAAAACGTGACCCGCCGGTGGTGGTAGAAATCCCGTATGAAAATGTCGAATAGAAGTTGTTTAATTACGGGCTCATGAACCGGAAAATGGATGATGGCATTGCCCATAACTTGGATGATGTCAGTCACCAAGAATTTCAAAATTGAGCGCCCTAAATGCCATAAGCTGAGAATCCGAAATTCAGACCTCAGCTCTTGGTAAATCAAATGTCCAACTAACATGCCCTTGCAATAGTAGAGGCGAGCCTTGCTGGGGGATTCACCAAACTGGTTGAGCGTGTCCTCTACACCTCCGGGGGTAATTAACTGCTTGTGGACGGCGTCGATCTGTTCGAACTCTGAATCGCTGATTTGGCTGAGAGAACAACTTTTCACATCGGTAACCTGATACTCGTAAACAATGTCTTTAAAGCTCAAATAGATGTTTTTACTTTGTGAGGCTTTTATCCGTTTGTACTCACTGGAAGTGTATTCATACTGCTCACCGATATAGTGAGAGAAGGCGAGTCGCTTTAATAAACTCGGTGTGACTTTTCCGCTTTCCCACTGACTTAACGTGGGTTGATTTAAGCTTTCAAAAGCGCTGTAACTCCTTGCTAAGTCGTCCGCCAATTGACCTTGAGTTAATCCCCTCTCCTTTCGAATTGCAGCGACCGCATGCGAAAATTCTAACTTGCTAACCATATATCTACGTCCTGAACTCATTATATTTTTTGATTGCTTCGAAGCGGCTCGGACCGAGCCAAAACTCTATGTTCTTGATTTTTTAGTGAGGTACATCATTTGGTCTGCGTGCTGGATTAAGGAGTCACTACAGCTCCCTTCATAAGGGAAGCGCGCGACACCGACACTCAGACCGATGTGAACGTTTTGAAAATGGATAAAAATAGGTGCACTACATGCTTGGTGCAGCAAAGACTGAAACTGTTCTAAATCCTTTGTATGTTCTAGCTCGGGTAGACAAAGAATAAACTCATCGCCACCAATTCTCGTTGCGAACTGGCCATCACTTAGTAGATGCAAAATACGTTGGGCGGTAATGCGTAATACCTTGTCTCCGGCATCATGCCCGAATTCGTCATTCACGGCTTTAAAGCCATCCAAGTCGATATAAAACAGAGTAAACGGTTGAGCACGCTGAATCTGTCGTTCTATCAGCTGATTGCCTTTAAAGCGGGAATAACACCCTGTTAGCTCGTCAATCTCGAGCAGTCTTTCTAGTTTTTCAACTTGTTCATATTGGGTTTGCCATGCGCTGTGCCAATAACTCTCGATAGAGCGCAACCCTTTGTAAATAAATAGATTGAACAAATACAGAAACGTACTCCGAATGGAGAACTCACTTAAACCCTGTAGTTTAAACAGGTCGTTGCCTGCGGTTATCAAATCAATGTTAAAGCAAACTGCCATTGATAGGGTGTATGTGATTAATGACCAAAAAACACCGAACTCAATTAAGGCTAAAAGAAGGTTTATTGTGACTAGTGACGAAAAGAGGAAGTGGCCGCCTAAGAAGTAGTACAGGTAAAAAGTGAGGGTGTAGCCGAGGATCAGAGCAATGACGACAGAGCGATGTCTTTGCTCAAATGCGAACGTTCGCCCCACCCAAAGGTAGGTAAAACAAGCAACCGCGGATAACACGTAAGGAAGGTATACAACATAATTAACCCCTCTGATTGCACAAGCGAATAGGGTAATAAGAATCCCCAAACTTGTAGAGCGCATGTAGTAGCGCGTAAAAATTTTGGTGAACTGCGTTCTGTCCATAGTTATGTCTCAAAGGAACAGCAAATAATGGGCAGTCAGAGATAGGGTTCAGTATGGATTGAGTGTGGATAGAGAACGTGAGAAACAAAGAATTTGCACCGCATGAATTTGGAAATGCGAGGCGCATATGCTTTTTCGGGCGTTTTTCTCGTCTGCAAGCGACACTGCATTTCATAAAGATGCTCGATACCTACTGCCGTTTTTATAAACTATTCTATGAGGCGAGGTTGCATAAAACTATACGGTTTTCGGGAAAATGCCCCGATCTCAATATGTCCGCATAAAAAGTGGGTTAACAGCAAATTTATCGAGGAAAAACTAATACTTAAGTGCTATGAGGTGTGAGTGAAATCAGTCTTAAGTTTGAGATGTCTACTTGAGTTTTTGATGGATGCGGTAACCGGTTGCATAACCAAGATAAAACAGCGCTGCGAGCGTAACGAACGCAGAAATGTAGGCAATAAAGTGATTCAAACCTAATCCAAAAGACAAGGTGAATGCTATGCCATTCACGGCTTCCATCGGGATCTTGTACCAAGACGCATGCACGGTCGATCCAAATAGAATAAGTGTGCCAATTAAAAAGAGTGTGCCAATGGAAAGGCCAACCCATCTACTGCTGTTCATGTTCATCTCAAGAGTTACTGACTTCGTAACAAAATATTTCAAGAGAAGCATTATACAACTGAGTGAGGGGGGAAGTGGTAGCAATATTTGCATGAATATGACAAGAGGCCACCGAAGTGACCTCTTTTTAACCAGATGGCGTCTTAATTATCCAATCCAATTAATGAAGTACGGAATGATGAGAGCATTGGCTAAATCGATGAAGAACGCACAAACCAAAGGCACGATAATAAAAGCCTGATGCGAGTTACCGTATTTCTGAGCAACCGCAGACATGTTGGCCATAGCGGTTGGGGTAGAACCCAAAGATATGCCGCCAAATCCAGAGCACACCACTGCCGCGTCGTAGTTTTTTCCCATCAATGGGAAGACGACAAATATCGCGATACAAATCGCCACCAGGAACTGCGCGCCAAGAATGATAAAAATAGGTCCAGCCAAATCGACCAAAGCCCATAACTGCATGCTCATCAGTGACATGGCTAAGAACGCGCCCAACGCCATATCCGCAATCAACGCCACCGCTGGTTTTCTTGCTGGCCAACGAGTGCCTGTAAGGCGAGGGTATGAGGCGGGAATAAGATTAGAAATCAAAATACCAGCAAACAAACAGGTCACAAACAACGGCAATTCCAGCCCTAAGCTGCTTACGCCTTCGTTCAAAATCGCGCCCAAGATAATACAAACATGGATTGCTAACATAGCATCTAAGAAGTCATAAGCATTGATAGACGGTTGCGGTTCATCCTGCGCCGTACCCACGTCCATTTCTTCCATTTTAGCTGGCTTCAGGTTGTGTTTGTTGATCAGGTATTTTGCAATCGGGCCGCCCATCAAGCTTGCTAAAATTAAGCCAAACGTTGCACTAGCGATGCCGATTTCCATGGCGGTATCAAGATCGAATATTTCAGCGATGCGAGGTGACCACGCAATCGCGGTTCCATGTCCGCCGATCAGAGATACCGTGCCGCTCAACAAGCCAACCGCCTCTGGCTGATCTAACATGGTCGCGATTCCAATGCCGGTTAGGTTTTGAATCAACATATAACCGATGGTGACCGAAAGCAGGATCAATAATGGCTTACCGCCTTTGAACAGATCTTGCAGACTGGCGTTGATGCCGATGGTGGTAAAGAAATACACCAACAACAAGTCGCGGGTAGCAAGATCAAATTGGACATCGATTTGAGTGACGTAATGGATAACGGCGAACAATACCGATACCAAGATGCCGCCGGAAACGGGTTCAGGAATACTGAATTCCTTTAAGAAACTGCTGGCTTGGGTTAGGCGCCTGCCTAAAAACAGCACGATGATCCCGAGGGTCACCGCGAGAAAAGATTCGACTTGTAATACACCGTCGACAAAGTTCATAACCACTCCTGCTTTGGTAAAACATGATGAGAGAATTAATCGGTACGTTTATCTCTAAACATACTGACATGTTTGTATGACATCCAATTGCATACCAACGAATTTGAACCAAGTCGGATTGTGCTGAGAATCGTATTTTCGTAACCGATAGAAAAGAGGAGTAGTACAAGGTCACATGTACCTATGCATGACTCCTCTTGCTTCGATTAAGGACTCGTTAGTTAAATAGCCAGTAGCTTTCTGGATTGTCTGGGCATTGATAAGGACCACATTCGGCAAAAGTCCCAATCACATTGAGTGCCACAACAGAAATCGCCAGCAAACATGTGATGCGACCTAGGTTGCTCATTTCGTATGGCTCTGGAGACTCCTCTTTACTGGTGAGCATCAGAATAACGGCGACCGCGAAAATGGTGGCAACAAACAGCACAAACGCCCAAGTGTAATAGTGCATCCCGAAGATAGGGCTACCGTATCCAGGCGTACCGGGAATCACGTGTAAAGAGACTTGTCTCAGTGACGTAGCGACGCCATAGAGTGCGCCTATAAGGACCACACCATAATGTCGCGACTGCGGCCCATACACCACGTTCAACAAGAAACCGAACATGATCATGATGAAGCCAATGCGCTGCAATAAACACAAAGGGCAAGGCAACTCATTCAGTACAAATTGCAGAACAAAGCCAATCAGTAGAACGGCTGTCATGCCCAGTAAACCAAGGGTATTGAGTAAAGCCAGATAGTTTCGACTCATGTGCAATCCCCTTTACAGCAAGATGGAAAGAGGGTCGGTGGCGTGATGATTGAACCAATACAGTCCAATGATCACCGAGGAAGCAAAGAAGGCATAGCCCACCGCTTTCTTACCTAAAAATGCACTGAGCATCGCAATCAATAACAGCAAAAAGATTAATGTCATCATGAGGGAGTTCCTTCCTTACTCTCTGATTTCAATCCTTTTAACTATAGGAAACGCGAGCTAATGCGCGACTTTATGCACAATAAAAAAGAGGAGGGGTTAGATTCGAGGTCCCAGATGAAGCTAACCCACTCCCCAAAACTGTTACTTAACTCATTCGGTTTAACTTTGTGGAGATTGCTCTAATGCCCAATCACCACCCAATGATTTGTAGAGTGCGACAGTGACCTGAGCTGTTTGCAATTTGGCTGCGATTTGTCGGTCTTGCATCATGCGTTGCTGGCGCTGAGCATCCAGTACCGACAAGTGGTCAATCAACCCTGCACGGTAGAGAGATTTGGCTTTCCCCACGGCTTTATCTGTCGCAACCAGAGCATCATCAATACGGCGCTGATTCTCTTGGCTTCTGCCATAAGCAAATAGTGTGGAATCCACTTCAGCAAAAGCCGAATCTACGGCGTGTTGGTAAGTCAGTGTTGCTGCGTCAAAACGAGCTTGGTTGATGTCCTCTAAAGCATCGCCACGACCACCATCAAAGACATTCCAACTGATGCCAGCCGCGCCAACCCAGCCGAAAGAATCACTGCTAAATAGATCATCAAAGCTAGAGGCGGATACGCCCGGAGCGCCGGTTAAGAAGAACTTCGGATATTGATTGGCAATACTTGCAGCAAGTTCTTCATTGATGGCTGCCATTTCTCGCTCCGCTATGCGGATATCAGGGCGACGCTGCAGTAAGTCGGAAGGTAATCCGATTGGCACGACATTTTGCATTGCTGGTACACCTTGAGTCTCTGCAAGTCGCACTTCGACTTTCGATAAAGGCTCACCAAGCAGTACCGCGATACGATGTTTGTGTACTTGCTGTGCGATTTCCAACTGAGGAATGATTGACTCCATCGCTGCAAGCGTCGCTTTGGCTTGCGCTAAATCGAGATCCGAGCCATAACCGCTACGAACCACTTTCTCGACCAAGTCCATGGTTTTCCTTTGGTCTTCAAGGTTTGATTTGGCTAAGTCGAGACGCTCACTTGCCCCTTGATACTGCAAGTAGTTATGAATCAAATCCGCAGTAAGCAAAGTTGTCAGCCCGCTTTGATAAATTTCTGCTTGCTCAACACGTATTTGCGCGGCATTGGATTGACGATCAATGCGACCGAACAAATCCAATTCCCAAGCGATACTCGCTCCAGCAAACACACCATCATGTTGGTTGTCCAACAAGGTTGTATTGCCAATTTGTGGTGGCAGGCCAGCGGCGGAATCACCAATCGGGTTCAGCGCAGGACCAAGCAGCGAGTCGTTCTTACTCAGCTGATAATTGACATATCCAGCACCAACATTGATGGTCGGCACTTTGAATGACTCGACAACGGTCTTATAGTTGTCTGCCATTTTGATGCGCTCTGCCGCGACCTTAAGCGGGATGTTTTGGCTTTGCATATCAAGCACCAAATCGTTCAACGTTGGGTCGTTAAACTCTGTCCACCAAAACGTTTCTCTCTCAGCACTGCGGCTGACGCCATTTTGGTCTGCATACAAATAAGTCTCTGCCATGCTGGTGGTTGGCGTTTGATAGTCTGGCCCAACGGCACAACCGGATAAACTTATTGCCAATACCAGTGGCGCGATAACGAACTTTCTCATGATTACGCCTCCTTCAATTCAGCGTCAGTTTGCGTGGTTGGTGATGTTTCTTTGTATGCCAAGCGATACAGTGCTGGCATGATGAACAGTGACAACACGGTCGCTGCTGCCAGACCGCCGATGATGGTGGCTGCCATTTGGTCGAACAAGAGATCCGATAGCAGCGGGATCATGCCGAGTGCGGTTGTTAGTGCACCCATCGAAATCGCCATGGTGCGGTTAACGGTGGCTTCTTTGATGGCATCCGATAATGGGCGGCCATTCGCACGTTCCAACTCAATTTGGTCCATCAACACAATGCCGTTTTTAATGATCATGCCCGTCAGGGTGATGGCACCAATCAACGCCATAAAGCCGAATGGTTTGTCAAAACCAAGCAGAGCAAAGGTGGCACCGGTAGCCGCCAAAGGCAGTGTGGCTAGAATGATGATCGGTTGCTTAAAGCCGTTAAACATTGCAACCAGAATGATCACCATGATCAGCATGGCTTTTGGCAGCTGTTTAAAGATGTCTGTAACCGCTTTGTGTTCATCGTAGTATTCGCCGCCCCATTCCAAGCTGTAGCCGGCTGGCAGAGGAATCGCTTCGATTTGATCTTTCACCGCGTTGCGTACTCTTGCTGGTGTGGTTGAACGCTCAACACCTGCTTGTGCTGTGATGGTTTTGACACGATTGCGACGCCAGATCATGCTCTCTTCTGGTACTAGCTCAAAGCCATCGACCACTTGGCCGAGAGGAACACTGTGCATGCCAAGCAGCGAACGTACTGGCAGAGTTTCTAGTGACGCCATGTTTTGCGAAGTGCCACGCAGTTGAATTGGAATCAACTCGTCATTAAGGTTCATCTGACCTAATGGCATGCCATCAGAAGCGCGTTTCAGAGCAAAGGCGATGTCCGCACGGTTGATGCCAGCCTGACGCATCTTGTCTTGGTTGATGATGGGTTTGAGCACTTTGCTTTCTTGACGCCAGTCATCACGAACGTATTTGGCATCCGGGTGAGTAGCAAAGATGGCTTTCGCTTGATCCGCCAGTTGGTGCAACACCGCTTCATCAGGGCCAGAGAAGCGAGCTTCTACCGCATATTTGTCTGAGGTCGCCAGTTTTAGTGCTCTAAAGCGAGGTTCCGCGTCTGGGAATGTGTTCCGCAACCATTTGTCACCACGTTCAACAAGTTGGCTGATGCTTTCGTAATCCTTGGTGTTAATCAATATCTGCCCGTATGCAGGATCGAGTGGCTCTGGTTCTACGGTCACCGAGAAGCGCGGTGCACTTGCGCCCATGTAGCTAGAGATGCTTTCTACTTCTGGTTGCTTGAGTAGCCATTGTTCGACTTTGCGCATGTCTGCTGAGGTTTGCTCGATCTTGGCGCCATTCGGTAGCCAGTAATCAAGGAACACGATAGGGCGATCCGATTGCGGGATAAAGTTCACCGCCACGTAAGGCACAGCCACGGCAGTCACTAAAAGCAGGGGAATCAATGCTGTCAGTGCTTTCATTGGGTTATCAACCGTCCAAAACACCAACTGCTTGTAACGGCTTGGCTTTGCGTCTTCATCGATAGGTGTTGCTTTGATGAACATCCAACACATCAGCACAGTGAAGGTCATCGCGACCAACCAAGACAGAAGAAGCGAAGACGCGACGATGTAGAACACTGAACCCGCAAATTCGGCTGAGTCGGTTTTGGAGAACAGCACCGGACTTGCACCCATGATGGCAATGACGGTTGCGCCAAGCAGAGGGACGGCGGTTTCCTTGACCGAATCAATAGCAGCACGTGTGCGTTCGATGCCTTTGCTCAGTTTTACGATCATCATGTCAGTGATCACGATGGCGTTGTCCACCAACATACCCAAAGCAAGAATAAAGGTACCTAACGAGACTCGATGCAAATCAATGCCCGCGATATTCATGTAGACCAGCGTGAGCAGGATGGTCAGCAATAAGCTCGAACCAACAATTGTCGCGCTCTTAAAGCCCATGAAGACCAACAGCACCACAAACACAATGCCGACACTTTCGAGCAGGTTACCGACGAAGTCATCAATCGCTTTTTGCACTTCTTCAGGTTGGTAAGCCACAGTAGAAATATCAACGCCAAGCGGCAGTGTTTGTTGGTAGTTTTGGATGATGTCGCGAATCGTGTCGCCGAGCGAGACCACATTGATACCTTCAACAGGGCTGACCGCTAGCGTCACCGCAGGCTCACCATTAAATCGACTTTCTGTTAGCGCTGGTGTTTGGTAGCCCATGGATACATCGGCGATGTCACCTAAGCGAATCAAGCCTGTACCTAGCTCACTCACGCCACCTTTGATGACTAAGTTACGGATATCATCTAATGACTGAAACTCACTGGTTTGAGTAATACGAATGCGCTCGGTGCCAGCATCGAACTTGCCTGCCTCAAAGGTCATGTTCTGTGTGCTGAGTTGGTTCCACACCTGCGCGACAGACAAACCATATTGAGCCAGACGTTCGTCAGGCATATCAATGTAAACCACTCGCGGTTGCACGCCGTGTAGCTCAATCTTCTTAATGCCTTTTACGGCTTTGATTTGGCGTTGCAACTCTTCTGCATAGCGGCGTAACTCTTCTGGTGCGGCGTCTTGGCTATGGATAGAGAAAAGCATGCCATACACTTCAGAGAACTCATCCTGAACAATGCTGATTTGCGCTGTAGACGGCAGTTGCAGTTTTACGTCGTCGACTTTGCGGCGCAGTAAATCCCATTGCTGCGGAAGCGCTTTGGAATTGAGACTCTCTTTCAAGTCGACAAATACCATCGACATCCCCGGACGAGACAAAGAACGCAGGCGATTCAACTCGGCCATTTCTTGCAGCTTGGTCTCAATGGTATCTGTGACTTGTTGTTCTACTTCTTCCGCCGAGGCGCCCGGATACAAGGTGACAACGACGGCGGTTTTAACCGTGAAGCTTGGATCTTCCAACTTGCCTAAATCGAAGTAAGAATACAGCCCTGCCACCACACTTAAGGCGATAAAGAACAACACGAAAGTGCGCTGTCTTATCGCGAATTCAGCTAAATTGATCATGATTCGAGCCTATAGCGTTTTGATGGTTAGATTCGGCGTGTTGTCGCCAGCTTGAAGATAATGAGTGCCGCTGATGACCACATAGTCGCCTTGGTGGAAAGCGCCAGAGACACAAGCCTGATGCGAGTCGATGGATTGCAATGTCACTGGCTCGGTATGCACGATAGCGTCACGAACGACATTGACGTGTAGCGTTTTCTTTTCACCTAAAATCGCAGAATAGGGGAAGCAATGACAGGATTGATCGGGCTGAAATGAGGTTGTGACCGTAACGGCTTTGCCATTGAACAGCTCGTTAGAAATTGAATCGATAGCTAGAGTGACAGGGTAAGTTTGTTTGATGAGATGTTTTTTAGGCGCGATTTCAGCGACGTTCGCACGGTATGTTTGCTCTGAGCCATACCAAGACAGTGCCGCTGTTTGCCCAAGATTAAACTGACGAATCATGTTCTCAGGCACATCGATATCCACTTCCCACTGACCGTCTTGTTGAAGAGTGGCGACGCTAACGCCCGGCAGTGTCTGCTCGAATGCATCGATTCGTACCTCGCCAATGCTGCCAGAAAATGGTGCACGCAGTGTGGTGTAAGCCAAGGCATCTTCCGCACGTTGGATATTCTTCTCTACCACTTTAACCGCAGACAAACTGCGCTCATAACCGCTGATGGCTCGATCCAAATTCACACTGGCAATCGCGTCATCATCGGTGGCTTGCTTAACGCGTTTTAGCTCAGCCTTCGCCAATTTATGCGCAGACTTTGCTTCCAGCATACGTGCTTGAAGTTCTTCCAAAGAAACTTGGTAATCGTGAGGATCAAGTGTAGCAATGATCTGTCCTTTCTCGACATGGTCGCCTTTCTTCACCAAAACGCGGTCAACCGTGCCAGGAACGCGAAAAGAAAGGGAGGCGGTCTCTTTTGCTTGAACAATGCCACTAAACGATTTGTTCAATGCCGTGTTTTCACCCGTGACTTCAACAACTTGAATTGGGCGAGGGGACTCTGGTTCGGTGAACGTGTTTTGGCTTTGATTACAGCCAAACAGTGCCAATGTCGCGGCACCTAATGCAGTAGTTTTGAATAGACGATTCATACGATGGCTCCATAATTTTGGTGCCATCATACAATTGTACAATGTTCAGATAATCACTCGACAATGAGACTCACTGTCTCAAAAAACGAGACAATGTATTCAGCTAAACGAGTTTTGGGACTTCTTTAATGAGGTGGTCAATAAGTAGGCGGCTCGCCTGACTCAATGTTTTAGGCTGAGGGTAAAGCAACCAACCCGATTCTTCAGTGACAGAATATTGTGACAATAGCTGTATCAAGCTGCCGGATTCCAACTCACGCTTCACCAGTAGTTTGGGCATAAAGGTGATGCCACGATCTAAAATCGTCGCGTTCTTAATAAAGCCAATGTTGTTAGAAATGAGCTTCGGATGCAGTTGTACACTTTGTTCTTGGAAGTGCCATACATTGTCCACCTCGCCATTTGGCCAACGAAAACAGACACACTGGTGTTCCTTCAGTTGTTCTAGGTTCTCAGGCATGCCGTGTGTTTCAAGGTAATTGGGAGAAGCGACTAAACAACGGTCGAGTGTCAAAAGCTTACGCGCAACGATGTCGGAATCAAATAGGGCGCCACCATGAAAAGCGATGTCCAAGCCCTGTTGGAACATGTCACTAAAGCCATTGTTGATGTTGCGAATATCCAACTCAACGTGTGGGTATTTATCGTGGAAGTTAAACAGAATTGGGCGAACCAGTTCATCGGTTTCTGGCAGTAACCCAAGTTTGATGCGGCCGCGAACTTCATTGGTGTCGTTGCTGACTTGTTCGTTCGCGGAGTCGAGCATGGTCAGCGCTTTTTGCAGGTTCTCATAATAAGCTTCGCCGTTATTGGTTAGCGATAAACTGCGTGTGGTGCGATGGAATAACTGAGCACCTAAAGATTGCTCTAATTCGCCAATTCGTCGACTCACATTCGCGCGCGGCAGATCCAATGCGTTTGCCGCGGCGGTAAAGCTTCCTAGCTCGACCACTTTAATGAAGAGTTTAAGATCGTCGATTTTCACACTGGCGCTCCATGCTTATTGAACACTGTACTAAACCGTGACACTCTAAAGCATCGTAACGTTATGCACAAAATATAACGTGACTTTTGATAACCGATACTTTTTTGAAAAGAGAAATAGGGAATTAATGTGCTGAGAGTTATTCAACGTCGTCGAATCAAGAAGGTCATTAAGTTGCTTTCTGTCAGATTGATTAAGGGCTATGGAAGTCGCGAGTATTTCTCTATCGGACAAGTGCAAAGCAGCACAAGCGAGTTGAGCAAGCGCCAACAACAGATCGCTTTGGCTCTGTATACCGATCCTCAAGAACTGAGTGCAGAAGTTAGAGCTGAGCTTACTTCCTTGCGTGCCGATGTCTCGAATGACTTTTTCGATGGTGGTGATTACACCGCACAAGATGTTTTGAATCTACTTGGTTCGGGTGGATGGAAAGGCGGTCGTATGGACGATGACATGTCGCACCGATTCGGAATGAATAGCCGATACTAAACAGGGTTGTACTAGGGAACGAATCACGATGAAGCAACTGGATCTCAACTTACTTCGCATCTTTCTGGTGTTACTTGAAACCAAGAACACGCGTATTGCGGGTGACCAATTAGCGTTGAGCCAACCCGCAGTGAGCAAAGCGTTGGGAAGGCTGCGTGATTACTTTGATGATGAGTTGTTTACTCGCGTTCACTCTGGCTTAAAGCCAACGCCTCGTGCACTTGAGCTGGGTGACAAGCTGCCGATGATCATGGAGAGTTTGGATGAGGTGATTCTAGATTCGCCAACGTTTGAACCTGCCGACTACCGAGGCAACATTACCATTGCGATTAACGGTTTTATCTCCAATTGGCTCGGCGCACGATTATGCCTCGCGGTGATTGAAGAGGCACCAAACGCACAAGTAAACATAGTGAATTGGGGCTCTCAAACACTCAAAAAGTTGCTCGATGGCGAAATTCAAGCGGCCATCAACTACTCGCCAATCGACACCAATAAGCAATTTACCCACCAAGTGATTGGTGAAGATGATTTTGTTGGGTTAGTGAAAATCAACCACCCGTTGGCAGGAAAGACCTTGTCTCAAGCTGAAATCAATCAAGCAGAATACGCCAGTTTGGTGGTGCCGGGTTGGAATGATGCTCAGCCCTTTATTGCTAAGCACCTTTCAAGTGAAGCGTTGAAAGTAAAAGCGCGAAGCTCCTATTTGCATACCTTGCTCGATGTGGTTAAGCAGAGTGAGATCATCTTGCCTTGTTCTCGACAGCTTGCTCACTATCTGCGCGGTGAGTTTGAATATGTTTCTTTCCCTAATCACACCCCAGATGAGCTAAAAAATATTGTGCTGGTGGAATCGCACAATAAACGCATGCACCCGATGCATCAGTGGCTAAAACGAAAAATCATCACCACTTCTCAAGCCATCATCCAAGAAAAACAATAAGCCTCTCCATCGAGAGGCTTGGTCTGAAGAGATTAAGCCTGTTCTGCGTTATTTTGCCGTCACGTTCGGGAAGTTGTGCATTTCCTCAATCGCTTTGGCTTTGTCACTTGGACGGTAAGCGCGCAGCGCAAAGTTCCAGCCTGCATCGTTCACTTCAATTACGTTATTGGCGGCACCACAAGTCTCGCCTTTCGGTGCGAAGTGAATGGTGTAAGAGCCATCTTTGTTTGGTACAGCGGAGGTTGAATCTGCGCTGTTGTTATCCGTCATCAACCAGCCTTTGCCTGAATATGCGGTGATAGACCAGTAACCGCCTTTCTCATAGCTTAGTGACGGTTTATCGAAGGTGATGTCAGCACACTCAACTTTGCCAGTACCTGCTCGTGAAGAGTACACCGCGTATTCTGCTGGTAAGCCAGCCCAGCCCACAGCGGTACCAATCATAAATTGCTTGTTATCTGGTGTTGCAGTAATGCCAGTAGTGAAAGCTTCTTCTGTCTTAATCGTGTTGACTTGCTTCTCCCATTTCGCACGCACCGCGTCACGAGAGGCACTGTCCCAATCTTGCGCTGGCTTAAATGGTTTTGCGGATTTTGCATCAATCACGGCGGCATCTTGTAAGCGATGTGCTTCTTCCATGCCTGCTGTCGTAGCGGTACGCATGAGGATGTAAATGTAATCCGAGCCTGCAATTTTCGAATCAATGTAGATCTCGTCACCACCGTAAATGGCCATATGGTTGTCGTGATTGTTGTTGAAGAAATGCATGATTTGGTAAGCATCACCTTTCGCTAAACGGAAAGTGGCACCTTTCGACACATCGACCACGGCTGTTGAGTAGAGCAAGTCGGTGTTTGAGCGAATGATCATCTGATTATCAACGGTGACGCTGTCTCGGTTGTGGTCAAACACATTGATTGGCTGGCGCTCTAGTTGTTGAGTGAAGTACAGGTCAGTTTCTGCACGGGCGAAGTTTTCGTCGGTCACTTTAACGGCTGCCATGGTCTGCATAGAGGTGATGGCAATAAGAGTCGCTAAGATGGTCTTTTTCATGTCGCTTACCTTGAGGTCGTCATTAAGAGATGACCTCACTTTATCGATATGCCTATGATGACAGAAATGAATTGATGTAATTCAGACAATAACCAAATCGAATTGCAAGCTCGGATTGCCAGCCGTCACACGCGATGCTGTTTTCGATATTGCAAAGGTGTGGTGCCATTGGTGCGTTTGAACTGGCGAATAAAAGAGTCGGCAGAAGCGTAGCAAAGCATGTCTGCAATGGTGCGGATTGGATATTCGCTGTTGGTGAGTAGCTTCTTACTCTCGGTGTCGCGAACTGAATTCACGATATCTCGGTAGGTGAGGTCATTTTTGTTCAACAAGTTCTGCAATGTTCTCGGGTGGATGCCGAGCATTTTGCTGACCAAGGTTTTGCTGATATCACCGAGAGGAAGTAATAACAGAATCGAGTTAGTGGTGATTTCCAATAGCGTGTTGTGATGTTGAAGACCGTGAGAGACTTTGCGTCGCATTTGATTGGTAATGGTCATCTCCAAATCAGGCTTTTCTGCGAGTAGGGCTTTGGGGAACTCAAAACCATCGAACTGACTACCCAATATCACTTTGCATTCAAAGAAACGTTCAAGACGTTCTATCTGTGTTTGCTGCTGTGCTCCTGATTCACCTTGGTAGCGCGCTTTAAAATGGACTTGATGCAACTTCAACCGTTCGCCCAATACCATCTTGAACGTTGTAATAATGCCTCCGATGGAAAGCAAAGCGTGTTGGCTTGTATCGACATTGGGTACGAATAAGAACTGGGTAAAGTGGCGAGCAATGTCTTCACGAATATCAAGTTGGTGGCGAGAAGCGCGCTGTTGATAGCTGTATAGACCAAACAAAACCGGATAGATGTTTGCGAGAGATTCCTGACTGGCAATCAGCAACATAGCGATGTCCAAAGACTGGTAGTCAATCAAGGTACTGAGCTCTAGGGCGAACAGCGGGTCTTTAGTCTCTTTGGCGGCCAAGTTCAGCAGTTCTGCAAATTGCTGGTGGCTAAGCTCTTGGTTTTCATCGTGTAAGGTTGAGATTTGAATATTGAGCTTTGAGGTTAAGGTTTGAGGCTCAACACCATATCGTCTGCACAATCTAGGAAAAGCAGAGAGGTATAACGCACTCAATCGATATTCGTTTTTCACTCAAATATTCTCAAAATGTCAATTTTCAGTCTTGGCTTGTTTTTATACTGCGCCACATTGAGTTGGTCAAGAAATGACTGATTTCAACTTCATCCTCCCGATACCGCCTGAAACGACGAGTAGAGAATAGACATGAAAAAAGTAACGAAAACCCTTATCTCTGGTTTGATATTTGCCGCTTTAACCAGTAGCGCATACGCAGACAACAAAATCAAGATTGAGAACATGCACACCCGCTCTGGTGATTTTGCTTTTGAAACCAGCGTGCTCAACGGCATTCCAACAGAGGAAAGCTCAAAGAAACTGTTTAATCTGATGGATTTTCAGCGCGCGACACAAGCTTACATTTGGTCTATTCCGCTGACGTCTAACTACGCGTGGAAGGCGGCGTATGAAAAAATGGGCTCAGAAGATGGCCAAATTACTTATGTGGCTTCTCACCAGTCTAAATTGGGCGGTTTAACTTACAACACCTCAACGCCTTACGCGATTACATGGTTTAACGTAGAGAAAGAGCCCGTAGTGGTTAACATCCCGACCGATGAACTGCGTGGCGCGGTGCATACCATGTGGCAGATTGGCATTGCACAAATGACCAAACCAGGCACATACGTGATAAAAGCTAAGGGCAGCGAAACACCAAAGAACCTACCAAAAGGTGCGGTGGTACTTGAATCGGATACTAACTATGTCTTCTTTGGTGTGCGCTTAATGGCGAAAACCGAGAAACAACGCATGACGGACTTGGAGTCGATGTCAATCACGCATCTGGATGGCAAACCCCTTAGCGATCGAGGTGTTAACTTCCCGAAAAAAGGTCTCGATGCGAAACACCCACGTGGTATGGAGTTTTGGCAAGTGCTCAACGAAGCCATTCAAACAGAACCTGTTGCAGAACGCGATCGCATGATGCATGACATGTTGCGTCCATTGGGTATTGAGAAGGGTAAACCGTTCGAGCCAAATGCCGAACAAGTGAAGATTATGAAAGAAGCGGTAGTGCTTGGTGAGGCCATGACTAAGAATATCGACTTCAACAAAACGGGTCGTTTACATCAATCAGAATACGGGCCTGAAGGGAACCGTTGGGAAGTTGCAACAGCATCAACACCAAACCAAGATCGCGCTTATGGCATGGATCTCGATGGTCGCGCGGCATGGTTTTATGAAGCGGTGACGAACGATATTGCGATGCATGGTTTTGAAAATGGTGGCTGGGGTCAGATATACCTTGATAACTATCGTGACGGCGAAGGCTATGGCCTAAATGGTAGCAATCACTACACGCTAACTTTAGATGGCGATGTGAACTATGCCGATTTGTTCTGGACCATTACGGTGTACAACGTGGAAAACCGTGCCATCATCGATAACGATATTCAACGTGCGGATGTGGGCTCAAACGTTCCGGGCACAGTGAAAGACGCAGACGGGAACTACACGTTCCACTTCTCACCAACCAAGCCAGAAGGTGTGAATGAAGCAAACTGGGTACAAACTCGACCAGATGAAAACTGGTTTGTGTATTTCCGCGCTTACTCACCAAGCAAAGCGTTTGTTGAGCAGAAACCAGAAACGATTCTGCCAAACTTTAAACACGTGAAGTAACCCTAAAAGCCACCATGATGAGAATTGTCGTGGTGGCTTTTTAAAGACTCATTGCGTTTGATGTTACTCCGCTAATTTTGAATTAGTAATCAAACGATAAACTAAAATCCCAGTAGTTTCGGCTTGAATCATTGAGGTCAAATCGATGAGATAAATACGGTTTTACTCCCCAAAGATTCAAGGTAAAGCCGAGATTAATATAGCTGTCGGCATCGGTTGTGTTTCGGTTGGTGCAAATCGGTCTGGAGCATGGCAATTCATCAAGATTGAGCTGCGCTTTTCCGTAAAGATTGCTGTCGTGTCCGTACGAGGCAGACAGCTCCAACACATCGTTCACAGGGTAAAGCACACCAACCAACTTGTTCAGATTGAACGATTCATCACGAATGTCCCAACCCTCTCCCTCAAATCGGCTATCGATGTATTGAACATCGAAATTGGTGAACACTATCGCGTCACCTAATTGCGCGGCTGAAAACAACCCTGTGGTATAAACGCCCGTTTTATCTGTGTTTCCACCAACAGAAGCGCTTACTTCATTGTAAATTTGGTCGAAGAGAAGGAAAGAGTAACCAAGCCCAATGTCACCAAATTTGTCACTGTCTACCGAGCCAAATAGTCGCCACTTATCATTCAAGTTATAAGAACCATTTAGGGTGAAAACATAGTCGTTCGAATAGTCTCCAAGAAAATCACTCTTACTGACTGAAACATCGAACGTTTCGACAAGCAAGGTTCCCCAATCTTGCTGGGATTCTTCCGGTGATTCTAGTTCTTGAAGTTTTGTGTGGACATGCTCAGGTTCGGTACTTGCGTTGGTTTGAAATGGCAGAAGTAGCAAAGAAACGATAAAGGTTGTAATCGGAAATCTCACGAGCGGCTCTCTTTAATGGGCTTCCATGCTGTGAATGCGGGACAGAATTAAGATAAAAAAGCCCCCAAAGGAAGGGGGCTTGAATTACCGACTGACGTTATTTTCTAGTATTTACAAATTGACGGATTTTCTTGCGTTGCTCCGCAGACAAAGCATTAAAGCGATCTTTAACGTTTTGAATATCGAAGTCTGAAGCGTTTACCTTCTCTGTGATTTGGTAAGCATCAAACTCATTGTTTCCAGTTGGTTTGAACACTGGTTTGCCATTTTCAAGTGGAATACGAACCTCTTCACCAGTGTTGTGTTTAATAACAAGGTCAAAGCCGGAGTCAGTATTGTTTGGTTCAATAGTGCCCGTTGCTACCCAGTTATCGTTGCCTTTTTCAGTGATGATCAGCGTTTGGTCATGCCATGCGTAGTCGTATTCCATGTTCGGGTTACCAACTTCACTCTCGATTGGGTTAGATGGTATGCTCGGTTTGATAACAGGTTTGCCGTTCTCTAGCGGGATACGAACCACTTCGCCTGTGCTGTGCTTGATAACAAGCTCAACACCAGTATTCGTCTTCTCAAGCGTACCTGTTGCTACCCAAACGTCGGTGCCTTTCTCAGTAATGACAAGAGTTTGGTCGTGCCATGCGTAGTTGTATTCCATGTTCGGGTTACCGACTTCGCCTTCGATTGGGTTAGATGGCGTGCCCGGCTTGATAACAGGCTTGCCGTTCTCTAGCGGGATACGAACCACTTCGCCGGTGCTGTGTTTGATTACTAATTCAAAGCCAGCGGTTGTTTCTTCGATTGTTCCTGTTGCTACCCAAACATCAGTGCCTTTCTCAGTGATGATCAGCGTTTGGTCATGCCATGCGTAGTCGTATTCCATGTTTGGATTACCAACTTCACCTTCAATTGGGTTTGATGGCGTGCCCGGTTTGATCACTGGTTTGCCGTTTTCTAGTGGGATACGAACCACTTCGCCTGTGCTGTGCTTGATAACAAGCTCAACGCCAGTATTCGTCTTCTCAAGTGTGCCTGTCGCTACCCAAACATCGGTGCCTTTCTCTGTGATGATCAGCGTTTGGTCATTCCATGCGTAGTCGTATTCCATGTTCGGATTACCAACTTCACCTTCAATCGGGTTAGATGGTGTGCCCGGCTTGATAACAGGTTTGCCGTTCTCTAGTGGGATGCGAACCACTTCACCTGTGTTGTGTTTGATAACAAGCTCGACGCCAGAGTTAGTCTTCTCAAGCGTGCCTGTCGCTACCCAAACATCAGTGCCTTTTTCAGTAATGACAAGAGTTTGGTCGTGCCATGCGTAGTTGTATTCCATGTTCGGGTTACTAACTTCGCCTTCGATTGGGTTAGATGGCGTGCCCGGTTTGATTACAGGTTTGCCGTTCTCTAGCGGGATACGAACCACTTCGCCTGTGCTGTGCTTGATAACCAGTTCTACTCCAGAGTTGGTCTTCTCAAGCGTACCTGTCGCTACCCAAACATCATTGCCTTTCTCAGTGATGATCAGCGTTTGGTCGTGCCATGCGTAGTTGTATTCCATGTTCGGATTACCAACTTCGCCTTCAATCGGGTTAGATGGTGTGCCCGGTTTGATCACTGGTTTGCCGTTTTCTAGCGGGATGCGAACCACTTCA
>NZ_JH976124.1:0-220349 GCF_000305755.2 Vibrio sp. HENC-03 | reverse complement strand
TGCTTGATAACCAGTTCTACTCCAGAGTTGGTCTTCTCAAGCGTACCTGTCGCTACCCAAACATCAGTGCCTTTCTCAGTGATGATCAGCGTTTGGTCGTGCCATGCGTAGTTGTATTCCATGTTCGGGTTACCAATCTCGGTCTCGATTGGGTTATTTGGTGTCACTGAGATTGGCTTCATTGGTGAAGCAGGATCGGAACTTGAACCACCCGTACTGATACTGCCTACCGCACCAACAAGAAGGCCGCCAGCAATTGCGCCTGCGCTATCCCAACTGCTTTCATCGGTAGCGTCTTCCGTTGCAAACTCACTCAATTCCATTTGTTGATTACGTGCATTCAAGCTTGCGACATACATCGCCTGTGAAGCGGAAAGTTGTTGATCAATTAAGATTGAGGTTTGACGATTAGCTTCACGAGTGTCGACTTGCACAGCGTAAGCATTAACAGAAAGAGAACTAAAAACGATGGTAGCTAGAAGTGATTTTCTCATTGGTGATTTCTCATAATCGCTTGGAAGAAAGGCAGAGCGATGCATGCCCGACCGATGAGAAAATCTTACTTTTAATACATCTGGATGAATATTGAGCAGAAGGAAAATGGGTATTAACTAAGAGTTAATAGGGTTGTGTGCCTGAGGTAATTGATTCAGTAAGTTAGAAATAATTGCCATTAGCCATTGCTGAACAGGGTCGAATCGATCCTTGTTGGGGTAATAGACATGAATCCGCTTAAGCAGTTTGTCCAACTGATCTTTCTTGATATTCAAAGCGGTGAGGTTGGGATAACGCTCAATGTGGAAAAAGGCGGTATAGGGAAACAGCAGGTCGGTCTCTGCCAATATTTCCAGAATAGGGGATGGTAACTCGGAGCGAAACGCAATCTTTGGTGGAACATCGGGATAGTATTCTCGAAGTACTTTGATCGCGTATGGTTCATCGATGTTCCAATCCGTGACGAGCAAAAGCGCCAGAGGGTAAGAAATGGTGTCGGCCAACGAAATGGTTTTTGCTGCCAGAGGGTGGTCTTTACGAACGTAGATGCCAAACAAGTCTTGCCCCACCACTTCGCTAAGAATGTCTTTGCGCGAGAAAGGTAACTCGTAGTTAATGCCGACTTTACAGGTTCCATTGGCAAGATCATCGAGTGAGTTATTGTTCCAGCAAGGCAAGTGAAGTTCCACGTTGGGCGCTTGTCGGCTAATTTCACTAAATAGGTCTTTGCCTAAAGCTTGCAATAATATCGGGGAAATCGCGACGGTGATTTTACCTTCAAGCTCGGCAGGGTCGAATTGGTTGAGGGAGTTCAGCTTTTTCGAGAGCTTATCGAACGTTGGCTCAATGACACCGTAAAGTTCCGTAGCAAAGTGAGTTGGTGATAGCCCCGTTGGCACTTTGACAAACAACGGATCATCGAAATGGTTTCTCAACTTAGTTAAGGATTTACTGAGTGCGGGCGCGGTGACGAACAATCGATTAGACGCTTTTTGAAGATTTTGCTCCTGATAGATGACCAAAAAAGTTCTCAGAAGATTTAAGTCTAAGTTGGAGTATAAATCTTTCAATATTCACGCCCTTTTGTCGTTGATGTCGCTTACTTCAATATCCTTAATTTAGTACTGAGAGTCAAAGCTGCAACAAAAGGTTGGACCTTTGACTCGCGAGTTGATGGCTTGAATCGATTGGCTGAACACATCAATTAGATTTCGTAATCAAACACGATGATGTCTTCAAGTAGTGGTCTAAATACCTCTTTCAATGCATCGTGTTCTGGATGAGGTAGGTAGTTCTGACGACCCGCTTCATCGGCAAACGTCATCATCACGGCGTGTGTGTAGTCTTTATTCTTTCCTTCTGGGCTGTTGTTTAAGCCCCATTCAACGTCGGTTACGCCTTCCACTTTCGTTGGCATGGCTTCGAATAGCTCTCGAAGTTGTTGGATTTTGTCGCTGGTGGCAGATGCTTTAAATTTGATGAGTAGAATGTGTCTGATCATGGTTTTGTGGTGTTATATTTTATTGTGTTTGAAGAACAACACTATAACGGGCATCCACTCTAAAGTTAGCTTTTGGCTTCACAAAATAGGGAAACAAAAACGCGAGCACTTTGGCTCGCGTTTTAGTTGGTCTAGCTAGGTCGTTAGATGGGAACCGTTAACCCTCGATGCGTTTCACCAAGTAGAAATGCTTTTTACCGCGTTGAAGTAACCAGTACTGATCGAACAACGGGAAGTTCAAACTTGGGTTTTCTGCGTCAACTTTCTCGCCGTTCACACTGATGGCGTTGTTGCCAATCAGTTCACGAGCAATACGCTTTGAGTTGGCTAAGCCTGATTCAACCAGAAGCTCGACCAAATCTTGCTCAGCACTTTGCATGCTCGGTAAGCCATCGAGTTCCAACTGTTTTAGCTCGCTCAAACTTAGCTGCTGCACATTGCCGCTAAATAGCGCTTGAGTGATTCGCTCTGCACTTGCTAAGCCTTCTTCACCGTGGACAAAACTCGTCATTTGCTCTGCTAGGATACGCTGTGCTTGTGGTTTGCCTTTGCTCTCTTTGTCTTGTGCTTCAATTGCAGCAATCTCATCGCAACTCAAGAAGGTGTAGTAGCGCAGGAAGTGGTAAACATCGGTATCTTCCGCGGATAACCAGAATTGGTAGAAAGCGTAAGGCGAGGTCTTACTTGGATCTAACCACACTGCGCCACCTTCGGTTTTACCAAATTTAGTGCCGTCAGATTTGGTGATCAAAGGTAAGGTTAGACCGAAGACCTGCTCACCATTTTGGCGGCGAGTAAGGTCAATGCCGCTAACAATGTTGCCCCATTGGTCATTGCCACCGATTTGTAGGCGGCAGCCGTACTGACGGTTTAATTCTGCGAAGTCGTAAGATTGCAGCAGTGCGTAACTAAACTCGGTGAATGAAATGCCTTGGTCTGGACGTTGTAAACGTTGTTTAACAGACTCTCGGCTGATCATGGTATTTACGGAGAAATGCTTACCTACGTCGCGGAAGAAGTCGATCACGTTAATCTGCTTCACCCAATCCGCATTGTTTACCATGATCATTGGCTTGCTGACTTGGTTATTCATCAACTGTTGAATTTGATTCGACAGATCTTGTACCCAACCCGTTACGGTTTCTTCTGAGTTTAAGCTTCGCTCTGTGGCTTTAAAGCTCGGGTCGCCGATCATACCCGTAGCTCCACCGATCAGGGCGATGGCTTGGTGTCCTGCATCTTGAAAGCGCTTGAGCATAATCAGTGGCACAAGGTGGCCAATGTGCAAGCTACCTGCGGTTGGATCGAAACCGCAGTACAAGGTTTGTGGCGTAGAAAGCAGTTGTTGAACTTGGTCTAAATCGCTCGCTTGGGCAATCAAACCGCGAGCTTGTAAATCTTCAATCAGTGTCATCGTCTTATCTTTATCTGGTTTGGTTGTATTCAGATTAAAAGGCGATGCGGAATCGAGATATATCCCTAAAGGGACAGTTTGTTATCTTGATTGAGTGATCAGGTGGTTGAGAAACAACTGAAAGAACTCGCTTAAAGACGCCACATTCAGTTGTGCGTAGATGCGTTTACGGTGATTCTTAACTGTGCCTTCTACCACATCTAGCTGCGTTGCTATCTCTTTGCTGTCATAGCCTTGCGCGATCAATGCCGCGATTTCTTGTTCTCGATTAGTGAGGACGGTTTGGCCAAAAGATGCCAGTGCGGATTCAATCGCGGCACGCATTTGTCCTGAATAAACGTTAGGGCTGAATACTGGCTCGGCGAGTGTAAACTCTGTTTGTTTCCAATGTTGTTGGCACAAAGACTGAATAATCGAGAAGTAAGATTTGAGCTTGGTGACTTGAGCCTTGGTGAAGCGTTTATCGTCTTGCATAAATCCAAAGTAGAGCATCACCCAACGTGTCGGCTCGATTTCAATCAGCATACTGAGCTCATCCTTCCAGCCTGTTTGATGGTAAAACTGCTCACAGTAGGCTTGGTAATCGAGATCGTTACGCGCGACATCTTTGCCTACGACATCTTTGAGCGTAAAAATGCCTTGCTCTTTGTTGGCGTTAAGCTTCTGGTAAAACGGGTCGTTTTGAAAAGAGGTGGTGAGATAACGCTGGAACAAAAGCTCGCGCTCATTCTCAATCGAATCATACAGATAGATAGGGTGTTTGCCTTCACGGTAACCGAGGATCACCGCGCAATCAAAACTCAATAACGAAGCAATAACGCGCATCAGTTTGGGCGTAAAACTTGGTGAATTTAGGGCAGAAATTGTCTCTGCAAGTTGAGTGTTGAATGCGTCGTTAGGCATGGGAATTCGAGTGTGCGATAAAGGTTGAGATAAGCATAACGCAACAGACAATGATCCCAAAGTGATCAAAAAGGGGAGCGTTGTCCTCCCCATCAATAAATCATTGTAACCAAGCGATTACTGCGAATCGGTCAGCTCTTTGTTGACCCAGTATTTCGAGCCAGAAACGTTAGCATCAACCAACAAGCCTGTGGTGTTTAGCTGATATACCGCCACGCCGCTGTTGAATTGCGCTGTCATTTCTTCGCCATCCTCACCAGCAACTAAAGAAGCTTCACTCGATGCTTCCCAACCTTCCTCGACAAAGGTGTTGAAGTCTTTTTCTTCCTCAAACAGCACGACTTGTTGGTAGAACTTACCACCAACACCAAGGGCAACACCCGCACCAAACATGTTCATGTAAGTGCGCTTATCCGTTGACTTGTTGACTGCAACACCTGAGCCGGAGTTGGTATGGAACATCAACGACAGTTTGCGTGAATCAAACACTGCATAGCCGTAAGCTTTGTCGTAAAGATCTTTCGCTTCTGGCTTCTCATTGAAGAGTTTTAGCAGGGTGCTATCCGCCATCAAATCGATCGCTTGGCGCGCTTCTTCTGGCGTATCACCTTCCATCAATTCATCGATTTTCTTATCGGCATCGTCGATCCACTTTTTACTGGTCTCAATGCTGGCATCGGTCCATTCACCCGCGGTGTTGATCGCATCTTCAGACCAGTTAGTGAAATCTTGCCAAGCTTGTTTAGAGAACGCCTTGGTGTCATCCCAAGTGTCTTTTGCGGTATCAGAGACGGCATCACCAAGGTCTGAGAGACTGTTAGAAATGTCGTCCCAATCTGCGTAAGCCGGAGAGGCGAGTAGCGTTAAAGCGGTAACAAGTGCAAGTGACTTTTTCATAGGTCCATTCTTTTATGAAATCAGATTCTTTCATTCTAGGTGAAAAATCTCAGAGGGAAAATTAGCACGTCATTTAGGTTGGGATTGTCGTCACGAACTCACAGAGCTTTGACATGATAGACAAAGAAAAAGCCCTCAAACCGAGGCTTGAGGGCTTTGCATTGCGAGTTGGGAAGGAGCGTATTACTTGCTCACGTTACCTAGCTTCAACCAAGTATCGATAACCGTATCTGGGTTCAATGACACTGAGCTGATGCCTTGTTCCATCAACCATTCCGCTAGGTCATCGTGGTCTGATGGGCCTTGGCCACAGATACCGACGTATTTGCCTGCTTTGGTTGCCGCATCGATGGCCATTTGCAGCATGGCTTTCACTGCTGGGTTGCGCTCATCGAATAGGTGAGCAACGTCGCCAGAGTCACGGTCAAGACCAAGCGTAAGCTGAGTCATGTCGTTTGAGCCGATAGAGAAACCATCGAAGTACTTCAAGAACTCTTCAGCAAGTACTGCGTTTGACGGTAGCTCACACATCATGATGGCTTTCAAACCTTGGTCGCCGCGGCGTAGGTCGAACTTAGCCAGTAGGTCGATAACCGATGCCGCTTCGCTCGGTGTACGTACGAATGGGATCATGATTTCAACGTTCTTCAGACCCATCTCGTTACGAACGCGTTTGATTGCTTGAGTTTCTAGCTCGAAACAGTCTTCAAACACTGGAGAAATGTAGCGAGACGCACCACGGAAGCCCAGCATTGGGTTCTCTTCATGTGGTTCGTAACCTTTACCGCCGACCAAGTTGCTGTACTCGTTCGATTTGAAATCAGACATACGAACGATCACGCGTTTTGGCCAGAATGCAGATGCGATAGTCGCAATGCCTTCGGTTAGCTTACTAACGTAGAAATCGATTGGGTCTTTGTAGCCACGAATACGCTCAGTGATTTCAGCTTTTAGCTCATCGCTTTGCGCATCAAAGTTCAGCAAGGCTTTCGGGTGAATACCAATCATCTTGTTGATGATGAATTCAAGACGCGCAAGACCGACACCTTCGTTTGGAATTTGAGCGAAGTCGAATGCACGGTCTGGGTTACCCACGTTCATCATCACTTTGGTTGGAAGCAGCGGAAGCTCATCGACTGCAGAGCGCTTGATTTCAAAATCCAGCTCGCCTTGGTAAACGTAACCCGTTTCACCTTCTGCACAAGACACAGTCACGGTCTCGCCGTCCGTCAGTTTGCTGGTGGCATCACCACAACCAACGATAGCCGGAATACCAAGCTCACGTGCGATGATCGCTGCGTGGCAAGTACGGCCGCCACGGTTCGTGACAATCGCGGACGCCTTCTTCATTACTGGTTCCCAATCTGGGTCAGTCATGTCTGTCACCAGCACATCACCGTCTTGGACCAATGACATTTGCTCTAGAGAATCGACTAAGCGCACTGGGCCTTTACCGATACGTTGACCAATCGCACGACCTTCAACCAACACATCTGCTTTGTTGCTTAGCTCGTAACGCTCAATCACGTTTTGTTCGCTTTGAGAACATACGGTCTCTGGGCGTGCCTGTACGATGTAAAGTTTGCCGTCGATGCCATCTTTTGCCCACTCAATATCCATAGGACGTTTGTAGTGCTTCTCGATGATCATCGCCTGTTTTGCTAGCTCTTTGATCTCTTCATCATTCAAAGAGAAGGCGTTGCGCTCTTCTACTGACGTGTCGATGATCTCAACTTGCTTGCCGATCTCTTGGCGGTCTGAGTAGATCATTTTGATCTGC
This sequence comes from Vibrio sp. HENC-03, assembly GCF_000305755.2. Lineage (NCBI taxonomy): Bacteria > Pseudomonadati > Pseudomonadota > Gammaproteobacteria > Vibrionales > Vibrionaceae > Vibrio > Vibrio sp. HENC-03. The sequence goes on along the minus strand of NZ_JH976124.1, from coordinate 213,359 downwards.
TTAGAGCCAAAGGTCTTCTTAACAATTGGGTGCTGACCCGCTTCTAGCATTGGCTTGTGAACGTAGAATTCATCAGGGTTAACTGCACCCTGAACCACCATTTCACCCAAGCCCCAAGAAGAGGTGATGAATACGACTTGGTCGAAGCCAGATTCCGTATCTAGAGTGAACATAACGCCAGAAGAGGCTTTGTCCGAGCGCACCATGCGTTGAATACCTGCCGATAGCGAAATGCCACGGTGGTTAAAGCCTTGGTGTACACGGTATGAAATAGCACGGTCATTGAACAAAGAAGCGTAAACGTGCTTGGTCGCTTCTAATACTGCATCAATGCCTTTTACGTTTAGGAACGTCTCTTGCTGACCTGCAAATGACGCATCCGGTAGATCCTCTGCAGTTGCAGAAGAGCGAACGGCAACAGAAATCTCAGGATGATTGTCTGTCAGTTCTTTGTAGTTATCGCGGATGTCTTGTTCAAGATCCGCAGGGAACGGGGCTTCTAATACCCATTGACGAATAGTGGCACCTGTCTTGCGCAGGGCTTCTACATCCTCAACGTCCAGTTCATCAAGTAGTTGGTGAATACGCTCATCCAAACCTTCGTGGTCAAGGAATTGGTTAAACGCATACGAGGTTGTCGCAAAACCGTTTGGTACTGATACACCAACATTGGCTAGGTTGGAAACCATTTCGCCAAGTGAAGCATTTTTACCGCCGACTTTGTCGACATCATCCATGGATAGTCCATTGAACCAGAGGGTGTTCTTTTGCATGTCTTTCTCCAGAAACATTGCAGCTTTGTAGGGATTTATACCAACCTCGAACAGCGGTTGAGCATCCTTGCAGGTCAATGTCATTGAAGACGCAGTATCGAGCTGACAAGCAGCCATTGTAGATAAGTGGCGTTAACTACAACTTCCCAACTGGGGCTTAAACGAATTTTCCGACGCAAACATGGTTCAACACTTTTCGTGGTTGATATGAAAGGCAAACGATTACGTCTTGGCTTAAAAAAACTCCGAAGAATTTTCAAAGCTGTGGGGCACGCAATTGCAAGCCAAACTCATTTATTAATATTATGTAAACCATCCTACTCAAATGAATTTTAAAAATTAAACTAAAATGCAAATAAATAGCCAAAGTCGTGATGTATTCTATGTTTCTGACGGAACGGCCATAACATGTGAGACGTTAGGGCATGTTGTTCTGGGTCAGTTTTCCTTCATTCCTAATGAAAAAACCTTTCCTTTTGTCGAAAGTGAAGACAAAGTCGCCGATGTCATCAAAGAAATCGAGATTTCCTACCAGCGTGATGGGATTAAACCTTTGGTTTTCTTCTCGATTGTTGTGCCAGAAATTCGTGAAATGCTGCTAAAAGCCCCAGCTCATAGCTATGACGTGCTAGAAAGCATTGTGCAGAAGGTGCAGGACGACATTCAGATGGAGCCACAACCGAAGATGCAGCGCTCACGTAGCGTAAGCAAAGATTCGGACACCTATTTCGACCGTATCGCAGCGATTGAATACACGCTTGCTCATGATGACGGCATCACACTTAAAGGCTTGGATGAGGCCGATATTATCCTTCTTGGTGTTTCTCGCAGTGGCAAAACCCCAACCAGTCTGTACATGGCGATGCAATTTGGTTTACGTGTGGTGAACTACCCGTTTATCGCCGAAGACGTCAAGATGATGCGTTTATTGCCGGAGTTTGAAATCCATCGCCATAAACTGTTTGGTTTAACCATCAACCCAGAACGGTTAAATGAAATCCGCGAGAACCGCTTGTCAGGCAGCGAATACGCCAGCACAGAGCAATGTAAGTTGGAGCTTGATACGGTAGAAGCGCTGTTTAGAAGAGAAGCCATTCCTTACATCAACACGTCATCGCTGTCGGTGGAAGAAATTACTACGCGCATTCTTGAAAGAGCAGGGATGAAGCGTCGCTTGTTTGGCTAAGTTGCTAGTGAAAAGTAACAAAAGAGGAGGCATCTGAGCCTCCTCTTTTTAATTAGCGGTTAGCTTTAACTCATCGAAAAGTTCGTGAACTGTTCGATTAGTAATGTTGGAACATCTTCTGAATGTCTTGGTAATTTTTGGTCTGTGTTAGCGATAGCATCAACAAAATACGAGCTTTCTGTGGGTTCAACGTACCAGATGCCACGAAACCGTATTTATCGTCGTCAATTTCAGCATCTAGGGTAGTAGAGCCGGTTGGTGTGCGAGAGCTGCGAACAACCATGATGCCATCTTTACTCGCCTTTTCTAACTCATCAAATACCGTGTGGTACAAGTTACCATTGCCCACACCTGCGCTGACGATGCCATCAAATTTCGCATCGACGAATGCTTTCACAGGTAAGCTCGACGCATTGGCGTAGTTATAAACGATACCAACTTGTGGCAACTTATCGAGCTTGGAAACATCGAAGGTTGTTTCTGTGGTGTGCTTACGCTCTGGGCTGCGTTGGTACTTTGCATCGCTGTTGTGAATGTAACCGAGCGGGCCAAAGTTCGGTGATTGGAAGGTGCTTACTGAGGTTGTGTTAGTTTTCGTTACGTCACGTGCATCGAAGATGGTGTCATTCATCGCAACCAAAACCCCTCGACCTTGAGAGTCCTCATCCGTTGCCGTCACCACGGCGTTGTAGAGGTTAACTGGGCCGTCTGCACTCATTGCAGTAGAAGGGCGCATTGCACCGACGATGACAACAGGCTTGTCACTCTTCACCGTTAAGTCAAGAAAGTAGGCGGTCTCTTCGAGCGTGTCGGTACCGTGAGTAATCACAATGCCGTCAACATCATCTTGAGCGAGTAATTCGTTTACGCGTTTGGCTAACGTCAACCAGACTTCATCGTTCATGTCTTGAGAGCCGATGCTGACCACTTGCTCGCCAGAAATGTCGGCAATCTTGGTCATGCTAGGAACGGCATTGATCAGCGAATCTACTCCGACTTTACCTGCGGTGTAATTGGATTCCGTTGCTGATTGACCAGCGCCAGCGATAGTACCGCCGGTTGCTAAGATCTTAATGTTTGGTAGGTCGGCATTGGCGAAGGCCAAAGAACTCATGCACAAACCGAACGTGATCGTACTTAGGCGGAGAAACTTTTTAGTCATAGGATTCACCTGTTTTTGGGTTAGATGTTGGGGGAAGCGATATCTATCCTAAAAACAGTGCGGTAGATTTTTTGAGCACAAGTTCACCAATTTACAGATGAAAATCGTGATCAACTAATCACTTAAAGAACATTAAATCAAGTGTTTAACCTAATTGGCTTGCTTCATTAACAAGTGAGATCTTTCGGCAGTGTGTTTAACAATTGGTTAATTGTAAATTACTGATTTGTAAGTAAGACGACGTATGATGAGGATTTTAAGGTAAGACTTGGCTGAGCATCCATCGCTCAGCCAAGAGCCAGAGAACTTTAAACTCAGTTTAGAGCGGGCGTGAGAGTTTGTAGTGTCGTTGCCTGTTTCGATTCCAAATATTCGAGGAAGTCAGGCTTCGGTATCGGCTTCGAGAAGTAAAAGCCTTGTATGTTGTAGAAACCGAGATCATGCAAAACACGTAATTGTGCTTGCTCTTCTACGCCTTCCACAATTACGGACATGTTCAGCGTTTGGGAAAGCGTGTGGATGGCTTCTAACAAAGGTTGGATGGTTTGTCCGTTACCTAAGTTGGTGACGAATACACGGTCGATTTTGATGATGTCAAACGGATACTGGCTTATGAAGTCCAGCCCCGAATAACCCGTGCCGAAGTCATCGACCGCAATACGAATGCCCAGAACGGCTAAGCGGTCGAGATGTTTACGAAGCACCGCGAGCTCGCCGCCACTGAAGATAGCCTCTTCGGTGATCTCAAACACCAAACGTTCGCTGATGAAGTAACGATACTTCAAACGAGACTCTACCTCTTTAATGAAATCCTCTTGCAAGATCAAAGAGCGACTGACATTCACGCTGATGTAACGACCATGGAACGTTACCTTGTTCGAGGCGATCATATTGATCGCTTTATCTAAAACGAGATAAGTGATCTGGTCGATCAAGCCGACTTTCTCTGCAAGAGGGATAAAGATACCCGGGGAAATAAAGCCTTGAACCGGATCGTTCCAGCGCACTAGGGATTCTCCACCAATCACTGACCCATCTCGCTGATCCACAATTGGCTGATAATGCACACTCAAATTTCGACTTTTGATCGCTTGTGTAAGAGAGAATTCCAAACTGTTCTTAGCAAACTTCTTCGAAGTGAAGAATAGGCGAACCACAAGCGCAAACGCCATCACTAGCAATCCTAACCAAAGCTTGCTCACCAGAAACTGCAGATAGAACGCAAAGCCAATGCAAGAGTAAACCGTAAAAGGCAGCACATCTGAGGCGACTTCTTCCATGCGCAGAGGTTGTTTATCGCTAGGGCTTCTTACTGTTCTCCCAATGACATCAATCCGATAGTCCATGTCCCCAAAGCGAAATATATCAGCAACGAGGGTCTCTAATGACTCCTTAGGAAAAACCACACTAATGCCTCTGCCTTCTTGTTTCGTGAAAAACAGAATCAGTGCTTGGTCCGGAGTTAATGCGCTTTTAGTGTAGGAGAGTGTGGCGTGTACATCGCTATCGCCAAGACGTTTTAAGATGGTTTTGTAAATAAAAAAAGATGGGCTGCGCTCGCTACTGGTACACAACACTTGACCATCGCTGTCGAACGTCGCGATATCTTTAGCCATTCCCAAGCTGAAGATGCTCGCTCTCAGGTCATGTATCAAATCATTGCAGGCTTTTAGAAAAAACGCGTCATCAAGCAAGTAGGTGAGATCATTCACATTGTCTCGAAACTCATTTTCGATAGACACCACCGCTTGTTCGGTGAGCTTTTTATGATGTTGGTTCGCAAGAGGGATGAAAGCCAACATGGTGAACGTGAAAGAAAGAACACCGACCACACCCAATTTGATGTTGTTTGTCCATCTTTTGGAGGCGTTTTTGAAGAATTTATTGGTCACAGATATCAGTAGCGCAAGCAAGTAATGACATAAAACTATATTAAGCGTCTCATATTTAGGAAATGTTCAGCGCAAACTGTGAAGATGATCTTATAAAATAACGATAAGTTACTATTTTAAAATAAAAAATGAGTCTTACTATCACATAATTGTGATAAATAAGCGTTCAAAATTTATTCACCCTAAAGGGGTGTGTAGAGCAAAGTTTGTCGGTTATCTAATTCTGCAAAAACTTGTTCAAAGTGTCGTTGAAACACGCATTTTCCACTCTTTCCTCTGACAATATCTTAACGAAGTGTTTCAAGACTTCGTTTAATTTATTTGCAGCAAACGATTTCGTTGTACGTGATGCAATAAACAAGAGGTTAGGGATATGATTGCGAAAGCTTTCTCGATTGAAGTGACTTGCCCAAGTTGTGGTGAGCTTCATACTAAAAAATCTAGAGATTGGTTTATCGATAAAAGTACGCCGTTTTTAACCGGTGAAGGTTACGACTTTTACTGCGGATGTGGGCAAGAAGTTGAGTTCTCCTTGCTGTCTCAGCAACATGGCTCTGTGGTGAGACCGATGGAAGAATTAGCGTTCTGACGCTCGTTAAAACATAGAACAGTACTTGTTTTAACAAAGTATAAAGTGCATAAAAAAAGCGGCTTTACCCCGGAAAAGATAAAAGCCGCTTGCCAATAGACGTATTGTTTACGTCTTAGCGCATAATCATTTGTTCACGACCAGGACCAACCGATACCATTTTCACTGGTACACCCATTAGTTCTTCAATACGTAGAACGTATTTTTGTGCCGCAACTGGTAGCTCTTCGAATTTACGGCAACCGGTAATGTCTTCACTCCAGCTTTCCATCTTCTCGTAGATTGGTGCTAGTGCAGCCGTTTGAGGCCAAATTGGGTTCTCACTGTGCTCGCCTTCGTAACCAACACAGATTTTTAGATCTTTAAGACCTGTCAGACAGTCTACTTTTGTCAGTGCGATTTCAGTCGCTGCCTGAAGCTCAACGCCGTTCTTAGTCGCTACTGCATCAAAGTAACCCATGTCACGTGGGCGACCTGTTGTTGCGCCGAACTCACCCGCTAGTTCACGGAATGCATCTTGCTCTTCCATTGCAGTGATTAACGTACCAGTACCTACTGATGAGCTGAACGCTTTTGCGACTGCAATAACACGCTCTGGACGCAGAGCAGGAAGACCACTACCGATGCCAGCGTACATAGACACAACGTTTGAAGAGGTTGTCCATGGGTACTCACCGTAAACAAGGTCACGGCCCGCACCTAGTTGTGCTTCGAACAGTAGAGTTTGGTCTTTTGCTTGTAGCTCTTTTAGCGGCAGCGTTACGTTGCAAATAGCATCACGCCAAGGGGCAGACACTTCCAGCAACCAGTTCGCCATTTCTTCAGCGGTTTGCTCGAACTCGAATGTTGGGTAAAGTGCACGTAGTTGAGGAAGTTTCCAGTCCATCCAGAACTTGATGCGTTCTACTAGAACTTCTGGTTGTTTCAGCCAACCAACTAGGATGCCTTTTTTCATCACACGGTCACCGTATGCAGGTGCAATACCTTGACGAGTTGAACCGTATGCTTTGTCGCCTAAGCGTTGTTCTTCTAGCGTATCTTCTAGTGCGTGTAGAGGTAGACACAGTGTTGCGCGATCAGAAATGCACATGTTCACTTTAACGCCCGCTTCCGCGACTTCCGCAATCTCCTCAGACAGCGACGCAGGGCTGATAACCATACCCGGACCTAAAACTGCCAAACAGTCAGGGTTGAAAACGCCACTTGGTAGCTGATGTAGCTTGAACGTACCCAGGTCGTTAACTACGGTGTGACCCGCGTTGTTACCACCTTGGAAACGAATGCTTGCAGAAGCTTGCTCTGCCAAAAAGTCAACGATGCGGCCTTTGCCTTCATCACCCCAGTTTGCACCCACAACAACGATAGACGACATAATTCATTCTCCAAAAACAGACCGGAAAATCTTAGGATGCTCGCATGAATAAGAGAAATTAATTATACTCATTAACTTGATAAGAAAGTCATATCGGGTAATTTTCTATGTTGGATTTGAACTGGTTACGTACGTTTGTCACCTTGGCAGAAGTAAAACATTTCGGAAAAACAGCGATTGAACTGCACATGACGCAGCCAAATGTCAGCCTTCACATCAAGCAACTAGAACAAGCTACTCGTACCAAGTTGATTGAACGCAACCCAGTACAACTGACTCAGGCTGGTAAGCGATTATTAGACACTGCCGAGCACATGTTGAATGAGCTGCAAATCTGCCAATCCGATCTCAATGCCATTAATGACTTAACGCAAGGAACGCTCTCGATTGCGGCGAGTGATATTGTCTCGCGCCTGTTACTTATCAAGCCATTCCAACAATTCAAAAACGAATACCCTGGTATCGACTTAGCACTGTTCAACACCACCTCATCGCAAGCGGTGGATTTGGTAAAAAGTGCTCGTGCTGACATCGGTTTTGTTATTGCCCAGAAAGAGAGCCAACCACTGCACTTTACGTCGCTGACCCAGATTCATTGGTGTGCTTTCGGCGATAACATCTTCGATTGGCGAGATAACAGCGAAGAGAACCAAACACTGATCTTGCTCGGTCACGATACCCGAACGCGTGAACTGATTGACGCGTCTTTGCCAGAGCTAAACCTGCCAAAACATAGAGTCATGGAAGTAGGCAGTGTAGAGGCACAAATTGATTGGGCAGAAGCCGGATTCGGAACCGCAATTGTGCCGGACTTCTCACTCGATCCAAGATTGAAACTATCAAGAAAAGTAACGCCGTTACCCAGCTTCCCCAACACCGATTTTGGCTACATCGTTCGCCAAAACCAAGTGCTGTCCAAAGCCGCGAAACAGCTTCTTAAATGGGTAGCTGAGAATGTGTCTGTAGTGGGGTAGGCAATAGTTACTGTAGTGCTTTGAAGACTGAACTATTTAACTTCTTCAACAATAAGTTAAATACATACTTTATGAACTTAAATGATAGATCAGTAATTTTATGAACGACTTTCCCAGCAAATCGGAGCATGTGCCCCAACAACCCTTCTGTTTGCTCCCTAAACCTATCAGAAATTCGGACGATTTTTTCTATGGATCTTGCTACCAGATCATAGAACGTGAAACTGCCTACAAATGCTCCCTGTATCGCAATTAAACCAACGTATCCAGCTTCCTTTAATAGAGTCCTCAATGCTGCTGCTATTTTGTCAGCCCAATGACCATTGAACATGACTTGATGACTGTTCTGAAACTTTAATCTAACAGATCTATGGAGATGTATTTTCGAAGATCTTCCGATGTGTTGCCAAGAGTCTGAAGTAAGTGTTTTTTGATACCCGATAGAAGATGCTAACTTGTGAGCATCTCCCAAAATACCTACGGATGAGTCGAGTCTGAACTCTGGTTTATCAATAGGTGCATGTACAAATGGCCACAAAGGTACCATTGGTATGGGGTCAGCACCATTTGTGCAACGGAAAATTGCAAAGTTTGAGTTGGTTGATTTTTGAGCGTAAGGTTGCAAGCCTACACGAGGTGCTCCAAAGGTATAAAGTACCACATTGATTTTAAAATTAACTCTAATCCAGTCTGCACACAATGAGGCTATAGCGCCCCCTAAACTATGACCAACACAATGTATTGTTTTTATGCTGTTAGCATTGCTTTGTATATAGGTAGAGAGGTGGCCTTTCAAACTATGAAATGTGTTAACAAACCCTGCATGAGCACTAGACCCGTTGCTACTTCCTTTTATTCCAATATTCAGGTCGGTTAGTATATCTGCAGTGTAGTCAAAGTTGGTACCTCGGAATGCAAGTACAAATTGCCCATTTTGATCTCCAGTCCCCTTTGCACAAAGTACGAAATTAGAGATTCTTTTTGAAACTAACCCTAGAGTTGAGCCTGTTCGTGCTTGGATGGTCGTTTTGTCTACATCAAAAGAAAACTTTTTAGCTAATCTGCGGTGTGGTTTGAATGTTTTAGTATCAAACTCGATTTCGTAAGCTTGCTCTGCAAATGTAAGCGCTTCTTTAGGGGAGAGTGTTTTCACTTAGTATAACTCCTCAAACTTGAGCTCACTTTGAGAACAAATACTATAAACCTCATTTGTAACAGGCTCATTTTTTGACTCTGGATATGAGAATACTTTAAGCGGCTCGACTAGATTACAATTTAGGTTTTGCAACGACTTAATGATCGGTTCTGAAACTTGATACGTGTGAAGTTTGGATTGCCATATGGTTACTTCATTACCATCAAATATCGTACTAACATCCAATTTTACTCTTATATCTTGCAGAGAATGCTGTTTGTGATCAGGTGGTAGAAGAACTGGGCTAAACGAGAAATCTCCGTTTTCATCCGTAACGACAGCATCTGTTTTGACTCCGTTATGAACTATAGTCCTCTCTACTTTCAATCCTCCGATAGGTGTTCCGTTTTGATTTATAGAGCCTTGAATAATAGGACTTAAAGTAAACTCCATGGGTTTCGCTATTCCTTGAAATGTGAAAAAAACTAGCAACAGTAGGTGGTTACGCATACGCCACGCTTTATTAGAAAATAATCACCATATTTGTTTTTGCTAGCGTATTTTTCAACAACGCTTGAGAGATTCTCGGCTCGAATCACTTGCTAATGTAATTAACACTTCTAACGTTGGACTAATTTAATATTGAAAGTACTATTAACGTTGTTTTCGCAGCGTTGAACTCCATAAAATGAATAGTCGCAATCTATCCATCCCTCTACCATCTTTGATCCACCGAATTGGTGGTGATCATGCTAAGCGAGCTAAAGCAATTGCGGCTGAAAAGAAGTGCGAAATGAAGCGCATTCGACGCTCCCGTAATTGGCAAATCGCTGGAGAGGCTTTGGATTTGAAAGCGTTTCTCGATCATATCAAGGCAGAAGAATCTGAGCCGATGCGATTTGTGATCAACAAAATGGAAGTTGGTCTGGCTAAGCACAGCGATAAGCTTGAACCTTTAGAGGCCAAGCTGATTCGATTGGTCTTGGAGAAGCCAAACATTACCTTGGCAGAGCTAATGTCGGAAACCAACTGTACGATCGCCCAAGCTCGAACGGCACGTTTCGACGCTGAGATGTTGTAAGCCTGAAAGTTTCTTCTCTTATTCCCTGTCTATACTGGTAAGCGATTGATTATCAAACATCGGATAACGTAGAGAGGGAAGGTTATGAAGCTGATATTGAAACTGTTGAGTGTATTCTTCATTTGGGGGAGTTTGACGCTTCCTGCTTTCGCTCTTGATCCTGTTTATAGCGACTTTCTCGGTAAAGCGATTCGTGGTTATGACCCTGTCGCCTACTTCACTCAATCAAAACCAGTCAAAGGTGACAGCGATTTCACTTATCGTTGGAATGATGCCAAATGGTACTTTTCATCGGCTGAAAATCGAGATGTATTCGTGAAAAATCCGGAGAAATTTGCACCGCAATATGGCGGCTATTGTGCTTGGGCTGTGAGCAAAGGCTATACCGCCAAGATAGATCCTAATGCGTGGAATATTCACGATGGAAAGCTCTACCTAAACTACAGCAAATCCGTTCAAGCCTCTTGGCAACAAGACATTCCGGGTAACATCGCGAGCGGGGATAAAAACTGGCCGAAGTTACTTGCAGAATAGCGAAGTCCGATAAGATAAAAGGTCGCTATTACAGCGACCTTTTTTGATTGTGGGGGAATCTTTAGATTTACGGTAGCAACAACATTTTGCCCATCACCGAACCACTTTCGATTCTATCGTGTGCTTGCGCAGCTTCGGACAACGGAAGAGTGGTAAACACAGGTTTAATTTTGCCTTGCTCTAGGAGTTCGTAAAGCGCTTCCATGGATGATTTCACCAATGGGTAGTCGTTGAAGTAAGTCGCGTAGATTTCTGAGTAAGTAATAGTTGGCGCTTTGCTAAAGTGCTTAATCGCCTCGGCTTGCAAGTTTGTCTCACCCATACCCGCCAAGAAACCAAACACAACAACGTGACCAAGTGGCGCTAATACTTCCAAGTCTTGCACTATGGTATCACCAGCTACTGGGTTAAAGATGTAGTTCACTCCGCGACCTTCGGTGACTTCTTTAACTGACTCTACCCAATCGCTATCAGAGGTAAATGCGTGGTCCGCACCCATCTTCAATGCGTTTTCTGCTTTGTGGGCTTGTCGCTCTAAAGCAATAACGTTTAGACCTGCTAGCTTAGCCAATTGAATCAATGCCGTACCCACGCCACCGGACGCTGCGTAAACCAGCGCTGTTTTGCCTTCTTCAACGCGAGCAACGTTATGTAGCATGTGGTAAGCCGTAAAGTAGTTAACAGGTAGAACAGCGGCTTCTTGAAGGTCGACCGATTCTGGTAGCACGACTAACTTATCTGCATCGACAGCAGTAAACTCTGCGTAAGTTGATGCGCCAATTGGGCCAAGAAACGCGACTTTCGTACCTTCTTTTAAGCTTGTGTTGTTTGAATCGGCAATCACGCCACTGCCTTCTACACCAGAGATGTATGGCAACTCAGGCATCATACCCGGAGGCATATTGCCTTCACGAATGATGGTATCAATGAAGTTCACTGGTGCGGCGTGAATGCGAACCAAAACTTGTCCTTTTTTCAATGTTGGTTGTGCTACCTCTTGGTATACCAGTTTGTCGCTGCCGCCTGTTTGAGTCAGTAATACTGCTTTCATGATGTCATCCTCGTGATTCGATTAATGGGCGTTTGCCGTGTCTGTGAATCAAATACTAGACGCTTGCGCTGAGAGAAAAAATTGGCGATATTGAGTATCACTATTCCAAAAATGGGATAATAGAAATTCATACTCGCTAAAAGGAGCTCTGCGTGAAACGAGTGTTGGATGATTTGCAGGTATTTTGCACCGTGGTAGAAGAGGGCAGCTTAAAGCGCGCTTCTGAGCGGTTAGAAATTCCTCACAGTACGGTAAGTCGACGTATTGAAGCGCTAGAAAACAACTTGGGTTTAGTGCTGCTTCATCGCACCACCCGTGAAGTCAAAGTGTCTACTCGAGGTGAAGAGCTTTATCAAAATTGCTCGGCTCTGCTTGGGACAATTCGACAGTCGATAGATTTCGCGGTGGATTCTGAAGTTGCCTTCAAGGGGAAGTTGAGTGTGTCGATGCCCGTTCGTGCTGGCATTGATTTTCTTGGGGCGTGGCTTATCGATTTTGCAGCAGCGCACCCCGATCTTCAGCTAGATGTTTCTCTGTCGAACGACAACAAGCATCTGATTAAAGATGACATCGATTTAGCATTCCGAGTCGGTCCACTTGTCGATTCATCTGCAATCGCATTGCATTTATGGGATATTCCATACGTCGTTTGTGCCCACCGTGATTACGTTGAAAACCATCAATTGAGTGAACTCACTCTTTCCATCGAACAGTTGGAATCACTGCCCGGAGTGATAACTCGTCCAGCAATGAACTGGATGTTTGTAAACAAGCAATTTGAAGAAGTCGCTGTATCGCCACAGCAAGGTTTGACGGTGGATGATCTTGGTTTGGCGTATCACGCGATTCAGTCAGGCAAATACATGGGTATGTTGCCAGCGTCGATGGTAAAGGATGCAAACATCGTGACGTTACAAATTGAAAACTTAGAGCCTCGTAAGCGTGTTATGTATGCGTACTATTTAGGACGAAGACACGCGCAGAGCCAGATAAAGCACATCGTCGATTACATTCGACAACGCTATCGAGTTATTGATTAGAATACCCAGCATCAAATAGTTGTAAGTACATTCATATCTAGAGAGCTTTGTTTGTGAATAAAGCTCTACTACCACTTTATGATTATTTTTTGTGTTCTCTCTTTATAATGCGTACTTGGTATGTATAATGTAATCCGAATTCATCAATAACCCTAAAATATACCCTTAACAAGTACTGCGTACCTATTAATTGTGAGAACCGGAATGAAAACAAACATCATCACCGCAACAGCATTAGTATCAACAATCGTAATCACTGGTTGCGATGACTCGAGCAACGGATCTGACTCACAGCCAATCAATCCACAAATTCGCGAAGTTTCGATTAATGTACTGAAAAAAGACTTAGTTGATATGGGCATCGCAACACAGGAGCAAATTGACTATGATCGTGATGCCATCATGTGTGGATATAATTTGACCGTCTCTGATGAGCGTGGTGAGCACACTAAGGAAAATATTTGTCTGCAAGAGAACTACACAGCTACAGTTGATGTTGCTGGTGCTGGCGGAGTAGTAATAGACTACCCAGAATCAGAACTTGGCCCAATTTACAAAGAATACCATCTTGATGGTTCTGCAGATATTGGCAAGCACGATAGTTCAGTTACGGTAACTATGTCGAACACGACGTTTGCTTATGTAACGCTAGACGATTCGCTTGATATCTACTCTGCAACGTTGGATGAAAAGAACTTGTATGAAGGCAACGGCTATACGTACGGTTATATCAAGAAGAATGCACAACTAGCACTTGAAACTCGAGTTGGACCTGTTACTGACACTGTGTATTTCGTTGTTGCTCAACAAACAAAATACTCAGTACATTTTGATGAGACAGGTACAGTGATTATCCGTGACGGCTTTGGTGTCCCAGTTGAAATGCCAATTGTAGATCCTGTTATCAACAGCTCTGACATTGTAGGCGCAGAAGTCGTTAGTTTTGGTTATGACGGAATTACTAACTTGCGAATTAACGCTGTAGGCGCTAAAGCAACAATGCCGATTAAACCAAACAGTACAAAAACACTTGCTGATTTTTCTATTAAAAAAGAAGGTCTTCGTGGATCCACCTTTCATGCACCTATTGAGATGGAAATAGGCCTCGGTATGTACGTGAACATCTATCTGGGTGACTCCTGTTCGCACACTGACCCTAAAACGTACACTTACATGATTGATACAGGCGAAGTTTACAAGCAATCAACGCAAACCTTAGCATATTCAGATTGGAATGCATTTGTAAGTGAAAATGGCGGTGAAATCGTTAAACTATGTTCTGAATTGCCAATGGGTAACTTCTATTTACGAATGAATCCGGCAAATGAAGAAGGCAATGGACCTAATACCGATCTAGAATTTGCAATTACAAAATGGGGCTTATAATTAACCCAATCTCTAGGCACTAATTAAGGGCGGTGCGAATGCTCCGCCTTCTTTGGATCAAAAAATGGCAAGAATATCATCAGAAGAAAGAGCCAAACGTAAAGAAGTTTATGACGCAACCATCTTGAATCTATTCTGGAATGAGGGCTGGAACGCCGTGACTTACGACAGACTAGCAAAAGAGCTGTCTATCACTAAATCTACACTACAGAATTACTATCCAAGTCGATTGGACTTCTCAAAAGCCCTTCAAGGAAAAGTCTTTCCTAAGTTCTTTGCGTATCTGAATTTGGACTCAAGAGAACAACTTGTAGTTTCATGGACAAAAGCTCTGTCTCAGCCGGAGTTTCTTAGAGTTCTCAACATGTTCATTACGAGCCTTATCCAAGAGTCAACCCACAAAGACTCATTAAATGGGTTAAAGAAACTTGAACAGGTATTAACTACCAAACTAGGGCCTGAAGCAGAAAAAGATCTGGAGTTGTTGCTTGGCAGAACCGTCATCCGGTTGGGAGACTTATAATTTAGTTAGTTTAAGATTTACGCCCTCCAAACAAACGCAAAAAAGCCGCGATGACCGCGGCTTTTTCATTTTGGGTTCCACGAAGTGGTGCATTACCACATCAGATCGTCTGGTACGACGAAATCTGCGTACGGGTCATCTTCTGCAGGGATATCCGCTTCTGGTTCTTTCTGTTCGATGATGACAGATTCATCGCGTTGAGCAATCTTGTTTGCTACACCACGTGGGATGACAACGTAGCTTTCACCAACAATTGCGATTGCCAAGATGCCTTTGATCAGCTGTTCGCGGATCTCTGACTCAACGTACAGAGATTTCACAAGCGTGCCGTGTGTGAAGTTGTATTTGATGTCGCCATCTTTCAAATCAACCTTGTTCATTTCAATCAGTTGGTTGATTTGCGCTTTGATTTCTTTGTTCAAGCGCTCTGCGTTTTGTTGCTCGCTCAATTGCTTGTCACGCTCTAACTGCTGACGTTTGTTCTCTTCAACCGCCGCTTTTACTTCGCGAGCTTGAACGCGTGATTTTTTAGAGCCTTTTTTCGCTTTCTTCAGTTTTTTCTCGTTAACCAAGCCTGCTTTTAGCATCTGCTCTTGAAGGGTAAGTTTTGCCATGATCTATCCAGTTAGTGCGCCATTTTGTGCATTTTAACCAGTCATCCGCCGCAAAGAAAGAGGGATATACTCAAGTGACTTCAAGGTGCAGGATTCAGAGCGTTGTCACTGATTCAAGTTCAAGGAAAACAACGAAGCGGAATAGTTAGCTCTTTCCAAGTTGTTTGACGAAGAAATTGCTTCAGTGACACGCTCCCGAAGGGCGAGTTGTCTTGGTTCGTATGCTTCGTTAACAATTATTGATTTAGAATCACTAGATCTTCAAATTGTTGCCTCGCCTTCAAACCAAGTCATTCTCGCTGAACCAAGCACCTCGAGGTTACTTGAGTATAAGCATACGGCGGGATATGACTCGGCGCTTTGTTGAGCAAAAAAACGAAAAATAAATCGAGAAAGTGTGCGTCTTATTGCAACTTCCAGCGTCTTAAGTACATTAGGCGAAAAATTTTGAAGCAAAACCATGAGTACCTCAGACAAACAAACTATCCCACAACAAGTGATTGAAGAAGCTTGTGAGTGGGCAATCATGCACGGCGTGGCATTTCGTCAAGCAGATAACACCGCAAGACACTGTCCTTTTAGCTTTGCGCCAATGACGATAGAGCGTGATGTGTTCGCACATTTGAAGAAAGTGACGCCGTTGATCGCCAAGCTGATTAGTCATGTGTCTGAGGATTATGAATTCCTGCAAACCTCTTTAGCCGAGCTAGGCAAAGCGGATACTTTCTTTGAGCGTTTATTGGAACTGCATAAAGAGGTTCACCATGAAGCAGCACGCCAACCCCTGTTGTTAATGCGAACCGACTTTATGGATGATCGTCAACACGGCGCGAAAGTGATCGAATTTAATGGCATTGCGGCTGGGATGGCGCCTTTTGGTCAGCGTGCAACAGAGCTGCATCAATTCCTAAGCTCCCAGTGGGGCAGTGTTTACCAACAATGGTTAGAGGATAAAACGGCAACGCCAGCCGATAACCAAGGCATGCAGCAACTTGCGCTTGGCATTGCCACTGCCGCGAGAAAAGTCAAAGCGCATTTTAATGAAGAAGGCGCACCGACGTTTTTGATGGTGGTGCAGAAAAACGAAGACAATGTGTATGACCAACACTTACTCGAAGTGGAATTGCAGAAGCTTGGCGTTCGCACAGTAAGACGTACCTTTGAGCAGTTAAGTTCACAGCTATTGAGCGGTGACAAGCAACGCCTCTTGCTAGAAAACATCGGCGGTCTTGACGTTGTGTACTTGCGTGCGGGCTATCAATATATGGATTACTTCTCGCCAGAACTGAATGAACCAATCTGTTGCCATACCTTGAGCCAGACTCGTTTGTTCATGGAAAAGCACTACGTAGCGATGAATGCGACCATTAGTCAACAGTTGGCTACCAGTAAATCAATGCAAATGTTGTTAACTATGATGCCGGCATGTGAGTATCAGCGCTGGGGACTCAATGTTGAAGAAGCCGAGTTGGTCAAAAGCGTATTGGCAGAGATGAAGCCAATTAACACTGACACGATTAAATGGTTTGCTGCTTCTGGTAACAAAGACGAATGGGTATTGAAAAACCAAGGCGAGGGCGGTGGTCACTGTATCTTTGGTGACGATATTGCGAAACAGCTGAGTCTACTGCCGCAAGAGCAATACAGCGCTTGGGCTTTGATGCAGCGTTTGTATCCGCATGAAAGAGAAACACCGACGATTGCGGTGCGTGATGCAAAGCAGAGCGTGGTGACGGATCTTGTGAGTGAAATCGGTTTATTCACGGCGCACTATCAAGGTGAACCTGTAACGCAATTGGATGGCTACGCGGGTTATTTGATTCGCAGTAAACCAGCCAGTGAGAACGAAGGTGGTATCCATAGCGGTAAAGGCATCTTAGATTCTTTAGTGCTGGTGGATTAAAGAGAAACACTCTCCATAAGTAAAACATGGAGAGTGTTTTTTGTGGATTAGTCGGTTACATGTGACCCATACCGTGGAACATCCCACCGAAAAGCGCTCCTAAGATACTGAAAATAATACCTAGGATGATCATCGCAGGAATTGAAGCGATAGCGAACTTGACCATAAAGATCACCATCGACATAAATGGCATCTTAATATCAACAACCGTCACTTCTTGTTTTGTAGTTTCATCAGACACGAGCGTTCTCCTAAATTTGCATTCTGAATATGCAGCCAGTTTATTACATCTGAACACAAGAAAACGTTGAACTACTTTGTGCTTTTCCCTTTATGGGATAGCAACTGATTAATCTGAGAAATACGGCACGCTATGAATCGCTATCAGAAGCGGGTAAAGCCTCTCAACCAAGCGCCGGATAGTCTGTATAGCCGTGTTCATTACCACCAAAGAGTGTGGAGCCATCCAGTTCTGCAAGAGGTTGTTGGTGCTGTAAGCGTGCCACCAAGTCTGGGTTAGAAACAAACGGGCGTCCAAATGCCACTAAATCCGCATAGCCTTTCTCAAGTACCTCGTCAGCACGCTCTTGGGTGTAACTGCCCGCGACGATAATCGTGTTGGTGAAGTATTCGCGCAGTTCGATGCGGAAGCTTTCTGGAATCACTGGTGCGTCGTCCCAATCCGCTTCAGACAGGTGCAAGTACGCAATATCACGAGCTTGAAGTTGTTTCGATGCATCAAGGATGGTTGGCACAATGTCTGGGCAGTTCATGTCCTTGAAAGTGATGAAAGGTGCGAGTCGTACTCCCACTTTGTTGGCACCGATGGCTTCGCTCACCGCATCGACCACTTCTAATAAAAAGCGAAGTCGGTTTTCGCGAGTACCGCCGTAGTTGTCGGTTCTGTGGTTTGAATTAGTACGTAGGAACTGGTCAATCAGGTAACCATTACCGCCGTGGATTTCGACGCCATCGAAGCCTGCTTCAATCGCACGTTTCGCGGCATGGGCGAAATCACTCACTACACGGTCAATATCGGCTTGAGTCATGGCTCGTGGCTCTACACAATCGACCATGTTGCCATTGCCTTGTTCGTCGGCAATCCACACTTGGGTCTCTACGGGTTTTAGTGCTGATGGGGCAATAGGCTGTTCGCCTTTTTGAAATGTCGGGTGTGATACACGGCCAACATGCCATAACTGACAAAACATCGCTGCACCTTGCTCTTTTGCTGCTTGAGTGACGGTTTTCCAGCCTGCCACTTGTTCATCAGTGTAGACGCCTGGTGTGAACGAGTAACCTTGCGAATCGCCTGAAATCTGGGTCGCTTCAGAGATGATTAAGCCTGCGGTTGCGCGCTGCTTGTAGTAAGTCGCCATCATTTGGTTTGGAATGTTTCCAGGTTGGCTAGTGCGCGCTCGGGTCATTGGAGCCATGGCTACGCGGTTTTGCAGAGTTAGTTGTTTCAGCTGTGTTGGTTCAAATAGTTTGCTCATGATCGATTCCTTACTTAAGTAGTGGCACTTGGGTTTTGTTGCTTACCGATTCCATCCAATCTTTCACGGTGTTTTCCCATTGGATTTCTGCGGCGCTGAAGAACCCGCGCAAAATAGAAAATAAGATCGCTTCGTCTACCAACGTCACATGCTGGTAGGAATCGAGATTCAACACACTTTTCGCACGTTCGATGAGCGCTTCTACCTCTTTGGCAATGTTTGGTGTGTCTTGCAGAAGTGCGTCAAAATTGAATGCTTCAGTTTCTTTTTTCGCGCGCCAAGCGAGCTGTGCAGACTGAGTGGCAAACTCTGGTAAATCCATGTTTGACCAACGTGGGTAACCCACTTTCTGCAATGGAAGAAACGCGATTTTTTGCCAATCTAGCGCTTGTTGAGATGGTTGGCTTGTTTCACTTGATATAGCCAGTTCAAGGAAGTAAGCGATGATATCGAGACTTTCTGCCATCGCTTCACCGTTGTCTTTGATAAGAAGTGGTACTTGTTTGGTTCCAATCAGGTCTGTTGTGGTTTTGTCGTCGTCATAAGCAATATTGATGACATCGAGTTGGATATTCAGCATGCCAGCAACATAGCGGACGCGAGCACTGAATGGGCAATGTTCGTAAATGTAGAGTTTCATAGTATTTTCCTGGTGATTCGTATTGGGTAGCCCCGCTTGTCCGGGAGGCGTTAAGTCAGGGCTACCAGTAGGGATGAAATTAGTTGTTGAAGCTTGGTGTTAGCTCAGTTTGTTTGCTTTCTTTGCGGTTCGCCTTGGCGATGAATAACAAACCAATCAGTGGAACAATGATGGCTGCGTAAGGGATCATGCCTGCGCCCATTTGGCTATCGAGCACCATGCCGCCTAAGAAACCGCCAAAGGCATTGGCTAAGTTGAACGCTGAGATGTTTGCCGTCGCTGCTAACTCTTGACCTTCACCACCATGGTTCATTACTCGAAGCTGCATTGCTGGCACGTTAGCGAATGACGCAATACCAAATACAAAGGCGGTGGCAATGAACAGAACTTTGCTGTCGACAGTTAGGCCGACCAATACCAGTGACACAATCATTGCGATAGCCCAGAACATGGACGCTTTTTGTAGGTTTTTATCCGATGAGCGACCACCCATAGTGTTACCAACAATCAGACCGACACCAACGATAACCAAAATCCAAGTCACGGCACTTTCACCAAAGCCAGTGATGTGCATGGCGATAGGGGCGATGTAGCCATACAAAGTCATAAACCCCGACCAAGCAAATACGGTGATCGCAAGGCTGATAAGTAGCATTGGGTTTTTGAACGCAGCCAATTGCGCTTTGACGTCTTTTGCTTCGCCATGACCAGTCGATTTGATCACTGAAGTGATGAAGAACAGAGCCACTAAACCAAAAGCAGCAACGGTTAAGAAAGTGGTGTGCCAGCCGAATTGCAAGCCAATCCAAGTACCGCCAGGCACACCTAAAACGTTAGCCAGTGTTAGGCCTGCGAACATCTGTCCGACCGCACGACCTGCCATTTTTTCTGAAACCAAATTGGTCGCGACCACGGCTCCGATGCCGTAGAAAGGGCCTTGAACCAAGCCCGTGATCACTCGGCTGACCATCAACACAAAGTAGTTAGGTGCGAAAGCGGACAATACGTTGCCGAGAATAAACAGCACCATTAGCCCAGCCAGTACGGCTTTCTTGTTAAAGCGTGCTAAGTAAATCGTAAGCAGTGGACCGCCGAACACAATGGCAAGTGCGTAGGCACTGATTAGGTAACCCGCTTGCCCTTCCGTGATGGACAAAGAGTTGGCGACTTGAGGTAGGATTCCTGCAATAACAAATTCCGCGGTACCGATAGCAAAAGCTGCAAGCGTTAAAATCCATACCTGCAGCGGCATTTTTTCTTTATTCATGGGGGAGTCTCTTTTTTTAATTAGTTTTAACCCATTGGTGCCATGCTTTTTTCTTGCTCTGGCACCTTGTTTTTATTTGTTGTTATCCAAACGTGTGTTGTTAGCCAAGCAGTGCGCCACCATCGACATCAATCACGGCACCGGTCATATAGGTGTTTTCAATCAGAAGCAGGTAAGCTTTTGCAACGTCACTGGCTTCGCCAACTTTGCCCACTGGTAAGCTATTTTGTGTGCGTTTGTACATGGCATTTCTGTCGTCTTCGTTCATGCCTTGATACGCCTCAGTTTTGGTCAAACCTGGGCTGACTGCATTCACTCTGATCGGAGCCAGTTCTTTCGCCAGTACTTTTGTGGTTGCTTCAATGGCAGCGTTAATCGCGGTTTTTACGTAGGTGTTAGCAACAACTTTGCGCGATAACATGCCGGAAGTTAGCGTGATTGATCCGCCTTTCTTGATGTAGCGTGCTCCATGTTTCGCTGCGTTGATGGCGCCCCAAAATTTGGTATCGAACGCGTATTTTGCTTGGGAAACTTCTACATCCACCACTTTGCCTGCTGGAGCATAAGAACCTGCTGTGACGATCAGGTGGTCAAAAGCACCAATAGTTTCGAAGTAGTGGTAAACCGACTGTTCATCGCTGATGTCTAACCCTGTTTTGCGGCTTGCTACGTGGACAACCGCATTGTCGCTCGCAAGTTGTTGGCTAAGTTCAGCGCCAATACCTGATGTGCCACCCAGTACGACATAAATGGTTTTTTCTGTTGTCATGATTTGTTTCTCCAATCTCGTTTCGATGGAGTCAGTATATTGATTGGAATAAATTTGATAATTGAGTAATATTTGAATTGATTATTCAGCTCAGATGAATAATGAAGTTTAAGGAGGGAATGTGGACAAGTTTTCGGATATGACGCTGTTTGTCAGCATAGTGAAGAACCAAGGGTTGGCGGCGGCTGGCCGAGAGCTCGGCTTATCGCCAGCAACAGTAACGGCAAGATTGCAGTCGCTGGAAGATCGCTATGGGGTGAAATTACTTAATCGCAGTACAAGGCATATCTCACTGACGGACTCTGGCGCTATGTACCATCAGGCATGCTTGGAAATCATCGACAGCGTCAAAGAGACGGAGAACTTACTCCAAACTGGCACCAAAGAAGTGCGCGGCACACTTAAAATCTCGGCTCCTCGTGATATTGGTAAGCAATACATTTCGCCAATACTGTCGGAATTTAGTCAGCTTTATCCCGATGTGATCCCTTATCTGTATTTGAACGATAACTTATCCAACTTGGCGGAGTCCGGTTTGGACATCGTTATCCGATATGGGGAGCTAGCCGACAGCAACCTTATCTCTCGCAAACTGGCGTCCAGTCGCCGAGTGCTTTGCGCTTCTCCTCAGTATTTGGCAAAGAAAGGCACGCCGATCACGCCACAAGATTTAGCACAGCATGATTGTTTAGCCATGGTTCGCAGCAATGAAGAGTTGAAAACATGGCACTTTCAAGATGAAGAGCAGCACAATGTAGTTACTGTCGTACCGAAGCGGTTTTCTGATGATGGCGAAGTGATTCGTCAATGGGCGTTAGATGGGGCAGGTATTGCGTTGAAATCGATTCTCGATGTGCAAGAGGACATCAAACAGCAACGTTTAGTGACGGTGTTAAATGGCTATATGAAGAACTTCAACGCATCGACCTCTTCTGCAGGCGCAGATTTGAACGTGATTTACCTTAGCCGTCAGTATCAACCCAAGCGACTTCGTTTGTTTTTGGACTTCTTGATTGAACGTTTTCATAGCCAGTTTCCGGAATAAGCAAGGCTTAGACAGCAACCTGCAATTGAGGCCATGTGATTAGCCAGTTTTTGGATTCTACCCGAGATTGAAACAGAACTAATGTTCGCTTGGGATTGTAAGTAACCTGGCCTTCAAACAAAGACTCAAATCCGAACGCGGAAATGCACTCTATGTGGTTCTTTTCGTTCAATCTGACCGCGACCGCTGTCTCTTTTTCTGGCCAGTAACTCATCGCATCTAAGGTACTTTGGTAAGGTGTATCACCATTCCTTAGGTGCATGTTTGCTTGATTGCGAACTTGCCAATTTAGCTCTGGCATTAAGGCGTTTAGTTGGGCTTCGTATTTGAGGTAGGTTTGTTCGTCCAACTCATTCGGATCGAAATAAACAACATCAAGATCGTTTAATGGTGTTGGATTTTGCTTTAGATGAAGGTGATCCCAAACTAGGTTTCGCACAAAGCCTGCAGCAATGTAGCAATCCGGTAAAGCCAGTGTTCGAACACACTCCAAGGCTTGAATGCGAAGTGGCTCTTCTGCCAACAACTGGGCAAGTTTTTCTTCAAGCATCGGTATTACTTCGCTGGTGGCAGTTCAATGCCCAATTCATCGCGTTTTCGCTTACTCAAGCCAAGTGCAACTAATCGATAAGATTCTGATAAATAGTACTTTAGCTCTTCGTCTAGGCGTCCGGAGGTTTCCGTTTGCTGAATCCACTTCATACCACGGTTTGCGAAATAAGGGGCAGGAATATAACCCTCATAATCACTTAAAAAATCGAAGTTTAAAGGAGAAGTCTTAAACGTAAAGGCAGGCTGCTTGTCTTTACTCCAGCCACCAATAGCAAATACCTTTCCACCGACTTTCCAAACGTGCGCGTCGCCCCATTGAACAACATGGGAAGTGGCAGCGAATGAGCCACAAAATTGATTAAATTCTTCGTATGTCATTGGGTTACCTCAATAGTGATTAGCTTAAATTTTGGGCTAACTTAGTGATGTGTGCAATCAAAGCCAAATGAGATTCCGAGGTTTCCCTTCTATGGCGATAGATGCCGACAGTCCCCGGCTTGGGCTGTGTGTCCACGGTTAAGATTTTCAACCCTAACGATTGTAAGTAGTCGCTCAGGTGGCTGGTATAAGACATCACGGCTATGCCACTTTTTAGTACATCAATACTCGCAAGTAACGAATCGACTTCGTAAGTTGGGCGGTTATCAAGTTGCTGACGTTCCCTTTCGTTTTGCTTGGGAATAGGGTTGTCTAAAACATGGTTAAACTTTTTTGCATCATAGGTGACGGATAGGGCGGGGTATTCATGGAGCATTTGTTTCGTCACCACTTTACCCAAAAGTGGATGATTGGGAGAAACAAAGTAAGCGTCAACAGTTTGAAATAAAGGAATAAAAGTAACATCACACTTTGACGACAACCCTACAATTTCATGACCAATGAAGAATTCAATTTGCTCATTAATCAAAGAATCCATTAAGCCCAAATGATTGCCAAATTCGACGTGTGTAGATGCGGATGGTTGATGAGACAAATGTTCATCTAAGGCTTGCTTTACGAACAAAGGCCACCACGCGTCTCCGGTTCCTATTTTTATTTTGCCGACTTGATACTGCTTCCTCTCTTCAATGCCTTGCATCATTTGATTGTATTCGTGCTGCATCGCGTCGCTATGACGATAGAGAATACGACCAAACTCGGTCAGAACCATACCGCTTTGGTGGCGTTCAAAGAGTGTGACGCCAAGAGACTCTTCCAGCTTTTTTAAATTACTCGTCATTGTCGGTTGGCTTAGTCCGGCCATCCTTGCGGCGGCACTTATGCTTTGACAACGAGCAATCAGTAAAAATTGCTGTAGAGATTTGTCCATTGTTATTCCCCTTTTTGAAGCAAGGTTTCTTGGGGGTATTGTGCACAATTTCTTTTATAAATCACAAATCTGCTATCTGACATAATTGAATTTATTAGTGTTTCATAGATCTAAATCACTATTGGTGAGCAACATATAGATATTGTCTATAAAGCTTGCGATTTTACCTATTTTTCTCTGAAGAGCGTCTTCCTTAGACTGTCGCCAAAATAACAATCTAAGGGATGAACATGAAACCAAGTTTTATCGCGCTTGCTGTTGCTGCAACGATGGGGTTAGTTGGATGTGGTTCAGATTCTGATACCACAGAGGTGGTCGATAAACCGATTATTTCGGAAGACCTTTACTTACGCGGATTGAATGGCGATTGGGGGACTGCAGAACACGCGAAGCTGAAGTATTTAGGGAACAATGAATATGAAACGGTGTTGCGTGTAGCGCGAGGCAGTAACCAATTCAAGATTGCCGATCCTGGCTGGCAAATCCAATACACTCATTTTGAACAGCCTGCGATGTTTGATGAGGCTCAGGACTACTTACCAAAACCAGAAACGAATGAAGCGTGTATGAATGACGACTGCAATTCGGAAATCACGTTTGAAGACAAAGGTTACTATAAGTTCTCTGTGAGTTTTGCGGATGAAAGCAGCGCGACGATGACCGTAACAAAAGCCACGCAGGAAGAGGCAGAGAAGTATTACTCAGATGCTATTTTGGATCCTGAAATGGTGCATGAGGGGCATCAAAATAAAGAACTAAAACTGTTCCGAAACTATGATGACAGCAATGAAACAGTGACATTTTCAGTCAAGGATCCTAAAGCAGAACTGCGTGAATTTGGCATCTCAACTACGACGGAACTGCGAGATGCGCTGGATCAAGGCATGGTGATTACGGAGAAAGAAGGGCCGCGTGTTGTATCTGGCGATCTCGCGTTTGATGCACTGTTCGCTTTGACGATGAAAGAGCTTGATCAACTTGCGGTGTCTGAAATCAAAGACGGCAATTACAACTACAACAAACCAATAAAGGCAGAAGTGTTTGAGACAGGTGCCAAGTGGCATTACGTTTGGACGCGTGATTTGGCATATGCGGCCGACCTTTCCCTTGCATTGATGAATCCTACGCGTGTTGAAAACGGTTTGGAATTCAAGTTATCAGCCTTCCGAGACTCAACAGATCAACAATACGATGGCGAGCAAATCGTCCAAGATACAGGCACTGGTGGCAGTTGGCCGATCAGTACCGATAGAACAACTTGGGCGTTAGGGGCAGAACGTTTACTGTCGGCATTGGATGGCGAAGCTTACAACCAATTCGCAGAGCGCGCTTACAACGCAGTTAGCAACACGCTAGAAGCCGACCGTTTAGCGGCGTTTGATCAAGACTCAGGTTTATACACTGGTGAACAGTCGTTCTTGGACTGGCGCGAGCAGACATACTCTACGTGGACGCCAGATGATGTTAATGCGATTGGTAGTAGCAAAGCGTTGTCTACTAACGTGGTTCACTATCGAGCAATGCGCTTAGCGGCGAAGTTGGCAGAACAATTTGACTCAAAAAACGCGGTGAAATACGCAGATTGGGCTGAGCAGTTAAAAACGGCAATCAATACTGAGTTTTGGAATGAAGAGCGTGGTATGTACGTGAGTTACTTGTTCGATAACGGGCAAGATATTGCTGTCGACAAATATGACATGCTAGGTGAAGCGCTTGCAATTATAAGTGGCATTGCAAGTGATGCTCAGGCGAAGCAAATTATGGAAAACTACCCTCATAGTGAGTTTGGTGTTCCAGTTTACTTCCCTCAACAGCTAGGTGTTCCGGTTTATCACAACCGTGCGATTTGGCCATTTGTCACCGCATATAGCTTGCGCGCTGCACATCATACCCAAAACGTGACAGCGGCTAACAATGCGATTCAATCCCTAGTTCGCGGTACCGCAACGAACCTATCAAATATGGAAAACTTGGAGTGGTTGTCTGGCAAATCGTTCATTATTCATAGCGATCATGGTGCAGATGCTTCTCTTGATGGCCCAGTAATTAACTCTCAGCGCCAGCTATGGTCGGTAGGTGGTTACCTCAATATGGTGGTCGAAACTATCTTTGGTATTCACACTGAAACAGGGCAATTGGAAGTTAAACCGTTCATTACAGGATGGGTTCGCAATCAACTTTTTGCTCAATCAGATCAGATTACATTGGAGAACTTTAACTTCAAGGGGAAAAACTACTCTGTGACGGTTCACCTGCCAGAAGCACAAGATGAGTCAAACGGTTACTATCCAGTGGAAGAGGTGACGGTTGATGGTAATGGTCACTACCAAGTCACCTTGGGTAGTCTTGTTGCTGATGACAGCAGTATAAAAGTGGTTGATGGAGTCAAACCTTACGCAACGGAAAGTGAAAAAGTCTTTTCTCCAAAAGAGCCTAAGCTCGATGTCACTCGCGCTAACAATAATGTGACGATTGGTGTAACTAGTGACTACAACATTAACTTGTACCGCAATGGTCAACTGATCCAAAGCAATGTTAACGGAAAAGAGTACAGCGATACCTTAAGCGGTTATGCGTGTTATTTGGCAGAGAGTATTAATGAACAAGGCTTCCGTTCTAACCCAAGTGAACCGGTTTGTGTTGGCGAAGATATTCGCGTCAAACTCGAGGGTGATTACCAATCGCTAAAAGACGATGTATCGGTAGTCACTGTCAGCAAAGATAGTGGTGATGTAAATGGTCTGAGTGCTTTCACCGTCCCTACTAGCGGGCGATACCAGTTGGCGGCGTGGTATAATAATAACCTAGGTCAACTAAACACCGGTATTACTAACGCAGTGAAAGAGCTCGAAGTTCTCGACGAATCTGGTCAGTCAGTTGGTAAAGGTTACATTCAAATGGGCCATATTGGTGAGAACAAAGGTATGCGTTACTCAACACCGATTGAAGTTTCCTTGGAACAAGGCAAATCATACCGACTGGTTCTCAAAGACCATTTCAATATGAGTTACTTGAAATCTAATGAAACCTACATCTACTCAGGTGGCGTAGATGGCGAGATGAATGAAGCGCAGATTGCTGATATCCGCATCACACCGCTTCAATAACGTGAATTGAAGTTCTAAGAAAAAGCCGCTGGTTTATCCAGCGGCTTTCTATTTAAGTAACCACTGGAGGTTCGTTGTAACATGAATGCTCAGAAAAGTGCTCACCAGCGTTTGGATTCCGACATGCTAGTGGAGAGGTGGTCGATAAAGGCTCTTAATAACGGTGTGACTTGTTTACGTGTGCCATAGATGGCATGAACGCCTAACGTTTTTGGGTGCCATTCTGGTAACAGCTGAATCAACTTACCCTCAGTGAGCAAATCCTTCACGGTTGGGAAAGGCTGTAAGCTGATTCCGTTACCATTTAAAGCGGCAGCAAGCAGTACTTCTGGGGTATTCGCGCTGATATTGCCTTTGATGGAGACTGATTCATCACCGTTTGGTCCAGAGAATATCCACTCGGAACGACCAAAATAGCTAAAGGAAAGACAATTGTGGTGTCCTAGGTCTTGGGCGTTTAACGGTGCCCCTTTTTGTTCGATATATTTGGGGGACGCACATATCACCGAGCGGCATTCACCTAATTGCTTTGCTACGACATTAGCAGGCAACTCATTGGTGATGCGTATGGCAAGATCAATGCGTGATTCCACGAGGTTTACGGTTTCATCTGTCGACACAACATCAATCGCCACATCAGGCCATTGTTCAACAAAGCTTGTGATTGCATCAATGAGGAAGCTACTCACAATGGAATAGCTTGCGGTAATACGCAATTGACCTTTTAAATTCACTCGATTTTGGTTTCGGATTCCGCTTAGGGATTCTTCAAGTGCAAGTAGCTCTCGTGCAATCTCAAGCGTCTCTTTACCTGCACTGGTTAAACTGAGGCTTCGAGTTGTGCGGTGGAGTAAACGAGTATCCATCCATTTTTCGAGCTCACCTAAATAACGTGTCACTTTGGTTCGGGACATGTCGAGGTGCTCTGCTGCTGCACTCAAACTGCCTCGCTCTACGATCGTGACAAAGACATTCATTGCCTCAAGTCTGTCCATTCTTTTGCTTCACCTTAAGAAAATCGCCGTCACAGTATATGTCCGGATTTCGCAACAGTGAAAGTTAATTTGCTGTCTATTTCATCTAAAACCAATCAAATAAGATGACCTCACATTAAACGAGCCGCATGAGTTGGTTCTCTAACACGGAATAAGATGATGAATAAGCGTTCAATTACTCTACTGATCACAGCACTAGCGGCATCGAACTATGTGTCGGCTGCGGACTTAACGATTACCCACTACAACCCCGGTGAAAATGCGATCTTTCCTGCAAGCTCTGTGCTTGTTTCTGGTGAAAAAGAGCTGATGTTGTTTGACGCACAATTTAGTGTCAAAGACGGAAAAAAGTTGGTGGAACAGATTAAAAAGAGTGGCAAAGAGCTGTCGATGATTTACATCAGCAGCGGTGACCCAGACTATTATTTTGGCCTAGAGCCTATTGTTGCGGAATTCCCTGATGTGAAAGTGGTTGCGAGTGAAGCGGTTGTTAAACATATCGAGCGAACAAAAGACGCGAAACTGGCGTACTGGGGACCGATTTTGAAAGAGGGGGCACCATCAAAAATTGTTGTGCCTACTGTACTCAATGACACCACTCTGACGCTTGAAGGTAAGCGCATTGAAGTAAAAGAAATCAATACTCATGATGCTTACCTATGGGTGCCTTCAGAGAAAACGGTATTTGGTGGAGTATCGGTTTACAGTGGCGTTCATGTTTGGATGGCGGACACTCAGTCAAAACAAGAGCGTGCTCAATGGTCTCAATCGTTGGAGCGTATGAAAGCACTGAAACCAAAAACCGTGATCCCGGGACACTACCTTGGTGATATGCCGAAAGGTGTGGAAGGTATTCAATTCACCATGAACTACATTGCAGACATTGAGCATACGTTAGAAAAATTAAATAAGCCATCATCAAGCGAGATTTCGGCAGCGATGAAGGCTAAGTACCCACAATTTGCTGCTACAGAAGGCGATTTAGAACTGGGCGCGAAAGTGCTAAGTGGTGAAATGGAGTGGCATTAATCTAAGCCTGCTATTCGCCATACTACACAAAAAAACAGCCCCTCATTGTGAGGGGCTGTTTTTTTATTATTTAGCTACTTGCGGACGTGGCTTACGACGTTGTCCTGATGGCTTGTTGCCTGACGGTTTACCGCTGTTAGGTTTGCGGTTACCTGATGGTTTACCACTGTTACCGTTTTTATTTGCGCCCGGTTTGTTTGCACCAGACTGGTTGTTATTCGGTTTGTTACCGCTTGGCTTGCCGTTTGAGCGAGCTTGGCCGTCACGGTTGCCTTTTGGCTTGCCAGCGCCGCCTTTGCCAGATTTGTTTTCGCCTTTACCGTTTTTGTTGTCGCTGTTGAAACGACGCTTTGGTTTGTTGTTACCGCCGCTGTTTTTCTTCTCAGCAGTTTGACCGTTTTCACCTTCTGCCTTTGGCTTCTTAGGTTTTTTCGGTTTCTTTGGCTTGATAGGGCGAGTATCTAGCTTCGACTCAGGCAATACGTTCGTTGGTGCGTAGCCTTCCAGTTCTTTACGAGGAAGCAGCTGTTGAATCAAACGTTCAATCGCAAACAGTTCTGATGCTTCAAGTGCGCACACTAGAGAAATCGCTTTACCCACTTCACCAGCACGACCGGTACGACCGATACGGTGAACGTAGTCTTCTGCCACTTTAGGTAGTTCGAAGTTAACCACTTGCGGAAGCTGAGGAATATCGATACCACGCGCAGCGATGTCTGTTGCAACCAGCACTCGAACTTCGCCAGATTTAAAGTCAGCCAGTGCTTTAGTACGTGCGCCTTGGCTCTTGTTACCGTGAATTGCTGCAGCTGTAATCTTTTGGTCGATTAGGAACTTCGCTAAGCGGTTTGCGCCATGCTTGGTTTTGGTAAATACCAATACTTGTTTCCAATCACCGTCTTTGATCAGTTTGACCAGCATTGGCGCTTTCTTCTTCACGTCTGCTGGGTAGATGCATTGTTCTACAGTGCGTGCTGTCGAGTTGGCAGGGTTTACTGAAATCTCAACAGGGTTGTTTACCAAACCTTTTGCAAGGTCGCGGATTTCATCAGAGAAAGTAGCAGAGAATAGCAGGTTCTGACGTTGCTTAGGCAGTAAATCAAGAATCTTGCGAATATCGCGAATGAAGCCCATGTCTAGCATGCGGTCTGCTTCGTCCAGAACCAGCATTTCAAGTTGGTCAAACTTCACTGCATTTTGGTTGTATAGGTCCAATAGACGACCTGGTGTTGCAACCAATACGTCCGCACCTTTACGTAGGCGAAGCATTTGCGGGTTGATCTTCACACCACCAAATACCACTGCACTCGTTAGAGGTAGGTGGCGGCTGTACATGAATACGTTTTCTTGCACCTGAGCCGCAAGCTCACGAGTTGGCGTTAGCACCAATGCGCGGACTTGGTTGCTGCGTACACGTGGACCGTTCGACAGACGTTCAAGAATCGGAAGCGTAAAGCCTGCCGTTTTACCTGTACCAGTCTGCGCTGCTGCCATCACGTCTTTCCCTTCCAAAACAGCTGGAATTGCTTGTGCCTGAATTGGCGAAGGGGTGTCGTAGCCTTTTTCCTGAATAGCTTTAAGGATTGGAGCAGATAGACCTAACGAGGTAAAACCCATATGTATGATTCTCAATTGTCGAGTTAGATAACAAGGCGTCGAATTTATGTACGACGCGAAAAGTGCGACATTCTGAGGCTTTTAGGCGTTAGCTTCAACTATTTCTGTCATGGATAATTTTTTGAAGCAGATCTCATTTCTCACGACAGCGTCAAAATGCAGTATTTACCTCAAGTTTGCTTGAGGTTTTAGAGTGTTTAACAAGCAAAAGGAAAACTAAAACGATAACCCAAATTAACAAGGAACAACGTTATGAAAAGCTATGTTGAACACGCCAATATCTCTGTCGTAAATGCGCGCAAAACCATTGAATTTTTAACCACCGCTATTCCAGATTGGACAATCCGTGGTAGCGGTAAGCTTGATGACTGGTTTGGACGCCCTATCGAATGGTTTCATGTCGGAGATGAGCATTCTTACATTGCGATCTCCGATGGTGGAGATGGCGATGCTGGGCATTGGACGACCCATTTTACTGGCATGAAGCACCTCGGGATTGTTGTTCCAGATGTTGATGCGCTCGTTGCTCGATTAAAAGAAGTGGGTTATGAGCTTGACCACTGGGGCGCTGAACACCCATTTCGTAAAAACGTCTATTACTTGGAAGATCATGGGATGCAGTTTGAGTTTGTCGAGTATCTGTCAGACAAAGACAGCGAACGAAATGATTACACTCAGTAGCGTTTATTGAATCAAGGCTGGAGCAAGGTATAGAGCGTATACCTTGCTCTTAAGAGTGAGGCTAGTGCTTGGCGTGATCCAAAAAGGCTTGTGTTAGCAGTTGGAACAGTGCGTCAGTATCTGGCCTTTCTTCTATGTGATTGAATAGGGGAGTGTGCACATCGCCGCGAATATCATCGTTATGCCCGCATAGACGATTACACAACTGTACAGGTTCAACGATCTTTTCTACGTCCGCATCAATAAGAATGCAGGCTTGAGAGAGCACCACTTGCCCGCCGCCTTTCTTCAGTAAGACTCGTTGTGCGGTTCCTACCACTTTTTGTCCATTGATGTTTAGGTTGTAGTCCCCGTCACAATAGGAGTTTGGGGTTGCGTGCACATCAACCTTCACTCCGAGTTGTTCAAAGAAAACCTCTAGGACAGAACATAAGTCGAGATACGCTTTTTTGATGTCGTATGGTTGACCTTCTGGCCAATGATAGATGTGAGATAGATTAATGATTCCAGGAACTTGGGGGACGGGTGCGCCGCCAGTTTTTCTAGAGAATAGTTTCCAGTTAGTGTCCTCAAGACCTTGTTCTAGCTCGTCTGAAATAGGCCACTTCTTGCCCGCAGGAAGGACGAGCGTTGGGCTTTTCACTTGCCACAACAATAAGACTTGAGAGAGTTGATCCGTCTGCACGAGTTTGATCAGCTCATCTTCTTTACTGAAAACATCTGCAACTTCAGTGGATTGATAGCGGATCAGTTTATTTTTGGAAGCCAAATTCAGTTCCTCTTTTCATCTACCCTTCAGTTTTACTCCAATTCCGTCACAAAATCCAATCACAACTCTGTTTTTATTTGAAAGTAAATGTTCATTAAAAACATTAAGTTAAAACCTTCAGGCGCAAATATCGAGTTAGGTTTACGGTTTGTTTTTGATGCAAATGTTGCTTATGCAATGATTGTTGTGTAATCTTTATTTTGTACCGCTACTCACATCAAATCAAAAAAGAGAATATCGCTATGAAAAAGTCACTCAGCCTAGCTCATCGACTCAGCTCTATCAGTGCCTATCTGCTCATCATGAGCTTTTTTATTAGCACCGTGTTGGTTGAATTATTTGGTGATCACCAAGCTATCTTGTTCGTCAAAACCTATATTTCTTATGCGATTTGGGCAGTAGTACCTTTAATGGCGGTAGCTGGTATTACGGGGTCTAAGATGGCTCCTAATGTAAAGAAAGGCCCATTAGCTGCAAAGAAAAAGCGTATGCCTTTCGTTGCGTTGAACGGCATCTTGATTCTTGTTCCATCAGCCATTTACCTTCATCACTTAGCGGAACTTGGACGCTTTGATACCACTTTTTACGTGGTTCAAATCGTGGAGTTAGTTGCTGGGTTCACTAATTTGACTTTGATGACGTTGAATATTCGAGATGCAAGAGCGTTAAAACGACCAACAAAAGCGCCTAAACAGGCTGTTATGTAAAGCATAAAAATAATTTGTTGGTCATCGTCTGGGTGATAAATAGAATCCGCAGACTATTTAATTCTAAGGCGATGAAATTATGAAAAAGTTAATGACTGCTGCAGCATTAGCAACGTTGTTAACTGGCTGCGTGACCTTCCCAACGCAAGAGTCCGAGCAAGTGAAAGTGATTTGGGATGATGTAAATGCAATCGCAAACTGCCAGCACCTAGGCACAGTAATGGGCTCAGAAGGCCACTTTTACGATTACTGGCTTCATGCAGACAAAGACATGGTTTGGGGTACGCTAAACCAAATGCGTATCAAAGCCGCAGAGCTAGGGGCAGATACCCTTTACTTGTATCAACCACTTGGTTTCTCAAGCTCAGTGACCATGTTCGCTAACGCGTATCAGTGTCAGAACTAAAAGAAAAGCAGACGTTAATGTCTGCTTTTTTCGTTTTGGTATTTGCCTCCAAGGCGTAGCAAGGAACGACAAGGGACACGCCGTGGTTGCTAGTTATTTCTGCCCTGCGACTTAGTTCAGCTCAGCTGTTTAGTTCAGCCCTGCAGTCGCCATGGCAACTGAATCGGTAAAGGACAAAGAGAAAGCGTCATCCGTGTTCAGAACTTTTGCCGGGAACTCTAGGCTTAGCTTAGCTTCCGGTGCGACTTCTGATTCGATACTGGTAATGAACTGACGAGTTTCTCCTGGAGAGATGGTCAAATCTTTGCCCGCTTGTGGACCAAGCTCAGCAATACCAATTGTCGTTAGGCCATTACCTTCCTGATCGACCAAGCTCAACAAAGATTCAGATTTGTAAATCAACTCGCCCTTGTCGGTTTGATACGCTCTGAAGGTATTAAAGTTCGGTTGTAACTCACCGTCAGAGGCTAAGTTAGTCACAGAGAAGGTGACGTTAGAGCCATCAAACTTCTCGACTCTG
Organism: Vibrio sp. HENC-03; assembly: GCF_000305755.2. Taxonomy (NCBI): domain Bacteria; kingdom Pseudomonadati; phylum Pseudomonadota; class Gammaproteobacteria; order Vibrionales; family Vibrionaceae; genus Vibrio; species Vibrio sp. HENC-03. The sequence continues at coordinate 179,235 of NZ_JH976124.1, read as the reverse complement.
ACAAGTACGTTCGCGTCTTGGTAACGAGCGGCCGCCGCTGCAGCTGCCATTTCTCTTTGTCGTTCTTTCTCGCGCTCAACTTCCGCAACACGCGCTTTTTCTTCTTCAATTCGAGCTTCTGCCATCGCATAAGATTTATCAACCATCGCGAGTAGTGCAGGGATAGAATAAGCAGACAACCCTTCTAAGTGGTCGAAGTCGATCTTCGCGTTAGTGGTGAGCTTGTTAGTTGAGAACTGGCAGTGTCCGTCGATTAGGCTGACAAAAGCCACTTCAAACGTACCTTGGAGTTTGCTGACTTCAATGCCCGCTTTCTCAATGTTGTCACGAACTTGTTTGATCTCTTCCAATGATTTTTTCGGCAGTAAACCGTTGGGCGAAACGTCGTTTGAAACTGAAACTAATTCTTCGGTCACAAACGGATTGTTTTTTGCCGGAACAACCGTCGTGACGAGGTTAGATTGGGTGATGTCTTCACCCAGTAAGACGGTCATTTTTTGCGACGCAGCAGTTTTGTTGCCAGCTAATACGTCGCTACAGTTTGGTGAGTTGCTCGCATGTGCGGTTTGAATCGCAGCGAGAGAAAGCATGGCGGACAAGCCAGTGACGACGAGTCCTTTCGATGGTCGATTGTTCATCCTGATAAACCCCTCTGTAATATGATGCGCTAAGCCGACGTGTATAAGTCCAATCGCGGATTGGTATAGCGACATTCAGAATGGTTGTAATTGCGTCCTCGCCACGTTCATCTTCACAAGACTGCATTGCTGATGGTTTCAGCTCGATTTTCGATAGTGATAAGCCGTCACGATCAAAAGTGTTTGAATTCGCAGATGATGCTGCAAGGTCGATGTCTTTTTTCTGAAAGATAGACGTAACTTTTCAAGGCTTCAAATCCGTGATCGAGATCTATTTTTTGCGACAGTGTGAGGATCAAGCGAAAACAGACACTTAACGTAGAGAGTTGATTTTGAGAGAAAAAAATAAATTTTTTTGGGAACTTTTTGAAACGCTGCCTTTGAGACTTAATTCGCATCTCAAAGGCAGGTATTTGGATTTTAAGGTGTAATTTTTATTACAGCGCGTTGAGTACGTCTGCTAGGCGTGTTACCGCCACTTTCAATTCTTCTGGTGTTGCATTGGTGAAGTTAAGACGCAGTGCCGCTTTCACTTCAGAACCTTCTGGGTAGAAAACAGGGCTCGGTACAACCGCCACACCGTTAGCAAGCAGTGATTTTGCCAGCTCAAACGTATCGCACTCTGGGATCTCTACCCATACGAACATACCACCATCAACAGGCTTGAGGATGCAGCTTGATGGAAGCTGCTTTTCTAGCTCTGCATACATCACATCGTAGCGAGACTTGTACAGTTCACAAATAGTGCTGATGTGGGTTTCGAAGTTGTCATGCTGAAGCAAGCCGTGCAATAGGGCTTGCATCGGTACGCTTGAGTGCAGATCGGCACCTTGTTTGATTTTAATCAGCGGTTCTAGGTAGCTAGTTTTACCCGTAACCACGCCGATACGAAGACCTGGCGAAGCAATCTTAGAGAACGAACGCAGTACGATAGAATTCTGTGGACAGAAATCAGAAACCAAAGGCAAAGCTTCACCAGAGAAACGCAGCTCGCGGTACGGTGCATCTTCGATGAAAGCCACGTTGTATTGAATACAAAGTTCTGCAACCTTTTGACGCGTTTCTAGTGCCCAGCATACGCCTGTTGGATTATGGAAATCTGGCACCGCATAGAACATCTTCGGCTTTTGCTCAGCGAAGCATTGCTCTAGCTCTTCGAGGTTTGGACCGAACTCTGTTTGAGAAACAGTGACGATGTTTGCTTGAACCAAACCAAATACCTGCATCGCACCAAGGTAGCTTGGGGCCTCCATTACCACTTTGTCACCAGGGTTCACATAAGCGCGTGCAATCAAATCCAAACCTTGCTGAGAGCCGGTGGTGATCATCGCTGTGTGTGTTTCAGGAAGCTTGAAGTAACCATTTAGGAAGTTAAGTAGAGGTCCATAGCCTGCGGTTGAGCCATATTGGAACACCTCTGGCATGTTGGCCAAGTTCTCAAGAGTCGGCTTCATTAAGTCGATTGGGAAGGTTTTCTCATCTGGCAAACCGCCAGCAAGCGAGATGACGTTTTTATCGCTAGCGGCAGCGAGGATCTCTCGAATGTACGATGACTTTACTTGTTGTAGTGACTGTGCGATTTCCATGTGTTGTGTTTCTCGTATTTTTTAATTTTGGTTTTATTCAGAAGATAGTACATGGGATTTGCTAACTTAAGTGTGTCCATTTATGCTGTTAAACATGTCCATTTATGCTATTTCAATCAAACGCTAAATTATGAGTCAGCAACAGGTTTCCAGAATCAATGACGTACTGTTCTACATTCACCAAGACATTAGCAGAGAATTATCCGCTAAAGAGCTAGCCGATGTAGCAGCGTATTCTGAGCAGCATTTCCACCGTATTTTTAAAGATGTGGTGGGGGAGTCGATTCATCAATACATTCGTCGCACGCGAATGGAATACGCAGCAAATCAGTTGATGTTCGATACCAAATCGTCGGTATTAGAGATTGCCAACAAGTGTGGCTTTAGTTCAGTGTCGTCGTTCAGCCGTGCCTTTAAATCTACGTTTGATATGTCGCCCGGTGCTTGGCGCAAGCATGATTTGCACGTCGCTGAAAAACCGTATCTCAAAGATCCAGAAGTAGCGGCGGGTTACCATCGAGTCTCGAAGCGTACCTTACCTGAGCCAAAGATTGTTGAAGTGCCACAGCGTTTTGCTGCTTATGTTCGTCATGAAGGCTACAACCGCTCTATTCGTAATGCTTGGCTGGTACTTAAAGCGTGGGCCAATTCAGAGAACCGAGACTTCTCTACCCAATATGGTTTGCATCATTCCAATCCGGCTTGGGTTGAGTTGGACAAATGTCGTTATGTAGCGTGCATGGCGATTGATAAACCTCTTAAGTATCGAGGAGTTGTGAATCAGATGACGATTCCGGGTGGCTTACATGCGGTGTTTAGGTTGACTGGTGTGTATGGTGAGTTGCTGCCTCAAATCAGTATGGTGTTGGAGAAATGGTTGCCAAACTCGGGCTTCAAACAACGCTCGACTCCTGCGTATGTGTATTATCATCAAAACCACTTTTTAAATCATGAAGAAGCGTTTGAATTAGATTTCTACTTGCCTATCAGTTTCTTCTAACAATTTCTTTTAAAAAGCTTTGCTTCACGTTCAATGCTTTACTATTGTATCAGATGAAAATGCCCGACATTGACGTCGGACTTTATAGAATAAGTTGAAAATGAAATGAATATAGAACATCTCAAGCTTTTCGTTCGTTTGGCATCAACGCACAACATTAGCATGGCAGGACAAGAGCTTGGATTATCGCCAGCCGTTGCCAGTGCCCACATCAATAAGTTGGAAGAAGGGCTAGGCGTTCGCCTTGTGCACCGAACCACACGTAAGGTCTCATTAACGGAAGAAGGTCAGGCATTTTTGCCACACGCTGAAGAAGTGCTTGCAACGGTAGAAGCGGCGCGAGGTGCGGTCGGAGTAGGTCATAGTGCTCCAACCGGCACCCTTCGAGTTACAGCGCCAGCGTCGTTTGGGCGTTTGCATCTTGTGCCTGCACTCAAAGGCTTTATGGCGGCTTATCCCGAGCTAACGGTGGATTTTCGCTTTTCTGATTCCATCATTGATATGGTTGAAGGTGGGTTCGATGTCGCGATTCGTCTTGCAGAGTTGAAAGACTCAACGCTGGTGGCACGTAAACTAGCACCGGATCGCCGTATCATTGTTGCTTCACCAGAGTATTTAGAAAAGCACGGAACGCCGAAAACACCGCAAGAACTTGCTGAGCATGAATGCGTGACGCTAATGGGGCTAGACAATTGGGTGTTTGAAACCCCAGATGGTCATTATGCGATGCGCGCTTCGGGAAGCTTTAGAACCGATAACGGCGATGCGATGCGCGATGCTTGTATCGATGGGCTTGGTGTGTCGATTAACTCTATTTGGAGTGTCTACAAACAGCTTCAAGCTGGTGAGTTGGTCGAAATCTTGGAAGATTATCCGTTGGTGATGAACGCCAGCATTTGGGCGGTTTATCCGAGCTCACGTTTGATCGCGCCTAAGGTTCGTGCCTTTATTGATTACTTTGCCGAGTATTACGGGCAGCCACCTTACTGGGAAACCGAACTGGCTACCCATCAGAAATAAACAAAAACGCTTTCCAATCGGAAAGCGTTTTTTATTGTGTTCATTTAGCGAGAAAGAGAACGACTACCAAGAGAAAGTCTGGATGACGTTGTCTTTTGCCATTGGGTTAGATGCGATCGCGTGATTGATGTTTCTCAGAAAATCTTCGCGTGAATCCAACAACCAACCTTTTTGTGGAACGATGTTGTTACCATGGTCGCCCCAGTAGAAGGTATCAATATTCAAGTTTTCGAGTAGATATTTCTCTTCCTCAAGCACTTGAAGTTGAGTTGGCATAATGAACTCACCATTCTTCACTTCTTGTTCCATCACCGTACCCGGTTGAATCGCAAGTGCCATAGGAGCAATTTGCTCAGGGTTGATTTGGTTCAAGATGTCTGTTGTCGCAATAATGTGTTCTTTTGAACGTTCACGACCACCAAGACCAAAGATGAAAGACAGCAATACTTCAATGCCAGCTTCTTTTGCCATTGCCATGCCTTCGATCGCTTGCTCTGGTGACATGCGTTTTTTAATGCGTTCTAGAACAACGCGGTCGCCAGATTCAAGGCCAGAATAGGCCATATCTAAACCTGCATCTTTCAGTTCTTTCAACTCAGCAATGGTTTTACGGCGGAAATCGTTCAGTCCACTGTAAAGAGAAATCTTTTTGCATTCAGGAAACGTTGAACGCAGTTTGTCGAAGATCTTAAGCAAGTAATCCGTACGTGCGGCCATAACGTTACCATCAATCAAAAAGATCGACTCTACATGTGGGTAGATAAGACGCGCTTTTTCAATGTCTTTAATCACGTCTTCAATAGGGCGTACCTTAAAGCGTTTGTCATCAAACATGCTGCAAAACGTGCAGGTGTTGATGCTACAACCCAATGTGGTTTGGATTAAGATGCTGCGGTATTCCGGCCATGGTCGGTAAACTTTGCCCTCATAGTTCATAGTTGGATCTCCAGTTAAAAGCGGGATGATTCGATGTCATCACTCGCGAAAGATAATGGGAACGAGCGCGTTTGAGTCTGGCGTTTTTCCCGATGGCTGAAGATTAACAAGAGAAGGCTTTGTTGATAATTGGCCTTTATATCGAATGAGTTTTTAGATTTTATTGAAAATGAACAATAGTGGCAGTTTCAAAAGCACAGAGACGGAAACGTGATAAACAGAAACGCTAGAAACTGGTACACAGAAACCAATACACAGAAATCAGTACGTAAAAACAACAACACCCAGCCGAAGCTAGGTGTTTAACAGGAATCAACCGTGTTGAATTAAGCGAGTTTAGCAATCACTGCTTCAATCGCCTCTACCACTTGTTGTGATTTGGTGTCATTCAACGCATCACGATGAGGAGCGGCAAAAGCTTCAATGTCGTTGTCGAAGTACGAACCATGCGCTTGAGCAAATTCATCCGATAGTGCAGCACGAATTAGAATGTCTGCGCCCAAACTAATGTCATTACCCGCGATACCGTAAGCGTCTTTCACCATTTTGCTGCCAAGGAATGATTTTGGATTGACGGAAACCACCATCGGGCCGACGTTTTTCAACTGCAATCCCATTACGCGTGACCACATAGTCAGTGCCAGCTTACTTTGAGCGTAAGCTTCACCGTCTGACAGTGGTTTGTCGCCCATCAAGGCTTCGATGCTCACTGGCGCTTGCGCTGCAGAAGATAGGTTTACTACACGACCTGTGTTGCCAAGTAGTGGAAGCAACTCTTTTGTCAGCATGTATGGCGCAATGGTGTTAACGGCAAAGCGCACATCAAGACCTTCTTGAGTTCTTGAGTTAGGTGTCGCGAATACGCCAGCGTTATTAATGATCACATCTAGTTTGCCAAAGCGCTCTGCCACTTCCGCAACCATCTGCTCCACTGCTTTGATTGAAGATAGGTCAGCAACAATGCTTTCTACTTTGCCAGCGTTCATCTCAATCAAGCTTTGCTCTACGTTTTGAACCTTTGCTTCGTTACGGCCATGAACAATTACGTGGTAACCATCTGCCACTAACATTTTTGCTGTTTCTAAACCAATGCCGTCTGTAGAGCCGGTAATCAGGATGATTTTTTGCATAATTGAGATTCCTTTTGAATTCGATATGCAACAATCATAGTGGCTTCTTTGGCGTTCGACTATTGGGAGAGTGAGGGAAACACTTTATAGAAATGATTGATAATCCGAGAGGGGGATAAAAAACAGGGCCGAAGCCCCGTTATTGATTTAACGTTTAAACGAGTCTCTAAACTTAAAGGTCTGCGTTTGTGTCGCTGCCTGCAGAAACACTCAGTCCACTAGTAGCTGTATAGATACTGAATGTCTCGCCATCGACAATCCCTTCTTCTGAATCATCGTTTGCTGTACAAGTATACCCAACAGAGTACGTTCCAGGCTCTACATAACCAAACTCGTATTGGTAGGTGGCGCCTTCATCTTCGGTGATGACGTTCGCAGAAGCGATAGGCGTTTGAGATTCACTTGGCGCGAAAGTACCCATCTCAGATTGAGGAATATCACCTTCATAGAGATACACTGCATGAGCGTAGCCATTGCCAGAAGTCGTATCGGTTTCACAACCTTGGTAAGTTGTCAGAGCAACATTCCCTTCGATCTCACCAGTGGTGACTGTATTGATTAAAGTGACGGACGTTCGTTGAATCGTATAGCCTTCGTCTTGGCCTGTCGCATCTTTCAAGCCGCGACGCAGGTCAAACTCAACCACGTAGTCATTGTTATCTGTGTTAACAGTAAATGTGTCATTGAAGAACAACACGCCAGCATTTGGCTCATCTCCAACACCTTGGGGGCACTTACCTTCACCTTTTACTGTGAGCGGGATTTGATTGCCTGTTGCTTCATCGATGACGTAAGAAGGGTATTCAGGGTGATCGCCATCGTTTGCAAAAACACACAGTTTATAATCACCCGTTGGGATGACTTCATCTTCAACCAGTTCTTGTGCGTCACTTCCTTGGAAGTCCAACAGGTTGACGCTAAGCGGGAGTGGATCTTCTCCTTCCGGTAATAGATCCCCGTTTTCATCCACGTAGTTACCGTCTTCATCCGTTTTGTAAACTTCGAAGATTTGAGGTTCACTTTCTCCTTCACCAACAGGAAGAAAGGCGACTTTGCTGTATGTCACAACAACTTCAGAAACATCATCAATCGGTGCATCAGAAACGGAAAGCGTTACTGGTGTTGTCGTGCTAACAGTATCACTGTCTGAGTTACATCCGGACAGTGCCAAGATGACAGCAGTACCCACCAAGCTATATTTTACAGCGTTCATTTGTATTCCCTTTTCTTGATATAAAGCTCTATAAATGTAGCCCATTCTCTCGGGAGTAAAATGAACGTCGGGTTAGCATCAGGCCAGCAATTGTCAATTTGAGTATGGAAACGTGAAGTTTTTCAAGGGGAGGTAAAAATGTGCTCAATTCGACTATTTACAGTGAGATGAAATGCTATGGTTACTTTAAGCGGTGCTTATTATTTAAGCAGCTTATTTAACTTGAAATGTACTCAGCCAAAGAGGTCTCTATGTTAGGTGAAAATCACTCATTAACTCATGAATTCCCAGAACATTTGGATACCATTACTCAACTTACGGCAGATGACGCCACGTTTGCTGAAAACGCTAAAAACTACAACATGCTCGACAAGGAAATACGCCAACTAGAATTGCGAGGAAGCCCAATCGACGACCACGAAATGAACACGATGAAACATAACCGTGCAGAGCTAAAAGACTGGCTTTACTCAAAAATTATGAACGCTTAATTGTCCTGTTAAGTGTCTTTGATGGCGGCTCGAATGTTCGAGCCGTTTTGCTATTTTTAAGGGGCTCGATTAATCGACAGGCAAATGGCCAGTCTTGACCCAGATAACCGTTTCTTCCTCGACGAAAGGAAAATGTTCACTCATGTGAGGGCTGCGTAGCCAAGTGTGGGTAGGGTATTCCCCCAGTTCGTCTTTAAACTCTCCAGATAGGACAAAGATCTCTTCACCTCCAAAGTGGCGGTGTGGCTGAAACTTTTCACCTTTAGGCCATTTAACTAACGCAACATGCTCGTGTTCGAAGTTGTGCAATGGCATCACTTCCAAACCACCAATACCCGGCAACCACTCGGTTTGGTTGGTATTTATGCGCACCGTTTCTAGATCGTTAGGATCAAATTGATTGAGTTTCACTAAGATCACGCAACCGTCTTTGCTGAATGGGGCATGTTGGCTTCCCGGAGGATTACGTAGATAAGTCCCCGCTGGGTAATCGCCATGCTCGTCAGAAAACACCCCTTCGAGCACCAGTATCTCTTCTCCGTATGGATGAGGGTGCGTCGAGAACTGTGAGTTCGGCTCGTACTTCACCACGCTGGTCGTGTGCCCAGACTCTTTCGCTTCTCGTTCCAACGGTTTGCGCCATACACCAGCGGCTGGGCTGGCTACCCAATCTTGTTCGCCAGTTTTAATCACCAAACGTTGTGAAAAGTCCATGTTTATCATTGCGTATTTCCAGTGTTTGCTTTGCATTGTTTAAGTATACGTAGTTTCGTTTGGTGGGCAGTCAATTATAAATTGGACCACAATGATAAAAAGGCTCCGCGTGAACGGAGCCTTTTGTTTAGCACTGCTTTTTCTTATTAGTAACCTTGCTAGTTATTAACTGATTACTTAGTTACTTATCTCCTACTATCTTAGCAAGATTTGAACAGAGGTAGAGTCTGAGGTTGGATTGAATCTGTCAAAGTGTTATCCAGCGCAGGGAATAATTGATTAATTCCCGTTTCAGACAGCCCTAACCACGCCATTAAGCTCGCATGAAGCTGATCAGAAGAGATAGTTGGAATCACACGACCACGTGAAAGCAAGTAAGGGCTCGTCTCAGATAAGTCTGGATATTCACCCACAATTGCTTTTCCGGCTACACCGCCGCCCATGACTAATGCATGGCTTGCCCAGCCGTGGTCAGTCCCATCTGTGCCGTTTGGAATCAGAGTTCGACCAAATTCAGAATGCGTAAACGTGGTCACTTGCTCGAACAAACCGTTGTTCTCCAGTGCCAATTGGAAAGCGGCCATGGCTTCTGCCAGTTCTTGCAGCAAACCGGTTTGGCGGCTGATTTGAGCTGAGTGAGTATCGAACCCGCCCAACTTACAACTAAAGTACTGCGCAGGATGTTGGAACTGATCTTTATGCAGCAACAGTTTAAAGACCGCTTTCAATTGCTTACCGATGCGAGTTTCTGGGAATACGTCTGGGATCTCGGCATTTAGAATCGCGCTGAACTGCTCATACATTCTGGTTGAGTCGACAGCAACGCCCGCATAATGAGACTGGAAGACATTGCCGTAACTGCCCGTGCTTTGTAGTTGATCGAACAGATCGCGTGAGCGTTGATCGTTGAAAATATCACTTGGCGGCTGAGAACCGACCGAATTGGATTGGGCTTCAATGCAGTTCGTCCATACTTGTGTGCCGCCAATATCAAACATCGGTGACAACTCGTTTAAACTGCGCAGCATAGAGCCAAGCTCTGTGGATGTCTTCGCACCAAAGCCTTCTTTGGACAATGACTTGGTGGCATGAGACTGCACCATAGTGGATTGATGCGAGTGACTGAACAGGTGCGCCGGACGAGTGCTTTCATCGTAAATCACATTGTTTACGGGCTGAGTCAACGGGCCGAGGTTCACCACAGGCACAAGGTTAGCGCTGTCCCAATAAGGTTTGAGTGCCGCCATTGCTGGGTTAAGTGCCAATTTGGCCTCGTCGTTCACTGCATCTAAGTAGATACAGGTTGTCTCATCTAAAGCCAAGTTGCCACGTAGCGCGCGGTATTGGCTGTTAGCATTAGCGGCGGTTGGGATAAGCATGTTGTAGCCATCGTTACCGCCCGCAAGGTCGATACCAACCACAGCGCGATAGCCATTCTTGCATTGGTTAAACGAATCCGCGAAGGCTGGGAATGCAGCAAGATTAAGCGCAGAAATCCCCACACCAGCGGAACCTGCTTGTAAAAATCGACGTCGAGTTAAGTTCATGGTGATTACCCCTGTGTGATGAATTCTGGTGAAAGCAGTGCGTTCATAACGAGATTCTTGATCTCTTTACGCCACTTAGATTGGCGGCTGGGGCACTGAGCGAGGTAATCGAGGTAGCATTGACGTGCTTGCTCACTCATTTGGTAAGCAAACAAATGCTCGTTGAGGTAATCCACAACGCCTTCGTCATCAAAAGTAAGGTAACGGGCGAATAGCGCTTCATCCATGTACCAATCTTTGGCTTCTTCTTCAAATCGAGCGATTAACTCGCGGAATTGAATGCCGTATTGATAGATGTCGTGCCATTGATAAACGTTGAACTCAGGCGCAACCAGACCATTAAAATCAGGGTGGTTGGGCGCATCATCCGGTTGGTAGTAATAGAACACAGAAGGGGCAGACAGAGGTAGCGTTCTGTTATACCAGTTGAACTGCTTTGGCCACATCATCACACCGTCACGTCGCTTCACTTGTAGCGCGCGCATCGCATGCGTAAATACAGACAGTGGGTCACGCAGTTTGCCTACAGTGTTGCCAGAACGCAGAGCGTCTTTGTCGGTTAAAATCGCGATCACTAGCGTTTGCATATCGCCATCGGAGCGCTTGAATGCGCGGCGCACACGGCGAACGTAGCCCGCTCTAGGGTTACTGGTCACAAGCTTATTGATGAAGAATTTGGTCACAAAGGTGTAAAGCGTGTTTTGGTTCATCAAGAGTTCAATCACGGCTTCCAGTTCATCTACTGCGCTTACGCCGGCAGGGAACGTCTTACCAAGAATGCGTTTTTCACCCATGTCGTGCTCACCACGCGGTTCCATCGGCTGGCTGTATTTGTCGTTACCGCGAATGTCGATGAATTTCCAACCGGTGAACACACGAGCCAGTTCTTCAATGTCTTCTTGGGTGTACGATGCAACTTCGTTACCTTCGGCATCCAAACGTACTTCACCGTTATTACGCAGTTTGACTGGACCAAGCGTGAACAGCTGTAACAGCTCTCGTGCGTAGTTTTCATCTGGGGCCGTGAGCTCATTAGAAACGTTGTTTACAAAGGTCAGATATTCACCCATGATTGGCGATGTCGACACAAAACGAATCACATCTCGGAAGTTAGCAAAAGCGTTATCGAGCAATCCATCAAAGTATTGGCACATGTAGCGACGCTTAGAGGCGGCACTAAACGCCGGATCTTTCACGCTCACCACAAACAGTTGGGAGAGGGTATATGCGATGCGTTGGCGCAGAATGTCTTGTCCTTCAACCGTCATGCGCGTCCAACTGCTGGCGTAATACAAACCTTGCCCTAAGTCGGGTACGTTAAGCTCATCTTGTTCAAAGTGCGTCAGCCAAGAAGAAGAGGGAATAAGAGTTTGTTGAGCGACCCAGTTTTCAATGCTTCCTGATTGAACAAGGTCATTAATGTCACGTTGGGAACCCCCAAACGTGCATTGTTGCAGCGTTCTTGCTGCGTCTATGTAAGCCTGATTCATTTTATCTCCCGTAGGTATTCTTATCTTTGTCAGGTAAGGCGTCTCTTTTCACGTCCATATTTAAAAACACGCTGTATCTTTAAAATCGTAATCCAGATTTTGGATATCAAAAATGTAATACCCACAGGTTTAATGTGACTTTGCTGCCTAATCTAAAAATTATTCGTCTGAGCTTTAAATGAAAGGCGAGTTATTCAACAAAAAGCGCATTTGTTGCACAGATTAATCGGCAGAACGGTGACGGAAACGAACTATTTGGCAAACCATCATCAAGTTGTCTTGATTAGTTCACATCCGACTCCCAGACTGTTTCTATAGTTTTTATAAGATATGAAAGACCCTGCGTATGAGAAGCGCAGCTGTAACGCGACTAGGCATAAAAATAAAAAACGCTAGGGATACAAGCGAATTTGTAATCTCAACATTTAAGGAAGACCAAGATGAAACCGGAAAAAGTAGCAGTAGTCACTGGTGCGGCTCGTGGTATTGGCCAAGCGATTTGTGAGCAATTACTGGAGGATGGATTCCACGTTGTCGGGCTAGATATATCGCCTGTGGAATGGAGCCAGTCGGCGCAGCTAAGCAGTTATCAAGTGAATTTGTGTGATGCAGCAGCCGTCAGCGAAGTGGTAGAAAGTATCGTAGAGCATCACGGAAGAATCGATGCGCTAGTTAACAACGCAGGCATCACTCGCGATGCACTGTTGCCAGACATGTTAGAGCAAGATTGGGACAGCGTTATCGACGTGAACCTAAAAGCGGTGTTCTTACTCACCCAGCGCGTTGCCCCTGTCATGCTAGAGCAGGGCGCAGGCAGCATTGTCAGCATTTCTTCTATCGTGGGAACGGATGGCAATATCGGCCAGAGCAACTACGGCGCAAGTAAAGGTGGTGTTATTTCAATGAGCAAAGGCTGGGCGAAAGAGCTATCAAGAAAGGGCGCACAAATCCGCGTCAATTGTGTAGCGCCAGGCTTTATCGCCACCGATATGACTAAGAACCTACCAGAGAAAGTCATTCAAATGATGGAGGGTAAAACCCCATTAGGCCGAATGGGCTCAGTGCAAGACATCGCCAATGGCGTCTCTTTCCTCACCTCCGACAAGAGTGCCTACATAACAGGTCAAGTACTCAAGATTGACGGTGGTTTGGTGCTTTAGCCCACTAACTAAACCTCAAATAACAAACGCCCTTCACCTGTGCGAAGGGCGTTTTTGTTGGTAAAAGTAGTTGGGTTATTGGCTAAAATCATCTTTGCTTATTAGGCTTAATGTAATAACTGTTTAATTTTGTAATATGTTCACCTTACATAACAGGTTAGACACCCCGATAAAATGATGGTGACTATGAGACAGTTCGCTCGAACTGACAATCTCAGGTGTTATTCATTTTAAATCTGTCTGGTAACTTTTCACAGATGGAAAGGTTTATCTCAACAAATTCATTCCATGTGTAATTTGAGGCGTAGTTTTTTCGATATTGTAATTCTACGCGACAGATATCTGGTCTCTCGTCATATATGCTGCATTGCTTATTTTTGAGATTGAGGTAAAGACAAAAACCATCGCCTCGATCTAAGCTTTTTGTTTCCTCTGATAAGTGCAAATTCGAACAGCACTTTCCACATGAGTAACATGGGAAGGGTGAGAGTGTTTTTGGGTTCATAAGCTCATTAACCAAGCTCGAGTGCTATCAAGATTATTTGACTCGAATGGCAGTTCTATTTCTCGTTTACTTATCTCATTCGATAGCATGATACCTCGCTCATGTTCACAACTCATCGACTCTAGGTTACTAGTAAAACTTGCCAGCTCTGCTGGCGAAAGATTGAATTCAACCTTGGAAAGTTCGAGTAAATATCGGTCGAGCTCAGAGTTTACTTTCTGAAAGTACTCTAATGTTTTCCTTGCTTCTGATCTAAACTGATCGAGATATGCCCAGACTTTTTGCATTAATTTACTGTGATCTAAAAAGTAGGTGATGCCTATAGTCATTAAACCTGTTGCTACGGCACTAACGAAAGCAGCGAGTTCTGTACCAAGAGGGCAGGTCATCAAAGAGGTAAGTTGTTGATTGAGTATAACCCCCATAGCAACAGCAACACCTGTCGATAAGATTCTTGTTACTTCACGCGCCAAAGCACCAGGTCCCAAGTTCTCAGGATTGAAGAATAGGATCTTTGCCGCAGAGACCAAACTAGACCAAGTTTCTCGTAGGAGCTTACCAATCAACTTTTGCGTTGTGAAAAAGATATTCATTACGGTTGTACTTAAGCTAGATAAAGCTCCCGCTAATGCACCATTTTTAAATTCATCGAGAATATCTTTGAATCGAACTTTGACCCTGTTCCAAATGTTTTGAGACGTAGTTTTTAGCTTCTCCAGAAAAAACTCGAGGGTAAAGTTATCCTCAGCATCTTTAAATGTTTGAGGTATTGCGTCTTTTAGCTCAAACCAGACTTCAGCAAGAACAAGTCCCAGAGCCTGCCTGATTCCCATCTTCAGTCCAGCTTTACCTGACTCCATCGCAGTGGCTTTAAAAAACTTACTACTGGTATAATAGGCGATGTTAATCTTTTTATCGTATTCTTGCCTGGCTTTTATGTCGGCTTCTCTCATTTTGTCTTCGTCAATACTCTCAAGAACTTCAATTTGCTCATTCTGTTTAGCAATTTTGTCCTCTAACTGACGTTTTTCATGGCGCTGTTGCTTAGTCTCCATTGGCATCGACTCCAAGCGCTTCAAGTCTTTCTCAATGCTCCTTCGCTTGTTTTCAATTGTCTTGGGTACGATGGCACTCAGAAATTCATCCATTGAATGGTCTGACTTAAGGTTGTTGATGTAATAGTGAGTTGATTGGAAGTTCGAATTTTGGTTGGCAATCTCTACGCCATTAACGTTTGCAAGAACTCTCCCTGCATCATCGTGGACTTCATGAGATGAAATTATATGGTCGAGTTGACGTTGTTCATTTCCGGACATTGTTTTACCACGGTATGTGTCAACTAACTTGCCATCTAGTTTTAGTTTTTTATCTTCTTTACCTCTGGCTTTATAATTTTCATGAGAGTGGTAAAGGTCTTCTTTCTTAACTTTGCCATTTTTGTCAGTCATGATATTGCCATTTGCATCATGTTTTATCGGCTTATAGTCACCTCTGTTGGCATAGTCTTGTTGGATGCTATCGGACATGTATATATCCGTGTCGCCTTTTTGGTGCTGGCGAGCATTATGTATCGTTGCTACATCTCCGCCTTTTTTGTCTTCGAAGAGTAAAAAGTCCAAACCGAATGTGGTTATCAAGCTATTAGTTATCGTTTTGTTTAGTTCATCGGTTAACTGGAAATTTCGTATACTAGTTCCTGACATATTATGCAGTTCCTTTAAGGAGGGAGGCGAACCTCCTTCCCATTTTGTTTAAATTAGAGCATTGTTATTGCTGGGTGTAATTCGATGATGCGAGTACAGTATCTATTGCCGATTCGTTGATCACCTGCATCCCTTCGCTGTCGGTTTCTATTTCAACGATGTTTTCATCACTAAGCACTACGTCACCTTTTTCGTCTAGCTTAGGTTTGAATAATGGTGTCGTAATAATGTCGGTAAGAATTGCCGCCACTTGGTAGCCATTTTGAATTAAACGGATAACATCATCTTCGAACTTAGATATGTCAGTTTTTGCAGTAATAAGCTGATCGAAGGCTTTGAGGTTGTCAAAGTACTCTTTGAAGATGGTATACAGACGTTCCGTTTCCACATATATCTTATCTACATACAGTTTAGTTTTACTTAGTTGCTCGCGTCCTTTAGACATTTTTCCAACAGCTTCATTGACTTCTGTTCGAGTTTTTCTAGCATCACTCAATGCTTCCTCTGCATGTGAAGCATACGCCCAGCCCGCGACTGCCATTATTGGAGCAGCGACTACGCCACCGAGCACCATTGCACCACCTGCCATTCCAAATCCGCCAGCAGCGATTGAACCGCCACCGATGGCAGCCATCGTCGCGTTATAAGCTGCTGCTCCAGATAGAGCCGCGATAGGTGTACCAGTTGAAGCTGCGGCGACCGCCATTACGCCACCATATACTGCGTATGCAGCCGCAGCTCCTGCAGCACTAGCTCCAGCTATCTTTCCCATATATGCGGTGGTAGATAAAGCAAGACCATCTATTTTGTCGAGTTTGTGCTGCGGGAAATCTATATCAAGATCTTTGGAATTAGCTTGGTTCAATTTTGCTAACAGCTTGTCAGCAATAGTTCTGAACTCCCTAAAATCACTGCCGATGTTTAGTTGAAGTTCGCCAAGCTTAGTTAAGCTCTGGTTTGTTGAATCATTTTGTTCGTCGAAAATTGTCTTCTCTTGATCGTACTTTCGTTTAGATGTTTCGATAATATCATTTGCTTCTGATTTATCTTGGTAACCATCATAACCTTTTTTGGCGCCGTAACCTGCTGCTGCAATCGCTGCACCCGCTAAAATAAATGGTAATGGCATGTCTATTCTCCCAATAACTTTTGTGCTTCTACTACAAGTGCCATCTGACGTTGGACCCAACTCTTCAGTTCATCTAAGCGTTGTGATTCTACGTTTATTGTTTCTGCAATATGTTTGATGAAATTGTCTTCACTCTCTTCAAGAACCTGATCTGCATAGCCCACTCCAATAAGTTCAATCAAGAAGGCTACTTTCTGAGAGTTATTTGAAAACAGTGTCGATAATTCAACCAAGGTGAAAGTCTTATTGAAATCAACATTATCGCTACACTGAGCAACAATGGTTTCTAGCAGTAAAGTTTCGCGCTCATCAACGTGGTCATCTGCTGTGATAAGCTTTTTAGAGAAATGATACAGAGCAGATTGCTGCTCAAGGTTGAGGTTCTGAATGAACATTTTTATTTCCTTTATTCTTATGAATATTACAAACATCAGAGCCAAAGCTCCTTAGCCACTTATCGAGCAATAATGAATCGATGACGGTAGCCGAAATTCTGTAGGAGTTTTCAAGTTCCAGTACAATTTGATCCTCAGATAAAGGTGTTTCAAGTAGGTGATATCCTGCCTGTTTGCAGATTTCGAACTGGAGCCAACAACGCTCACCTTCACCAAACCCAAACCTTCCATCAGAGTCATATTTTTCGAGCGAAAAATCTGCAGGTCTCTTGAAAGAAAATGACGAGACTTTCGCATCATGAATGCGGTGTACGGCTAAGCTTCTTTCATTGTCAAAACCTTCAAAACGGCAAACGAGATAGAGTCGAACTCCTTGTTGCGCAAGTCCAAGTGGCATAATCGTAGCCTTTCTCGTTTGATTACTTTTGTTGTGGTAGATAACTGTTAGTAAACGGTCGTTGTATAGAGCTTGACTTATGTTCTCTAGGACTTCCTTATTAACTTTTGGAGCCAAAAGAGGTTGAGCTTCTCGAACTATTTTTATTTTGTCTTTCCAAACGCGGTCTTTGATATTCTTTGGCTCAAACTCGAGATTGTATCTAGCCTCGTTGAAATGGGTTCTGAGAGACCTAACAACATCTTTTGGAAGTAAAAATCTTAAGTGCTTCTCAGCTAAAGCAAGAAGAAGCGATTCATGTGCATTGAGGAAACTGACGCCAAATTCAGGGCCGCTGCTTCTCAAACTATAACCATAGGGTTTGGAGCGTGTATCTCTATCTATGGCCAAGTGTTCACTCAACATTTCCAAGTTTCGTTGTATGGTTCGAATATCCCTGGAGAGACCAATTGCTTCTAGTTGTTCTCTTACCTCAAGGGCTGTGACCTTTCTGTGCTTAGGGATTCTTTTTAAGATCTCTAACGCAAGAACTAGTGAATCTTGTGTAGTTTTTCTATTCGACAAAGCCAGACTGTTCCGTTGTTATTATTAGAGATGTGATATTTGTTCCATCAATTTGGCGACAATATTACATATGCAAGCATTTAGTCATGTGACCTGATGCGCATAAATGATATTTGGTTACTGCGACAACTTATGTCGCACTAGCCTCAGTTTGGTGACGATTGATAATACAACCTGTGAAATCAGCCACATTAACAATTGACGGTTAAGGGCGGGGCTCGGGAAAGTATGGAGATAGTCCAGCATGTGGCGTGATCGTAATCTAGAGAGTAGCTGTTATACTGGTTGTAAACATAGTGCTAGTTATCAGCGTAAGTGTATCTTGTATTTCTCATCCTGTGGTTGGCACTTCTTCGTCATTACAAAATTCTAGAGAATTAACGAAAACAATACTTTTTCTAATATGACCAACTTTCGGCCTGTTAGAACTGGTGCGCTTACGTCAACGAGACTAAAGACTTTAGTGAGGTTTCAGCCTTACTTGGATTGCATCGCTATACCTTAAATACTCCGCAAAAGAGTAAATTAGTAAATCACCGACATGTTAATACCCAAAAACGATTTTCACCAAGCTAGAAAAGTTTAAAAAAACGCCCTTCATATATCCATGAAGGGCGTTTTTCATTTATTCTGACTGTCTAGAAAGGTTATCTTTCACGCACATAAGTGGTTTGAACTAGGGTCTCCAAAACAACTTCACTCTTGGTGACTTTGAAATTCAATGGTTGTTCCAAATCCCCAAATAGAGGTGCGCCGCCGCCAAGTAGGATAGGGAAGCGCGTGATCACCAATTCATCGATAAGATCTTCTTTTAAGAAGTTCTGAATCGTTACACCGCCGTCGATGTAAAGATCGTTAAAGCCTTTTGCGTTTAGATCCGCAAGCACATCTTTTAGCTCGCCTTTTACTAGAAAGACTTTGTCTTCGTAGCCTTGTGGCACTTCTGTCATGGTGTTGCTGAGTACGAACACCGGTTTGCTGTATGGCCAATCGCAATCAAAGCCCAACACCACATCTAGGGTGTTGCGCCCCATTACCAAGCCATCAATACGCTCCATCAGTGAGAAGAAGCCAGTATCAATGTTGTCTGGATTTGGTACCGAATGTAGCCAGTCGAGTTTGCCCTGCTTATCTGCGATGTAACCGTCCAGACTGGTTGCAATAAATACGATATTTGCCATGAGTACCTCATCAAAATAGTGATGCTTGAGCCAAGCTAAAGTATGGTTTAAAATTAATTCTACAATGTAGAATTAATTCTGAGTTTATCGGGAAGATCAAATGTCTGTCAACGAAAAGAAACGCGGGAGACCAGCCGCCAAGCAGTCGCAGTTAAGCGCAGAAAACATCCTAGATACAGCTAAGTCATTGATGAAAAAGGATGGCAAGGTACCAAGTATTCGCTCGTTAGCGACGCAATTAAATGTGGATCCTATGGCGATCTATCACTACTTCAAAAACAAGAATGCGTTGCTTGAAGCGTTGACCACATCGCTGGTGGAGGAAATTTATCAACCGAAAGTGAATGAAGATTGGCAAGGCGAACTTAAAAACTTGTGTGTTAGCTACATTGAACTGTTGCGTGAATACAACGGGTTATTGCAAACCATGTTGAGCATGACATCTCATGGCCCTGCTCAAGTGTTTACTGAGCGCTATCAAATCATTGTTCAGCCTTTGGCATTGTCTCCGCAAGTGGAGAAAGACAGTTTGGATCTATTGGCAGATTATCTACACGGGTTCGCGTTCTCGATCAGTTGTTGCCACGATGCGAGCTTGATTAAGACGGAGATGATGGATGGGCCGTTAAATCTGATCTGTTCTTCGTTATTGGCATCTCGAACCTAGTTCACATTAACGTGCACTTTTTACTTATAGCGTGAAAGAAATTCCCATAACCAAAGGTTCTAACTAAAAGAGATTGCAGGACTTTTATTTGGCGAATTCGACCTAATATCTTGAGTATGCCCAATCGCAGTTGGCGAAGTGGTGATTTTAATAATGCTTGCTGGCGCGCAAAAGCCGTCAGTTTGAAGATGCATTCAAACACAATAAGGGATAACAATGACTAACGAATACATTCCACCAAAAGTTTGGACAAACGATAATGAAAACGGCGGTCAGTGGGCGAGCATCAACCGTCCGGATTCTGGCGCACGTCATGAGCAAGAGCTTCCAATTGGTGAGCACCCATTCCAACTTTACTCAATGGGTACACCAAATGGTCAGAAAGTGACGATCATGTTTGAAGAGCTTTTGGCGGCAGGCGTAACAGCAGCAGAATACGACGCGTACCTGATTAAGATTGGCGATGGCGACCAGTTTGGTTCTGGCTTTGTGTCCGTTAACCCGAACTCGAAGATTCCTGCGTTGGTAGACCGTTCAGGTGCTGAGCCAGTGAACGTGTTTGAATCTGGTAACATCTTGTTTTACCTAGCAGAGAAGTTTGGTCACTTCCTACCAACAGAAGGCGCGAAACGTGCTGAGGTAATGAACTGGTTGTTCTGGCTTCAAGGTTCTGCACCATACCTAGGCGGTGGTTTTGGTCACTTCTACGCGTACGCACCAGAGAAATTCGAATACCCAATCAACCGCTTTACGATGGAAACAAAACGCCAGCTAGACGTACTCGACAAGCGTCTTGCGAACAATGAATTCCTAGGTGGCGATGAGT
Organism: Vibrio sp. HENC-03; assembly: GCF_000305755.2. Taxonomy (NCBI): domain Bacteria; kingdom Pseudomonadati; phylum Pseudomonadota; class Gammaproteobacteria; order Vibrionales; family Vibrionaceae; genus Vibrio; species Vibrio sp. HENC-03. Next base: position 158,943 of record NZ_JH976124.1, on the reverse strand, counting down.
ACAGCATTGCTGATATCGCAACTTGGCCTTGGTACGGCAACCTTGTATTGGGTCGTGCTTACGATGCGGCTGAATTCCTAGACGTAGCAAGTTACAAAAACGTTGTGCGTTGGGCGAAAGCGATTGATGAGCGTGAAGCGGTAAAACGTGGTCGCATTGTTAACCGCGCATGGGGTGAAGAGTGGGAGCAAGTGGCAGAGCGTCACAGCGCAGCAGACATTGATGCGGCGCTGGCGAAGAAGCCTGAATAATTGCCCTTTCTGAATCAGTAAAAAGGAATGCTTCGGCATTCCTTTTTTTTGTTGTACTAAAGCTCAGCTTTCTCAAGTAAGAAGTCAATGAGCACGCGGACGCGCTTCGCCTTCTGAGTATTCTTGTGAAAGTAGACATATAAGCCCGAGTAGGGCTGCCAGTATTCCTCAAGCACAGGCACGATTTCACCTTTCTTAAAGCCTTCTTCGACCATTGGCGTCACGATACGCCCAATCCCCAAACCGTTGTGCGCGGCATCTATCATCACATCCGTATCATTCACAATGAGGGCAGTTGGCATGTTAACGGTAATGGTTTCGCCCTGATTGTTTAGATTCAGTGGAGCCACTTGGTTAGACGAGATAAACCGATACTGAATCAGTTTGTGTTGTTTCAAATCATCGGGTGTTTCAGGTAAGCCATATTGCTCAACATAGCCCGGTGAGGCGAATAACGCTTCTTTCACTGGGAGTGTTAGTTGGCGTGCGATCATGCCTTCTTCTACTCGGTCACCAAAGCGGATACCCATATCAAAGCCGTCACGAATGATGTCGATGGCTTTGTCAGAAACAGAAATCTCTAATTGAATGCTCGGGTAACGTTGGCAGAACTCAATGTAGATGGGTTTGAGTAGCGATTGATACACGAATCGAGGCACGGTGATACGAACTTTACCCGAAGGGACTCGGCTCAAGTCGCTAACGCTTTCAACAGCAAGGTTTAACTCTGACATCGACGCGAGCGTGCGTTCATAGAGCAACTGTCCCGCTTCTGTTAACTCAATGCGGCGAGTGGTACGAGTAAATAGAGGCAAGCCGAGTTGCTCTTCTAGCATCTTTAACGCTTGGCTCACCGAGGGCGGGGCGATCTCTAATTTACGTGCTGCGGCGGTGATGCTGCCTTCTTGCGCAATGGTATGGAACATCATTAGTTGGTTGTAGGTCGTGCCGTTCATGCCTTTTCCCGAGTGATGTGTTTATCTTTAGTTTCTACCTAATAATGATTTAAGTAAAGAGCGTCTAAAACTAAAGGTCACTTCGGCGTATTCTCTACTCATCGGTTAACGCTTCGAAACAGAGGAATCACGATGAGCAAAGTACTGGTAATTTCAGGTCACCCAAACCTAGATGAGTCATACACAAACACCGTTATCATAGACGAGCTAAAAGCGGGACTGAATGATGTTGAAGTTCGCCGCCTAGATACTCTGTATCCGAACTATCAAATTGATGTTGAAGCAGAGCAAGCGGCGCTCGTGAGTGCGGATGTGGTTGTGCTTCAATTTCCATTCTACTGGTACTCGTCGCCAGCCTTACTGAAAAAGTGGGTGGATGATGTATTCAATTTCAACTTCGCTTACGGCCCAGAAGGCGACAAGTTAAAAGGCAAAGATTTCATTCTTTCCTTTACGGTAGGTGGCCCTGAAGAGTCTTACGATCCTCTAGGCTACAACCACTTTACTATTGAGCAGTTTGTTTACCCATTCCAACAAACCGCTTACTTGGCAGGTATGAACTACCGCAAGCCAATTTACACGCACCGCATGGTTTACATTCCAAATGTTTACAACAAATTGGAAGAGGTACAAGCGCGTGCGAAAGATCATGCGAGCCGTTTGTTGGCGCAGATTGAGGAGATCACGGCTTCACCAGAAAGTCGTATGCAGAAGTTTGTTGCCGAGTGGTTTGCTAAGTTCGATGTACTGGAAGAAGACACAGAGTTCTTTACCGATAAGCTAGCACAAGACGTGAAGTGGTCGATGCCAGAAGGTGAATTCCTAGGGCATGACGGCTTCCGTGATTGGTACGCGATTGCTCGTGCAACCTTCAAACCAAACTGCGATCACGACGTTCAGCAGATCGAAGTGAAACCAAAAGGTGATCGTTTCCAAGTGGAACTGCGTATTCGATTAACAGCAGACAGTTATGAAGATTCGATGATGAAAGGTGAAGCCGTTAACTTGACCGTTAACGAGACATGGCAAGTTTCGATTGAGGAAGCAGGCTCCATCACCATTCATGAATACAACGTTGTTCCAGTGGTGAGTTAGCTACCCTTGACCAATAACTCATTGCTTTATTTGCCCCAGGCCTTTGTGCTTGGGGCTTTTTTATGTGTAAGAATTTAACTTACTGACTCAACAATACAGGCAATGACGCGGATAAAAAAACGAGCGCCAAATGGACGCTCGTTTCTCACCTTGATGCTCTACAGCTTTTACTAAGCTACAGATTGTTTCTGTGCAGTGTTTTGATAAGCAGGCAATTCTGATCTCAAACCTTTGATCAAACTGACACACATCAGCAATAGAACAAAGGTGAATGGCAAGCCTGTTGCCACCACGCCGGATTGAAGCGCTTGCAGTGCTTCTTTACCACCGATCCAAAGCATCACCGCAGCGAGAGAGCCTTCAATACATGCCCAGAAAATACGTTGTGGTACAGGTGCATCAATTTTACCGCCAGCCGTGATGCTATCGATAACCAATGAACCTGAGTCTGATGAAGTGATAAAGAACACTAAAATCAGAACGATAGACAGAACAGAAATGACAGAACTAAACGGCATTGCATCGTAAACGTGGAATAGCGTGAGCGAGATATCTGTCAGACCGTTCGCACCCAGTTCGCCCACTTTATTGACTACTTGATCAAGCGCGATACCGCCAAACACAGCCATCCAAATCAATGTCACAGTGGTTGGAATAACGATAACGGCAAATAGGAATTCACGAACAGTACGACCTTTTGAAACTCGTGCGATAAACATACCCACGAATGGTGACCAAGATACCCACCATGCCCAGTAGAACACAGTCCAGCCGTGCATCCATTCCGTATCATCACGACCATGCGGATTACTTAGCGCGAAGATGTCTTTTGCGTAAGCGACGGTCGTATCCCAGATAGAAGTTGTCGCTACATCAAAGCTAATGAACAACACGAAAGCAAGTAGGGCAAATGCCACTGCCATGTTGATGTTACTTAATAGCTTAACGCCGCCGTCGATGCCTCGAACAACAGAAAGAACCGCAATAAAGGTCACGAACGCGATTACGATCATTTGCATGCCAATGCCGCCATCCAAACCAAATACATGGTTGATGCCGCTGGTGGCTTGTTGTGCACCCAAGCCAAGCGAAGTTGCTAGACCAAACAGGGTTGAAAGTACCGCAAGAATGTCGATGACGTGACCTAACCAGCCCCAAGCTCTATCACCAAATAGTGGATAGAACGCAGAGCGCAAAGAAAGTGGTAAGCCTTTATTGAAAGCAAAGAAAGCCAGTGAAAGTGCAACGATGGCGTAAATCGCCCAACCGTGAATGCCCCAGTGGAACATGGTGGCACCCATAGCGAGTGATTTAGCTTCCTCGGTGTAAGGTTCTACGTTCAGTGGTGTGCCGTACCAATCAGTGAAGTAAGCCGTTGGTTCCGAAACACTCCAAAATAGCAGACCGATACCCATCCCCGCTGCGAACAGCATAGATAACCAAGAAACTGTTGAGTGTTCTGCTTGCGCGTCTTTACCACCAATGCGGATTTTACCCAGTGGTGAAAGTAAGACTGCGATAGCAAATACGATGAAGAAGTTGGTAGACCACATGAAGAACACATCGAAGTCAGAAATGATGCTGTTCTTGACGCCGTTTAAGGCATCACGGGCTGTTGAAGGATCAACAATTAAAAGAGAAGCAAGACAGAGAAGAACAAGACCAGCACTAATCCCAAATACTGGATTGTGGATATCAAATCCCCATTTTTGAACGTTATCTTGACCAACCTGATAGTCGGTAGTGTCGATACTATATTTTTTTAGTGCATTATCCATAAATACAACATGTACGCTTTTTTAAATGTGCCTTTCCTGAACAAGAAAAACACTAAAACCGCCCTCCGATTGTTTTGAGTTCTAATTAAAAAATGCGACGTGATCATAATGTTTTGTGTAAAACATTGCAAATCGATAGAGTTTTAAGGCTTTTATTCTGGTTGTAAGTCAGGTTTTTAGTGAAAAATACAATGAGGTGTAATGTTTTGATGTGTAAGTATTCGTTTGGTGCTAGCGAAGATTGTTTGACCAAAAGTAGCAGCGTGACGCGCGAGTAAAGGTCGGTAAGGCTCCAAAGAACGCAAGCGCTGAACTAGGGCTAATCAAAATTCATGATTTCAAGGGATTGGTTAACGAATAAGCACAAATTCCAACGAACTTCGCATTCTTTTCGACAAATATCGAGTAAACGTAACCAATCGTAACAGAGGTGCTGTAACTGAACAGCGTTTCCATATACTCGAGTTAGTTTGTAAGTTGTAAGCCACAGAATGCTGCTATGAGAAAAAACACTTTATTCAATGCTACGTTAGCGACCACCTTGACTGCTGTTTCTGCGTTTAGTTTTGCTGCTCCTACCGTTGTTCCAAATGCCCCAGAGCTGAGCTCTCGTGGCTACGTATTAATGGATTACCACACTGGCACCGTGCTAGTGGAACGTGATGCCGACAAACGCCTAAACCCGGCAAGTTTGACTAAGCTGATGACCGCTTATGTTGCGGGTCAAGAGGTGAAGTCTGGCAACATTAGCCTAGACGATGAAGTGGTGATCAGCCGCAACGCGTGGGCGAAAAACTTCCCTGATTCTTCCAAGATGTTTATCGAAGTCGGCACTTCGGTTTCACTGTCGGATCTTTACCGTGGATTGATTGTTCAATCGGGTAACGACGCCAGTGTTGCTATCGCAGAACACGTTGCAGGTAGTGAAGCGGGCTTTGTTGGTTTGATGAACAGCTGGGCGAACCAACTTGGTCTATCAAACTCTGCATTTACCAACCCACATGGTTTGGATAGCGATGGTCTGTATTCAACGCCGCGTGACATTGCAACGCTAGGCCGTGCGATTATCCGTGATCTTCCAGATATCTACCCGTTGTACAGCGAGACTTCGTTTACCTACAACGGCATTACTCAATACAACCGTAACGGATTGCTACGTGACCGAAGCATGAGCGTTGACGGCATGAAGACGGGTTACACCAGCGGCGCGGGTTATAGTCTTGCGACTTCTGCAACCAACGGTGACATGCGTTTAGTTGCGGTTGTGATGGGGGCGAAAAGCCCTAGCGTGCGTGAGTCAGAGAGTAAACAGCTTCTGAGCTACGGTTTCCGTTTCTTCGATACCGTTGTACCAACGCAAGCAGGTAAAGAAGTGGCAACGGCACGTGTTTGGATGGGTAACCAAGACGAACTAAAAGTCGGTGTTGATCGTGATATCTACCTAACGTTGCCAAAAGGTGATGTGAATAAGCTGGAAGCCGAAGTGGAATACAATGGCGACCTAATGGCTCCAATTCAGCAAGACCAAGTTGTCGGCAAAGTGTTGTACAAAGTCGATGGCGACGTAGTCAAAGAAGCGGAATTGGTTGCGCTTGAACCTGTTGAAGAGGGTGGCATCTTTAAACGCCTAATGGATTGGTTCAAACGTTTGGTTGCGAGCTGGTTCTAACTTCTCTGAATCCAATTCTATTTGAGCCGCATCTGAGTTTCAGATGCGGCTTTTTCATTTTTCTCTCAAGCTCAGCCCTTTCTCCTCCTAACTTCACAGAAGAACATACACAAATGGCAATAAAACTTGCCATTAGAGCATTTGCCTAACCATGGGCTGAAACGTGACATTCATATAAATATCGATTCTTATGCATGCTTGGGAATGCATTTGATTAATGCTATGGTTTTCTTATAAATCAGATGCTTCTAAAAAGAAAAATCTAAATACAATCGAGATGGAACGTAATACTTCGTGAGAAAAAGCTATGTTGTCACCTTGTTAGCGGCGCTACTTTGGGTAGTGGTCGCTTTCGCTTTGCACGATTACTGGCGTAAGGATTCGCCAAGTGAACATATCAAACAAACTGCCAGTCAAGATCCTCAAATTTTGCTTGCTAAAACAGCTCAAGGACAAGCGCTACTCGATGTGAGTTCGCTTATTTACAGTGATCCTGAAAGTGCGCAACAAGCGTTGGAGGCAGTCGGTAATGCCTTTACGTCTGAGCTCGAAACCTCCTATGCCTTGTATCAGCAATATCGATTGGCTCGTGTGAATGATGAGCCTCTATTGGCGGCCGACTACCTTCAACAACTTCAAGCCATTGCCCGAGAGAGCGATCAACCATGGCTTGATGCCGTGTTGCTAGCAGACAGTGCGAAAGAGCACACCTTGCACGGCCGAAATGATGTGGGGTTGAGCGAAATAAAACTCGCTATCGAAATAGCGGAGAAAGAGCACCTCAACTCGCTTTTGCCCAAGTTTTATAACGTCGCAGGCGCGTTGAGTAATGCGACAAACCAGCTGGTGGATGCCCAACGTTACTTCCTTGATGGCATTGATATCGCCGAACAAGTTGGGCAAGAGGCTTACAAAGGTACGATTTACAATAACCTTGGTCTGCTTTATCTGCACATCGAAAGCTGGGATAGAGCATTAGAGTTCATTCAAAAAGCGCAGCAAATTTACCTCAAGCGCCATGCCAAAGGGCACAAAGCCAGAGGGTTGCAGATCATGTATCTCAATGAGGCGCATATCTACAATCGACAAGGTAAAGCCGAATTGGCTCGCACGGCTTATGATAAGTCGCAAGAGTTCTACAAACCTACTTCAACCAATCTGCGCCATCACCTTATTCAGCTGAAAGGCAAAGCAGATATGTTGCTGTTGGAAGAGCAATACCCGAAAGCGTTGGAAACCACACAACAATGTGTGATGTTGCCTTCAGCGGCGGATTATCCCATTGAATATGGCCAGTGCTATTTGATTATGTCCAAATGCCAACTGGCGATGGGAGATTTAGACAAAGCCATGCAGAGTGCAGCTTTAAGCGCTGCGGCTTTTCGCTCAATCGAGCATCAACGCTGGTTGATTCGAGTAGAAGAACAAAAGGCGAAGATATTTGAACAACTGGGTGAATACGAACAAGCGCTGAGCTCGTTTAAACACTTTTCCGTCGATAGCAAAAAGCAGTTGCTGGGCAAAGTGTATGATTTAGAGCAGGCATTTGCGACGGAGCATATCCAACGGGAAAGAGACTTGTTGGAAGTCGAAAAGCGCTTAGCGGAATCTGAGTTGGACCAAGAGAAACTGCGTTTTCAGATTGCGATTATTTGGATTGCGATCTCAGCAGTGGTACTGGCGCTGACGGTGACGAAAGTGCTAGCCACGCAGCGCAAAAACCAAGAATTGGAGCAGCTTTCGTTGCTCGACCCTTTGACTCAATTGCACAACCGACGCTATTACTACGCGCAGATTGATCATCCTGAGCACCTAGATGCCAAAGCGGAATACCGAGTGGTGTTGTTTGATATCGACAACTTTAAACAAGTAAACGATGTGCATGGACACGAAACGGGAGATCGTATTCTAGAAGGCTTTGCTGAACGTTTAAGAGTTCATGTTCAATCTCAAGAGTTACTGATTCGTTGGGGTGGGGAAGAGTTCTTAATGTTGTTGAAAACCACTGACGATCTGGCCAAGCGTCTTGAGGAAATGCGCCAACACATTGGTGATGTTTCGTTTGAGACAGAAGAAGCGAGTTTGAATGTCACTACGTCTATTGGTGTCAGTCACGGTGGGTTAATCGAAACCTTCACCTACAACGATGAATACTTCCGCCGAGCAGATAAAAGTCTCTACGAGGCTAAACGCAATGGTAAGAACCAAGTGGTATTTCCAGAACCACCGGAGGCTCAGTAGCTTTAAGAATTGCGCTGAAAATAGATAAATTACAGAGAACGAAACGGCAGATTGATACGGTCAATCTGCCGTTTTTATTTTGTGTTTCATGTTTTGGTGCCGGTGGTCGCCTACTCAATTTAGAGCACTCTTCAAGAGAACCATTCAGAACAAAAAAACGGAGTTACGCGTGCGCAAGATTCTATCTTTGACTTTGGCTATGTCACTTACTGGCTGTGTGATGCCGCAGCACCAACCAATGGAAACAGGGCAGTGTGTGGGTGTGATGTCATCGCAAGACGCTTATGGCTACCTCAACCCAAATCACTACACCATGCAAGTGCTGGCCTTAAAGAAAGAAAAGGATGTCAAAGAGTACATTCGCTACATCGACCCTAAACATCCGGTGTGGGTAAACTGGAAAAACAGCCGTGGCACACGTTGGTATACGGTGACGGTTGGGGATTTCAAAACCAAGCAAGACGCCTACAACGCCCTGTCTTCATTACCAAGTCGAGTTAAGCAATCTTCCCCGTTTGTCTTAACGTTTGCTGAGATGCAGCGCAAGCAAGAGACCAGCGTTGTGCGCATGCGCTAGTGCTGTTCCTTTCATTCCAACAAGCGCTTTATCGTTACACATCGAGCCTTTGCAATCGGTTGGAAAGGCTCAACCTAACCATTAATCGCCAATCTTCCTCAATGTACGCGCAAGATCACGCTTCTAACGTGCTTTTGACTTTACTTGTTATCGGGTATTTTCTAGTCTTCGCATCCCACTTTTTCTGTCGGAGTCACCATGAAGCAAGAAATGTACACCACCTACGCAAAGCAATACGATTTAGCCGCGCAAGATAACCTGTACAACGCGCATTTTGAGCGTCCAAACACCCTTGAACTAGTCGGTGATGTGGCAGGCAAAAAGGTGCTGGATTTAGGTTGTGGTTCTGGTATTTACGCGCAGCTTCTTCTTGAGTTGGGCGCAAGCTCAGTAACCTGCATCGACGCTGCTCAAGAGATGATAGATATCGTAAAAGAAAAGCTTGGTAGCTCGGTCACCGCTTACGCGCAAAACTTGGCGCTCGGGTTACCAGAAGAGGGAGACGGACAGTACGACTTGGTCATTTGCCCGCTTATGGTTCACTACATTGAAGACCTTCGCCCCTTATTTAACGATATTCAACGAGTATTAAAAGCCGGTGGTCAGTTTGTCTTCTCGACCCATCATCCATTTGCGGATTTCGAATGTTCGGCCTCTGGCAATTACTACGATAAAGAGCTGGTTGAAGATATGTGGAATACCGTAGGAGAACCAGTTCCTGTGGCATTCTACCGCCGCTCATTACAAGACATTACCGATGCGATCACGGGCAGTAACATGGCGATGCTGGCGATTTCAGAAGGTAAGGTGAATGAAAAAATTCGTGAAATCTCTCAGGAGCATTACCAACGTTTGGCGACGTTCCCGAACTTTATCTTCATTAAATGTGTGGCGCTGAGCTAGTAAAATCAGTGAGTTCAGATAGAAAAAACGGAAGCGCAGAGGCTTCCGTTTTGTGATCTTAGCGTTGAGCTTAAAGTGCAGCGAGAATGGTTTCCGCTTTGCTTGCTTCAAATGTTTTCGGTTCTTCAACGTTTAGTGTCGTAACCACACCATTGTCGATGATCATCGCGTAACGCTGTGAACGAACGCCACCAAAACCGCCGGTGTCCATTTCTAGGCCCAGTGCTTTAGTAAAACTTGCGTCACCATCACCCAGCATTAGCAGCTCAGATGCGTTTTGTGCTTCACCCCAAGCTTGCATTACGAATGCATCGTTAACAGATACACAAGCAATCAGGTCCACGCCTTTTGCCTTTAGTTGGTCAGCCAATACGACGTAACCTGGCAGGTGCGCTTCAGAACAAGTAGGAGTAAATGCACCTGGAACCGCAAATAGAACCACTTTCTTATCTGCAAATAGCTCTGTTACTTGGTGATTTACCATACCATCTGCAGTCAGTTCGCTTAGCGTTGCAGCAGGCAGTGCTTGACCTTGTTGAATCATGATTTTCTTCCTTTTGTGTATGCTTTATTTAGCTCACTCAGTCTAGCGCTAAAACCGCAGGCTAACCACGGAAGAAATGTAAGGTCTTAATTGGCTTCATAAAAACAAACCGCCGAAGTTGGCGGTTTGTTTGTTAACTACATCGCGTTCAGGTAAGACTTATAAGAGTGAAGTCGAACCGTTGCTGCGCCAATCACATCAATGAAGCCAAACAGGCTGTGTGGTTTATTTGCAGCAATCCATGCAGAGCCAGTGGCACCGATTGGGATGGACTTGTCCTCTGGTTCGAAAATTTCCAGAATCACTGTACGGCCGTGGCTACTGGTGTTTGCGCCTACGTGTTGACGAACGCTCTGTGGGCCTTGCAATGGCGAGACCGATGATTCTCCAGTACCCGCCGTGATGCTGTGAACACGAGCTCGGAACACTTCACCCGGATACGCATCGACGTAGAACTCAGCAAACTGACCCTGTTCAACATAGCGGTAGGTTTGGTCTGGTATGCGCATCTCCAAGAACTTACGTGATGTGTCGTAGATGTGCATGTTACCAACACGGCTACCATCGGCTACGTTCACCACTGCAACTTGGCCGTCGAAAGGCGCACGAACGGTTTTACGGCTTTGCTCAAACTCGGTCTTTTGCAAATCGGCATGCAAAGACTTCAACGACGCTTCTGCTACGCGAAGTTGAGATTCGTAGTATTCAATGTCACGTCCTTTGAAGATCTCTGGTGATGTCTTACCGCGAATAATATCGCGCCTTAACTGAGCCACGCTTTCTTCTTGTTGAACAATGCCTGCTTTGATTTTTTCTACGTCAGCCAAAGAGGTGGTGTCGACGAGCGTATAGATCACATCGCCTTTCTTCACTTCTTGGTTGTGGTCGACGTAGATATGGTCAATCTGCTCGCGAAACAGTGGAGAGAGCACCGAGTGGGGCGCTTTCACCGTCGATGAATAAGTCAAATCAACTGGAGCCCATAGACGCGAGAGAATCCCTAACACCACCAGAATGAATGCACCGCCAGAGATGATCCAAAACGCGCTCTTAAATGTCCACTTGATCGCACCCGTTGAGACCAAAATCCACATGATCAGAATGTACGGAATCATTACCTCTTTCATGGTTTATTCCTCCGTCACTTTTGCGGGTGTTTGTGGTTGCGACGACAAACGGCTATTGCGAATGATGTTGCTCAGTGAGTTGCCAATGTGCTCCCAGTTCGCGAAGGCAATGATCAGCGCCAGAACCCACCACGCTTTGTGAAGGAACAAGCCACACAAGGAGAGGGCAAACACCAATTGGATATGAGAGCTTTTCTTTTCTTGAGCTCGGTGAACCGCAACTTCATGGATCTGCCACAGCAAATAGATGACAAAAAGGGCAAGGGCTATGGTGACAGAGAACAGATAACCACTGAAGTATTCGGAGTTGAAAATCACCATCATGGTGTCGTTGGGCGTGTTGGTGAACAAGCTCATATCAATGTCTTTTGAATTGATCGTGCCCATGGGTGCAAGCAAGTAAGCCCCACCAAGCATGAGAGCCATGAATAGTGAGAACTTTAATAGCACCATAAAAATCGCAAAGATAACGCGACCTATGGCTTTTATGACGTTCATAGTTATACCTTTTGTCGATGTGTGAGGGTAAAACGTTGAGCGTGTGATTATTGTTTTGTCTTTTGTAATCACATGCGCGGAATTGTATGAAAAAACGTCATAAGTTGAGTTATATATGATATAAGTTACGCTTATATCAGTATGAAGATATTCGAGAACACATAATCTATGAAGCACTCAGACTACAGTCTTATCCCGACCTTCGTGGCGATTGTCGAAGAGAAGAGTTACACCAAAGCGGCACAACGACTTGGTGTGAGTCAATCTGCGGTCAGCCAAGCGGTAGTCAGGCTTCGTGAGGTGTTTAAGGATGCGTTATTCATTCGCGAAAGCCACGGCGTGGCACCAACAGCCTTCGCCATTGATATCTATCCTACGTTAGCGACGGCGGTAGAAAGCATCGCTTATATGTTGCCGGAGCATTCACGATTTAATCCTGCCGAGTGCGATAAGCGTTTTGTGATCTCTTCACTCAGTGTGTTCAGTTTTACTTTGCTGCCAGAGCTTTCAGCCTTACTTAACGAAAAAGCACCGAAGGCAAACACGCGGATTGAGCCGCTTTTCACTATGGACTTAACCAGCTTGCTGAGGTCACAGCAGTGCGATTTGGTGATTGAAGCTCAGACCAATTTGCACCCGCATCTGCGTTCACAGATTTTGATGTCGGATAAACTCACGGTTGTGTGCCGAGAGGATCATCCTCGGTTACAAGGTAATACGATCAGCGTTGAAGAGTACCTGAACGAGAAGCATGTGACCCTTTCTCAGTTTGACCAACAAAACGGTTATTTGATTGGCCGTGGCATCAAGAATGAGCAGATCCTAGGGAAGCGCCAAGTGGCATGGCAGGCGGGAAGTATTATCGAGATACTGCCAGTGGTACAGCGCTGTGATTACCTTGCTCTGATGCCACAGACCTTACTGGAACAATATCGAGATCTGTATCACCTCAGAGAGCTTGAAGCCGAGTTCATGAAAGATCCGATCGACGTGGCGATGTATTGGCACCCCTCTCGCACTAATGACCCAAGCCATCAATGGTTACGTGAGCAGTGTTTATTAGCTGCTGAGAAATTCGTAATAAATCATTCAATTTAAGCCAATTTTTGCGCTAAACCACATAGCAGACTCTTTATTAACAAACTAGACTATATGCATATCCATACACTTGATAAGGACATTTGTGTATATCGCGGGGTTTGCTTTCCGAAGTGTGAGAACCAAGTTTGTCGTTACGTACTCAGTAATGACGATTTGTTTCGTCCTGATTCTTTTCGCCGTGTTGTACTTTAAAGAGCGGCAACGGATTTTTAGTGTCGCCTTAGAAAACTCCATTCAATTATCCAACCTTCATTCAGACGTCATCAGTCAAGAACTACAACGACATGTGGCGTCACTGCAAACCATCAGCGGTCATCAACGTGTGCAAGAAGGAGATATAGACTTTATTGTCGAAGAACTTAAATGGCTCAAAAGCATGTCTAAGAAGTCTGTGATTAATACGCTTTTCGTCGATGAACATTGGAATCTAATTGATCACAAAGGCAGAACCATCAAAATTGAGTGGCCAGAATTTGTAGAAGACGCTCGGTGGAAGAGCGCGGATTATCATATTACTGCGCCGCACGTCGGCCTACTGGTCAGAACGCCCGTGGTTGCCCTTGGTGTGCCCGTGTATGACGAAGCGGATAACTGGAAAGGGATTGTCGGTGTGTCTATCTCTGTCGACTACCTCGCGCAGCGTTTGTCGAAAGTGAAGTTAGGCAACAGCAGTTATGCGTGGATCTCTGATAGCAGTGGAACGGTGGTTTCTCACCCCGACAGCTCTCTGATTTTGCACGCCAATATTTTTGAAGGTGAGCGAGTTGGCTTTGAAGGTTTTGCGGACATTGCAGTGCAAACCAATTGGGAAAATGTCGGACACGGCCACTACTACGACAGAAAGGTCAATGAAGCCAAGATCGTGACCTTTGCTAAAATCGACACCTTGCCTAATTGGACGCTCTTCGTGACTACGGAAGAGTCCGATATTTTCCTCAATATCAATGAGCTACTGGAAGACGTTGCGATTACTTCATCGGTGGTGATTGTTGTCTTTATGCCTATCGTGTTTTATCTCACCAATTCCATCACAAGACCGATTTTGGAGCTGACATATGATGTAGAAAACGCAGTCAACAACCATTACACCACGTTTTCTGGCTACGATTCGAAAGATGAAATCGGCCAGCTTTCCAATGCCTTTAAAAACACCTTTGATGAAATCCATCAGCACAATAGAAAGCTAGAAGAAGTAGTTGCACTCAGAACGCAAGAGCTCAACACAGCGAACCAAGAGTTGGCGTACTCAGTCAATCTGCTCAATGCAAACAACCACAAGCTTACGTGGTTGGCGATGCATGATCCGCTCACTAACTTGTTTAACCGTCGCGCACTGATCACCAAAGTCCACGAGCAGCTTCAGAAGGCAAGGGCGCACAGTTGGCCTGTGTCATTGATTTTACTCGATCTCGACCACTTCAAAGAGGTCAACGATACCTATGGGCATGATGTTGGGGATGATGTATTGAAGCATATTGCTGACTTTCTCGCTCAAGATCCTTTGGAAGAAGGGATGTTGGCACGCTGGGGCGGGGAGGAGTTTGTCATCGTCGCTTCAAAGGTATCTTTAGAGAAGGCACAGCAATGGGCGCAAAGCCGGTTAGAGGCGCTTAAGGATGAGGATTTCAGCCCCGTTTCGAAAGTGACGTTCAGTGCGGGTATTTCCACATTAGAGTTGGAAGACAGTTTTGATGAACTGGTCGCAAGAGCGGATAAGGCGCTCTATGTTGCGAAAAATGCGGGAAGAAACTGTGTTAAAACCGAGCGAGACACATCATGAGGTGCGTAGCGAAATAGGTATAGCAAACAACAAAATAAGGGCTAGATCGCTAGCCCTTATTGGTTTGTATTTATAATCAGTGATTCGCTAAGTAATCAGCGACTTGAGCACGGTATTTGGCTTTAAGTGCCTCGCTGATGAAGCTCGCATTAATGGCATTGATCGTAAACTGAGCCAACTCTGCCTTCGTCATTGGGTGCGCATTGCTGACCGCCATAAAGTTATCCGTCATGTAACCACCAAAGTACGCCGGATCATCCGAGTTAATGGTTACCGCGACACCTTTACGTAGCAAATCGACAATGTTGTGCTGCTCCATTTCGTCAAACACGCAAAGCTTGATGTTCGATAACGGGCATACCGTGAGTGGCATTTTACTTTCGATAAGCGCTTCGACCAACGATGCATCTTCAACGCAGCGAACACCATGGTCAACGCGGCTAACGCCCAGCATCTCGACAGAATCGATGATGTTTTGTGCCGGACCTTCTTCTCCTGCGTGTGCCACGGTGAGCAAACCCGCTTCTTTTGCTTGTTGGAACGCACGTTTGAACTTCTCTGGCGGATGTCCAAGCTCTGAAGAATCCAAACCAACACCGACGATTTTGTCTTTGTGCTTAACAATGGACTGCAGTGTTTCAATCGCGCTCTCTTCCGATAGGTGACGCAAGAAGCACGCAATGATTTGAGAGGTGATGCCTAGCTTCTCGCTACCATCTTGCATTGCTCGGTGAATACCGTTGATGACGGTCTCAAACTCAATACCGCGATCGGTGTGGGTTTGTGGGTCAAAGAAGATTTCAGTATGGATAACGTTGTCGGCTTTGCAGCGCTCTAGGTATGCCCAAGTCAAATCATAGAAGTCTTGTTCCGTGCGAAGCGCGTTAGCGCCTTGATAATAGATATCTAGGAAAGACTGCAAATCTTCGAACTCGTACGCCTTGCGCAGTGCTTGTGGTGATTCGTAAGGAATGTCGATGTTGTTGCGCTGTGCAAGCTCAAACAACAGTTCTGGCTCTAGCGAACCTTCGATATGTAAGTGTAACTCTACCTTTGGAAGACCTTGAATAAATGCGTTCATATTCCACCTCTTCTTATGCTTTTACGTGGATGCAATTACTCTAAGAATAGGTATAGATTGAGAAAAATCGAACGCCATTACAAAGAGTAAGATCCACAGTGATCTCGACTCTTCGTAATCAGCACTTTGCGGGAGCTGGTAGAGACCCCCAAACCATATCATTGGGGTTATACGAAGCAAACGGTTGCGATTATACGCAAAATTTGGGGCTTGGCTAGAGCTAGTGAGTAAATTGTAATTCCTTGGGATAAGGGATAAGGGATAAGGGATAAGGGATAAGGGATAAGGGATAAGGGATAAGGGATAAGGGAGCGATTTCATCGCATGATGGCTTCGTTGTCAGCACACACCTGGCTGAGTCGAATATTCAGTGGCTAATACTGAATCACATCATGCGAGAAACATTGGGAGTCATATCGAGTTTATTGTGCGTTGCTCATTGTGAGCTCTCATTGTGAACTGAGAGAGGGGGTGGCGATACCTTGCACATCGATACTTTAAATTGAGAAGAGTAGAGAAAAGGAAATGAAAGGGAATGTATTTATAGCTCGAACATTTTATCAAATTCTCTTTGCTCCATGATGTCCTCAATTCGGCGGCGAGTTTGTTGTTTTATCGCAGCAGCGTTTTGTTCGGACTCTTTCTTTTCTTGCTCAATTTGCTTCTTGCTTTTATTTGCCATGTTTTTCACCTTGGGAATTTCTTCCTAAATTTCCACATTAATTATTAATGCACGAAACTGATTTATTTAATAATAAAACTTCCTAGCTTTGAACCTGAGTCACACAGAATGTCACCGGAGTAGGTTTTCTCACAGTATTTAAAATCAATGAGATAGCAAGCGGATTGGAGTTTTGGCAATATATGGCGCCTTAAAATATCACTGTTAAGTTGGTGAATTTTGGCTTTCCAAGAGATGTCGGGTTGTTTTAAACGAAATTCAATCTCTATCATTTATTCTCCTGTTTCTTTGTGATCTTTTCTTTATTCAATAATTGATACCAGTGTCTTTGACGACCTGTTCTTCTAGACATAATTTTTCCTAATTTTAGTAATTTACATACCAACGATGGTAACAGTGATCTAACGAAAGATATCTTGTTCCAACGATGGATACAGTGGTGCAGCCCATTTATTTTAGGCAGCAGAAAACCGAGCAATATTTGATTGCTGAGTATTAAGTTTGAGGAATTTTTTGAAGGGAGAGAGAGTTTGGTGCAGCGAGGAAATGCTGCACCAAGAAAAGCTATCTTATAGAGGAGTAACTTCAGTCGCTTGAGGACCTTTTTTACCATCTTCTACGTTGAAGCTTACTTTCTGACCTTCAGCCAAAGTTTTGAAACCGTCAGCAACGATAGCGTTGAAGTGTACGAATACATCTTGGCCGCCGTTGTCTTGAGTTAGGAAACCAAAACCTTTAGTTTCGTTGAACCATTTTACTGAACCAGTTACTTTACCAGACATAAAAACCTCTGAAATTAAACAATAATGTACGAATTGTGATGGATCTTTTTTAAGCTATTGAATGTGCAATCAAGAGGAAGTTTTACGCAGGAGTCTGAACCGAAGATTCAGGATGTTACTGAGAGGGAACTTAAACTAAATGTAGCATTAACAGCTCTTTTCTAGAGCCAGCCGCCACTATACAGGGTGTTTAAAAAATAGCTACATTTATTTTTCATTTTTTTTCGTTCGAAAAAGTTGATGAAGTAGAACAATTTTTCCCCCTCATAAACTCAGTACTTGCTCTCTAGAATCAACTCATATCCTAAAGGGAGGCAAGATTATGAGTACAGTGAGAGAGATTCGTCAGATTATCCCATCACATGCAACTGCTGATGGTGACGGCGTGAAGATTCGCCGTGTCGCAGGCTTTAACAATGCGAGCTTTTCACCATTCTTGATGGTAGATGAACTGAAATCAGATCAAAGAGCCGATTACGTAGGCGGGTTCCCTCCGCACCCACACCGAGGCATTGAAACGCTGACTTACATGTTAACGGGACACTTCCAACATCGTGACCATATGGATAATGTTGGTGAACTTCGTTCCGGAGGTGCGCAATGGATGGCGGCTGGCCGAGGTGTCATTCATAGTGAAATGCCAATAATGGAAGATGGTGAGCTGCACGGTTTCCAAATTTGGATTAATCAACCAGCGCGAGACAAGATGGCTCCGGCGCAATATCACGACTTCCAACCGGAAACCATTACCGAACATCGCGCAGAGGCGCATGGCTTAGTTCGCGTTATTTCTGGTGAGCTGAATATTGATGATGAAGTGATTCGGGGGCCATTGAGTAAAACAGGTGTACCTGTGACGGTCGCTGATTGGCAAGCGCACCAAGGCTCGTCGTTAAACCTGATGACACCTAACGATCACAATATGATGTTCTATGCTTATAAAGGCAGCATTAATATTGGAGAGCGCGTTGTCATGCAGGGAGAAATGGCACTGCTTTCTAAAGGTGAGTTGGTGACGCTTCAATCCAATGACACCAGTGGTGTACTGCTCTTTATCGGTGAACCAATTGATGAACCTGTCGTGCATTATGGCCCGTTTGTCATGAATAGCATCGAAGAGATTGAACAAGCGATTCAAGATTACAACTCTGGATTGTTTGAAACGTACTAGTTTGACTGACAGTCGTGCGCACTGAATTTAGCACGATTGGTGACCCCTAAGTGATTTGGAGTCCGTGCATTGGGCTCATACGCAAGCAAAGACGATATCCACTGCCATCGAATTTGCATCAGCCACACTAACATGGTGTGGCTTTTTTTATTCTGCTGCGTTTTGAAAGTGGTGTTTAGCTCTGCTCCCAACGCGTTATGGCATGTTTGCCAAATTCCAACCCTAATTCATAAGCTTTGCGCAATGGTTCTGGCGAGCGGCTCAAGCGTTTTAATTTAAAGCCTTCTGGCGGGCAGATTTGAATGATCTCAACACCGGCGGGTGGATTCTCTATCAATTCCAAGCTCTGGTTATAGCGAATATGACGCGTGAGCATTGGCTCGACCAAAGCAGGATGATCTTTCAACAGGCGTGCAGTGAGCTTTTCAAGTTTAGGTTTGGATTTGCGATAGCTGGCTGGCCGACTTCTTAGCACCATGATTCTGGTCGCGCCGCGTTTAATGGCTTCGGCGACGGGAATCGCATCCGCTACGCCGCCATCGACGTATCTCACACCATCTAAAGCGACACCGTTTCGGTACATGATGGGCAGGGCGCTACTGGCTTTCATGGTTTCTGCCAGCATTTGAATGGATGGCGTAAGGTATTCTGGTTGCCCATTGTCTTGTCGAGTGACCCCTAAAAAGAAAGGACGGGGATCTGCAGAAAGCACATCTCTATCTATATCGAGTTCTTTAAGCGTGATATCCCACATCCAATCCAAGTCCATCATGTCACCGCCACGCAGCAGTTGAGTGGGAGATATGAACTCTTTACGCAAGCTGTAATCAAGATAGATTTTGAGGTTCCTTCCCGGCATTTTTGCAAGGTATGCGGCTAAGTTGCTCGCGCCTGCCGAAACGCCCCAAAAACTGTCAAACGGGGAGAAGTCTTGCTTAATAAAATGATCGAGTATGCCGCAGGAAAATACCCCGCGCATGGCACCGCCTTCAACAACCAGTGCCCGAGAGCCAACGTGTTCCATTCTAGCCATCCGTTTTGATTATTCTGATTTGGGATACGAGCTAATTAGAGTAACGGATCTAATGCGCATTCCCAAGTCGCGTTCACTTTGGTCTCACCTTGATGAATCTATTTTTTATGTTATAACATAACAATAATCAAAATTATTAAAAGGTAGCGTGTGTCTTGTGTGAGGTGAGAGTGAGCAATATTGACGCCATTATTGAGCATGTTGAGAAAAGTTTTAAGGCTCAGGGAAAGCAATTAACTTCTAAGAGAAAACTGGTGTTGAAAGCCTTGGTCCATGCCGATAGAGCGTTATCAGCTTATGAGCTAGTGGATTATTGCAAAGCCCATTTTGATCAGAATATTCAGGCTATGTCTGTGTATCGAATCTTGGATTTTCTTGAAGGTGAGCATCTGGCTCACAAGCTTAAAGTTTCCAATAAATACATCGTATGCTCCCATATTCTCTGCGAACACGAGCACGGTATCCCTCAATTTCTTATCTGTTCCAAGTGCAACAAGATCAGCGAACAAGCCATCGATCCCAAATTGATTAACGGTCTTAAATTTCATGCAAAACAAGAGGGGTTTACCGTCGTTAGCCCGCAATTAGAAATCAATTGTGTGTGTGATGACTGCGCCGACACCAAATAGCTGTGCTTTTTATTGAGCTTGGCTCACACCATGATGACTTCGTCGCCTTTTCCTCAAATACATCCCAACCATTAGCATCATCAGCAAGGAGATTCTGAACCGCTATGTCTGCAACGCTCATTAAAAACGCCCGTGTGGTAAATGAAGGAACCATCACCGAAACCGATTTGCGAATGGTCGATCAACGAATCGAAACCATCGCAACTGACATAGCAGCAAGGGAAAGTGATGTCGTTATCGATGCGAAAGGTTGCTATTTGCTCCCTGGAATGATCGATGACCAAGTACATTTCCGCGAACCAGGACTGACTCATAAGGGCTCTATTGCAACCGAATCACGCGCAGCCGTCGCTGGTGGTATCACGAGCTTCATGGAAATGCCAAACGTAAACCCAGCAACCACGACGATTGAAGCGTTGGAACGCAAATTTGCTATCGCGGAACAAAGCTCTCTGGCTAACTACTCTTTCTACCTTGGCGCAACAGAAGACAATCTGGATCAAATCAAATTACTCGATCCAAAGAAACACTGCGGTGTGAAAGTCTTTATGGGCGCATCTACCGGAGATCTATTGGTCGAAGACGAGCAAGCATTGGATGAGATTTTCCGTGATTCGCCAGTATTGATCGTAACGCACTGTGAAAGTGGTCCTGTCATTGCTCAGAACAAAGAACGTTTGTTGAAAGAGAAATCGGAATTCACCATTGAAGACCATCCTGTACTTCGTGACGATGAAGCTTGTTATGCCTCTTCTTCTTACGCCGTTGAGTTAGCGAAGAAGCACAACAGCCAACTGCACGTACTGCATATCACAACAGCAAAAGAATTGGCTTTGTTTGAAGCGGGCCCGATTCAAGGTAAGAGCATCACCGCAGAAGCGTGTGTTCACCATCTTTGGTTTAGCAATGAAGACTATGCAGATCGTGGTAACCAAATTAAATGCAACCCAGCGGTGAAGTACCCAAGCGATCGCGACGCGCTACTAAAGGCATTAAGCACAGGTCAGATTGATATTATTGCGACGGACCATGCCCCGCACACTTGGGAAGAAAAACAAGTGCCTTACGACCAAGCACCTGCTGGCTTACCTTTGGTGCAGCACGCACTACTGACGCTGTTCGATCAAGTGAGTCGTGGGCACATGACGATGGAGCAAGTGGTAGAGAAAACCGCTCACAACCCGGCGATTCGTTATGGTGTTCAGGAGCGCGGTTTTATTCGTGAAGGCTACTTTGCTGATTTGGTTCTTGTTGATACCGCAGCCCCAATGCCAGTGACGAACGAGAACAGCTTGTACCATTGTGGTTGGTCGCCATTTGCTGGTCACCAGTTCTCGGCTCAAATTAAGAATACATGGGTCAATGGCGGTTTAGTGTATGCCAACCAGCAAGTGAATGAGCAGGCTGCACACGCCATGCGATTGGTATTTGAGCGTTAGGATTCACTTTTTTCAGAAACTTAGATTATTTGAAAGCTCAGTTTATTTTCGAAAGCTTACATTTATCCGCTTTCTTTGAGCTTTATTTGTAGAAGTATAGTTGTCGTAGCTTGAGTGTCTCTAAGGCACCGAATAAAGAGAAATCAATATGTTAAGAAGAAACCCTACTGGTCACATGCCGGAAGTATCGGAAAAGGCGTTCATTGATCCAACGGCGATCATCTGTGGCAAAGTAATCATTGAAGATAACGTTTTTATTGGTCCTTACGCGGTGATTCGTGCCGATGAAGTGAACGAGCAAGGCGACATGGAAGCCATCGTGATCAAGCGCGATACCAACATTCAAGATGGCGTCGTTATCCACTCAAAAGCAGGTGCAGCCGTGACCATTGGAGAACGTTCTTCGATTGCGCACCGTTCTATCATTCATGGCCCATGTGAAGTCAGTGATGACGTGTTTATCGGTTTTAACTCCGTGGTGTTTAATGCTGTGATTGGTACAGGTTGTGTGATTCGTCATAACTGTGTGGTGGATGGACTAGACTTGCCAGAGAACTTCCATGTTCCGCCGATGACCAATATCGGCGCCGACTTTGATTTGAACAGCATCTCGAAAGTGCCGCCAGAATACTCGGCGTTTTCGGAGTCTGTGGTTTCAGCAAACCACGAGCTGGTTCAAGGCTACAGGAGAATTGCCAATGAGCTCTGATAAACAGCCCATACTTGGGGTTCCAACTAACATTATTACCGGGTTTTTGGGCGTCGGTAAAACCTCTGTGATTTTGAACCTGATGGCGAATAAGCCAGAGAACGAACGCTGGGCTGTTTTGGTGAATGAGTTTGGCGAAATCGGTGTTGATGGCAGCTTGGTTCAAGGGCAGCAAAGCGAAGAGCAGCAAGTCTTTATTCGTGAAGTACCCGGCGGGTGTATGTGCTGTGCGGCGGGATTGCCAATGCAAATCGCACTTAATCAACTGCTGAATGAAGCAAAGCCTGACCGTTTGTTGATTGAGCCAACTGGCCTTGGGCATCCAAAAGAGGTGTTACAGGTTTTATCGACCGATCATTATCGACAAGTGTTGTCACTGCAAAAGAACATCACTTTAGTTGATGCTCGTAAACTGACAGATCTTCGTTACACCGAGCACGACACATTCAATCAGCAAATCGCCATTGCCGATACGGTGGTGGGTAACAAGCTCGATCTCTATCAAGAGGGCGACACCCAGAAGCTAGAAGCTTACGTGGCGGAAGTTGGTCGTCCAAACACAAAAGTGATTTTTGCGGAGCACGGTGTGATTCCTTTTCATGAATTCGAAGGCGAAACCACCATTCATGAGCATCCGCCGCACCATCACCACCATCATGCGAGTGACAAGCCGTTGGCTTCAGACATGCCAATGCCTGAAAGTGGCATTATTAAAGCGACCAATGAAGGCGAAGGCTTCCAAAGTGTTGGTTGGCGCTTCTCACCGGAGAAAGTGTTTGACCGTCGGAAACTGATTCCTTTGTTGGTTGAGCTAGAAGTCGAGCGCATGAAAGCCGTGTTTATTACTAGCGATGGCATTTATGGCTACAACTTAACGCCAGATGGACTAACCGAAGTGGAGTTGGATGATTGTGCCGAAAGCCGCATCGAATTGATTGCAGACAGCATTGACGATCAATTTGAAGCCAAACTGCTTTCGTGTGAATCAGCATAAACTGCGAACTTGGGCATCTCATTTCGTGAGGTGCCTTTTTCTTTCTTCTGATTATTAGGTATTCGCTAATAGTTCTTAAGTCTTTATTCCTCTAATCCCCAGTAATTCAAATCGTTATCATACAATTTGATCAGCATATCCTTGGGGGAGGAAAATCCATGCGCGTAAAACAATTTCTCGCTTCACTATTGGTTTTAGTGAGTGCTTTCTCTTTGGCGAATGAGCCAAACAAACAGGCTCAAAACGAAGCCACCATTAATGCATTTTTTGCTCAGTATCAGCTGCTTGGAGAGCAAGGGTTCGATGCATTTGCGAAAGTGCGTGAAACCTTGTTTTCTAACGACAGCAAAACACTTGTCAACGACTTAACAGCGACAGAATACAAAGGGAAAGCAGGGCATCTTGAATCTATCAAAGACTGGTTTGAGATTTACCAAACTCAAGATGATTTTAGCTACCGTATTGCTCCGGTTTCGAAAGACGGAAGAGTGAAGGTTGAGCTGTTCGGCACACTGATTCAAACTCAAGACGGTCAAAGTGATACCATCAACCCAGATGGACATCGCTGGACGGAATATTTCACTTTCAATGATGCGGGCGAGATTGAGCTGCTACAAATTGATATGAATGTTTTGAGTAAGACGTACGATGCAGAGGCTCGTTCACAGTTGAGCCGAAACGACATCGCAAGTTTTGTTTACCAGTGGTTCGCAGGTTTTGACCATCAGCGCGAATCAGGATACTTCCTTGCTCGTATCGCAGAGCCCGTTGATATGGCGTACCCAGATTTCCCTATTCAGTCATACCAAGACTTTCTCCGTTGGTACAAAGGCGTGACGGACAACATCGTCTGGAACTCGCACGATATTCAAGGTTTGACCATCAAGGGCGATCAAAACTCTGGCTGGGCAGTGAGTTACGATGTGGTTTGGAAAGCCAAAGCGAAGAACGGCGATAACTACGACATGCGCGTGCATCAGGATCTAAAAATCATTTTGGATTCAGGCAGTTTGAAAATTGCCCAGTTGCGAGCAAAGGTGCTTTAGCCAAGTGTTCGATATAGATGTTTAACGCCTCTATTTGGAACAAAGGTTCGAGCGATTTGCTTCCTTCATGGAGGGCAATCCGCTAGTCTTTTGCAAAACAGACAGAAATGAGTGTAAACATGATCGACAAGCTACCCGGCATTCTTACTTTTCTGCGTGAGGCGGAGCAGCTAAAAAGCACCTTGCGCACTGCTTGGACATCATCTGGTCGCCATGAGAGCACAGCTGAGCACACATGGCGATTGTGTTTACTAGCCATGCTGGTGGCAGAACATTATCCGCATTTAGACATGCTTAAAGTGCTCAAGCTTTGCATTGTGCATGACTTAGCAGAAGCCGTGAGTGGCGACATTTCGGCATTGGAGCAACACGATGGGCTGGATAAAAGTGCGCTAGAACTGGCGGATTTGAAACAGCTTATCGCTCCACTAGACGCGTCTATGCAACAGGAGTTGTTGGACCTTTGGTTGGAATATGACAGTGCGACTACCGAAGAAGCTCGCCTCACCAAAGCGTTGGATAAGTTAGAGACCATTCTGCAGCACACGCAAGGTGATAACCCTGTTGATTTCAATTACGCGTTTAATCTGGAATACGGCAAAAAGCACACCGACTTTGATGATCTGACCAAAGCGCTTCGAGCAATCATCGATGAAGATACCCGCCGATTAGTTGAACGTTAGTCCCGACTCTCAACTCAAGAACATCACTTTCTTCAAAAGCACTTAGGCTTCTCTAGCGAGCTTAAGTGCTTTATTACATTTGCGTTTTCTGCGCTCAGTAAGATCCTTTTTCTACCTTCTCTTTGATCAAATTGCCTTCCTAGGTTGACATTGTTTGATAATCAAACTAAATTAAAATCAAATAATTTGATAATCAAACTAAAATTGGAAGGTAAGTGTCGCAATGGCTGTATCGCAACATTCACATGATTTCGTTTCTCATAACCAAAAGGGTGAAAAACGCACGCTCTACGTATTGATTCTAACTGTGACCACTATGGTTGTAGAGATTGCTGCCGGAACTATGTTTGGCTCAATGGCATTGCTCGCAGATGGTTGGCACATGGGCACACACGCAGCGGCATTTTGTATTACTCTTTTTGCTTACCGCTATGCGAAACAAAACGCTCACAATGACCGCTTCTCATTTGGTACGGGCAAGGTGAGTGTACTCGGCGGTTTTACCAGTGCGATTGCGTTGGGGATTGTGGCACTGATGATGATGGTTGAGTCGATTCATCGTCTCTTTAATCCAGAAAGTATCCAATTTAACGAGGCGATCATGGTCGCGGTGATTGGTCTCGTGGTTAACCTTGCAAGCATGCTACTTCTGCAAGATCACCATCATCATGGGCATGACCATCACGATCACCACTCTCACGATCATGAGCACGAGCATCATCACGACCACAACTTAACCGCTGCGTATTTCCACGTGCTGGCGGATACATTGACGTCTTTGCTGGCGATTGTGGCGCTGATTGTCGGTAAGTTTTACGGTTGGGTTTGGTTAGATGCCATGATGGGTATTGTGGGTGCCGTTGTGATTGGTAAATGGACCTTGGGCTTAATGAAGCAAACAGCGCCTGTATTGTTGGACGAGAGCATCAACAAGTCTTACCGAGATGAGATTATAGAGACGCTTGCACCTTATGCTGAGATTGTTGATTTACACATCTGGAAAGTGAGTGGTCACCATTACTCTGCGGCAATCGCACTGAAAAATCACAGCGACAAAACGCTGGATGAATTTAAGCAATTATTGAGTAAATTTGATAAGATTCATCACCTGACTTTGGAAGTTCAAACGACTGACTGATGCGCGAATTAGAAAAGCTGAATCAAACGCTTACCGAGTTCTATGACAAAATGTCTTCTTGGGAGCAATCTGTAGTAAAAGAAACGGGTTATTCACTGGCTCAAACTCACACCATCGAAGTGTTGGGTGGGCACGGTGCAATGCGTATGAAAGAGTTGGCCGAGAAACTCGGTATCACCACGGGTACGCTGACGGTTCAAATTGAGAAGCTGGTGAAAGCAGAGCTTATTGAGCGTTGCCCGCACCCAGAAGATCGTCGCGCAATTGTTGTGAAGCTCACACCAGCGGGTGAAGAGATTCACCGCCACCACAATCAACTGCATTTAGATTTGGTTCAAGACTTAACGCGTAATATCGACCCTGAGCATCAAGCGATTTTGTTCGCCTGTTTAGAGAAGATGAATCGAGAATTTTGATTGGTTTTTTAAACCCTAAATAGCAAAAAAGTAGAGCACCGAAATGCTCTACTTTTTTATTATAAGCTCGATAGAATTTGCTCTATTGGCAATTGTGTAAACGCGTAAGTGACGCCAACACAGAATGCAGCGCCGGTAATGCCCATGGCGACGGTCGTTGCGAGTAGCAGAAGGGTAATCTTAGGCATTAGAGATTAAACTCCTTCTTAAAGGTTGGGTAAATGACACCATTAGCCTCTTGGTACGCTTTAAAGCCATACCCAAACGTTAGTGCTGCCATCACAATGGCAAATGCCGCAATGTTTCTTCCTTTCATCCTTAAACTCTCAACTGTTTGTATTGAACAAAGGTAATAAACACTCTGCCAATAGTTTATCTATTGCTTATTAAATTCGGTTCTTCAATTACTGGGTAAAACACACGAACAGTACCCATGCTGTTGTTAGCACAAGTAGTGGTGTGAACACCTTCTGAATTGAAGCACCATCGGTTAGGTCATAAATCACGATCGATTCTTTATAGAACGCGCGTTTGAATGAACCAAAGCTGATTTCATTTTTAACTTCAGATTGCTCGTAGTGCTTGCGAGCTGAGTCTGTCATTTGAGACTCTAGATCTTGCATCTCGTATTCTTTGTTAAAAAACGCATCCCACGCCGAAATACGTGCAATAGCTTTTGGCGAACGATTGCCTTTCAGTTTTTCTAGACGCTTAGCGTATGCAGCTTGATATTTATCCACGATGAATTCCTACATGAATAGACTGTAATGCAGAACACAGCTTTAAATGCTCTGCGCAGTGGTTGTAAAAATTAGAAAATGGGAATCAAAAGGAAATTTTTACATCAGTAGGAAAGTTGCAGATGAGGAAGTACGGCATTTGATTGTTAAAGAGCGTAAGGAATGTCATCCCTTGTGCTGCGGATAATATGGGCTGCTTTTGGATGCGACAAACAAAAATAATTAGTGAAAACAACAAGCAATCTTTGTTGCGAGATTGTCCATTCTGGGCATGGTAGGCTGCTTAAATTGGAGAAATGCTAAGTACAGCAAGGGCTTAAGCGGTGTTTCTCGGTGAGAGATTTTTAAGCACTTATGATAAATAAACTTCACAACTGCTAATTATAAATACATCAGAAAGCGATATTCTTTTTCTCGTTGGAGTGCTTAATAAAGATTGAGAGTTTGATTTTCTCATGCAATCCGCCGCAGTCTTTACTCCTTCTTTTCACTCAATCCGAATATATTTCCCCCCTCCATGGTGATATTTGGATTGAGTGTCTTTTTTTCTCAATGAGGGATGAAATAAGGAATAAGTAGCATAAAAATATGGAACAGCAGCAATTTAGTGCAATAAAGCAAAAACTGAATTCTTTGACGTTATCGCAATTGAATGAGGTTTATCAGTTGGTTCAGAATGCAACCAAACAGGAAGTGACAGTGCGTTTGAGTGAAGAAGAACGCCAATTCATCCATCGACTGTTCGCCGAAGAGAGAACCGCGTCCTCCTATTCTTAGGGTATCCATTTACCCGAGTATCTAACCCTTTCGAAGGCTGCACTTTTACCAAACAGCCCTGATAAAAGCCGTTACTGCCTTTTGGCTTTGACGATTAGGTTAGCCAATTGGGCAAACCCAAAACCGCCATTTTCCTCGGTCAAAAAGCTAGGTTTATGATTAAGCTTCGCCAATAAAGGGCGAATGTTGTTTACGCCAAAGGTCGTTGGCAGCCACTCAAACATGCCTTCATCATTCAATGAATCTCCCACATAAGTGATACGTTCCAAACTCGGTAGCTCACCATTATTGAACTGCTTAATGTACGCTTCACCGCTAGTACGCTTACTGTGATTACCTACCCAAGCATTGATGTGAATCGAACTCAATGTGGCGTTCACGGGGTGAGACTCCACATTCAAATTCACTATGCGATTAAGAAGCTCCATTGTCGTGGAAGGGGAAACTGGCGCTCTATCTTGCGCTATGTTCACCGCAACGTCACAGTAGCGAAAACTCTGATCTTGGCTGAACTCGACATCAGGGTACTCTGCCAAAATGCCCGCAATGCTTTCTTGTAATGCGCGTTGTTCTTTGCGCATCGCTTCGGTTGGGCGAGCGAAGGTGGTATTGAATCCTGTCGCGTCTTTTCTCATCCAAAACGCGCCATTTTCACCAATCACACCATGCAGTGACCACATCTTTGCCATTTGGTCACACCAACCAGCACATGCACCTGTTACTGCGACCACTTTTACGCCCACACGCTCTAACTCTGCTAGCGCAATTAATGTCTCTGGTGGCAGTTTGCCTTGCCAAGTCAACGTGTCGTCCACGTCGGTCAGCAGCCATTCGATCTGTTTCAGGCTCTCCACATTGAGCTCTGATAACGGGTTAGGCATTCACCACTCCTTGCTTGTTTACTTTAGGATTGATTGCTTGGGTATTGTTACTGACGTCTTGCAGTGACACCGCTGGAGCCAGTGTACACTCGATGCGCTTTTCTGTATTGGCATCAAATAGATGAACATGCTTTGGTTTGATATCCAGACCAAGCTTGTCGCCAATTTGAATAGGCGTATGCCCCTCAACACGAACAACCAGCTTTTGTGAGTCATCGCCTTCTGTGCGGCAGTAAAGCAACAAGTCAGCACCGAGCGATTCAATCAATTCGACTTTTACCTGCAACCATGGGTCATCTTGGCTGATTTGTAAATGCTCTGGGCGAAGCCCCAGTTTTACTTCACCTAGATCTAAGTTTGTTGTGGATGTAGGCAGCAGTGCGTCACCAATAGTAATGCCGTCAACGCTAACATTGCCATCCAAGATGTTCATGGATGGTGAGCCAATGAAGGTCGCGACGAACAGAGAAGCAGGGTTATCGTATATCTCTAGCGGTGTGCCGACTTGTTCGACATTACCTTTGTTCAGCACGACAAGTTTGTCTGCCAGCGTCATTGCTTCCACTTGGTCGTGGGTAACGTAAACCGACGTGGTACCAAGGCGACGTTGCAGCTTCTTTATTTCCAAACGCATTTGAACACGCAGTTTGGCGTCTAGGTTAGATAGAGGCTCATCGAACAGAAACACCTTTGGTTCACGTACAATTGCACGCCCCATCGCGACACGCTGACGTTGCCCGCCAGAGAGCTGCCCCGGTTTGCGGTCGAGTAGGTGATCCAACTCCAGCATCTTTGCTGCTTCGTGAACCAATCGCTCGATTTCCGCTTTCGGTGTTTTGCGGTTGCGCAGCCCATAAGCCATGTTGTTGTACACCGTCATGTGTGGGTACAAGGCGTAGTTCTGGAAAACCATGGCAATATCGCGCTCGCCCGGTTCGAGATCGTTGACGATTGTAGTGTCGATCTTGAGCTCACCAGAGCTGATTTCTTCTAGACCCGCAATCATGCGAAGTAGGGTGGATTTACCACAGCCACTTGGGCCAACCAATACGACCATTTCACCGTCGCAGATATCAAGATTGAGTTTTTGGATCGCCTGATAGCCGTTCGGATAACATTTAGCGATATTAGAAAGAGTTAACGTGGACATTTATTTCTCCGAATCTACCAGACCTTTAACAAAGGCTTTTTGCATTGCAATTACCACAATCACGGGTGGCAACATCGCGATAATGGTGGTGGCCATAATTTTGTTCCATTCCACAACACCATCAACCACTCCAAGCATCTGTTTGATACCCATTACGATGGTGTAGTACTGCACGTCAGTGGTGATCAGCAGTGGCCATAGATATTGGTTCCAGCCGTAAATGAAAGTGATGACGAACAGTGCAGCGATGTTGGTACGCGACAGGGGCAACAAGATATCGAAGAAGAACTTGATTGGTCCTGCGCCATCAATGCGTGCAGCTTCCACCAACTCATTCGGTACCGTTAAAAAGAACTGACGGAACAAGAAAGTGGCGGTCGCACTGGCAATCAGCGGAATGGTTAAGCCGTAAAATGAGTTGAGCATGTTGAGGTTCGTAATCACCTCAAACGTCGGCATGATGCGAACTTCAACGGGTAACATCAGCGTGAAGAAGATCATCCAGAACGCCAGCATTCGTCCCGGAAAACGGAAGAACACCACTGCATACGCTGACATGATGGAAATGCTCAACTTACCGATGGTAATGCACATCGCCATAATGAAAGAGTTCAGCAGCATACTGCCAATCGGTAAAGTATTGTTGTTGTACTGAGTGTCGTTACTCAATAAGTCAGTAAATACACTAAAACCCAAGTCTCCAAACCACAATGGAGTGCCCGTAGCGAATGCACTGTTCTCATGGGTCGTTGCTACGATCGCAATCCAAACTGGAAGCGCAATCGAAATGATGCCAAGAATCAAAATGACATGGCAAAACAGATTAAAAAACGGTCTTCTTTCTACCATCAGTACGCCACCTTCTTCTCAACATACTTAAATTGAATCACAGTCAGGGAAGCAACCAAGATCATCAGGATCACAGACTGTGCGGCCGATGAACCTAAATCCAGCCCGATAAAGCCATCGTTGTAGACTTTGTAAACCAAGGTCGAGGTGCTGTTACTTGGACCGCCTTGTGTCATCGCGTGGATGATGGCGAACGTATCAAAGAATGCATAAACAAAGTTCACGACCAACAAGAAAAAGCTGGTTGGTGAAATCAGTGGGAAGCTAATAGTGATAAAGCGTTTGATCGGACCGCTACCATCAATGGCTGCGGCTTCGTGCAAAGACTTCGGAACGGATTGCAGCGCCGCTAAGAAGAACAGAAAGTTGTAGCTGATTTGCTTCCAAGTCGAGGTGATGATCACCATCCACATCGCATGGGTCCCATTGAGCGTTGGGTTCCAGTCCACGCCAAACAGGTTCAACAGTTCGGTCATGACACCGATAGTTGGATCGAATAAAAATAGCCATAACGAACCTGCGACAACCGGAGCGACCGCATAAGGCCAAATCAAGAAGGTGCGATACATGGTTGCGCCACGGATGATTTGTTCGGCGAAAGCGGAAAGAACAAGTGCGCTGACCAACGCGAGCACCGCAACACTGATGCTAAATTGCAGCGTGGTCATTAATGAATTTAGGTAAAGGGGATCATGGATGAGCTTTTCAAAGTTCTCCAAACCCACAAACTCACGGCTCATGCCGAAAGCATCTTCAAGTTGAGAAGATTGGAAAATGGCTTGTCCTGCCGGCCAGATGAAGAACACCAAGGTGATCACCAACTGAGGTGCGATCAGCGCAACCGGAAGCCATTTGTGTTTAAAAACAACAGGTGAGGACATACAAATACCAAAGTAAAACAGGCAAGGTGTGTGAACGAATTCCCCACCCAAGATGGGCGGGGAGAGTGCGTATCTGAGTGGTTATTTGAATAAGACTCAGTGCACCATTGTTCGTTATTAATGTTCGTTACTTCTGTGTGCGCTCAAAGCGACGTAGCTGCTCGTCACCACGACGAACTGCATTGTTTAGCGCAGCTTGTGCCGTTGCTTTGCCTGCCCACACTGCTTCTAGCTCTTCATTGATGATGTCGCGTGTTTGCAGGAAGTTACCAAAGCGAATACCTTTCGAGTTTTCTGTAGGCTCGGTTGACGTCATTTGTAGAACCGCTGTATCAGTGCCTGGGTTCTTAGCGTAGAAGCCTTGTTCTTTCGTTAGCTCGTAAGCCGCTTTAGTGATTGGTAGGTAACCCGTGAACTGGTGCCAATCTGCTTGGACTTCTGGACTAGAAAGGTAAGAGAAGAACTTCGCCACGCCTTTGTATTCCTCGCTTGAATGACCACGAAGTACCCAAAGTGATGCACCGCCGATGATGGTGTTTTGTGGCTTCGCGACGATCTCTGAATCATAAGGCAGTTGCGCCACGCCGATATCAACGTCTTTCATGTTCTCTTTAATGCCAGCAAGACCTGCCGAGGAACCCATAGTCATGGCACACTCTTGGGTGTAGAACAGTGGCATACCATCAGATTGGCGACCGCCGTACTTAAAGATGCCTTCTTTCGACCATTTGCCCATTTGGTCAATGTGACGAACAAACGCCGAATCATTGAACTTAAACTCGGTGTCTAAGCCAGCAAAGCCGTTGTTGTTATTGGCAACAGGAACGTTGTTACGCGCACCGAAGTTTTCGATCTGCGTCCATGATTGCCACGTTGTGCTGAAACCACACTTCGCACCAGATGCCAGCAGCTTACGGGAAACTTCTTCCATCTCTTTCCATGTCTTTGGTGGGTTTGCTACGCCAGCTTTTGCGAACATGTCTTTGTTGTAGTAAAGCACCGGCGTAGAGCTATTAAATGGCAGGGAAAGCATGTTGCCTTCGTTTGTGGTGTAGTAACCCGTTACGGCTGCAAGGTAATCATCAGGGTTGAACGACTCTTTGGTGTCTTCCATCAATTGGTAAACAGGATAAATCGCTTTGTCTGCGCCCATCATGGTCGCCGTACCCACTTCGAATACTTGTACAATCGCTGGCTGCTCTTTTGCTCGGAACGCCGCGATAGCACTGGTCATGGTTTCTGCGTAGCTGCCTTTGTAAACCGGTTTGATCTCGTATTCTGATTGGCTTGCGTTAAAGTCTGCCGCAATTTCATTAACCTTGTTACCTAGCGCGCCGCCCATCGCGTGCCACCACTCAACCTCTGTTTTTGCTTGTGCTTGCGTGCTGATGAATGCCGCTGCAACTGCAAGTCCGGCGAGGTGTTTAATAGCCATAATGATTCCTTTTCATTGGATGATTTGAACAGGTGTTTCCTTGCGAATGTTCATTTTGATTATGAATCCGCTCCAAAAAATTCAAATGAACATTAAATGAGCCAAATGACGTTCTAGTTACAAAAAAATGAACTTATTTGAACATTACTTTCGTCACTATTTTGTAATCAAAGCGTCATTGAGGGTTGAGATAGTTCATTTGAAAACAAATGAAAAAGACGGAATAAAAAATGAAAATAACAGCACACCGCGGCTTATCCAGTTTGGCTCCAGAAAACACCTTATCGGCAATACAACGCGCCATTAAGTTTGGTTGCGAATGGATTGAAATCGACGTTCAGCTCAGTGCGGACAACATTCCTGTCGTCATCCATGACAAAACGGTCAACCGCTGCACGAATGGTCGAGGTAAAGTCAAAGATCTGACTTTGCAGGAGCTGAGAACACTCGACGCAGGCTTGTGGTTCGGTGATGACTTCGCAGGCGAACCTATCCCTAGTTTAGAAGAGACGCTTGAGCTGACTTCAAGAGCGGGTGTGAAGCTTAATATTGAATTGAAGGTTTACTCTGGTGACGAAATCGACCTGTTGTGCGAAAAGGTTGCGCAGGTGATTGAGCATTTGGGTGTAGAAGCGGACGCGATTCTGTTCTCTAGCTTTAACACAGAAGCCTTAATGATGATGAAAAACTACCTGCCAGAAGTGAGAAGAGGGCAGCTATGGCAAGAGATTCCAGATGATTCCCCTGTCGTGCTACAACACATTGATGCATACAGTGTGCATTGTGATTACCGTTTCCTGACTGAATCGCAAGCCCAGAAGATCAAGCAGTATGGTTATCAACTCTTCTGCTATACACCAAACTTTCCTCAATTAGTTGAAGCACATTGGCATTGGGGCGTGGATATGATGATTACAGATACGCCTCAACGTTATAAAGTTAAAGTGCCTTCAGCCATACGAGAACCCGCATTGAATGAATAATTTAAACGTCCGTCAACAAAGCATCATTGAACTAATTCATCAGCAAGAATATTGCTCGATAGAAGAACTTGCCCAACGTTTCGAAGTCACGACGCAAACCATTCGTCGCGACATCAATGAACTTTGTCGACTCGGACTTACCCGACGCCATCATGGTGGTGTCGGACTGCCTGCTACTCTGAGCAATCGCAGCTATGCCTCTCGCCAAGTCACCAATCAACAGGAAAAGCAGATCATCGCCGATGAAGTGGTCAAAGCTATCCCAAACGGCACGACTCTGTTTCTAGGTATTGGTACCACGATTGCTTTGGTTGCTGAGCGTCTAGCTAATCACAGCGAGTTACGTGTGGTGACCAATAACTTCGAAGCGGCGCATATTCTTTCTCACTTTGAACACATCGAAACTTGGATTCCGGGTGGTCGTATTCGTACTAACGATCGCGACGTCGTGGATGGTTCGGCAGAGCAGTTTTACGGCCAGTTTTCTGCAGACATCGGAATTATTGGCTGTGCAGGTATCACCGAAATCGCGCAGCCTCATTCAGAGATGGTCAATTTTGGTCGCACTGAAGTTGAGACTCAGTTGTTCGCGATGGAACATGAGTTGCGAGAAGCTAAAGTGAGCCAAGCAATTTTAGCTAACTCCGAACAAAAGTGGTTGGTGGCGAACAAGAGTAAATGGCAGCGAAGAGCCAACACTAAGGTGGCGCCACTCAATTATTTCGACCGCGTTTTCAGTAACTGACCTTTTGCTCGCCATACTTGTCTAACTCGTAGGAAAATCCGTTATTGATTCGACCTGCGTGATGCTTTTTCATCGCGATTCGCTATGCTTAGATGATTGAAAATAAAGAGGTCATGCCATGTTTGAATCGGATAAAACCAAAGTAAGAAACTTGCTTGTTGCGACACGTTTTGGCGTCTCTGCCTCTGAAATGCCGACCATTATTGGGGTGAAGCAAGATAAAGCGCTCAAGCTGATTAATGAGCTGAAGCAAGAAGGGGAAGACATTCACTCGTTAGGGGAAGGGAACAACCCAGAAGAGTTGGTGCTGTATTCGATTGGTGAAATAGAGCCTTAATTGAGCCAACAAGAAACACAAAAAAGCCGCCCATCGTTGGCGGCTTTTTAGATCCTTCATTCAAACTAGTCGTGAATCGGCACAACCAGAATATCTACCGGAGACTTGTTGATCAGATGTCTTGAGTAAGAAATGATCTTGCTCCAGAAGTCTTGATGGT
Organism: Vibrio sp. HENC-03; assembly: GCF_000305755.2. Classification (NCBI taxonomy): domain Bacteria; kingdom Pseudomonadati; phylum Pseudomonadota; class Gammaproteobacteria; order Vibrionales; family Vibrionaceae; genus Vibrio; species Vibrio sp. HENC-03. The sequence goes on along the minus strand of NZ_JH976124.1, from coordinate 123,682 downwards.
GGCCACAAATAAGCAGATCAACTTCTTGCTCTTTGATGGTCACTTCCAGTTTATCCGCCAAGTCACCCGTGCCAACGAAGAAGTGCTTCAATGGCTGCTCCATGTAATCGCTAAAGGACTTCAAGCACTCCATTGAATGTTCATTCAACGGTCTTTGGTCTGGGTTTGCTTTGATATCGACAAGCTCACGATAAATTTCGCCATGAGTACCATCGATATGAATAAAAGAAATCTCGGCACCGAGATAACTCGCCATAGATACCGCTCGGTCAATCAACACAGTACTCTCATCAGACAGTTCCAGTGCGACTAGGATATGTTTGTATTTCATAACCACGCCCTCTTGTGGAATACACTACCAATAGCATAGTACGCCTTTAACAAAAAATGTGTTGATAAGATCCCGAAATCGCTCAAAGTTTTGGCAAATTATCACCAGCCTAAGAGCGAGAGGATATAGGGGGAGGGCGAAAAAAGAGCCGGTACTAATACCAGCTCAATTCAATCTCTAATGGCACGTCACAGCGTATTCTTTCTCCACACATCTCATCGGATGCGTTGAGGTGAACCAGTTTTGCAGAGGAGTATCCTTCTCCTCGAAAGTGGTCTCTCGCCTCGCAGAGGCTGGCAAATTTGAGCGGGCTTTTGTGCTCGTTCAATATCAGTGACTTCGTATGGTTTTCCACATTGTAAGCGAGGTAGATACCACCCTCGACCGATTCAATCAAAAGATTCATAGCCGTTTCCCATTGGTGTTTTCACTCTTTGGCTGTTACGGCGAGCGATGGATTTTAGTTCACTTCTGGATCGAACCGATTCATGTGATGACAGAAGTCGCTTGCTTTTTATACAAGGAAACCTTTAGACTTTGTGCATCACTTCTTTAGGAGATTACGCCAACATGAACAACTAAACCTGTCATCCAACTCTCATTTTATTTTTTGGATTTACAGGGTTAGTAGGCGTAGTTCACTTTCCGATATTTCTTTGCAATTACCATTTTTCTGTTTGAAGCGCTTCTATGCACGCGTGTATTTGCATCGATCTCATCTCTAGATTTATCTCAAGCTACGGCTGTTGTCCCTGTCATACAGGAGGCAAATTATGCCAGTTTTACAGGCTTACAATATCAGTCACCAATTTGGTAATGGCGAAACGCTGTTTCAGCAAATCTCATGTTCAATGACCAAACGTCGTGTTGGGTTAGTCGGACGCAACGGTGTCGGAAAATCGGTGTTTGCATCGATACTCAGCGGTGAGCAAACCCCAACCAGCGGTACAGTAACCTTACCAAGGTCCTTTGCGGTGTATCGCCAGCAACCATCTCACTTGTTGGGGGGAGAGCTTTCGATTGCCCAATTTTTAGCAAAGGACAACGTGCTAAGCGCGCTCAAACAGATCGAGATGGGCGATTGCTCTGAGCATTTGTTTGAGGTGGTGGGCGAACAATGGGATTTGCCCATCCAACTTGCTAAGCAGTTAGAAACCATGGGTTTACCGCCACAGCCACACTTTCCTTGTTCGCAATTGAGTGGCGGACAGTTAGCGCGTTTGCAGCTGTGGCAGTTGTTCGACAGCGAACTGGAATTGCTGATCCTTGATGAACCATCAAACCATCTTGATACGCATGCCAAGCAGTGGTTGATTGATTCGATGCGCAGTTTCTCAGTTGCGATTCTGCTCATCAGTCATGACAGAGAGTTACTGCGCGAAATGGAGGAAATCTGGGAGCTATCCGGTTTAGGCTTGCAAGTGTTTGGCGGTAATTACGACGTATATGCCGAGCAAAAGCGCACCGAACTGCAAGCGGTGGAACGCCAATTAGCTGCTGTCGATAAACAAAAAAAGCAATTGGAAGAGCAAGCTCAGCGCAATCGGGAGAAAGCAGAACAAAGAGCGGCTCAAGGTAACAAGCTGAGAAAGGATGGCAGCCAGCCGAAAATCTTACTAGATGGTATGAAAGACAAAGCCACAGCCCGAGCCGCCAGTCGTAATAAAAACGAGCAACTTCGCCAAGCGCACCTGCAGGAGAAAGAGCAAAGCTTGCGAGTGCGTAAAGAGCAAATTAAAGGGCAAAAACTGTATTTGGCAGACAGTCAAAGTCGCTCGCGAAAAGTCGTGTCGCTCTTAGAAGGCGTGCTGCCATTTGGTTCGGCTCAACCCATCACTGCGCAAGTTCATGCGGATGATAAATTGCATTTGTTGGGCAAAAACGGATGCGGTAAATCGACCTTACTGAAAACCCTCTTGGGGGAGTTCTCACTGCAAAGTGGTGAGCTACAAATCAATACGCCGCTTTATTATCTCGACCAGCACTTTGGTGCGATAGAGCCTGAACTCTCGATGTTGAAAAACCTAATGCAACATTGTGAGGGGATGAAAGAGAGCGATGCCAGAACATTACTCGCAGGCATTGGCTTTCGCCGAGACAGTGTGTTTCGTTTGGGCAGCGTATTGAGCGGCGGCGAGAAAATGAAGCTCGCGATGCTGATTGTCAGTCATCAACCAACGCAGCCTTTGTTGCTCTTGGATGAGCCAGATAATCACCTCGACTTGGATTCGAAAATCATGCTTGCTCAGGCACTAAGTGCGTATCGAGGTGGCTTTATTCTTATCAGTCACGACCAAGATTTTGCTGCGGAGTCGGGTGTGTCTCGAAGCATTGAACTGAGCTAACAAGCTCTTGTCTATAACTCCACATTGAGGGGGATCACCGAAGCTAAGCAGCTAGTTTGGCTTTGGTGACTTTAAAACCTTTACCAAGCAATTTTCTCAAAGCAATTAGAATCCTTACTTCGATATGGGTAAGATGCTTGATGCATTACACAAAACAAAAACAGAAAAGGAAGTCTATGAAAAAGAAAACCTTAGCACTGGTGACCGCGTTTGCGATGACGGGCATATTGCCGAGTGCTTATGCCGAAGACTCAACAAAGGAGTTGGTTGAACACGTACACAAAATGGCGGTGAAGTACCCAACGACAAAGAAAGTCGATGTGGTGGATGAGTATTTTGGTACCAAAGTTAGTGACCCATACCGCTGGTTAGAAGACGACCGGAGTAAAGAAACCGCAGATTGGGTGAAAGCGCAGAACCAAGTCACGTTCGATTACTTGGCGCAAATTCCTTATCGTCACCAGATTGAAGAACGCTTAACTCAGTTGATGGATTACGAGAAGTTAGGGCGTCCATTCAAAGAAGGTAAATACACCTATTTTTATAAGAACGACGGTTTACAAAACCAAGATGTGCTTTACCGCCAACTTGACGATGGCAAGCCAGAAGTCTTCCTCGACCCAAATACCTTTAGCGAAGATGGCACGACCTCGCTGGCGAATGTGAGCTTCACCAAAGATGGTTCTTTAGTCGCTTACAGCATTTCAGAAGGCGGTAGTGATTGGCGCAAAGTGATTGTGCTTGATGCTGAAACCAAAAAGCCTGTCGGTGAGACGCTAGTGGATATTAAGTTCAGTGGCGTAAACTGGTTAGGCAACAAAGGTTTCTACTACTCAAGTTACGACAAGCCAGAAGGCAGCGAGCTTTCGGCCAAAACCGACCAACACAAGCTTTACTACCATGAGCTAGGCACTAAGCAGAGTGAAGACAAGCTTATCTTCGGTGGTACGGAGGCTGAGAAGCACCGATACGTTCGTGGTTACACTTCCGACGACCAACGTTACCTGTTTATTTCGGCAAGTACTTCAACGTCTGGCAATAAACTGTTCTTCAAAGATTTGACCAAGCCAGACAGTCCGCTGCAAACTATTTTGGATGACACCAATTCTGATACTTGGGTGATTGATAGCAAAGGCACCAAGCTGTATTTGGTCACCAACTTAGATGCACCAAACAAACGCGTGGTGACGGTGGATGCGAGCAACCCTGAGCCGAAGAATTGGAAAGATTTAATTCCTGAAACTGACAACGTGCTTAGCCCATCAACCGCGGGCGGTTACCTATTCGCAAGCTACATTGTTGATGCCCTTTCTATGGTCAAACAATACGACATGGACGGCAAGTTCATTCGTGAAATCAAGCTACCAGACATAGGCAGTGCTTACGGTTTTTGGGGTAAGAAAGAAGACGCTGAAGTCTATTATTCTTTCACCAACTACAAGACGCCAAGCACGACCTATCGCTTAGACATCAAAGACGGTGACAGCGAGGTTTACCACAAATCGAACGCACCATTCGACCCGGCACAATTTGAATCTCGTCAGGTGTTCTACAAGTCGAAAGATGGCACCAAGATTCCGATGATCATTACCTACAAGAAAGGCACTCCGATAGACGGAAGTGCACCAACGATTTTGTATGGTTATGGTGGTTTCAATATCAGTCTAACGCCTTACTTCAGCCCAAGCCGAGCTGCATGGTTGGAAATGGGTGGTATCTATGCTGTCGCGAACATTCGTGGTGGTGGTGAGTACGGTAAAGAGTGGCACAACGCCGGCACCAAATTAGAGAAGCAAAACTCGTTTGATGACTTTATTGCCGGAGCTGAGTTCCTTATCGATAAAGACTACACCTCGTCAGACAAGCTCGCGATTAACGGTGGCTCGAACGGCGGCTTGCTTGTTGGTGCAGTGATGACGCAGCGCCCAGAGCTGTTCAAAGTGGCACTGCCAGCAGTGGGTGTATTGGATATGCTTCGCTACCACACCTTTACGGCAGGAGCGGGCTGGGCTTATGACTACGGTACAGCAGAACAAAGTAAAGAGATGTTCAATTACCTCAAAGGTTACTCGCCAGTACACAACGTTAAAGCCGGTGTTAAGTACCCTGCAACTATGGTAACAACGGGTGACCACGATGACCGTGTGGTTCCTGCGCACTCGTACAAGTTTGCGGCTGAGCTACAGTCTAAACAAGCGGGTACAAACCCAACTTTGATTCGAATCGAAACCAATGCAGGTCACGGTGCAGGCACACCGACTAGCAAGGTCATCGAGAAAACTGCCGATGTTTACAGCTTTACTTTGTTCAATATGGGCGTTGAAAAGCTGTAAGCGAGAGGGCGGATTAACCGAAGAGCTTAAGCTCATTTACCTTGGAATTAAAACGCAGTCTTCGGGCTGCGTTTTTTATGTGAATACAAGGGATAAAGTAAGAGTGACAGTTCTCACATTCCTCATTATTTCTCTGTAGGGTATTAAACGGTACTTTTACAAAAGGGAGAATAACATTATTTTAATATAAAATGCTCCACAACTGTAAAGTATAAATATGAAATAGGAAAATTACATAGATATAAAAAACTTCTGTATCTCACGTATTTACTAGCTAATATCAATAGTGATTCTTTTTTGTTAACTTATAGAATCAAAGAAAGATTTCACATGAAGAAGTGATGTTAAAAACAACTTATTATTTGTTTTGTCAATGCTTGTTTATTTCTAGTTCCATTGTTTTCTTATTATTTCTTCTTTTACCAAAGTTTAGGTTATAACTCATATAACCATAGGTGATTGAACTTTCTATACCATTTCTCTTAATTTACGCACAGCGTCAATCCTTTAGCCATCATTAGAATAGCATTTAGAAATATTATCCTCCAAAGCTTGCTTCTGAACGTTTGCTGTTTGTGATGACTCGATGACGCAAAACAATTAATTATCATGAGAATGGACAAAATCCTATGAATTTGGTGAAACCATCTGTTGTTGTAATGGCAGCAGCAATCCAGTTTGCGTCCCCCGTTTTTGCTGAGACAAATTCAGATGAACAATTACAAGATATGTCGGATCCTCTTGCGGTTTATACCCAAGCAGGTTTTGGTATTACGGACAAAGGAGCAAACATCAAAATAGGCCAAACTTATAAAGCGTCACAACCGGGCACGATGGCAATGAACGTTATCGAAGTCAAAGGTATTGGTGGTGAACTGTTTGGCATTCGAGACAAAGATGATCCGTTGTACAGCAAAGTGGATGACAGTATTGATTCCTTCCGTCTGCGTAATTTCCAAGTTGAAGTGGCGAAAGGATTGGGACGTCAGCTTGATGTGAACTACGACGTGGATGCTGACAAGTTAGATGCATCGTACAGCTTCATCAAGGCCTTGCCTAAGCTTGGTGTCGTCCAGCTTTACCCACTAGCAGGTGCAGGTGTAACGATCGCCAACGATTTCAGTGGTGAAGACAACGGCTACGAGATTCCGGGGACGTTTACTGTGGTCGGTATGTATTCGAAAATCGATATTACCGACAAAATTTGGATCAACTACAACCCGATGTATATGCACACCTTGTCGGGCTCAAGTGATTATAAAGACGCGTATTATGCAGGTGAGGATAATATCTTAACGCATGAATTTGCGATTTCTTACCAAATAACACCACGCTCAAATATTCGTTACTTCGCTAACTGGAATGAGCAAGTCGACTTTGGCGATGGTGATCACCGCATCGAATATAACTACCAATTCTAATAATTATATTTATATCTCAGGAATAAACGAGTGGGCGTATTTTCATAAGCTCACTTTTTCCTAAGTAGGTCTATTATGAAAGTCCAAAATAAAGCAGTATTACTCTCTCTACTTATTACGACTACCTTACTCTCTGGGTGTAATACTGATGAGGCGAAAACACTAGATAAGGCAGTCCCATCAGTCGAAACGCTCACTCTCACTAAAACACCAATCACCCCTTACCATACCTTTATCGGCAGAACCGAAGCTGTCAATGATGTTGATATTATGCCGAGAGTGGGAGGAGAGTTGACCGCGATTCATTTCAAAGATGGAGATATGGTTGAAAAAGGTCAGCTTCTATTTGAAATCGATTCGAGACCCTACGAAGCTGCACTTTCCTATGCCGAAGCATCATTAGAAAAGGCCCACGCTAACTTGCTTCAAGCTAACCGAAATGCACAGCGAGCTCAAAAGTTGATCAAAGACAAGAGCATCAGTGAGCAGCAGTTTGATGAGGCGATTACAGATAAAGCAACGGCTAGTGCAGAGGTGGAAGAGGCAAAAGCGACTCTGGTTTCAGCTAAGCTTGATTTGGAATTCTCGTCAGTTCGTGCTCCATTCTCTGGTCGTGTGGGATTCAGTAACTTTCGCGTTGGCGACCGCATCTCAAAAATACAACTTGTTCCACTCGTTTCGATTACCCAAATTGATCCGATTCGCTTTGGTTTTGATGTGGATGAAAAACTCTATCGACGTGTAAGAAATGCAATTGATGTGGCACGAAGCCACGACGAAAAGCTCAATGTTGATGTAACGCTTTCTTTATCCGACGGCAAAACATATCCGCACAAAGGAAAGATCTATGCACTTGGGAATAAGATCGATTTAGAAACAGGCTCAATTCAGGCTGAGGCTCAGTTTGACAATCCAACTTACTCACTCATGCCGGGTGAATACGGAAATTTGACGATCAAACTCCGTAACAAAACGATTGATGGGTTGCTAGTTCCGTCATCAGCGATTCAACAAGATCAAGCTGGTAGCTACGTTATGGTGGTTGCTGATGATCATGTTGTCTCACGTCGCAATATCGAGTTGGGTCAAGTTTATGGTGTGAACCATGCTGTCCTATCAGGCCTGTCTGAAAATGAAAAAGTCATTGTGAACGGTCTACAAAAAGTGCGTCCAGGCAGCACTGTGAATGATATTGAGCGACAGGGTTAGCCACGATGTTAAGTAAATTTTTCATTCACCGACCAAAGTTCGCTTTGGTCATTTCATTGGCGATGACCTTGATGGGGATGATCGCTTTAAATGTGTTGCCGATTTCTGAGTATCCCCAAATATCACCGACAGTAATTTCAATAACAACCATGTATCCGGGTGCAAATGCGGATGTGGTTAAAAAGACGGTAGCTCAACCTATCGAAGCCAAAGTCAATGGTGTTGAAGACATGATTTATATGTCATCCGTCATAGGTAACGATGGTTCATACACGCTGAAGGTTTACTTTCGGGTAGGTGCTGACGGTGATATGGCACAGGTTCGAGTGAACAACTTAGTTGCCCAAGCGACCTCCTCTTTACCCCAAGAAGTAAACCAAATCGGTGTAACGGTGAAAAAAAAGTCGTCGGACATGCTTGGCGTTATTACTCTTCGCTCACCAAATCAATCATTCGATAGCATTTACCTTTCCAACTATGCGGATTTAAACGTAGTTGAACGTTTGAAGCGTATTGAAGGTATGAGTGATATTACCTTACTGGGTAAAAAAGATTACTCCATGCGAGTTTGGTTAGATCCTAACAAGCTAGCGACCTTGAAGCTTTCTGCCAGTGACGTCATCACAGCAATCAAAACACAAAACATACAAGTTGCAGCAGGTAAGGTTGGCGGAATGCCTGCTCCGGGAGATCAGCAGTATCAATATGTTTTGCAGACAAAAGGGAGACTAACGACTGCCGCTGAGTTTGAAAATATTGTGATTCGAGCAAGTGAAAAGGGGACTTTAATTCGCCTTAAAGATGTCGCTCGTGTGGAAGTTGGCGCTCAAGGGTATGAGGCTGATGGCCGTATGAATAACGCCCCTGCAGCAGTACTTGCGCTGTACCAATTGCCTACAGCGAATGCGTTGGCAGTCATGGAAGAAGTCAAGCAGGCAATGAAAGAGTACGAAAAGACGTTTCCTGATGATCTTGTTTACGATATTGCTTACGACTCTACCGAATATGTAGAAACGTCCATCGATGAAGTGTATGAGACCCTCGTTATTGCGGTTCTTTTAGTTACGCTAGTTGTGTACGTGTTTCTCCAAAATTGGCGTGCAACGGTCATACCCACGTTAGCAATTCCAGTGTCGATCATTGCTACTTTTGCGGTAATGGCTCTCATGGGGATGACGATAAATACGATATCTCTATTTGGACTGATATTGGCAATTGGTATCGTCGTCGATGATGCCATTATCGTGGTAGAAAACGTTGAGCGTGTAATGCATGAGGAGCACCTTGCTCCTGTGCATGCGACTATTCAAGCGATGAAAGAGGTGACGGGACCTGTACTGGCAACCACACTTATTTTACTTGCTGTATTTGTACCTGTTGCACTACTACCAGGTATTTCTGGGCGCATGTTTAACCAGTTCGCAGTGACGATTTGTGTCTCGGTTCTTATCTCAGCAGTCAATGCGTTATCACTTACCCCTGCATTATGTGCTCTGATGCTCAAGTCGACGCATGAGCAGCCTATCGCACCTTTACGTGCTTTCAACCGCGGTTTTGATGCCATCACCCGTAAATATCAAGGCTTAGTTGGTTTTTTGAGCCGTCGTCTTGTTCTCAGTCTTGGAGTCTATGGAGCGTTAATCGGTGCGCTTGCCTACGGATTTATGAATGTCCCGTCGTCGTTTGTTCCAAATGAAGACAAAGGTGTGTTTATGGTTGAGATGAGGTTACCTGATGCTGCCGCATTGCAACGCACCGCTCCTTTAATGAAAAAATATGTCGATGAGCTTAAACAGATGGATGGCGTGGAGAATGTTGTCTCGGTGGCAGGCTTTTCTGTCATCAATATGGCCGCTATCCCAAACTCCGGCATGTTAATTATTAAACTGGATAATTGGGATGAGCGACAAGATCCTGCGTTGCATCAACGTGCTCTGATGGCAAAAGTGAATCAGTTGCTGAATTCTACGCCAGATGCAGCCTCGTTTGTATTTGCGACTCCTGCAATTAAAGGGATGGGAGCGGTCGATGGCTTCAATCTTGTTTTGCAAGATAACTTGGGTCGCTCTCCGAAGGAGTTGGCAAGAACTACCGCAGAGTTTGTAGCAAAGATAAACCAACTGCCGCAGGTTGCACGAGCGTTTTCCATTTTCCGCGCAAACATCCCACAGCGTTACATCAACATTGATCGTGATAAAGCAATCTCAATGGGAGTGCCATTGAATGAGATATTTACAACGCTTCAAGCCGAGTTAGGCGGTGCGTATATCTCGGACTTCAATTTATTTGGTCGTTCTTACCAAGTAAAGGTTCAAGCAGAGGAGCAGTTCCGAGACAACGTTGATGACATTAGCCATCTGTATGTTCGCTCTAGTTCTGGAAAGATGGTGTCTTTGGCAACGTTAGTAAAAGTAGAGCCGATCTTTGGCCCGGATACTCTATCAAATTACAACATGTTTGGTTCGGCAACAGTGAATGGCGCTCCTGCTCCAGGTTACAGTTCTGGTGATGTCGTTAACGCGATAGAGGAGCTAGCACAAACCAGTTTGCCGAGCGGCTATTCTTACGAATGGTCAGGCATGACTTATCAAGAGCAAAAGGCAGGCAACCTTGCGCCTATTGCTTTTGCTCTATCCCTCTTATTTACCTACCTATTCCTTGTTGCTCAATATGAAAGTTGGACGATTCCTGCTGCGGTAATGATGGCAGTACCCGTAGCCATTCTGGGAGCAATGGGAACGCTAGTCATGGTTGGTCAGTCTTTCGATCTCTATGTACAGATAGGTGTTGTTATCTTGATCGGGATGTCAGCGAAAGTTGCCATTCTCATTGTGGAATTCGCCAAAGTACTTCGAGAAGAGAAAGGGCTATCGATTATTGATGCGGCAAAAGAAGCAGCTCGAATTCGTTTCCGAGCGGTTCAAATGACGGCATTTGCATTCATTTGGGGTGTTTTCCCGTTAGTGATTGCATCTGGTGCAGGCGCTGCTTCACGTCATTCATTAGGTTTCGCTGTCTTCGGCGGCATGATCCTTTCAACCTTTGTCGGCACATTATTGACTCCAGTTTTCTTCGTGATGATGCAGTCATTGCGCGAACGATTTAAGCGTAATGTTCCAACTAAAACGGAGGAACCTAGCGCGTAAATTCTAATCGCTCCTTCCCATGCTGCTGCAATGAAAAGAGTTTTTGTTGAGATAAAACCAAATTGTCAGCATGGGTTTTCTTTTAAATATACTTATAGGTTTTAGTATGAAAAATCTTACCAAAATCGTTGCTGTGGGGTCCCTCATCTCGTGTGCAGCAGCGCAAGCAGGAGGTCTGTACTTGTACGAGACTTCCACCACAGACATTGGTTTAGCGTCTGCGGGCATGGCGGCAAGAGCGCAGGATGCCTCGGTCATGGCGGCGAACCCTGCGGGTTTGTCTAACGTGGCGGGTCAGTCATTTTCAGGTCACTTGATCAGCTTGTATGGCGACACAACACTGGACACCTTTGGTGGCGGTGACGCAGGTAACATCATTGGTTACGTGCCGCTTGGTTCTGCGTTTTATAGCCAACAAGTGAACGATAAGTGGACGCTTGGTATTGGTATGTACGGCAACTACGGCTTGGGTCTGGAATACGACAAGCTGTTCAGCCGTATTGATATTCCTAATGCAATTACTCAGGCCGTGACGGTTCAACCTTCTGCTTCATACCGTATTAACGATCAATGGTCTGTAGGTGCTGCATTGGGCATCCATTACGGCATCTTAGATATGGATGTAAAAGTTGATGGTACGACTCTCGCTGGTGGCATTGAAGATACCGACACTCAAGTGAATGGCCGCGTTGGTGTGCTGTATGAATTGAATTCAGGTACTCGCTTAGGTCTGTCTTACTCGAATGAAACTGAGTTCGAATTCGATGATAAAGACTTCTCGACCAGTGCCGTTGCGCCTCAGCAGTTGGTATTCAGTGCTTACCATGAGCTCAATGACAAACTGGCTGTGATGGGTAACTTGAACTGGCAAGACTGGAGCGCTTACCAGACGCTGATGGATGTGGAAACACAAGACACCTATCAGATTGCTTTGGGTACACAGTACAAGGTTAATAGCAAAGTGATGTGGAATGCAGGTTTCGCCTTTGACTCAAGCATGTACACAGACCAATCCAACGGTGATCTGACTATCCCAACTGGCAACGCTTACCGTCTAGGCACGGGCATTGATTACAAGATTGATGAAGCAAGCACGGTGTCAGTTGCCTTTGAAGCGACCTTAATTGAATCGTCTGAAGTGAAAGGCCCAACAGGTAACACGATTGCAAGCTTTGATGATCCAGCGTTGTACTTCTTGAGCATTGGCTACAGCTGGAAAAACCAATAATCCGGCGTTAACGCAATCACTAGATTAGCGATACGACGAAAAGCAGCGGTAAGCACGTCCTAGGCTTACCGCCGTTTTTGTTTGTAGCGGGACCGTATCAATTCAACTGAACAAAAAGCACAAAGTAAAAAGACGATAGCGAATTCGTCGAGGAAATTTGAAATGAACAACACGTTTTGGCTGGCATGTGCAGCGTTAGTTTTAAGCTCGTCGGTTCTGGCTAGCGAACGCGTTCCCAAAGAGAACAAAAACAAATTAGCCGATGACCCAACAAAGGTGATCACCAAGTTCGGTGCGGCTTATTCCAACAACTATGATTTTGATGACCAGAACATCTCTTTCTCTGGCTCTTTAGCATTGGATGAAGCTCGCAAGATTAATGTTCGTATCAATGATGATGCGAGTGAATGGCGCGTGGGCGGCTCTTGGCTGTTTCCGGTGGGTATCGTGAACTTCAACTTTGGTAAGAACGAATACACCAACGGTGCTGATCAAACCAACTACAGCGTCGGAACCTTTGTACCATTGAGCTATTTTGGCATCGAGCCAGCAGGCTTTCAGATATTCCCTATGGCTGGTTACACCTATAACGATGGCGATGTGCCGGTTTGTGATGGCGCAGAAGGCAGTGCATGTTCAGACCCTGGTTTTGCTGGCACACCTAGCCCAGAGAATGGGTTCAACATGATGAACTCTTCAGGTAGTAGCGGCTATTTGGGAGCGTTCACATTGAAGCCCCTGACAGAGCAATTGACCTTGATGGGATTTGCGGGTGGCTCTTATGGCTCAGAGAACAGTGAAGGCGACAACTACAAAGGCGCTTTTGGTGGCTTAGGTTTAGGTTATCTTGTGCAAAAACGTCACTCGTTTAACTTGATGACGTTTATGATGGACAACAACACTTATCTCGATGATCCAGACAAGCGCGTCATTGTCTCATACCAATATCAGTTTGATTAAAGAAGCGCAGCCCATCGGCTGCGTTTTAATTAAAAAGTGCCACGCCATATCAGAATGGATCAGCTCTCTAACTCTGCGCGGTATTGGTCTTGCAGGATGTACATGCGTTTTACATCGCGGTAGCTACCGTTGATGAAGAACTCTTGCACAAGGTGGCCTTCTTCAATAAAGCCGCATTTCTGATAAAGGTGGATCGCTTTTTCATTGTCCAAGGCAACCAACAGGTAGATTTTGTGCAGGTTAAGAATCGAGAACGAATAATCCAAAGCACGATTAATCACTTCTTCGGCATAGCCTCGTCCTTGGTGGTCTGGGGCGATGATGATTTGGAATTCGGCGCTGCGGTGGATGTAGTTAATTTCAATCAACTCTACCAGACCAATTAAGACGCCGTGTTCATCTTCTACGACAAAGCGGCGCTCGGCATCGTCGTGAATGTGTTTGCGATACAGCTCTTCTAATTCATCGTGAGATTCGTAAGGCTCTTCAAACCAGTACGTCATGATGTTGCGGTTGTTGTTGAGGTCGTGAATAAAGCGCAGGTCTGAACGTTCTAAAGCACGAATTGTGAGACCATTTTTCATCGTCTATCTCCAGAGAGCAAAAGCATAATCAAATGCGACTATAACCAAGCCATCTTAGCCCATTAGAGGGAAATCTCCCCTTTACTTCTAAGAGTTTAGGGTCGTAAAAGCGATCTTCGTCATACCCTTGCAACGCCTTTATCTATAAGGGCTACAGCAATAATTAAACTTAATCATGACGACAAAAAACCTGATTAGGTTAAGGGTGCAATTTCAGATTAAATACCGCCAACGACTTAAGGTCATAATCTACAGAAACAAGGTATTAAATATGTTTTCAATCGGTGACGTAGTAGTAGCTACTAAAGGTATCGAACTAGGCGAAATGGTTGTTACAGGTCTAAGCAGCGGCGGTTTTTACGCACACGTTAAAGCTGGCGAAAAGACACTAACTTACCCAGCTAAAGATCTTAAGAAAGCATAATTACATTTGCTGACTTGCTAAAAAGGTAGCTCTCGAGCTGCCTTTTTTTGTGCCTACAATTCCTTCCTAAATTCCTACTTTATTTCGACCTGAATTATTTTTAATCAAATTTAATATGTTTGGTTAATATATTGTCGCCTCCGTCATTTTTGACTCATATCAATAAAAGTTCCGGTTTTAAGTTGTTGTTTTTATGTTGTATTTTTCACTTGTCGCTGCAAGTGTCTGTTTTTCTAAACTTTAGATGTTAAATTCGTTGCTCATCTAAATATTCGATTAATATCTATTCCTTTTTCCCATTTTTAAAAATATTGGCATTTCAATAACTTTCGCCCCGACTGATTTAGGGGAACAGTGATGAATAAAAAGAAAATAACACTAGGGATCGTGGGAGCAGGCTTGGTGGCTTACTTCGGCACCGTTTACATGGTGAACCAAGACGATAAAAAAGTGGCTCAACAAAATCTGGCGCAATTTAGTTCACTCGATCAATCTACGTTAGATTATCAAGCGATGAAGGTTTTAGCGGATAAAGGTTGTGGCTATTGTCATACGCCAAACAGCGAAATGCCTTTCTACTCAGAAATGCCAGTGGCGAAACAGATCATGGAAGCGGATGTGAAGGTGGCCATGCGTCACTTTGATATTACCAATCTGTTCGACGACGTGAAGCAGAATGATCCTGTTTCTGAAGTGGCACTTGCTCGTCTTGAGAAGGTGCTTTACGACGACTCAATGCCGCCAGCGATTTACCTCACGATGCACTGGTCAGCAAGCATGTCGAAAGACGAAAAGCACACCTTATTGAAGTGGATTCGTGAGAAGCGTGCAGAGCGTCATGCACAGTCTCCGGTATCTGAAGAGCGTAAAACCAAAGTTCTACAACCAATTTACACCACGTTCGAAACCGATGCAGACAAGGCTGAACTGGGTAAGGTGCTTTATCACGACACGCGACTATCAGGAGACAATAGTGTCTCATGTGCGTCATGCCATAGCCTTGATACAGGCGGCGTGGACCGACTTGTAACGTCTGTTGGTATTCATGGACAAGTGGGTGGCATCAACGCGCCAACCGTGTTTAATGCTGTGTACAACAAACTGCAATTTTGGGATGGCCGTGCCGCGGATCTGCAAGACCAAGCGGGTGGTCCTCCGTTTAACCCGATTGAAATGGGTTCTATGGATTGGGATGAAATCGTCGACAAGTTAAGCCAAGATCCAGAAATGGTTGCGATGTTCCAAAAGGTCTACTCAGGTGAGATTAATGGCAACAACATTACGGATGCGATTGCCGAGTTTGAGAAAACCTTAACAACACCAAACAGCCGCTTCGACCAATACATGATGGGTGATACAAAGGCGCTGGACTCGCACGAGAAATACGGTTTGATGTTGTTTAAGAAGTACGATTGTCAAACCTGTCACGCAGGTGAAGCGATGGGTGGTGAAACGTTTGAAACCATGGGCATGAAAGCGGACTACTTTGCTGAGCGTGGTACTGATATGACGGACGCAGACCTTGGTCGCTACAACTTTACTGGCAACAAAGAAGACAAGCACAAGTTCAAAGTGCCAACCTTGCGTAACATTGAACTGACACCGCCATACTTCCACGATGGACATGCTGATACGCTAGAAAAAGCCATCTACGACATGGGTAAATACCAAGTTGGAGTGGAAATGTCGGATGAAGAAGTGGATGCCATCAAAGCGTTCTTGAAAACACTGACGGGTGATTATGAAGGTCGTCCTTTAAGTTAAGCTGAGGCATTACCGACAAGTTTGTCACCGATAAAACGATAGACTTCGCAATCGAGACCACCTTTGATTAAGGTGGTCTTTTTTATGGAACAAATTCAATCAAGTAGGGATAGATATGATTGATCATTTTGAAATTAAGGTTGTGGATTTTGATGCTTGTGTCGTTTTTTATTCCAAGGTGCTTACCCCTCTGGGCATCGAACTAAAATGGTCGGACGAAGCAGCGGCAGGCTTTGGATTAGTTGGTGAAGCCAATACGCGCTTCCTGATAGAAAAGGGTGGCCAAAGTGCTCCTTGCCACATTGCGTTTAAAGCGAATGATAAAGCGTTCGTTGAGGCCTTTCATAAAGCGGGTATTGAGGCTGGTTTTACTTGTCATGGTGAGCCAGGTTTGCGTGAACAGTATGCACCAAATTACTACGCGGCATTTTTTTATGATCCCGATGGTAACAACATCGAAGCGGTGGTTTATTTATAGGGCGTTAACTATAGGATGAGTCAGTGGGTATTTACTGATCGAACGATCGTTAGGTCATTGGTTTTACGATCAAGATAGAAGATAATCGAACTCCTATTTCATCCCTATAAAAAGAACGAAAAATACTATGAAAGTTGTCGTCACAAAGGCACAAAAACAGCACGCTCAAGGCATCACCGAAGTTCTCAATCCCATCATAGAAGAGGGCTTATATACCATCCTTGATACCACCTTCACCCCAGAAGAGGAAGAAGGCTTCATTGAAAGCTTTCCTGAAACGGGAGTGTTCAATGTGGCATTGAATGTAAAAGAAGCGGATGAAGAAGACAGCGCCGTGCTGGGTTTCCAAAACGTAGAGCCTTTCGCCAGTTATACCAAGGCATTCGCGCACGTTGGCATTATTGGTACGTTCGTCGATGCCAAATGTCGCCGACAAGGTGTCGCTTCAGCTTTGTTTACCGCCACTTTTACTGATGCTAAATCCAAAGGCTATGAAAAGTTGTTTGCTTATGTCCGAGAGGATAACCCCAACGCGCTCGCAACGTATCTGAAACATGGCTTTGAAGTGGTCGGTACCGCTAAGAAGCATGCCAAGGTTAACGGCAAGTACATCAATGAACTCATGATCGAGAAGTTTCTCTAACGCCTAGAAGGAAAGCAAGATGCACAAGTCAGCAGGTATCATCATTAAAGACGGCTCACTGTTGGTGCTGCGCTCAAAAGGCAAAGACACCTTCTATGCGCCGGGCGGAAAACTAGATAGTGGCGAAACGTCAGAGCAAGCGTTGTGCCGTGAACTGCAAGAAGAAGTGAGCATTGCCGTGAAGGAAGATGCCTTGACGTTGTTTGGTCGCTTTGAAGCGCCTGCACACGATAAAGACGGCATTACTTTAGTCATGGATGTGTTCTTCGTTAATGATTATTCGGGCGAGGTGGTTGCCAGTAACGAAATCGCAGAGTGCCAATGGGTAGATTCTTCAAACGTGGATGACATCGAGATAAGCACGATTTTCCGCAAAGAGGTTTTCCCGAACTTGGTTGAACAAGGATTAGTGAAATAGCGCCTAATCACGAGCAGAATACAAAAACGCCCACAATGCGACCGTATTGTGGGCGTTTTCTTATGACTTGTTACTTAGCCAGTTTTTCTGTGTATTCGCTCAGGATCTGCTTGTAGGCTTCAACTGGTTGAGCGCCAGTCACAGCACTTTCCATATTGAACACCACTGTTGGTACTGAGCTCACGCCAAGTTGATGCCATTGGCTTTCTTGATACTCGATAGAGTCAGCATTACTTGCGTCGTCTAGGGTGGCGATGCCCATGTTTGCATCTAAACCAATGTCAGTCAGAATCGCTGACAGTGTGCTTCGGTCAGAGACATCTTTGCGTTGACCAAAGAAGGCCGCGAACAGGGCTAACTTCAGTTCAGTTTGCTTACCAAATTGCTCCGCCCACTGCAGCAGTACGTGTGCATCTCGCGTATTGACCATCTTCATGTCATCAAAGTAGTCAAAGTCGAATCCCACTTCTTTACCCAGATTAGTCAGGTTATCGCGTGCACGAACGCTGTCTTCCGGCGTTGTTCCGTATTTCTTCGCTAGGTGTTGGCGTAGGTTTTCACCTTCTGCTGGCATGTTTGGGTTCAACTCGAACGGTTGCCATTCCAACTCAATTTTGTCTTCCAATCCTAGTTCTTGAATTGCTTGTTCTAAGCGTTTGTAGCCGATGATGCACCAAGGGCAAACCACATCTGACACTACGTCGATTTTGATTACTGATTCCATAAAACAGACCTTACTTTTTCGAGTTATAAATTGGATATGGAGACCAAGAGTGCGAATTCAACCAGTTACCTTTTAGTAACCTGATGCTTTCTCACCGCGTTTTATCTTTCAGCGTATCTTTTTCTACAATTCATATTGACCTGTCTATAACTCTACAGTTTAAGATGCTTTCATCAGCGCTGAGGAAAATTACATGTATCGGATATCGGAACTGGCAGAGATGCTGGGTTTGTCTCGCACCACATTGCTCTATTACGAGAAGATTGAGCTCATCAAAGGGCAACGGTTAAGCAACGGCTATCGCGCTTACAGCGATGCGGATCTGCAACGCTTGCGTTTGATCCAGCAATTGCAGAGTGGCGGACTGACACTCAAGGAGTGTAAAGCCTGTTTGGAAGCCAAAGTAGATCGACAGTTGATGTTGAAAAGGCTCAAACAGCTCGATGAAGAGATTGAGCAAAAGCAGAAATCGCGCCAGTTATTGGCGGCGCTGCTTGGTGAAACACCGTTAACCGATTGGCATGAATCGTTGGATGAAGTCGCACCGGATGCGCACTTGAAATGGCTGATGACGCAAGGTTTTAGCGAGAAAGAAGCCCTTCACTTACGTTGGTTATCAAAAGATATGAATACTCACGACGACTACATGGCGGACTTCTTCCGCGTATATGAAGCCTTGGAGTTTTGGGGGCCTGGTTCAGAGCAAGATACGTTGAAAGCATTGAGCCTATTACCAACTCAGCCTGATGAAATATTGGAAATAGGGTGCGGGCAGGGCATTGCGACTCGTACTTTGGCAAAACATGCACACATCACTGCGGTCGATAACGACGAGCCATCTTTGCAACGCCTACAAGGCAAAGCTGAGGCTCTTGGCTTAAGTGACAATATCACCACGGTGTGTGCGAGCATGACAGAACTGCCATTTGCAGAAGGCTCTGCCGATGTCATTTGGGCAGAAGGCAGTGCTTACATCATGGGTGTGGAGAACGCATTCAAAGCATGGCGCCCATTGCTTAAAGACGGCGGTATCTTAGTGGTGAGCGATTTGGTGTGGAACACGGCTACACCAAGCGAAGACACGGTGGCGTTTTGGCAAAAAGAATACCCAGATGTGGGCAGTGTTGAAAAGCGCATTGCGCAGGCGAAAGCAGCAGGCTACCGAGTGTTAGATACATTCCCAATTAGCCAACAGGCATGGGATAACTACTACGTTCCTTTAGATGAGCGTGTGAAAAGTTTGAAAGCTGAGATGCCAGCATCACAAGCATTAAAAGACATACAAGTTGAATTAGATATCGTTAAACGCCGTGGTAATGAAGTGGCGTATCAGATGTATATCTTACAAAAAGATTGATAGAAAAATGAACGAAACAACAAATCAAAATACTCAAAAATCTAACTACACACTTTCTCAATACGAGAGAGGCATGAGCAGCGAGATGATCGCTTTGTTTACTCAAACCTTTTCTGATTCTGAAGGCGAAACAGAAGGCAAAACCATTGGCGAATTAGTCGGCGATTTGTTAACGACAACGCCAGAGCAAGAATTGAAAGGCTTTGTTGCGAAACAGGGTGAACGCTTGATCGCAGGCGTGTTATTTACTCCATTAAGCTTTGAGAGTGGTGAAGTGGGTTACTTATTGTCGCCAATGGCAACACTGACAGAGTGCCAAGGTAAAGGCGTAGGACAAGCCCTGATCAACTTTGGCCTTGAACACTTGAAACAGCAAGGTATCGAGTTGGTGTTTACCTACGGCGATCCTAACTTCTATTCGCGCGTTGGTTTCCAACAAGTGACGGAAGCGCAATTCAAAGCGCCTCATACTTTGAGCTTTCCACATGGTTGGTTGGCACAATCACTTGCAGGTGAATTAACGTCAATCCAAGGCACATCCTTTTGCGTGCAAGGTTTGGATAGTCCTGCTTACTGGTAACTCATTAAGCTCAGGTAATTGATTAGCCTAACCTGAACGAAAAAGCCCCTCCGCGATGAGCTTGCAGAGGGGCTTTTTAATGCGTTCTACCAGGTATTACTTTACGGTAAGAACCATCTTGCCTACGTGGCCCTTCTCTTGGAATGCCGCTTGCGCTTGGTTGATGTCTTCCAGTGGGAATGTCTGTGCGACTAATGGTTTGATGTTGCCTTGTTCAATATGATGAACCAAGTTTCCAAACACTTCAGGCTCAAGGACAGTACAACCAAAGAAGCTGAGATCTTTGAGATACAAAGTGCGAACGTCTAGCTCAACCATCGCACCGCCAATGGCACCTGATACCGCGTAACGACCTTTCGGGCGCAACACTTCAAGGAACTGTGGCCACTGGTCGCCAGCAACCAAATCAATCACCACATCGACGCTGTTACTGCCAAGCGCTTCAACAAGATTTGCATTGCGTGGCACGACTTCATCTGCGCCCAACTCCAGCACTTGTTCATTTTTGCTTGGGCTTGTGATGGCAATAACGGTGGCACCACGCGCTTTGGCAAGTTGAATCGCCGCAGAGCCGACACCGCCGGAAGCACCAGAAATCAGGACACGGTCTCCCTTGGCAACACGAGAGCGAGTGAGCATGTTTTCTGCCGTTGAGTACGAACATGGGAAAGACGCAAGTTCAACGTCAGTCAAATCCGTCTTTAGCTGGTAAGCGTGCTTGGCTGAGACCACGGTGTATTCTGCAAAACCACCGTCGCATTCTGAGCCAAAGTACCAAGGTGGATTAATGGTTTCGCCATTTACATCGCTCAAGCAAGGTTCAATCAGCACGCGTTCACCTATGCGGCCTTCATCTACCATACTGCCCACGGCAACGATCTTGCCACAGACGTCAGCACCTTGAATACGTGGAAGAACCAGTGCGTTGCCGCTCCAACTTGCGTCTTCGCTGTCGTTGTCACCTTTTGAATACCAGCCGATACGTGTATTGATATCGGTATTGTTCACGCCTGCTGCGGATACGCGAATCAGCACTTCATTCTCTTTTGGGGTTGGGACTGGAATATCTTGGCGGTATTCCAACATTTCTGGTCCGCCGTGACCGGTCAATAGAACACCTTTCATTGTGGTTGGTAGTGTTGTCATGATTAATCTTCCTTTAGCAATCTTAAAACAGCTTGTTGCGCAGAGTTCAGAGCCTCGTTACCGAGTACCGGCCAAGCGCTGGAGACGCCTTCGTGCAGTAAGAAAAGCTGCGTGGCGAGGTCTTGGCGAAGGCTCTGCTTACCCAAAAATTGTCGAACGTCTTCTTTGTGTGCTTTCACGGTTTGGTTGATGATGTCGTGCTCGGGAAATGCCGCAATCGCGTTCATCGACATGCAACCATGCGGTGCGTAGTCTTCCATCCATTGTTTGAGCTTGTTGAATACGTGCTGAGTCGCTTCTAGCCCGGCTTGTGGCGAGTTATCCAGCAGGAAGTTTAAGTAGCGCTGGTGGCGGTGTTCTAACGCAGCCACGATCATGTCTTCCTTCGATGGGTAGTGCTTGTACAAGGTACGTAGGCTAACGCCACAGGCCGTCTTGAGCTGTGCCACACTCGGCTCGGCAAATCCAAGCTCGCTAAAAGCTTGCTCTAAACTGGCGGCGATCTGTTCTTTCAACATAGCGTCTTCTCATGGGTAGAATGAATGTTCTACCTTTAGGGTAGAGCGATCATTCTACCTGTGTCAACTAAGATCGCAGACATAAAAAAACGGAGCCCGAAAGCTCCGTTTTAAATCATCAAGTTAGCGTTAAATATTTTTGTATTCGTCCAATACCAACTGGCTAATTTGAGCGATGACTTGGTCGCGCGCCTGCAGTGATAAATCGGTCTCAGTAATGTAAATGCTAATGTAAACTGGTTTATGGTTTTCTTTCCAGATCATCGCCGTGATACCACGCGATCCAAATCCGCCAGCACCAGAACGATCGGCAATCGACCAGCCTTTTGGCAACACCGAGCGCATCAAAGAATCAGAGACTTTGTTGTCTTGCATCCAAATCTTTAATTGAATGCGTGATTCGTAAGATAGCGCATCGCCTTCTAGTAGGGTGTGTAGAGTGTTTACCATGGCGTTAGGCGTTGTTGTATCTTGCTTGTCGCCCGGTTTTGCTTCATTCAATCGTGGTTCAAAACGGTCAAGACGAGTGGCTTTATCACCAATAGAACGCAAGAATCTTGTTACACCATGCGGGCCGCCAATGCTGCGTAAAACAATGTTGGCGGCGGTGTTATCGCTCATCAGCATTGCGGCTTCACAGGCATGTTCAATACGGGTAGTTTGGCCTGCCATTCGATCCATGACAGGTGACCACACCACCATGTTGCGCTCTTCGACTTTCGCGGTGGCGTTTTTATCAAGCTTTTCGCTGTCCATGTCTTTCAGCATGGTCGCGCACGCCAGCGTTTTAAAGGTGCTCATCATTGGGAAGCGCTCGTCGCCGCGGTAATCCCACTTTTCGTCTGTTTGCGTGTCCCAAACAGAAACACCAATACGACCCGTAATGTGGTCTTCAATTGCGGAGAGGTCTTCATTCAGTTTGGCGGCGTACGTTGCACTCGAACAGACTAACAATCCGAGTAGCAGAAATAGCTTTTTCATTATTGATTTTCTTAGTGTTATTTATTCCAGTTCGCACTTTGGCGAATTTAGCCGGAACTATAACGAGTGAATACTCTAATGACTGTTAGATTCTTGTCTTTTTTCTGTAGGAATCCTTGCATATGTCGAGCTTTACCCGCTTTTACTCTTATTGACGTTGCTTTACATGTGAAGCGCTAAAGTAAAGTTGTCGATTAACCGAGTAACCAATCATGAAAACATTCCGCAATCTCATCTGGGCAATGATCGCCGCGATGTCCGTATTATGGTTTGCGATGGAACCGCAGCTTTTCTCTTCTACCAATATCTTTGAATGGCGATCTGCCATGATCCAATATTCAGGCATTCTGTCTTTGATGCTAATGTCGATCACCATGGTGTTGGCAATGCGCCTTCCTGTGGTTGAAAACTGGCTACATGGCATGGACAAAGCGTATCGAGTGCACAAATGGCTCGGTATTGGTGGCGTTGCATTAGGTTTGGCACACTGGCTTTGGTATCAAGTGCCGAAGTGGCTAGTCATGTCTGGTGTATTAGCAAGACCGGAGAAGCACACAGGTGCTGGGCCGGAGGGTAACCTCTCTGGAATCGAAGCTTGGATTCATGGTCTGCGCGACCTTGCTCAAGGCATGGGTGAGTGGGGCTTCTACATGCTATTGGTTTTGCTGGTGGTTTCTCTATGGGGCGCAGTGAAATACAAACCCTTTAAACTATCGCACCGCTTTATGTCTGTGGCGTATTTGCTGATCGCGATTCACTCCGTACTGCTGCTCAAACGCGCGTATTGGGGTGAGCCTGTTTACTATCTTACTGTTGGGTTTGCCGTCGTAGGTTCGATTGCCGCTCTCTACAGCTTATTTGGCTTTGTTGGTCGTCGTAACAAACATTCTGCGGTTGTCGCGTCGACACGTTACTTCCCTCAAGCTGAAGTGATGGAATTGGTCGTGAAACCAAATGCGTCTTGGCAAGGGCACAAGGCGGGGCAATTTGCTTACTTACGTTTTGGTGATGAAGATGCCCATCCGTTCACTATCGTATCTGGCAGTGAAAGTAATGAATTACGTTTCCTAATCAAAGAGCTAGGCGACTTTACTACCGGCTTGTATGAGCGCGTAAAAGCGGGCGATGCAGTAATGGTAGAGGGGCCTTACGGACGTTTGGAATTTGATTTAGAGAAACCTCAAATCTGGATTGCTGGTGGGGTAGGGATTGCTTCTTTCTTTGCCGCTTTGGAAGCATTGAAAGTGCAAGCGCAAACTAGCGACGTTCATTTGTTTTACTGCAGTCGTGGTATCGACGGTCAGTTGGTCGATGAGCTTTGGCACTTAGCGCACCAAGCAAGCGTCAAACTGCACGTGATAGATACTATGAAATCGCCACGTTTGAATGCTGAACGTATTGCGGCTCAGTGTGGTGATTTGAACCAGTATGAAATGTACTTCTGTGGACCAGAAGCTTTCTCAAAAACACTGAAAAAAGAGCTAGATGCGCATCAATTTAATATTGAGCAGAGTTATCACGAAGAGCTATTTATTATGCGCTAAGTGTCAAGATTGTTAGTCATAAGTTAGCTCAGCAGTGAGCTTTTTAAGCCTCAATTTCGATATTCAGAAATGGGTAGGGTAATAAGCAAATCCAAACCGAGAGAGTAAAGATGACTATCACATCAAAACGCATTCTAGCGCTAACAACATTGGCAACTGTGACCGCTTCTGGCCACGCATTGGCAGAAGGCCGCAACAACTCAATTGAAGCGGGTGCGACCTTCGTTGGCGACCACGAAATGTATACCTTGGGTTACAGCCGCGATGTGGGTAACAACATTGTCACCGGTGGTGGTATTTTCGTTGGTTCTGACGCAATTGATATGCCCGTAAAGAACGATCAAGACGCTTGGGGTATGTACGCGAACATTGGTTACCGCTTTGAAATTGCTGAGTTCGATATCATTCCTAAGCTTGGTATCAACTACTTTAATGCGGACGTTGATATCAATGGTGGCACTCACTCTGGCCAGAGCATGAACATTGATAGCGTTTACGCTTCTGTTGGCGGTACGGTTAACTGGCGCATGGTTGGCCTAACGGTTGATTACGGTAAGATCAACGACTCAGCGGTTAACCCGATCAATGGTAAAGAATTTGAAGAGGATGTGGTTCGCGCTACGTTGAGCTTCAACTTCTAACGTTTTTCATCGACCTTTATATTTTTATCGTTTTATTGCACATACTGCTTGTTTGCCGCCTGTACCGGGCGGCTTTTTTGTATGTCCAGTATCTCGATGGCCATTGACGTTATAAATCGTTGAGAATATCGGACAGGTGCTTTTCTAATTTCACTATCGTTGGGTGTTGATAATAGCCACGGTGAAACTGCAAGCCGATATCAAAGAACATCTGAGCGTTATCCTGAATCAACGGAATCTTCTTGATGCCTTGCGGCAAAGCCGAATTGGGCAGGGCAAAGCAAATCAGAACATAATCGGTTTTGATCAACCAATCCAAAGCGGCATGAACCGATGGCACGGTTAACCGTCTTTCCAAAGCAAACCCAAGTTGGCGTTTCACCCTCTCGTAGTAAATGGCGTCATCAAGTGCGCCCATCGACACTCGCACCAGTTTTTCGTTTTGTAGGCGCTGAATATCAATACGTTCATGTTGCCAAAGCGGGTTGTTCTGCGAGGTATAGAGATACAAACCTAGTTCACCGATTTTCCGCTCAACCACGCGTTCATTCATGACGGAAGGGTAACCAGAAATGCCGACGGCGAGTGAGCCCGCTTTTGGAAATTCGATGCCTTCAAGATTCCAATCCACCATCGAGAAGTCAGCGATATTGTCGTGTTGGCTGAGCAATTCGAGTAACGGCGTGGTGAGAATAGCGCTAAGAGGGTTTGGTACAAAAAAGCGAAATTGGGTCGGTTGCGTAGCGGCTTCAAGAACGTTGACTTGAGTTTGAGCAGACTCCAGTTGTTCTAACGGTTCCTCGATAATGTTCATGAGCTGGCTACAAAACAGAGTCGGGAAATACAGCCCTTTATTAGCAATGAACAGCTCGTTGCCAAATAGCTCACGGCAGTCAGCCAGCTGGCGATTAAACGTGGCTCGGCTGATATCGAGCGTATGGCACACCTTGGGCAACGACTTCTGTTCAAAAATCAGGTTTAAAAAGCGATACAGGTTGAGGTCTATGGAGTGTTTCACAAAGCGCCTTAAGCATAAATTTACGTCGTTGGTTACGACATTGTGTGGTGTTCAAAGGTTCAAATTTGAGCTTCTTAACCGTCAAAAATGCGCACGTAATCCACGTATTCTGAGAGTGGTAAATCGACGTATTCATTGCTCGGAGGTGTCATGCTTAAAGATCTGGTTGGCTTATTCATTTTGGTGCTTTTGCTTAGTGCTCCAGTGTTTGCTGAAGAGAGAGAACCTTTTATCGCCGGTGGCGTAACGTTTTTGGATGAGCATGAGGTCTTGAGTGTAGAGCTGGGCGCGGAAGTGTTACCCAATATCAATTGGTCACTCGGCTTCAATGCACCGATAGACAGTGGTGAACAAGAGCACTTTGGTACGCATTGGGCAGAGAAGCAAGTTTGGGGATTACATACTGCGTTGGGCTACGAAATTCGCGTGAATGACGTGTTGGCGATAACGCCGCGTATCGGTTTGAATTACAACAATGTCGAGATTGAGTATTTTGAAGAAGAGACGGGTGAGTATGTCGACACAGACAGCCAAAACAATTTTGAACCAACCTTAGGTGTCAAAGTCGATATTGCCAGCGTTGGACTTATTGTTGAAGGCTACAAAATTGACGAGGACATCAGCTTGTCGGAGGAAGATGAGATAGCGGTTCGAGTCATGGCAGCCTATAACTTCTGAGCCGATACCACTACGTAAGTATGGATTCAGAGAAAAAAGGAGCTGAAATGTCAGCTCCTTTTGGGTGTTAAAGTACGATTTACAGCGTAATGTTCTTCGTCATGCCTGCTTCTGCATGGCCCGGAATGTTGCACGCGAACTCAACGTTGTTGTAACCGTGGAAATGCCACAACAACTGCTTCGCTTTACCCGGTTCTACCGTCACAGAGTTGCCCGAGTCGTGCATGTGAGCACCGCTCATTGTCTTCATCATTTCGCGATGTTCTAGCTGCTCTTTGGCAGAACCGATTGTGAACTCGTGGTTGATCTTGCCAGTGTTCATCACCACAAATTGCACCACATCGTTTGGCTCAATCTTAACGTCTTTCTTGAACTTGATGGTCATGTCATCACCCAAGATAACGTGTACCACTTTGTCTGGCTTTGCCCCTTTTGCTGGCATACCTACTGCCGACATGCCCGGCATATCCATCATGTTTGAATGGTCCATTTTACTGTGGTCCATCTTCATGCTGCCGTGGTCCATATTTTCATGCTTCATGTTGCTATGATCCATGTTCGCGTGGTCCATGTTTGAATGATCCATTTGAGCAAACGCAGTCGTTGTTGTTAGGGCTAGAGCAAGAGTGATTAGTGTCTTTTTCATTTTTATATCCTTGTTTTAATTCATTAATAACTTGGTTGCTTCCCCTCAAGACGGCATGTTTGAGGGGAAGGTAGGGATTAAGCGTTGTTGTTTACATCACTAGCTTGTGTGCTAGCTTGGTGATTAGTCGCATTGCTTTGGCGCAACTCACGTTGTTTCCACAGCTTGAAGATGGCTGGAAGTACCAACAGCGTCAGCAGCAGTGCTGAGGCCATACCGCCAATCATTGGTGCAGCGATACGTTGCATCACTTCTGACCCTGTACCTTCGCCGTACATGATCGGAATCAGACCAATAATGACCGTCAGTACCGTCATCATTACTGGGCGAACACGCAGGCCTGCACCTTCACGAATGGCATCGGTTAGGTCTTTCGCCTCAAGCTTCTGTTGGCTCTCTTCCGCATCCAGCTTTTTGTAGTGCCATGCTTGGTTGAGGTAGACGAGCATGATGACCCCAATTTCAACCGCGACGCCTGCTAGGGCAATAAAGCCGACCCCAACGGCAATCGAGAAGTTGTAGTTGAGGATATGCATGAGCCACAAACCACCAACCATAGCGAGTGGTAGGGTAAGCATGATGATCATTACTTCGCCGACACGACGGAAACTGAAGTAAAGCAGCAGCATAATGATGGCGATGGTAATTGGTACCACGACACTCAAGCGGTCTTTCGCACGCTCCATGTATTCGTATTGACCAGACCAAGCCAGCGAGTAACCCGCAGGAAGTTCCAATTGATCAGCCACGACTTGCTGTGCTTCCACGACGTAAGAGCCAAGGTCACGACCATCGATGTCGACAAACACCCAGCCGTTTGGACGTGCGTTTTCCGTCTTGATCATCGGAGGGCCGTCTTCGTAACGAATGTCCGCTACATCAGCCAGCGCAATACGAGCACCATTTGGTGTCACTAACGGTAGGTTTTGCAGTTTAACCACTGAGTCTCGGTAGTCTTGTGGGTAACGAACGTTGATTGGGTAACGCTCCAAGCCTTCGATGGTTTCACCCACATTGATGCCGCCCACCGCAGTGGAGATCACTTGCTGAACGTCTTTGATGCTTAAGCCATAACGCGCTGCGGCACGACGTTTAATGTCGATCGTGACATAACGACCACCTGCTACACGTTCTGCATAAACCGATGCTGTACCTTGTACGCCATTAAGAATTGGCTCCAACTGAGAGCCGATCTTCTCAATCACTTTCAGATCGGGTCCGGCGATCTTAATGCCGATTGGGGTTTTGATGCCCGTTGCCAGCATGTCGATACGCGTTTTGATCGGCATTACCCAAGCGTTAGTAAGACCAGGGAACTGAACTAGCTTGTCGAACTCTTTGCGCAGTGACTCGGTTGTTACCCCTTCACGCCATTGATCGCGTGGCTTCAACTGAATCACTGTTTCGATCATGGTGAGTGGTGCTGGATCGGTTGCGGTCTCAGCTCGGCCAATCTTGCCCCATACGGTTTTCACTTCTGGAACGGTTTTGATCAGCTTGTTGGTCTGTTGTAGAAGCTCACGCGCCTTACCAATCGAGATACCCGGATAGGTCGTTGGCATGTACATCAAGTCGCCCTCATCCAGCGGCGGGATGAACTCGCTACCCAGTTTACTGGTTGGGTAGTAAGCCGACGCCATCAGACCTAATGCGATAACAATCATGGTCTTAGGGTATTTTAAGCTGGTATTCAACAGCGGGCGGTACAGCGCGACCAAGCCGCGGTTAACCGGGTTTTTGTGTTCCGGTAACACCTTACCGCGAATGAAGTAGCCCATGAGTACAGGCACGAGCGTGATTGCCAAACCTGCTGCCGCTGCCATTGCGTAAGTCTTAGTGAACGCAAGCGGCGAGAACATCTTGCCTTCTTGGCCTTCTAAGGCGAACACTGGTACGAAGCTAAGAGTAATGATCAACAACGAGAAGAACAGCGGTGCGCCGACCTCTTCTGCGGCTTTGCCGATTACTTGCCAGCGGTTCTTGTCGGTCAATTGCGTTCGTTCAATGTGCTTGTGAACGTTTTCAATCATCACGATTGCACCATCTACCATGGCACCGATGGCAATCGCGATACCACCAAGGGACATGATGTTGGCGTTGATGCCTTGCCAATGCATCACGATAAACGCAGTGAGAATGCCAACCGGTAGGCTCAGAGCGATAACCAATGAAGAACGAATGTGGAACAGGAACAACGCACACACAATCGCGACGACGATGAACTCTTCTGCAAGCTTTTTCCATAGGTTTTCTACCGCTGAATCGATAAGGGTAGAGCGGTCGTAGGTTGCCACAATTTCCACGCCTTCTGGCAGGCTGCGTTGTAGGTCTGCTAGCTTGTTTTTGACTTTCGCAATCACTTCACTGGCGTTTTCACCAAAGCGCATCACGATAACGCCACCGACCGCTTCACCCTCGCCATTCAGCTCTGAGATACCTCGTCGCATTTGTGGACCAAGGTTAATGTCTGCGATGTCTCCTAATAGCAACGGCGTACCTTTCTCAGTGACTTTGAGAGGCAGTGACTTGATGTCTTCAATGCTGGTTAGGTAACCCGTGGTACGAACCATGTGCTCGGCTTCGGCCACTTCGATAACGGACGCGCCGGTTTCTTGGTTACCGTTTTGGATTGCCATGTTCACTTGTTGCAGAGTGAGGTTGTAAGCACGCAGCTTGGCAGGGTCAATCTGCACTTGATACTGCTTCACCATACCGCCCACGGTAGCGACTTCAGAAACGCCATCCACGGTTTGCAATTCGTACTTCAAGAACCAGTCTTGCAGGCTGCGAAGATCCGCCAAATCATGCTTGCCGGTTTTGTCTTGTAATACGTAGCTGTAAACCCAGCCCACGCCCGTTGCATCAGGACCTAAGGTTGGTTTTGCGTTCGGTGGCAGCTTTGGTGCTACTTGGCTTAAGTACTCCAACACGCGTGAACGTGCCCAGTACATGTCGGTATCATCGTTGAAAATGATGTAAACGTAAGAGTCACCAAAGAAGGAGTAGCCACGAACTGTCTCAGCACCCGGCACGGCAAGCATGGCGGTGGTGAGTGGGTAAGTAACTTGATCCTCAACGACTTGAGGAGCTTGCCCCGGATAGCTTGTCTTGATGATCACTTGCACATCAGAAAGATCCGGAATCGCATCAACAGGCGTATTCTTTACACTGTAAAGTCCGCCTAATACAAGGGCTAAGGTCGCGACCAACACTAGGAATCGGTTGCTCAGTGACCAACGAATAATAGCATTGATCATAATTAACCCTCGACGGCTGTTGTTGCAGGAATTAGCTGTTTAAGAACGTAGTCAGATCCTTGTTTTTCAACTAGAAACCGAACTTTCTGTCCTTCTTCAAAACCCGTTAGATCAACGTCTTCACCCACAGAGAAGTTCATCTCGCCTGCATCCCAGTTCCATTCTGCAACC
The DNA here is from genome assembly GCF_000305755.2 of Vibrio sp. HENC-03. NCBI lineage: Bacteria > Pseudomonadati > Pseudomonadota > Gammaproteobacteria > Vibrionales > Vibrionaceae > Vibrio > Vibrio sp. HENC-03. The sequence continues at coordinate 93,137 of NZ_JH976124.1, read as the reverse complement.
GGTAAGTGGTTTAAGGTGATCATGCCAAAGTCGGCCATCAGCATGGTGATGTCACCAGTTAGCCAAACTTCTGCGGCAATGACGCTGTTGTCTGCCTTATAGTCGATGATTTGATACTGACCGGACTCCGTCTTTTGCATTTCAAATTCGATAGCCTGACCTTTTTTCAAGTCACCCATTTCAACGCCATCTGCGAAAGTGAAGTTCATTACCATGCCCGGCCAATCCCATTCTGGTACAGGCTGGTGGTTGATGGTCAGCATGCGGTGATCTTTCATCACATCCGTGATCTCACCTTTGGCCCATGCCGTTTCTGCCGCTGCTTCTACACCATTGATGCGAGACAGATCCGCCGACTGGCTTGATTCAGAGTCGAGCATGAAGTGAGATGAAGTAACGATCTTATCACCTTGTTTAAGTCCTTGTAATACTTCGATTTGTTCGCCAGCTTCACGGCCAACTTCAATTCGAGCGGAGCGATATTTGCCTTCGCCCTCAGCTAGAACAACGCGAGTCATACCACCAGAGCGGATAACAGATGATTTAGGAATCGTTAACACTGCGTCGTCAGTAACAGGCTGCAAGGCAATATTGGCGAACATGTTTGGCTTCAATGCGCCATCTGGATTAGGGAATTTAAGACGCACGCGCAACGTACGTGTTTTCGGATCGAGGATTGGGTACACGTAATCCACGACGCCTTGCCATTCATTGCCCGGAATCGCGTCAAGGGTCATCGTGGCTTGAGAACCCGCTTTCATCCAGTGTGCTTGACGCTCAAAGACTTCCGCATCAACCCAAACATTGTCCAAAGGACCGGCACTGATCACCGCTTGAGCAGGAGACAAATAGCCACCTTCACGCACGTTTAAGCTCGCGATAACGCCATCAGCAGGCGCTTTGATTTCAATGGTTTGTGATGCTTTACCACTACGAGTAATGGATTTGATTTGAGCGCGGTCAACACCAAGTGTTACCAAGCGTTCGGTTGCGCCTTTTACCAGACCTTTGCGGCCAGTGCGGTACGCATTCAGCAATTCTTCTTGTGCTTTAACCAGTTCTGGAGAGTAGAGCGTGAAAAGCACATCGCCTTTCTTCACTTTCTCACCCACGGCATTGATGTAGAGCTTTTCTACCCAACCTGCCACACGAACGTTGGTTTGCCATAACAGACTTTCATCAAAGGCAATATAACCAACGGTTTCGATGCGTGGTGATAACTGCTGTAGTGTCGCGTTTGCGGTTTTAACCCCGAGGTTGTTCTCTACTGAAGGGTCAATAGTCACTGTACCCGGTGCGTCTTGTTCACCGGATAGGTCTTCTGCGTAAACCGGAATCAAATCCATGCCCATTGGGGACTTACCCGGCTTGTCGCGTTTGTAATTCGGATCCATTGGGGCAACCCAGTAAAGCGGATCATTAGAGCTTGCAGCAGATTCGCCACCCATCGCACTCATGTCGTGAGTCGAGCCCGCAAGAAAATGATTAGCACCAAACCCTAAAGCACCACCAACAATCAGCGCGATGGTTGCAACTTGTAATGTTTTCATTGTTTTACCTTATTATTTTTTAAATTCAGACAGTTCTGGTTGCTCGACTTGATAGTCGAAACCACCGAGTAGGGTGGCTAAATTGCTGTTTGCGATGTTGAGATCGGTCAGCAGACGTTGTTGCTCTAATTGCAGAGCCAACTCGTCAGTCGTGGCAGAAATCACATCGTTAAACTGAGCTGTGTTGTTTTGATAACCCCGCTCAACGGCTTGAATGCGCGCTTTCGCTTGAGGCAATAAGGTGGATTGATAACGTTCTAAGCGTTGGGTTAAGTTGCCGCGATCAACCAGCAAAGTGTTCACCTTGGCATTCATCTGCGTTAGTAAGGTGTCTTTTTGCGATTGTGCCGCGCCAACTTGGTATTGAGCGGCCGCGAGATTGCGATCTTGGCGGTCACCTGTGAACAGTGGAATGTCCATGGTGAGGTAAGCGCTAACCAAATCAGAGGCGGGCTCACCCATCATGTTGTCGGCTTGGCGGTAGGCGTACATTACTTCGACGCCAAATTGTGGGTTGTAGGCTTGCTCAGCAATTTCCACCTGCGTTTTATTGGCAGAAATGCTGACGTCGGCCATCTTAACCATCGGGTGTTGGCTGAGTTGCTGATAATGCTTGGTGGAACCCTGACTCGCAGCAAGTTTGCTGTTCAGTGTGTCCCAATTAAGTTGATTGCTCGCGTGCAGAGCCTCTTCGTTCGCCAGCCAATCTGAGCCCAACCATTCGGAGAGTTGAGAGATAAGACGACGTTGCATTTGTGCATTGGCTTGCAGTTTCTCATCCAACTTGCTGACTTGAAGTTGGGCGTTGAGCAGGTCTTGCGCTTCACTCTTACCAATCGAATAGTTGGTTTGAATAAAGCTTTCCATTTCCTTCATCAACTTGCGGTTCTCAAGCATGATTTGCTCCGCGCGTTGCTGGTAACCAAGTTCTAACCAAAGTTGAGTCATGCTGTTGGCTACCTCAAGCTCACGAGCATGGACTTGAAGCCCAAGGCCGTTAGCTTGTTGATTGGCTTTCTTCTGTTGTAAATCAAGCGTCGAGCCACGCTCAAATTGTTGCATTAAACCAACGGAGATGTTGGTCATTGGGTCTTCATCGAATTTGAAGCTGTCGACAGGCAAGCCACCAAAACCCACTTTCAGTTTTGGGTCCATTAAGGTCGAACTCGCGACGCCCGTTTCACGCATGGCAGCAGATTGCGCTGAGTATTGCTTACGATTGCCATCGTTACTCAAAGCGACGTTGATCAGTTGGGCAAGCTTGGTCGTCGAAGCTCGCTCACTTGATGCGGAATTTTGTGCTGCGTGCGTCTCTTTACCAGCGGCGTTAACCAAGGTTGGCGCAGCGACCAGAGCCACCATAAAAATAGGTGCAGCTAAGCGGTATGGTTTGATATCCATAATCTAAATCCAGTGTTCGCCGGATCGATGGAGGTGCGGATTTTATTGCGGGAACAGTAAAGCCTTGTTACCTCATCGTTCAGGCGCATTAAAACAACCTGCGATACACACGCAGGGTCGAATGCTAGGACGGATTTAGGCTATTGGAGGTCGGTATAGGTCGCGGCTGACGTGTACGACTGGGGAAGCAACTTCAGGAGTAATAGTTGCGCGATAGACGACGGGCATTGGGCTATTGATAGGATTCGGTAGGGGGACGAAAACTATCGTACACGCGGCAGTGCAGCAGGTATGAACCATGCCAGAGCCTCCACCACAGTTCATGCTGGTTTCTCTTACATCGCCATCTTCGGACATAGAAGCGTCTGTCATGGAGACGTCCATCATGCCGGGCATACCGCAGTGTTCGCTGTCACTCATCATAGAAGGATGATGAGCCATGCCAGTAGACATCATTTGAATATTCATCAACGGCTCACTGTTCGCCACACTAGATACCAATAGTACTAGCGTCGTGAAGAGAGTTAACCAGATTGTATGCAGCGATTTTAAGTGCATACCTTTTCCCATGTGTTTGATGAAAATGATGAAAACCCTTCGATTCTAAAGGTTAACCTAAGGGTAAGGTCAATCATTTATTACTCTTATTATCAAAATAGTCCAACCCTTCAGTTTTCGCACTTTTGAGGGAGTAAAACGTTTGTTAAACACCGAGTGTTGAAAGTTAGCGAAAGAAGCCCTCGCTTTTTATGACACGTGAAAAATGTGGTTTATAAGTTTTACATCACACTAACTTGTCTTACAAATGATTATCCTTATAGAATGCATGGTTTTACTTGTGCAGATTTGGATTTGCTTTGCTGCGGGGGTTGCATGATAGAAATTGTCATCGATGGAAAATATAGAATTGTAGAAGAGGGTCTAACCCTTTTAGAAGCAGCAAAAGTGTGTGGGGTCGAGATCCCATCGCTGTGCGGAATGAACAAAAGTAATGAAAAAGTACCGTGTGACTTGTGTGTAGTTGAAGTCGAAAGTGGCGGTACTAAGCGTGCGTGTGAACTCGAAGTTTACCGCGGCCTTAATGTGGTCACGCAATCAGAACAATTAAGCGAGCACCGCAGAAAAGCACTCAACCGCATCATGACGGACCATTACGCCGATTGTGAAGCGCCATGTAAAACCGCGTGTCCTGCGGGCGTGGATATCCAATCGTACCTTTATCACATCGCACAGAACGATCATCAAAAAGCGATTGAAGTGATTAAGCGTACACTTCCTATGCCACTATCGATTGGTCGCGTATGCCCTGCATTTTGTGAGAGCGAATGTCGCCGTTCGTTAGTCGATGAGCCTATTGCAATTCGTCAGCTAAAACGTCATGCCGCGGATGCGGATTTGTCTGCGCATGAAGCCTACGTACCAGAAAAGAAACCAAGCAAAGGTTTGAACATTGCCGTCGTCGGCAGTGGCCCTGGTGGTCTAACGGCTGGCTACTACTTATCGAATGAAGGCTACGACGTTACGGTCTTTGAATCCATGCCAAAAGCGGGCGGTTGGTTGCGTTACGGTATTCCTGAATACCGTTTGCCAAAAGACATTCTCGATAAAGAAATCGAACTGATGTGCCGTAATGGCATGCAAGTTCACACTAATCAAAAGCTGGGTGTGGATTTCACGCTTTCTCAATTGAGCGAAGAATACGATGCGGTGTGTTTAGCTGTCGGTGCGTCTCAAGCAGTTGAAATGCATTACACAGGCAGTGACCTTGAAGGTTGCTACTTAGGCGTTGATTACCTTAAAGATTACGTTACCGAGCAAAACTATGTAACGGGTCAGAAAGTCGCGGTGATCGGTGGTGGTAACACGGCAATTGACTGTGCTCGTACTGCGCGTCGTGCTGGTGCAGACACCACGTTGATTTACCGTCGTACCCGTGACGAAATGCCGGCAGAAGACTACGAGATTGTTGAAGCGGAACACGAAGGGGTGAAATTCCACTTCTTGACCAATCCTGCAGAAAACCTTGCCGATGAAACCGGACGCGTGAATGCGATTCGTCTAGAGCGCATGGCGTTGGGTGAGCCGGATGCATCTGGTCGTCGAAGCCCAAAACCAACCGGCGAGTTCTTTACCGAAGAGTTCGACACCGTGATTGCGGCAGTATCACAAAAGCCAGATCTGAGTTTCCTCGAAGGTGAAGACTTATCTATTCCGCTTACGCGTTGGAACACCTCTGATGCAGATGAAAAGACCATGCACACCGGCACGGGCAACATCTTCAGTATTGGTGATTTCCGCCGTGGTCCTGCAACGGCAGTTGAAGCGGTGGGTGATGGTCGCGTTGCGGCAAAAGCCATTGACCTGTTTTTGAATGGCGATATGGCGGATATGCCAAAGGCAGCGTTCAACTCGCGTAAAGAGAAGAAGCTCTCTCAAGTCGATCCGCTTCACTTCGAGAACATCCAGAAAGTCGCTCGATCTATCATGCCTGAGCTGACTCCAGCACAACGCGAGCAAAGCTTCGCTGAAGTGGAGTTGGGCTTTGATAACGAAGAAGCGATGAAGGAAGCTGCACGCTGCCTTGAATGTGGCTGTCAGGCAAATACCGATTGTGCGCTGCGTGATTACTCCACCGAATATGAAGCTGAGCAAAGCTTTGACTTCTCCTTACAGATTAAATCGCATCAAGATTGGTTAGATCTTCGTGCGAAAGACTTGCGTCATAAGTACGAAGTTGACCGTAGCTCTGAGTTTATTGAGTTTGATGCCAACCGCTGTATTAGTTGTGGTCAGTGCATCCAAGCGTGTCGTGACAAAGCCGTGCACGGCGTACTGAACTTTGTGTGCGACAAACAAGGTCGTCCTGCATTACGTCCTGACGACCGTCCACACTTTGGAAGTAACAAGAATGGCTTAACCCTAATGGGCGATTCGAACTGCGTGCAATGTGGCGCGTGCGTTCAAGTGTGTCCAACGGGCGCGATGGTCGATAGTCGTGACCGTTCACAAGGTCGTACTGAAGATCTGAAAGCGGTCGACACCATTTGTACGTACTGTGGTGTGGGTTGTAAGTTGACTATGTTCGTGGACGAAGCAACCAATACGATTCGTTACGTGAAAGGCGGTGACTCGCCAGTGAATCAAGGCATGCTGTGTGTGAAAGGGCGCTTTGGTTTTGATTTCATAGGCAGTGAAGAGCGTCTTACCACGCCTTTGATCCGCAAAGACGGTTGGTTGCAGCCTGCAAGCTGGGAAGAGGCGATTCAACTGATTGCGAGCAAGTTCTCTGGCATCAAGCAAGATTTTGGCAGCAACGCATTAGCGGGTTTCTCTTCAGCGAAAACCACCAACGAAGACAACTACGCGTTCCAAAAATTTGTCCGTCGTGAACTGGGCACTAACAACGTCGACCACTGTGCGCGTTTGTGTCACGCATCGAGTGTAACCGGTCTTGAGGCGTCACTGGGTAGTGGTGCAATGACCAACGACATTCCAAGCATTAAGCACTCTGATGTGATCTTTATTATTGGTTCGGATACCACATCGGCGCACCCGATTATCGCTTCACATATCAAACAAGCAATTCGTCACCACGGCGCTCGTTTGATTGTGGCTGACCCGAAACGTGTCGATATGGCAGAGCATGCAGAGCTGTATATGGCGCACCGCCCGGGTACGGATGTGATGCTCCTGAACGGTGTCATGCAGCAGATCATCAAGAACGGTTGGTACGATCAAGAGTACATCGAAGAACGTGTCGACGGCTTTGATACCTTGTTGCAAGAAGTAATGTCACCAGCTTACAACCTCGATAAAGTGGAGTTGGTGACGGGCGTAAAAGCCGAAGACATTCAAGTAATGGCGCGCATGATCGGTACGGCAGATCGTACGGCTGTTTACTACTCGATGGGTATCACTCAGCACACGACAGGTCATGACAACGTGCGTTCTATCGCTAACCTGCAATTGCTGTGTGGCAACATCGGTATTGAAGGTGGTGGTATTAACCCGCTACGTGGTCAATCTAACGTGCAAGGCGCTTGTGATATGGGGGCTTTGCCAAACAGTTTCCCAGGCTACCAAAAGGTATACAACCCAATTGTGCGTCAGAAGTTTGCGATTGAATGGAATGCGCCAAATCTGCCTTCTGAGCAAGGTCTAACCCTGACAGAAATCATTGATGCGGCTTGCCATCGTGACGTTCGTGGTATGTACATCATGGGTGAGAACCCAGTGTTGAGTGACCCGAACCAAGCGCATGTGATTGAAGGTTTAGAAGCACTCGACTTCTTGGTTGTTCAAGACATCTTCCTAACGGAGACTGCGCAATACGCGGATGTGGTTCTGCCTTCTTGCTCGTTTGCAGAGAAAGCGGGTCACTTCACCAATACAGAACGTCGTGTACAGCGTGTGAATCCGGTTGTCACGGCACCGGGTGGAGCGAAAGAAGATTGGTGGATTATTCAAGAAATTGCCAATGCCATGGGCAGTGATTGGGATTACCACTGCGTGTCTGATATCACCAATGAAATCGCACGAGTGACACCTCAATACGCTGGTCTTCGTTGGGATGCCATTACGCCAAACGGTGTGCAATGGCCGAGCAACAAGAACAACCCTGCGGGTACTCGCATCATGCACCAAACCCAGTTTACTCGTGGTAAAGGGCAAATGGTGGGCGTACCGTTCCGTTATGCGGCTGAGCTGCCAGATGAAGAGTATCCACTTGTGTTAACGACGGGTCGCGTACTTGAGCAGTTCCATACTGGAACCATGACGCGCAAAACCAAAGGGTTGGATAATCTTGCTGGCCCTCGCGCAATGGTGAGCGTGGAAGACGCAGAAGCACTTGGCATCAGTAATGGTCAGCGTCTGACAGTGTCTACACGTCGCGGCAGCATTGAAATTGATGCCTTTGTGACTAAGCGGATTCAAAAAGGTGTGGTGTTCATTCCTTTCCACTTTGTTGAATCGCCAGTCAACCGCCTAACGACAACCGCGACTGACCCGCACGCGAAGATCCCTGAGTTTAAGGTCGCTGCGGTTAAAGTCGAAGTGAGCGAAAAAGCGCTGCTTACAGAGCCTGTAACGGAAGCGGTTCATTCCATTTAAGCCAATCTGTTTAGATACAGGTTAGCAGTGCACTGGCGAGTTGGGCGATTACATATAAGCTTATGATATGTAATCGCTAAATGAGCCGTGCGTGTGCTGAGAGTCATTAAATGGATTGTGTTGTTTTTACCCGCTTCAATTTGGCTGGTGGCAAGGCAATATCATGATATTTGGTGGGCGGAGAATCTAACCTCGATTCCCGCTCTCCTTTTATTCGTCTACCTAGGCTTTGCTCTGGTGCTTTTGGTTTGCCGTCACTGGGTGAAAGCCATTTTCTCTGCTTTAATCGGCTTCGCTTCTATTGCGTTTCTCTTACCCACTCAAATCACAAACAACCAAACCTGCGAAAATCCGCTGACAATAGTCCAATTCAACCTGTTCTACGAAAATCCGGACATTAATCAGTTCATTAATTACTTGCTTAAACACCCTGCGGATTTGGTAGTGATGCAAGAGCTCTCGCCTCAAGTGGGGGAGAAACTTCATCTTCTCGACGATATTTATCCTTTCTATTATGGCGGCCAGCGCGGCGTTGGTTACCCGTCAAATCAGATGATTTTGAGCCGTTATCCTTTGGAGCCAGTTTCGATTTATCACACCCCAGATGGTCAAGAGGTGATTCGAGCAACATGGCAAGTGGACAACTTTATTACCCTGATGACGGCGCATCCTCCTTCGCCAAGAACTGAGCCGTTATGGCAACGCCGCAATGCCCTGATTCGAACCCTAGAAACTCTTACTGATTTGTATCCAACACCGGAAATGGTCGTGATAGGGGATTTCAATCTTTCTGCTGCAAGCCCGAGGTTTAATGGGCTGTTTTCTCGTTTCCAAACTCAACCCGTAGCCAGTTGGCCAACATCAGTGGAAGGCTTGCCTGTACCTGCTTTCGCCATGATAGGGATTGATCATCTCTGGCTTAAGTCAGAAAACTCAAATCGGATGATCTGCTCAAGAACATCGACAAATCAACCGAATGGCTCTGATCACAGGTTGGTGACGACTCTAATCGGGCAATGAGTTAGTACTTTCTATTGGCAAAGTGTCTAGTTATTTAGAATTAGGTTAAATCGCGGTGTGGCTTGTCATGGAATTGACGGACTCTGACCTTAAGTTGTTATTTGGGTGAATTCTTTAACCTAAACTCCATCCGCTTCCTATACTGAGAATATAGAGAAAAGCAGAAATTCATAATGATAAGAGGCAACTTGTATGACAAGAACTACCTCAGCAGTGTTAATACTTATTTTAATGAGCGCCTATTTTGCCTATAACCGTTTTTACGTTTATCCGCAAAAGCTAGAAACACAGGCGGAATCGATGCTGATCCAAATGGCCAACCGTGAAGAGTGGCTTGACGTACATGAGATGATGGAACGTGTAGAAGCGCACAAGGCGCATCTGGAGTTGAACGCAGATATCACCTCAACCAGCGGTAAACGTGCATACAGCGAAGGTTACATTACCTATAGCGACCGCAGTCGAAATGTGTGCAAACAAGTGGTTTTCAACTTCAAAATCAATTCGCTAAGAAGTTATAGCATTTCAGACCTGCACGACTGCTCTCTGGGAGAGTACTACTGATCTCGCTACGATAATTGATGATTCAATAAAAAACGCCTCCAAATCCGGAGGCGTTTTTAGTTTTGGAATCTGATGGATTAATCGAGTGATTTTTTAAAGCGTAATGACGCAACAACTAAACCTATCACCGTAAAGCCCAGTAGCCAGACTGTATCTCTCCATAGCTCCATTAAGTCTGCACCGCGCAACACCACACCACGAATAATACGCATAAAGTGAGTGGCTGGCAGGGCTTCTGATATCCATTGTGCCGCGACGGGCATTCCTTCATAAGGGAACATAAATCCGGACAAAAGAATCGACGGCAAAAGAATAAACACCGTCATTTGCATTGCTTGAAGCTGTGTCGTCGCAATGGTGGATATCACCAAACCTAAGGTTAAACTCGCGGCGATAAACAACAGCGTGCCAAACAGTATCTGACTAATGGCGCCGTTTATCGGCACACCAAATATCCAGTGCCCCAAGCCTAAAATGATAAACACCTGTATCAGACCAACAAAGATGTAGGGAATGATCTTCGCCACCATGAGTTCGATGGAGTGGATTGGCGTAGTAATCAGTAACTCTAAATTACCGCGTTCCCGTTCTCGAACAATGGCTGCACTGGTGAACAAGATCATCGTCATGGTCAGAATTACACCCAATAAACCAGGAACAATGTTCACCGCCGAGCGCCGACTCGGGTTGTAATACAGCGCAACTTCAAAGGTTTTGGTTGGGGCAGGGCGTATCTCAAAATCAAAATCCGTTAACGGCATGGTTTGTAGAGAGAGAATCGCTGAGCTGATCATGGTGTCTGAACCATCCACAATCCATTGTCCAAGCTCTCTACCTTGCACCATACGTTGGGTTAGGTCGCTGGGTAGAATCAAAGCCGCTCGTACCAAGCCGTCTTGAATGGCTTGCTCGGCTTCTGATGCGGTAGCGAAGGTTTCGACCACATCGACCACTTGCGTGACTTTGACGGACTCGGTGATCACACGCCCGGCAGTACTGCCACTTTGATCGACGACGCCAACGGGAATGTTACGAATATCCGTATTAATGGCAAAGCCGAACAGCAGGAGCTGAATCAACGGGATCATCACGACCATGCCAAAGGTAATGCGGTCACGTGAAAGCTGACGGATCTCTTTGATCATCACCGCTTTCATACGGGCAATAGATTTCATCATTGGCGACCTTCTCCCGTAACACTGACAAACACATCTTCCAAGCTAGGACGAGCGATGTTCATCTCGCAGCCATCAAGCTCAGGAAAGGTCTGGGTTAACCATTCGATCGGTTGTTCGATGTGCTGGTGGATCAAAATGCGTAAGCGAATGCCGAGCTGTGCGGCTGAGCGTACTTCTTCGCGCTGAATGACTTTCTCTTTTAGCTCGCGTAAGTTATCCGCTTTGACTTCAACGATGTTAACGCCCATTTGCGCCATGAGCTCTTCTGGCTCACCATCGGCGCGGATTTCCCCAGCTTCCATAATAGCCAGACGATGGCAACGCTCCGCTTCATCCATGTAGTGCGTTGTGACCAAAATCGTCGTACCTTGGTCAGAGAGATCAAACAACTGCTCCCAGAAATCGCGTCGGTTTTCTGGGTCAACCGCAGACGTGGGCTCATCGAGAAACAACAGTTCTGGTTTGTGCATGGTCGCTGCCGCGAGAGACAAGCGCTGCTTCTGGCCGCCACTCATTCCGCCGACGCGCTGTTTACGCAACTGGTCGAGACCGTAGGTGGATAGCTGTTCCTCGATGCGAGCTTTCAGCGCCTTGGTTTCCATACCAAAGATTTGTCCAATAAACTCAAGATTCTCTTGAACCGTCAGGTCATCATAAAGCGAGAACTTTTGTGTCATGTAGCCAATCTTGAGGCGCAGAAGCTCAGATTGTTTTGGGATCTCTAGCCCGAGTACATCGACCTTGCCCTCACTTGGGCTAAGCAAGCCAGTCAACACACGAATGGTTGTCGATTTACCGCAGCCGTTCGGGCCAAGAAAACCATAAATACTGCCTTTGGGCACATTAAGCGTGATGTTGTTGATGGCGGTGAAGTCACCAAACTTTTTCACTACATTTTCAGCTTGAATCGCGTATTCGGTCATTGGCTTACTCCACCAAATCCACTTGCGCTGGGATACCTGAAGGCAAGGAATGTGCGGAGTCTTGTAGGTCGACTTCTGCTAGGTACATCAAACGCGAGCGTTCTTCCTCGGTAAGCGCGAAATAAGGCGTAAATGAAGGCTCAGTCGCTACCCAACGAACGGTGCCGCTATATGGTTGCTCAACGCCATCTACATGCACGTTAACCGTTTTACCCGGCACAAAATCGACTCGGTAGTTGGCAGGAACGTAAACGCGAGCGTATGGGACGCGGCTGGCTTGTATTACAGCAACCACACCATTCACAGGAACGCGTTCACCAAGGTTAAACGGTAGGTTATCTAACAAGCCATCTCGCGTGGCCGTGATGGTGAGTTCTGCCAGTTTCTGTTCTTGTAGTGCCACATCGGCTTTTGCTGCCATGAGTGCGGCTTTCGCTTGTTCAATATCTTCAGGACGAGAGCCAGCGGTCAGTTTGCTGAACTCTTCTTGTGAGGAGTCTAGCTCTGCACGGGCAGAATCTCTGGCTGCTAAAGCGGTGTCTTTTTCTGATTGGCTGATGAGTTTCTTACGAACTAACTCTGCTTTACGTTGGTAGTTCTTTTGCGCTTCAACCAATTGAGCTTCCGCTCTGGCAACGCGAGCTTGCGCTGCGGCAATGTCTTCTGGTCGCTCACCATTGGTCAATTTCAAAAGATAGGCGTCAGCCTTGGCTTGTTCGGCTACGGCGTGAGCTAAAACGGCTTCTTGGTTCTTTGTATCGAGCTGAACCAGCACTTCTCCTTCGGTGACTTGGCTGCCTTCCTTGATGGGTAGGGCACGAATTATCTCGCTAGAGGTTGCAGTAAAGGTTACGCGGTCACGTTCTAGTGTGCCAAGGGCTTGCTGTCCGTCATCTTTGGAACAAGCAGTTAAAAGAGTCAGGGCTAGGGTGCCAAGAATGATTCGCTTCATCATGCGACGCTTCCTCTAAGAAGGTGAGCTCGAAATCGTATCAAGCTATAGAAGAGTGTGGGACTGCATTCAGTGTAACGTGAGTCAGTTTTGTCCGGCTAGGAAGTTAATTCCTTCAATATTCATCAATTGATTAATTATTGAAACTGGCCTCACTCTTGAATGCGTCTCTAAGAATATTCTCATTCAAATATAGTGGGTTACCGTGATGTTGGTGGGATTAGGAAAGATAAATTAAAGAATCGAGACAAGGATCAGGTTTACCGTGCACGCGTAAAGAAACGGCTAGATAAAGTAAAGCCCGATGGCTGAGCATCGGGCTTTACAGAGCGCGCTAGGACAAAGTTAACGCAACCTTTAATGGCTGTTTAAGCCGTTTTAAACTGACTGACGATTTCTTGTAGGCCAACCGCCAGTTCACTTAAGTCTCGGCACGCAATCGCGGTTTGACGAGAGCCTGTTGCGACTTCGCTAGAGAACTGGTTGATGTGTTCGACATTGCGATGCAGCTCTTCAGTCACAGAGCTCTGCTCACTGCACGCACTCGCGATTTGGATGCTCTTTTCAGCGATGTTGTCAGCGCTTTGCTCGATGTGACCAATCGTCGTACCTGCTCGCTGAGCTTGTTCAACGCACACTTGAATCAAATCGCTGCTGTTGTTTGTTGCCGATACAGCGGTTTTCGAGCAATTCTGAAGCTTGCTGATGATGGCAATGATCTCTTCTGTCGATGCTTGTGTGCGACTCGCTAGCGTACGAACTTCATCAGCTACAACGGCAAATCCGCGGCCTTGTTCACCCGCTCGGGCAGCTTCAATTGCAGCATTGAGAGCAAGCAGGTTAGTTTGCTCTGCGATGTCTTGAATTACGTCAACCACCACGCTGATGTTCGATGCGTCTTGCTCTAGCTCGCTTACCATGGTGCCTACAGATTGAATCGCGACTGAAGCTTCGTTGATCTGTTCAATACACTCTTGAACCACTTCTAAGCCTTCTTTGGCTTCTTGAGAGGCACTGTTTGCAGTCTCTGAAGCGGCTTCCGTGTTGCTTGCTACATCATGCACCGTTGCTTGCATTTCGTTCATTGCGGTCGCAATCAGGTTAAGTTGTTGCTGCTGCTCATCCATGCCAGAAGAGGTTTGTTCTGAAATGGCGCTCACTTCCTCGGTAGCGGTGCTCACCTGAGCGGTAGTAGAGGAGATGTTGTCGACCAGACTCAGCAGCTTGGCTTGCATATCTTCACAGGCGTCTGCCAATAAACCGAGCTCGTCGTTACCAATTTTATTGCGTGGAAGTTCGTAGGTAAGGTCGCCGGAAGCAATCTTAGAGGCCATTTTAACCACGTATTGCAGTGGAGAGCAGATTTGTTTTGTGAGGAATAGGCCGAGTACAAAGCTCAATGCCAATAAAGCAACAATCGCGATAATGCTGTAAGTGATCGCGTCTGCTACCACATCGTGAGTGCTGCTGATGTCTTCTTTGATGAAGGTTTGGTTTAACTCAACCAGATCTTTAATCGAGTTAGAAAGTGCTTGGAACGTTGAAAAACCATCCAGCAGCATAGCGTTGGCTTCATCAATGCGTTTCGTGGTTAGTAGCTCTGAATATTTGTCGTTGAAGCTACGGTATTTTGACCACGCACTCGATACTTCATTATAAGCATCACGGTCGCGCTGATCCCAAAGTGATTTACCGTATTGTTCAATATAGTTGTCGATTTTATTTTCTGATTCATCCAAACCTTTAAGCCAAGTGTTAAATTCAGCATGGTTTACATTGGTCAGTAAAGAGAATTCGTCTTTTCTTAAGGTGCCAATTTCGATTTCAATATTTTTTACCAATAAAATACTTGGCACTGTGGTGTCAGAAAATTCTGTCATCTTGCCATCAATAAGTTTTATTTGAGAGGTAAAGAAGAAAGATAACGCAATGACGGCAGCGGAGATAACAAGTATCAACGCACTGATTTTACTTTTAATACTTAGGTTAGAAAGTTTCATAGACTCACTGCAAATTGGGGGCTTGAAAGGCTCGGAGTCTATTCCTGAGATTTGAAATTTAGTGTGATGAAAGTCTCAAATAGTTTTATCGGAAACCAAAATAAAATGGAAACTTAATGTTCATATTTCGTTTGAAAATAAGTTAATAGTTAATCAATATTGATGGGGAAAATAATTAATTAACTTATAAATTATTTCGAGTACGAATTGGTATTAATCTTGATAACCTTACATTCAATCAGAATTTTCTTATTGATGAATTTCGTTATTTATGTGTTAGCAAGTTTTCCTAAATATTAAAACAAGACATCGTACCGAATTGAAGTATTATTTCGGTAAAATAAAAGCCCGATGCTGAACATCGGGCTTCATTGTTTGAGTTTTATAGCCAAGACTTAAGGCATCTAAATTACGTTGGTTTAATCACCAAGAGGCTGTCTTTCCAAACCGCCACGATAAGAATCGAGAGCAACTTTGAGTCGACGAAGTTTATCGCGCGAGCGTCGCTTATGATTAACGGCCAACGCCATGGAAAGTACATCAACCAACGCCAGCATCGCGTAACGAGAAGCCGATGGCTTGTAGATGAAATCCGTCTCTTGGTGCTCAATAGGCAGAACCAAATCGGCTTGCTCAGTCAAAGGTGTGTCTTTCGGAGTAATCACAATGACTTTCACGCCGTACTGCTTGGCTAATTGTGCGGTTTCTATGATGGCAGGGGTATAGCCAGTAGCTGAGATCATCACTAACACATCGTTCGCGTCTGCCGTCGCCGCAATCATGCGCGATAACAAGCCATCGTTGTACGCCACAACAGGATAGCCCAGACGGAACAAACGATGCTGCATCTCTTGTGCTGCAATGGTTGAGCCACCACCCATACCAATACAGATCACTTGTCTTGCGTTGTGCAGCCAGTTCACAGCAGTGTCGATATCTTCTTCAACAATCAAACTGCGGTTTACATCAAGGGATTGCTTGATCGACTCATAGATGCCTTGGTAGCCACTTTGATCAGGCGGTTCAAGGATGAATCGTTGTCCAACCGTTAAGGTTTGTGCCAGTTTGATCTTCATATCACGCACGTTTTTGCAGCCAACAGCTTTAGCAAAACGGGTGATGGTGGCTTCACTCACTTCTGCGCTTTCTGCCAGTTCAGTAATGCTGGCGTTAGCGGCAGTTTGAATGTCGTCCATGATCAACTTCGCGACCTTCTTTTCGGCATCGCGCAGCGCACTGAAACGTTCAGTGATTTGAGAGATAATATCGACTTCTAAACTCAAGCTGTGTTCCTATCTTTTGCATGGAGACGATTGTGCCGCCTCCACTGGTTTGGCATGAAGTATAACGAAAAGCCTCACTAAGCTCATCATCAGAAACGGGTTTTAACCCAATGAGTGACTTGATACTCATCATCACAAACCGCCACGGCACGCCACTTATCAAACGTTAAACATGGATGAGAGGTTGAGAAGGCAATCATATCACCCACTTGAAGGTCGCTGTTTGCGTCTACTTCGATGAACGCGTGCTGATCCATCACCGCGGTCGTTACCGCACTTTCAATAGAGATTGACTCACCATCGCGGTAAGCGCGCTCGGGGATTGGTAACCCGGCATCAAACGCCACGTCACGTTTGCCAAAGCCGGCAACTAGCTTGGTTGGCTCAGGGCGAGAAATCACATACGCCCAAAGCTCTAGTGCCGATTCCAAGTCACCACCTAAATCACATGCCGCACCTTGGTTGTTTTCAGCACGCTGCATGACTTTGTTTTGTGCGTCTAGGTAAATGCCTGTGTCATGAATTGCGTAACAACCTGGGCGAATGATGGCGTCAAAATCTTCTAGGTTGGCGAAGCATTCAGAAACCACGTCATACCAAGCAGAGCCTGCGCCAGTAACAAGAGGTTTAGACTCAATCAACTTGTCGCTTTGTAGTTGGGCTGCGATTTCTAATGTGGTGTTGAGGAAGTCACGGATGTCCTGCTCAGCATTGTCACCATGAATGACACCTTCGTAAACCTCGATACCTTTGAGTGTAAGGTGAGGTTGCTGGTGGATGAGTGTGGCGAGCTCAACCACATCTTGTTGATTACGGCATCCACAGCGACCGCCTTCGACACCAAACTCAATCAGTACATTAAGCGGCAATTGATGTTCAGCGAAGGCACGCTCTAGCGCTTTGACGTTTCGGCTTGAATCCACACAGCAATAGAAGTTGATTCCATGGGTTTCAATCAAGTTGGCGATGATGGTCATGTTAGCGCGCCCGACTAGTTGGTTCGCCATGATGATGTTTTTCGCTCCGCCTAGCGCCGCAATCTCTGCCTGAGCTGGCGTTGCGACGGTAATGCCCCAAGCGCCGTTTTCTAATTGCTGCTGAAAGAAAGCGGGAGTCATGGTGGTTTTACCGTGCGGTGACAACTTCACTTTGTGCTGATTGGCAAAACGCTGCATCCAATCGAGGTTGTTCTTCAATGAAGAAGATTTGATCACCGCAGCGGGCAAGGTGATCTCTTCATGGATCAAACTGTGTAACCCATCGGAATTACACGCAACAGGTTGAGCTTTCTCTCCGTAACCTGGCGTGGTAACACACTCATTATGATAGTTTTTATCACACTTTTGGCGATTGTCTTTCATGGCGTACCTACTTCTAACATGGTCTAAGTGATTGATATTAATTGTTTGTTGCTAACTACCATAAATAATATGTTAGAAAGTATCAAACAAATCTGAGTTTTTTGTGTGTTTCTTCACTGTTTAAATTTCAAGAATTATTAAGATGGAATCATGTTAACGACGGACGAAGAGAGTGAAGTATGTTGTTCGATACCATTATCAAAAGCGTAGAGGTATTTGACGGTACGGGTGCAGCACCATTCATTGCTGATGTTGCGATTCGTCAAGATCGTATTGAGCAAGTAGGGCAGCTAGACGAGCTTTCTGCAAAGAAAGTTGTCAACGGTCAGGGTCTTGCGTTGGCTCCGGGATTTATTGATGTGCACACGCACGATGACACCAATGTGATTCGTTACCCTGACTGCTTGCCAAAGATCAGCCAAGGCGTGACGACGGTAATCGTAGGCAATTGCGGAATTAGCGCGAGCCCTGCGGTACTCAGTGATACTCCGCCGGACCCAATGAACCTATTGGGCAAGCAGGAAGATTTCAAATACCCAACCTTTGCGGAGTATGCGAAGGCGGTACAAGCGGCGAACCCTGCGGTCAACGTAGCTGCGTTAGTCGGTCACACCACTTTACGTAACAACGTGATGGACGACTTACTGCGCACGGCTACCGATGAAGAAATCGAGCAAATGCGCCAAACACTGGCACAAGCGATGGAAGAGGGCGCATTGGGTTTGAGCTCGGGTCTTGCTTATGCGAGTGCCAAGCAAGCGAACGCGGATGAAGTCATGCGCCTAGCGGAAATTCTTGGCCATCACGGTGGTATCTACACCACACACATGCGTACCGAGTTTGAAGAAATCATCAGCGCAATGGAAGAAGCCTTTGAAACTGGGCAGTACGCCAAAGTGCCAGTGGTGATTTCTCATCTGAAATGCGCAGGTGCAGGCAACTGGGGACGCACGGTAGAAGTGCTGGATTTGATGGATAAGGTTTCTGAGCATCAAGACGTGTCTTGCGATTGCTACCCATATTCTGCCAGTTCTTCAACGCTGGATTTAAAACAGGTGACGGATGAAATCGACATCTTCATCACTTGGTCTGAAAGTAAACCTGAACACGCTGGCAAGATGCTGAAAGACATTGCTGACGAGATGCAACTGCCTCTTATGGAAGCAGCAAAAGCGTTGCAACCTGCGGGCGCGGTTTATCACTGCATGGATGAAAACGACGTCAAACGTGTCCTTAAGTATAAGTTGACCATGGTGGGCTCGGATGGATTACCAAATGACCCGCATCCACATCCACGTTTGTGGGGCACATTCCCGAAAGTTTTGGGGCATTACTGTCGTGAAGAACAGCTTTTCCCATTGGCAGAAGCGATTCACAAGATGACGGGGATGTCAGCAACACGCTACCAATTGAAAGATCGTGGGGAAATAAAAACAGGCGCTTACGCAGACTTGGTTTTATTTAACCCAAATACAATTAAAGATACTGCAACGTTCGAAAATCCAATTTCCGTCGCGCAAGGTATTGAATCTGTATTTGTAAATGGCGAACTATCTTATTTAAAAGATAAAGTCACCGAAAATAGAAATGGCGTATTTATTTATAGAAATAATACCCATCAATAACTGATTAAATTAATTAATTTTATAGATTAAGCATTATCACTGGAGAATATTATGTCAATTAAACGTTATGGTGTAGAAGGCGGCGTAGGTACTGGCGGTCAACATTTACCATTTGCACGTGCAACAGAAGCGGGCGGCTTCTTATACGTATCGGGTCAAACACCAATGACTGACGGCGAAGTGGTAGAAGGTGGTATCGTTGATCAGTCTCGCCTAGCGATTCAAAACTGTGTCGACATCATGGAAGAAGCAGGCTACACACTAGCTGACGTGGTACACGTAAAAGTGGTACTAACGGATTCTCGTTATTTCCAATCGTTCAATAAAGTGTTCAGAGAGTTCTTTGGTGACCACCCACCTGCACGTATTTGCATGGTGTGTGATCTCGTGGTGGACGTGAAAGTTGAAGTCGATGTGACTTGCTACCGCGAAGATCGCCGATAGAAATCACACTTTACCTAATTAAATAAAATAGAGTGCCGGAAATAATTACTTTCCTGTTATTATCTTTTTGGCACTCTCACTCCCTACATAAATATAATTTCATAAAGCAGTAGTGCCTAATATATTTAGCAAAAGCTATAAAAATAAAATTAGATAATTTCTGGAATAAAATCTAATACTTGCTGCTGGAATTATATCAATCTGAAAGATGGATTTTGATATGAGAGGTGTTCAATGAACAGTACACTTTTTCTTACCGGCTTCGGTGCGTATGTCTTATTTTTAATTTGGTTGGGATGGTTTGTCTCTCGCAATCAAAAATCAGGTGAAGACTTTCTACTCGGTGGTCGAGGCTTACCTCTGTTCCTCGTATTAGGTACCACGGTAGCAACCATGGTTGGCACGGGCTCTAGTATGGGCGCGGTTGGCTTTGGTTACTCAAACGGTTGGGCTGGTGCGCTGTACGGCATTGGCGGCGCAATTGGTATCTTGTTATTGGCACTGTGGTTCGCGCCAGTTCGTAAACTCAACTTTATGACCATGAGTGAAGAGCTCGCATATTACGTAGGCGCAAACCGCATCGTGAAGAACGTGGTTGGTCTGCTTATCTTTATCGCTTCTATTGGCTGGTTGGGTGCACACATCCTTGGTGGTGGTATGTACCTAGCATGGATTGCCGATATTGAGCTGAGCACTGCGAAGATGATTATCGCAGCAGCGTTTACTATTTACGTGGTTATTGGCGGCTACACTGCGGTAGTTTGGACGGACACCATTCAAGCGATCATCTTGTTTGTTGGCTTCATCCTAATGGCGGTACTGTCAGTGCAGCACATTGGCGGCTTAGACAACCTTTACTCTGCCATGGACCCAGAAGCGGTTAGCTTCCTTGCGATTGATAAGCTTGGTTTAATCCCAGCGGTTTCTCTTGCTGTTGTGATTGGTGTGGGTGTACTTGCAACGCCTTCATTCCGCCAACGCATCTACTCAGGCAAAGATGTATCAACCATCCGCCGTTCGTTCGTGGCTTCTGGTGTGCTGTACTTGTTCTTCTCTATCATTCCTGCAGTCATTGGTATGGCAGCGCATGCGATTGACCCCGAGCTGAATAATGCAAACTTTGCTTTCCCATACATCGCGGCAACGGTATTGCCAGTAGGCGTTGGTCTTATCGTTCTTATTGCAGGTCTATCGGCAACCATGTCGAGTGCAAGTTCCGATGCGATTGCGGGCGTGTCTATCCTACTGCGTGATGTTTACGTCATGTTCACCGGTCGCGTGCCAAACAAAGAATCCATGTTGAATTACTCTCGCTTGGCTTTGGTTGTGGTGATCGGTTGTGCATTGCTGTTCGCGCTAACCTCTAACGACATCATCGGCTACATCACTAAGATGATCTCGACAGTTATGTCTGGCATGTTCGTGTGCGGTATGTTGGGTCGCTTCTGGAAGCGTTACAACTGGCAAGGTGCATTGGCTACATTGGCAGGTGCGTCTATTGCTTCATTTGCAGTAATGCTGAGCCCAGACCTAACCGCTTTCTGGGGCAACCCAGTCATTCCATCTTGTTTGTTTGCTCTAACTGCTGGTGTGGCAGTGAGCCTAGTGACTCCAGCTAACCAAGTGTCACCAGAAATGGCACGAGCAATCCTTGATGATGAGCGTGCTCTGATGGAAATGGAACTGTCTGACGATGGTGTTCTAGAAGAAGATGTTTCATTAAAAAACCGCACAACAGCAAATCAAAACGCTTAGCAACAAAGAGTTTCGGCTCGAACAGAAACTCGCTCATAAGCTCCTGACAAACTGGTGGCTCCCCCGAGCCACCATTCTAAATTTATCCAAAGTAGGTGAACGATGACCGATTCATCCCAGACTAAAATTGCTTTCTTTGGCGAATGCATGATTGAACTGAGCGGCGACCCAATTCGCAAAGGCTTTGGTGGCGACACGCTCAATACCGCACTTTACCTCTCTCGACTAACGGCTCAGCAGCCTGTCCAAGTGTCCTACGCGACCGGTCTTGGGGAAGACGTACTTTCTCAAGAGCTTCTGGAAAACTGGCAACAAGAGGGCATTGCGACTGACCTTGTCGAAATATTCCCAGCTCAGCTTCCGGATTTGTACATGGTGCAGACCGACCAAGAAGGCGAACGCAGCTTTCTTTATTGGCGTGACAGTGCAGCCGTTAAAAGCTACTTCTCTAGCTCTTCGCTCAACAAATTAGAAGCCGCGATTGCGAACCGAGAGCTGCATTATCTCTATCTGAGTGGCATCAGCATTGCGATTCTAAATGACGATAGCAAAGTAAGGCTTAAAAAGGCGTTAAGCCAGTTCTCACAAGCTGGAGGCAAGGTTATCTTCGATAATAACTTCCGTCCTCAACTTTGGTCTGCACAAGAGGCAAAGCATTGGTACAGCCAAATTCTGCCATTGGTCGACATTGCACTTATCACTGAAGACGATGATGTCTTGGTATGGGGTGAAGAGGAAAGTGCCGAGCAGCGCTGCCTTCGCTTCGGTTGCCAAGAAATCGTGATTAAACGTGGCTGTGAGCCTTGCAAATTGGTTTGGTCGCATGGTGATGACAAGCAAACCGCTTACGTAGCCGCCGAGAAGGTCATCAAAGTGATCGACACTTGTGCCGCTGGCGATTCATTTGCTGCTGGTTACCTTGCTGGCAGATTGACCGAACAAAGTTGCGAGCAATCTGCCCAACTCGGTCACGCACTAGCGGCAACCGTTATTCAATATCCTGGCGCGATCATTCCAAACGACGCCATGACTCATCTAATTCGATAATTTCCGAGAACGTATTATGTCCCAAGCAATGATTCAGCAACTTCAGCAATTCAAAGTTATTCCTGTTATTCAAATCAATAAGGTTGAGCACGCGATTCCACTGGCGAAAGTGTTAGTAGAAAACGGTTTGCCAGTCGCAGAAGTAACGTTTCGAACAGAAGCGGCTGCCGATGCGATTAAAGCCATGCGCGATGCTTACCCGCAAATGTGCATCGGTGCTGGCACGGTACTGACGCCAGAGCAAATTACCCAAGCAAAAGACGCGGGTGCAGAGTTTATTGTCGCGCCGGGGTTGAACCCAAATACCGTACGTCGCTGCCAAGAAATCAACATGCCAATCGTACCGGGCGTGAATAACCCAAGTCAGGTTGAGCAAGCACTTGAGCTGGGTTTGAACTTCCTCAAATTCTTCCCGGCAGAAGCGAGCGGTGGTATCGCGATGGTAAAGTCGCTACTGGCTCCATACGTTGATGTGAGTCTGATGCCGACAGGCGGTATCGGTAAAAGCAACGTCAATGATTACCTAGCCATCGACCGTGTGGTGTGTTGCGGTGGCACTTGGATGGTTGCACCGAGCTTAATTGAAAACGAGCAGTGGGACGAAATTGGCAAGCTGGTTCGTGAAGCAGTAGAGCTGGTCGCGTAACTCAAACAGAGCTCTCATACCCAAGTCACGAGACCCCATTAAATAGCGTGACTTGGGTTGAACAATAATAACAACGACAGGATGGCGCGGATGAACAAAGGTACATTAGCACTACTCATTTCAGGCTTAATCACAATTCCAACGGCAGCGATGGCGATGACTCCCAACACCGATCTTAACCTAATGCCTTACCCACAAAATGTAGAGTTGGGGCAGGGTAAAATCACACTGGATAAATCCTTCAGCATTTACATCAAAGGCTACGACTCACCGCGCGTGCAGTTCAGCGCCAAGCGCACCATGGACCGTCTATATCGTCAAACTGGCTTACCAATGTTGAACTGGCATGCCGAGTCGGAAAAAGACGCGACCTTGGTGATTGATATTCGTAATGCGCCTAAGTCCGAGGTGCAAGATATTAACAGCGATGAATCGTACCAACTTGAATCGCGTAATGGTCAGATCATCATTCGCTCCGAACGCCCTTACGGTGCTTTCCATGGTTTAGAAACCTTCTTGCAGCTGGTGACTACGGACGCGACTGGCTATTTTGTGCCTGCGGTGTCGATTCAAGATGAACCTCGCTTTCCTTGGCGTGGCGTTTCTTACGACACTTCCCGTCACTTTATCGAACTTGATGTGATTCTTCGCCAACTCGATGCTATGGCATCAGCAAAAATGAACGTTTTCCATTGGCATATTTGGGATGACCAAGCGATTCGTATCCAGCTCGATAATTACCAAAAGCTTTGGCAAAACACCGCAGATGGTGATTACTACACCAAAGATGAAATCCGCTATGTGGTGAATTACGCGCGTAACCTTGGCATTCGAGTTATCCCTGAAATCTCTTTGCCGGGACATGCTTCGGCAGTGGCGCACGCTTACCCTGAATTAATGTCTGGTATGGGTGAGCAATCTTATCCGCATCAACGTGGCTGGGGTGTGTTTGAGCCGTTAATGGACCCGACCAATCCCGAACTCTATAAGATGCTGGCGAGCGTGTTTGACGAAGTGGTTGAGCTTTTCCCTGATGAGTATTTCCATATCGGCGGCGATGAACCAAATTACCAACAGTGGAAAGACAACCCGAAGATTCAGCAATTCATCAAAGACAACAATCTGGATGGTGAGCGTGGTCTGCAATCGTATCTGAACACCAAGGTTGAACAGATGCTGGAACAGCGCGGCAAGAAGATGACTGGCTGGGATGAAATCTGGCACAAAGACCTTCCAACCTCGATTGTGATTCAAAGCTGGCAAGGGCACGACAGTATCGGTCGTGCGGCAAAAGAGGGCTACCAAGGCATTCTCTCAACTGGCTATTACTTAGACCAACCGCAGCCAACCAGTTACCACTATCGCAATGACCCAATACCGAAAGGAATCACCGTTGATGATCAACTTCATCAAGGTGAGAAATTCGCGACTTATGATTGGGTGAAACCGCGCAACAAAGGTGGTCCACGTACAGGTAATCTGACCATTATTGAAGCGACAGACGGCAGTTACCGTGCGTTTACCGATTACAACGGTAAGTCTCGCGAAGAAGTGTTCATCATCGAGTATGTGCCAGGTGTGAAGTTTAAAGGCCACTTCGATAACTTTATGTCTTACACCGAATTCAACTATGACTTTGCAAACGGCAAGTTGAAAGACACCAGTTACCAATTGATTGGTAATGTGCGTTGGCCTGCGACTGGAGAATTGGTCGCGAGCAGTGATATGGCAGGGAGTGTCATTCCTGAGCCGAATGGCGGCTATCCAGCTGAACTGACCGAGAAAGAACAGCATTTGATCTTAGGCGGAGAAATCACCATTTGGGGTGAGAACCTCGATTCAATGACCATCGAGCAACGCTTATGGCCACGAAGCTACGCGATTGCAGAGCGTCTATGGTCGAGTCAAGAACTGACCGATGAGCGTAGCATGTACAAGCGCATGAAGGTGATGGATACATGGTCTGAGATCTCGCTTGGTCTACGCCATCACGCCGATGCTAATATGATGCTAAAACGTCTTGCCAATGGTGCGGGCGAAACGCCGCTACAAACGTTAGCGAAGTACATCGAGCCGGCTCAATATTACGCTCGTCATTGGGAGAAGTGGATTTCTACGCCAAACGAAGGCGATTTATACAATCAGTATGAGCGACTAAACCGCTTCGCGGATGCACTGCCAGTAGAAAGCCTAGCAGTGTATGAGATGCAAGATTTGGTCGCGGCTTATGCTCAAGGTGATACAGCAGCCTTGGATGCGTTGGCGATGCATTATCAAAGCGTTAAGTTAGCGGCGCAGCAAGCCAAACCTATTTTCGCTGCAAACGTGGCGTCGGTAGAAACGGTGCCAGTTGCAGATGCCGCAATCAAAGTTGCCGATTTAGGTTTAACCTTGATTGAGCTCGCCAAGCAGGGCAGTGACATTAGCCAATCTGACGCTGAAGCGTATCAACGCACTATCGATGAAAATGCGAGTATTTTTGATGAAACGATTGTCGCCATCGTAGTACCAACCGAGCAGTTGCTTCACACTTTAACCGATTGATAACTAAAAGGGATTGCCGTCTGGTAACGCAGGCGGCATCTTATCGGTTAAGCACTCTTTTATCTCCTAAAGGTTTCCCATGATAGTAAATGGTCACTTACATTTTTATGTAGGCACCTATACCGATTCACCAAGCCAAAGTCAGGGCATTGCGTGTGTTTCTCTCGATACTGCTACTGGCGCATTAACGCTCATTAATGAACTTGTTCCAGACGCAGTAAAAACGATTCGTAACCCTTCTTACCTTGCGCTCAAAGGAGAGGGTTTATATACCTTTAATGAAGTCGATCGCTTAGAAGGTGCAGAGCTGATATTTGCTGAAAAAATAGACAGCTATGGATTGCCAATTGAAGGTGACTACCCTTGCCATATCGACATTAAAGAGCCGCTAATTGCTGTTGCAAACTACGGTTCCGGCAATGTAAGTGTTTACCAACTTGATGAACAAGGTAAGCCATTGAAATCTATTGCAGAATTGTATGTAGAAGGCAATGGGCCGAATATTGACCGTCAAACTTCCCCTCATGCCCACCAAGTCACTTTTCTAAAACACTCCGCTCAATTGGCTGCGGTCGATTTAGGCACAGACTGTGTTCATTTCTATGACTACGACAATGACGGTAAGACAGTTAAGTTTTCACTTTCTCAAAGCATCGCTATGCCTGCTGGTTCTGGGCCTCGTCATTTGGTCTTCAATCGTGATGAGTCTGTCGCGTACGTTGTTTGCGAATTGTCTGAAACTCTGGTGGTACTTCGCAAGCAAAACGGACAATGGAATCTGACTCAGCAAGTTAAACTGCTAGCCGATGAAGAGAACAAAGAAGCGGCGTCTGCGATTCGCCTCTCTGCGGATGAGCGCTTTGTCTATGTCTCATGCCGCGCGCAAAATCTGATCAGTACATTTGATGTAACGAGCAATACTCCGGTTCAAATTGCGGCGTCCGATTGTGGTGGCGCGTTCCCAAGAGATTTTGTTTTATCCCGTGACGGGCAGTGGATGCTCGTTGCCAATCAACATTCACATAATGTCGCTAGCTTTCACAGGAATCCGGAAACTGGCGCTATCACTCCAACCGGATATTCGTGCGACATCGGTGCGCCTGTGTGTTTGGTTGAGAAGCCGTAATTAAGAGAAATAACATGACAATTCATCGTATTAATCCATGCAAACGTTGGTCTGATGTAACGGTGTTCAACGGTATTGCCAACTTTGTTGAGGTGGCAGAAGCTGACACTACTGCGGATATGAAAGGGCAAGTACAACAGATTTTCGACCAAGCCGAGCAAATGCTAGCCAGTGTTGATAGCGACAAGTCGCGCATCTTATCTGTGACGATTTACGTGACGGATTTTGCTAACTTCGATGCCCTTAACGAAGTATGGGATGCGTGGTTCCCTGAGGGCTGTGCACCAAGCCGTGCATGCGTCAAAGTTGAATTGGCAAATCCTGAACTGTTGGTAGAAATGGCGTTCGTTGCTGCTGCGGGTGAGAAGTTCCAGTAGTTCGACATCACTCTACTCAAACCATCAAGTCCAGCGTTATCCTCAAGCCCAGCGTTATATAGCTCAATAACGCTGGGCTTTGTTCCATTGGGCTAATGCTAAAGACAAGCTAAAGGTCTACACAAAAATCTTTCCTTTCATGTAGAGCACGCCGTCGCCAGATACTCTTACTTGTTCGCCAATAACTTCACAGTGCAAAATGCCTCCGCGTTGAGAAGTTTGGTAAGCGACCAGTGATGTTTTGCCTAATTCTTCTGCCCAGAACGGTGCTAATCCAGCGTGAATCGAGCCGGTTACGGGGTCTTCATCGCCACCATTTGCAGGCCAAAAGTAACGCGATACAAAGTCTTGTTGATCGCCTTTCGCAGTAACGACCACATCATGAGGGGCGAGTGTCTTGAGGTGCTCAGAACGGTATTGAACCTCAAGTACCTCCTGCTGGCTGTCGACCACCACAAAGTAAGCTTGGGGGCTAAGCAGTACGCGTTCCACATCGCAACTTAAGCCTTCAATTAATGCCGAGGGAATATCAGAAACGGCT
Organism: Vibrio sp. HENC-03; assembly: GCF_000305755.2. Classification (NCBI taxonomy): domain Bacteria; kingdom Pseudomonadati; phylum Pseudomonadota; class Gammaproteobacteria; order Vibrionales; family Vibrionaceae; genus Vibrio; species Vibrio sp. HENC-03. Next base: position 65,688 of record NZ_JH976124.1, on the reverse strand, counting down.
TTTGGAGGACGAGCAGGGAACGTCATTTCAATCTTACCTTGCGCATTCTTTTCTACGGTGAGCGTTCCTACTTCTTGAGTATGGAACTCAATCGTGCCACTCATGCCAAGCTCATCAAACAGAACTAACGACGAGGCCAGTGTGGCGTGTCCGCAAAAGTCGATTTCAGTTATAGGAGAGAACCAACGAATCTCATATCGGTTTGCGCCAATGGATTTTAGAAAAGCCGTTTCCGACAAGTTGTTTTCTGCCGCGATGTTTTGCATCAACTCTGGAGCAAGCCATTCCTCTAACGGTACCACTGCTGCAGAGTTGCCTTTGAATTGCGTATCGGTGAAGGCGTCCACCACGTAGATATCCAGTTCCATTTACGCTTCCTTGTTTGCTTTTGGGCTAATCAGCATAAACCAAATAAGTCGTCGATAAGCACGAATTTAAAAATATTACGAAAAGTATCACTGATTGGCTTAAAATGAATGTTGTTGATACTTAATGATTGGTTGCTGTTTCTTTTGGGACATACACTTATTCCGAACTTAAGAAATAGGAGCATCATCATGAAAGCAATCACTACATCGGTTTTGGCATTAAGCTTATTGGCAGTGGGTTCAGCACAAGCATTTGAGTTAACCAGTAAAGACATCCAAGAAGGTCATCCTATGGCGAAGACCTTCGAATACAACAGCTGGGGCTGTAATGGCGGCAACCAATCTCCACAATTGATGTGGAAGGATGCGCCAGCAGGAACTAAGAGCTTTGCCATTACTGCGTACGATCCGGACGCACCTACTGGCAGTGGTTTCTGGCACTGGGTTGCGTTTAACATTCCAGATTCAGTAAGCGAACTGCCTCGCGCAGTGAACATTGAAAAATTGGGCGGTAAAGAGTCGCGTATTGACTACGGAACAGTTGGTTTTGGTGGCGTTTGCCCACCAGAAGCAGACGGCATGCACCGCTACCAATTTACGGTTTGGGCATTGCCAACAGAGAAACTAAACCTAGATGAAAACACGCCGGCTGCTGTGGTTGGTTTTACGCTTAACAGCATGGCACTAGACAAAGCTAAACTTACGGCGACGTACACACGTTAAACCGTAATGGGTAGATGATAGAAAACGAGGGGAATAGATGAGCCATCAATATCGAGTCACGTTGTTTCGTGCCGAGCAGTTACAGAAACTGCGTAATGTGAAGATCCATTCCCCAAGTATCATTCAGATCATCACAGGTAGTAAGCGTCTTTTCTGGAAAGAATCGGCGCTGGATCTTTCCCATTCTGAGTTGCTGCTTTGTGAGGCTTCCGCATCATTGAGTTTTGAGAACTTACCGCAAAAAGGTAAGTTTCTCTCTAGAATGTTTAGCTTTCATTGCTTGCCGTCAGAAGCAATGCTTGAACTTAGCGCGAGCATTGACAAGGCTGAAGAAAAGCCGACATTAGAAGCCGATAAAGCCTTGGAAGACACGCTCAATGCTTTGTTTTCGTTTGACCAACAAACCATGAGCAAAGAGACCCAAACCTTCTGGGTAATGGGGGTGTATCAACAACTTGCTGAGCGTGGCGTGTTGCATCACTTGTTTGCGAGTGCGAACACAACATTCAGCCAGAAGCTGAGCCGTTATTTGTCGCATTCTCCGGGAGAGGAACACCCACTAGAACTGGTAGCTGAACGTTTTGCCATGAGCCGCGCGACCATGATTCGCAAGCTCAAGCAAGAGGGTACTCAGTATCGGGAAGTGCTGGCGGAAGTGCGCTTAAATCATGCCTTGTATTTGATGCAGAACGGCCACTACAACGTCGCGCTGTTGGCTCAGTCTTGCGGCTATCAATCCGAGGGGCGTTTTAGTCAACGCTTTAAAGGCAAATTCGGATTGACTCCGAGTGACTACATCAAAACGGTTGTGGTCAGTTAGCGCTAGCGAAAAATTGCTTGTGCGCGTTTAATCGTTTACGCGCGCTTAACTGAGTGCAACGCAGTGGGGGCTTTCGAATCTGCAATCGCCAAATCAGACAAAAGCTGTTGCAGTAATTCTGCAGCGTGGACGTTCGCTTTTACTTTATCAACGTCACTCCAACTCGTACTGTTTTCTTCTTCAAGGTATTTAATTGTCTGTTGTGAAAGCTTGAGAACAGCATGCCACTTCAGTTTTTTATATTCTAAATTCATACTCAAACTCCTATGTGAATGATTAATTTAAAACATTGTTCAAAACTTTGAGTTAGCAAATAGGAATTTGTTAATAAGCCTATGCCTAGAGCGGATATAAAAAAGCGCCCATCGCTTTAACGACGGGCGCTTTCAAGTCACTATAACCTTTGGTTATTTGTAGTATTTCTTCTTCATTTTGAGTGCTACGTTCACCAAAGCAATCAATACAGGCACTTCGATCAGTGGACCAATGACACCAGCAAAAGCTTGGTCTGAGTTTAGGCCAAACACCGCGATAGAAACCGCAATCGCCAATTCAAAGTTGTTGCCCGTTGCCGTGAAAGCAATCGATGCGTTTTTGTCGTAGTCGATGCCCATTTTCTTACCAACGAAGAAGCTGACAAAGAACATCAACACGAAGTAGATAGCCAGTGGAATTGCTACACGGAATACATCCATTGGCAGTTCAAGAATCATTTCACCTTTCAAGCTGAACATCAGTACGATGGTCGCAAGCAGGGCGATAAGCGTAATTGGTGAAATGCGTGGTATGAACACGTCGTTGTACCATTGTTCACCTTTCGCAGCGACCAGCCATTTACGGCTTAGGAAGCCCGCTAGGAATGGGATACCAAGGTAAATCAGAACGCTTTCCGCGATGTCCATCATCGAGATATCAACCACGAAACCTTCGTAACCAAAGACTGGTGGCAACACAGTGATGAACAACCATGCCATCACACTGTAAGTCACGATTTGGAAAGCGCTGTTTAGTGCAACTAGGGCTGCGCCGTATTCTTTGTTACCGCCACCGATATCGTTCCAGACAAGCACCATCGCAATACAACGAGCAAGACCGATCAGAATGATACCAACCATGTAACCCGGATGATCACCTAGGAAAGTCAATGCAAGGATGAACATCAAAATAGGGCCGACAATCCAGTTCATGACCAAAGACAGCGTGATTGCTTTTTTGTCTTTCGTCACTGTACCTAGCAGGTTGTAGTTCACCTTTGCGAGTGGCGGGTACATCATCAAAATCAAACCAATCGCTAGCGGTACGTTTGTGCTACCAACTGACATTGACTCGTTCCACTCAGCAACTTGAGGGAATGCTGCGCCAATACCTACACCGATTGCCATTGCAACAAAAATCCACACCGTTAGGTAACGGTCCAAGAAGCTCATTTTGTCGCTGGCACTATTTAAAACTTGAGTAGTCATAGTGTTCTCTTATTCGTTTATCGTCGAAAGACGATAGTTAAAGGTATAGTTTATCTCTGCACGCCTGACCAGCGTGCAAAGGGAATTAATCAAATAACTTGGAAAATCCTAGATTGAACTGATCAAACGCGTCGCGTTGAATGCGGTAACACACCTTAGGTGGGTTTGGCTCGGCGCTGATAAAGCCAGCTTGCTTTAGAATACGTAAGTGCTCGGAAACAGTAGATTGCGCAAGACCCAGTTCAGAAACCAAATCACTGTTCAAACAACCGCCCATGGTATCGAGCGTGTGCAGGATATGCAGAATGCGCAAACGTGCTGGATGTGACAAAGCTTTTGCTTGTGCTGCTAGAGTTTGCTCTTTCTCGAGCTGTTGTTGTGTTGTCTGAAAAACAACTTCGCACGTGTCGTTGCACTTATCACTCATTCGCTGGCCTTAATAGTTAATCGTCGAATTGCGATAAAGTGTACGCCTGCTCTGTGGAAGATGCAACAAATCGATGAAAAAATTAATCGGGAAATAACGATGAATAAAAAATTGAAAAAATATCTCTTTTAAAAACAGTGATATAATCAAAAATTAAGTAGGTTACTAAAAGTTAACTAATTGCACTATATTTCTAGGTTACCATAATAAACCACATCCGACGCACAATGGTTATTGCGTCATCTTGTGAACTTATTTAAAGGTAATCCCATGAGCAACGTACTGATCATCAACGCACACGAACCATCACCATACTCAGAAGGTCGTCTAAACGCTTCTCTTGTCGACAAAGCACAGACGCTTCTGCAAGCAAAAGGCCATGAGGTTCGCGTTGTGACAATGCAAGATGAGATCAACGTAGATGAGCAACTCGCACACTTTGAATGGGCTGATCGCGTGATCATCCAAAGCCCAATCAACTGGATGTCTGTGCCTTGGTCATTCAAAAAATACATGGACGACGTGTTTACTGCGGGTATGGGCGGCGCACTGTGTGCATTCGATGGCCGTAGCGCAGAAGAACCAAAGAAAAACTATGGTACAGGCGGCACTCAAACCAACAGCAAATACATGCTGTCACTGACATTCAACGCGCCAGAAGAATCGTTTGATGATGAGAACGAATATCTATTCCAAGGTAAAGGCGTGGACGATTTGATGTTCCACATGCACGCTAATTTCCGCTTCTTTGGTATGTCAGCACTGCCTACATTCGCGTGTTACGACGTGATGAAGAACGCAGATATCGAAAACGATTTTGTTCGTTTCGAAGCGCACATTAACGAAAACTTCTAATCCTTTTAGAAACATAGTGCGAACTGAATGATGAATTGAGATGGACTGCTGCATGCGGTCCATTTTTATTTGTTTGCGGCGAGGTGACGTTTTTATTACTCTAAAGCACTAAATGTATCTAGCTTACTTTTCGTTACCTAGATTAGGTGCGTATCTTGAGGTGTATTGTGGAAAGCAGAATCAGTGTAGATAGCAAAGGTCGTAAGTCAGTGGCGAACGTATGTGCGGAGCCATGTGCTATCGAGAAAGGGATGCGTCTAATTGGTGGTAAATGGAAAGGCTCTTTGATTTTTCATTTGAAAGATGGCCCAGTTCGTTTCAATGACCTAGCACGCATGCTAGGCGGCGCAAGCAAAAAGATGATCGACCAGCGCCTCAAAGAGCTAGAAGCGGAAGGTATGGTGGTACGCAAAGTGATCAGCGATCGCCCAATTGCAGTAAGCTATGAGCTAACAGAGTTCGGCCGTACCGCACTTAAGATTCTTGATGATTTGCGAATTTGGTCTGAGACTCACCAGATTGAGTTGCGTAAATAACGCGGTCTCTTGTATCTCATCATCGCTTAACGGTTTGAGCGAATAAAAATGCCAGCATATCGCTGGCATTTTTTATGTTTGATTGTTGTCTGGGACTGATTGAGCGTAATCCGCTTAGTAGTCCAACGTACCACGGATAGGGTAGTTGTTGTCTGGATTACGAATCCAAGCCAAACCACGTGACAGCGCGCCAAGCTCAGGGCGAACAAACGGGTTGTTTGAAATATCCACCACGTGCAAGTTGCCGTGTTCATTCACTACAAACAGACCTGGTTCTGCGAAGTTATGGTCAGTTTCTTGCTCTGAACGAGGCAGTGAAATGTACAGACCTAATGTTTTCATTTGTTCTTCGGTTAGGCCGTAAGCAATCGGGAAGCTGATTTCGAGTTTCTCTAGATGTCCCTCAAGCTGCTCTTTTGAATCGCCTGAAACCGCAAGAATATCAACGCCTGCTTCTGCAAAAGCTTGTTTGTAGCCCTCTAACTCATTGAGGTATTTGGTACAAAGAGGACAGTGTTTACCACGATAAACGAATACGGCTTGCCAAGTCGCATCACCTTGCGGCTGACCTAACGTCACGCTTGAACCATCTAGCAAGGTTGCTTGAAGAGAAGGGAAGCTGTTGCCCGCTTTAAGTTTCACTGAAGTTGCCATAATGACTCCCGAATTGGTGGTATATATCCATGGATGCCCCTTCTCAATAAAAAGCGATTGTGTAGGGGGTGAGACTTCAATGTAGACCCAGTTTTACGGCATTTCAACTAGTTAACTTTTGGTAACCTAGATAATGAATGGCAAGAAAAAGAAACAGTTAGAAGAGGAAAGCAGAACTTAAAGATACAACGAATTGGGGGGGTAGTATCAGGAGCTAAGTTCTGCTTAAGGTTCGTTTACCAGTTGAAGAAATCGTTCATTGTTACCAGAGCCATTACTTCAAGCTTGTTGTCCGAATGCGCAACGCGCTCTCGGAAATAGGTTGCCATTGTAGGCATGTCTTTTGCTGATCGAATTTGGAATCGCATAGTGTTTCCTCCTTGTTGCTGACAGGGTCAGTATGCGAAGAAAAGAGGAGCTGAAAAAGAGAGTAGATTTCTGTGGTTTATTCCTAGTTAGCCCCAGAAGGTGCGCTAACTCACCGATTTTTGCGTTAGTGAGGGTAAAAAGGGGAACAAAGTGTTTGGAAGTTTTCTTATTTTCTCTCGAATAAGTTGAGTAAAATAAACCTATATCCACTTTTTGAGGGCGCGCGGTGTCTGATCTCAACTTGTTCCGCTACTACCAACGACTCACACCATTTGGCGTGGGAAGTGAAGCCAAAACCACATTGCAGGAAGTCGCTGACTTGCTGTTCACTTCTCCTCGCCATGCACGCAGCTTACTGTCGCAAATGCAGGAGCAAGCGTGGTTGAGTTGGCTGCCAAAAGCGGGACGTAATCAGCGTTCAACGTTATTACTGAACATCGAGTTGAGTGCCTTAAAAGAAAGCCTCGCACTGGAGCGGATCAAGCTGGGTAAATACGAAAAAGCGTTGGCGATTCTCGATGAAGATGAAGCTGCGTTTGGACGTTTGCTCAAAACGACTTCAGGGGCTTCTGTTCAAGAAGGTCGACTCAACATTCAGCTCACCTACAAACGTATGTTTGAGCGTATTGTTCCTCATCAACTGCATCGCAGCAGTGAGCGCTTCTTCTTGCGTCAAATCTACTGTTGTTTGGTATCGAGTGACTACAACGGTGTGGTGAAGCCAGAGCTTGCTCATCATTGGCGGTATGACGAGAAAAGTTATGAATGGACCTTTTATCTGCGGCCAGGCTTAACTTTTCACAATGGCGCACCGATTGATGCCGATACCGTTGTTAGCCTGTTTGCCAAACTCAGTTCTCTTGAGTTGTATGAGAAAGAGCTAGCTCATGTCGATAACATTACCGCGCCAAACCCACTCAAGGTTGTGTTTACCCTCAGCAAGCCAGATTTGGGTTTTGCTGGGCTTATTTCTGGCGTGAAGTACGGTATTCAACCTGTTAGCCAAGTAAACGTTGCCAATAACAATTTGGTCGTTGGCAGTGGTCCTTTCTCTGTGATTGAACACAGTGCTCATCGATTAAAACTGCAAGCTTTTGATGGCTATTACGCCTGTCGAGTACTGACCGACATGGTAACAATCTGGATCGTCAATGATGAGAAAATGGAGAACCCATCTCTAGCTGCAAACACTCCACCTAAGCAGGTAGAAAAAGCAGACGATGAGCTTGCCGACAGCATGTGCGGGCATTACATGTCGACACAAGATGCCGAGGCGGCCCCGGCGAGTCAGCACAGTCGCACCGAGGACGGCTGCTTGTTTGCCTTGTTTAATCAACATGCCAAGTATCCTCTGTCTCAAGCGCAGCGCCGTTATATCGCCGAGCTGATTCAACCGGAACGGCTTGCCGATGTGATGCGCAAAGAAAAGATCGTGTTTGGCAGCGTACCTGCTTACAACATGCTGCCAACGTGGAAGCCCGTACTAAGACCGTTTGGTGAAGAAAGCAAACTGCCTAAACATATCACCATCGCAGGATACAACTACACGGCATTGAGACGATGTGCGCGTGCAATTGCTAACCTACTTGAAGGGACAGGAAGCAAAGTCGGCATTGTCATGTATTCCTACCGAGAGCTAAGCGAAAAAGCCAAAAACGGCACGCTAGATGAAACCTTGGTGGTGACGAACATTAACTTGGATGACAACCGCCATGCATCGGCGTTTACCAACTTCTTTAGCAATACCGTGTTGCACCACACCTTGGGTGAAGAGAATGCGACTTGGTTGGATGAGCAATTAGAGAAAGTGCGCGCGTATACTTCGCTAGAAGGCTATCTCAAAGCGCTTGAACCTATTGCTTCCACACTCGTCAGCGAGTATTGGATTGCACCTATGTTCCACCATACACAAACTTTGCGCTTCCAAGGTGTATTGGAAGACGTTGCTTTAACCAACTGGGGTTGGCCAGATATCCGCTCGGTGTGGTCAGCGGATTAACTACCTCAGTTATTGAGCAAAGTACTGCTTCACGAATTCAATGAAGGCTTTGGTTTTCGCCGATTGATAGATAAGTTGCGGATACACCAAGTAAACCGCGTTGTGCTGGTGGTCAGTTTCTTCCGACAGAACCTGCACTAGACGGCCGTGTTCAACATCTTGCTCGACAAAGTAACTTGCTAATCGAGCGATGCCATTGCCAGACAGAGCTGATTCTTTGAGTAAGCGGTTTTCATTGCTAGAAAGCCAACCTTGGGTTTGAACCGTTCCCGTTCTTAAAGGCCATTCTTTTTGATGCAATGTGGTTAAGCATTGATGCTGTTTTAAATCCGCTAACGTCTCCGGCGTGCCTTTTTCTCGCAGATACTCAGGAGAAGTAACCAGCCAGTGGTAGTAGTCCAAAAGGTGATGCGCGATCATATTCTCGGGCGGGGTTCTTGTCGCTCGAAACGCAAAGTCGACGCTGGTTTCCGTCAGATTAAACGCTTGATAGCTGGAAAGGATCTCGAACTCTACGTTTGGATGTAGAGCGCGAAACGCCACACACAAATCATGCAGTACCGCTTCAGCAAACATCTTGGGAGCGGTAAGCCGAATCAGGCCGTCTATTTGCTCAGATTGCTGACTTAAACTCTTTTCCATTTCCATTACGCGTCGTTTGAGATCTTCCGCTTGCGCAAAGATCGATTCACCTTCTGCCGTCAATCTCACGCTGCGTGTAGTTCGAACAATCAAAGGCGTAGCGAGTTCCGATTCTAATCGCTTGATTTGTTCTGACAGGTAACTTTTAGAAATGCCAAGTTGCTCCGCTGCCCTAGAAAAGTTGAGTGTTTGAGCCACTTCGGCAAACAGCATCAGTTTTTCAATTCTTTTGTAATCTGTCATCTCGATTGTTCGCTAACGAGGATAATGAATTCGATTTTACGGTATTAAACTAATTTTTACGAACGGTAAGATGGTTCGAGTTAATTTCAGAAATTGAAAATGCAGAAATCGGAAAAGTGAGAACAACGATGAACAATCCAACACTACCGCTCGCCAAAACCTTACCTAACGTTAGTCGCTTGGTCTTCGGCTGCATGGGGCTTGGAGGGGAGTGGAATCGCAACCCATTAACCGCCCAAGATGAAAACCAAGCTTATGCCGCTGTAGAGGCAGCATTAGAGGTAGGCATTAATCTCTTTGATCATGCGGATATCTACAAATTCGGTAAGGCAGAAGAAGTATTTGGGCGCATCTTAGCCAATGACTCAACGTTACGAGAACGAATTTATCTGCAATCCAAGTGCGGCATCCGTCTAGGAGATGAGCAAGGTGTTAAGCAGTATGACTTCTCTGCTAAATGGGTGACGGCTTCTGTTGAGGGCATTCTTGAGCGCCTTGGCGTGGAGAATCTTGATGTTTTGATGCTGCATCGTCCTGATCCTTTGGTTGAATTTGAAGAACTAGGCACAGCGCTACAAGCCCTGAAACAAGCTGGCAAAGTTAACCACTTTGGTGTCTCTAACATGAACAGTGCTCAAATTGATCTTCTCCAACAAGCAACGGGCGAAGTTATTGTGGCGAACCAGTTGGAAATGAGCCTGGCTAAGTCTGACTTCATCAAGCAAGGCATGGGGCTTCCTTCGTCTGCATCTGATTACGTTGCAGGAACACTGGAACATGCCCGTAAGCACAATATCCAACTGCAAGCGTGGGGCAGTATGGCGCAGGGCAGATTCTCAGAGCGTGGCTTACATTCTGATGATCACAATATTAGACAGACGGCGGAGATGGTGATGGCGCTAGCAGCTGAATATGGCGTGTCGTCTGAGGCGATTGTTTTAGCCTTCCTGACGCGTCACCCAAACCAAATACAGCCTGTTATTGGTACCGCAAACCCCCAGCGTATTCGCGCTTGTGCTCAAGTAGAGAACGTCACGCTATCACGCAGTCATTGGTATGGATTGTTCGAGAAAACCCTTGGCCATGAGATTCCTTAGGAGAGAAAAATGAAATACGTACAAGTTCAAACTCTGATTCAAACGGCATTGGAAATTGCTGCTGCTCGTAAGCAAAACATTGCGGTTGCCGTGGTTGATACGCATGGCGAATTGCTCGGTTTTGCCCGAATGGATGATGTGAGCGTGCAAGCAGGTTTGTTGGCACAAAACAAAGCCTACACCTCGGCTAGAGACCGTCAGCCTAGTGGCAATCTGGGCGCTTGGGCTCGTGAGACGGGTAAGCAGTTGAGTTATTGGACTGACCCAAAGATCACAGGCTTTATGGGCGGTGTACCTGTAGAACAAGAGGGGAAAGTTGTCGGTGCAATTGGCATCAGTGGTTTAGCAGAGCAAGACGATGAAGCGCTTGCGATGGAAGTGCTAAAAGCGCTGTAAACAAAAAATCCCACCAATGCTCTTCGCTAGACATTGGTGGGGATGGTCAAAATGATGGAGTTGACCACGAATATCAACGGTAAATGCCTGCTCGCCTTCGAAAAGCGTCATCGAAGTGGAGCGTGACAAGGTGGTTATTGCTGACCACTGACAAAATCAGCGCAAACCTAGGTTAGGAGCGTGCTTACTGGATAACAGAAAGCCGCTATCCAATAAGCTGTCAGTTCATTTTGCCAATCAGTTAAAGGCGCGAGCTAAGGTGCCGTGACCCTGGCAAACGTACTTTACTGAGTTGCTGCAGACGAATACCGATTCACCCGCTTTCAAAGTGATGTGATCGTCTTGGCTAGAAACCGAGATTTCCCCTTCGATACAAAACAAAATCTCTGCGCTACGCACGAATTGAGTCGTTGCTGTGCCTTCAACTGCCATCACTTCAAAACCGAAATCATCCACCGGAATTGGGTAACTAAGCTTGCCTTGCTTATGTACTGGCGCGAGCTTGATCTGCTCTGGGTCAATCGCGTTGAAGATGGTGTTGTCGATAAGCTCAGGAACGTCGATGTACTTAGGTGTTAAGCCAGCGCGCAGCACGTTGTCTGAGTTCGCCATGATCTCCAAACCTGTCCCTTGTACATATGCGTGCGGCGTTTCTGCATGGAGGAACATTGCTTCGCCCGGAGCGAGTTCAATCGTGTTCAACATCAATGGCGAAAACAGACCAATATCGTCCGCGTAATGCTGACGGAAGTCCTGAATATAGCCGTAAGCTTCTCGTGCCATAGCGGTTTTCGCAGGGCGCTCTAGGCTTGCGTAAAGCTCATTCAAAGCCTGTTGTTTGCGTTCGCCTTCTAACGACATAATTGCTGAGAAGAACACTTTAAGACCTTCACTGTTTGGTGTGGCTTTCAGTGCGTTGATTTCTGTCTCTAGAGTAGAGATGTTCGCTTGCTCAAACAGAGATAAGATCTGTTCAATTGGGCGGAAGCCGTTCATCGCTTTGTAAAATGTCAGCGCGTAAACCAGCTCCGGTTTATGGTTTGGATCTTTGTAGTTACGGTTTGCAGCATTGAGCGGGATACCTTGTTCGTTTTCACGAGCGAAGCCAATTTCCGCTTTGTGCTTACTAGGGTGTACTTGGATAGACAGCGGTGTTTCAGCGGCCAGTACTTTGAATAGGAATGGCAGTTCACCAAAACGTGCAGCGGTGTAATCACCCAGCGATTGCGTTTTGTTTTGGTTGATGACTTCTGACAGCAATTGCTTGGTGTCAGCAAGCTTTGAACAGCCGTTTGGATGAGCACCCATCCAGATTTCTGCTTGTGGTTCGTTCGCCGGATTGTCGATGCCGAATAAATCATGAATCGAGGTGTGGCTGCCCCAAGCGTAGTTTTGAATCACATTGTCCAGTTTGAATAGAGCGTGTTGCATGGCGATATTCTCTTGATTGGAACGAAAGAAGAGGAGAGGCTTGCTCCACGATGAGAGCAAGCCTGAGTCGGTTTGGACGGGTTATCTAGTTGATGACCTTATCCTGAGGACCGGATTAGAACTTCACTTGGAAAGATTTAACCTGACACGGTTTCAGCGTGCCGAACGATGCTGTGTCTACTTCGTTTGATAGCACTTTCTCGTCTAGCTGAGTTTCTTTCCATGACGTTACTTCTGAAGTAAACGCCACTGTGTCGTTAATCACTTCGCTCTCTGATGGGTTGTAGACGCGCAGGATGAGTGCATCTTCGTCTTCCGCCTTCTTCAGTACGCTCAGTACTGCGCCTTCTAGCGATTTGTTTAGCAAGCTGTGCGTTAGCGGTAGGTTTTGCTCGCCTACGTTCAGCTTCATCGCGTTGTAAGGGATTTTGTTGTAGCACTGGATTGGAGTCACGTTGTCACGCGCCGCTGCCATTACGTTTGCTTCGATGTGGTTGCCCGCGAAACCAAACAGTGCGAACTCACAAACGATCTTGCCGCGTACTTGTGAATCTGGCGTCGGGATCTTGATACCAGATGGACGACCTGGACGAAGCAACAACTCTTCTTTACCCAACACGCCGATACCACGCAGAAGGGTTAGAGCGAATGTGTCACGCTCTTCATTGCCTTGGCTTGAAATCACTTCAAACTCACGCAGACCGTTGCTCATTAGCGCCATACCACCTTGTGCGTTTTCAACCGCAGCAAAGTTCATTAGCTGGTAAACCGGCACTGGTGCTTCTTTCCAGCCGTCTGCTTCCCAGTTCGCCATTTCTGGATCGTTCGTTGGGCGAGTGATCAAACCGAACTGATTATCCGCTACCACGGTTTCAGACACAAACGGTGTTGGTACTAATACGCGAATGCGGTGATCGTCAGCTTGGTTATCCAACTCCATACGAACTTCAATACGGCGTGTACCTTGTTTTAGAACCACTTGGCAGTTCACGTCTAGGTAACCGTTTTGACCTGTGCGCTCTTCACGTTGTTGTAGGTTCTCTGGCAAGTTCATGCGCAGCTTGATGGTTGCCACAGATTGGAAACCTTCGTGCTTCACATTCACTTCTGCATCGAATTCGTCAGAGTACAGTAGCCACTCTTTACGCGAAGGTGAGTAGTCGTATTCGTCGCCATCGTCAGAGCCGTCTTCAATGCGCAGCGCTTGTTCGTAAAGGTGCTCTGTTTCTTTGTCGAAGATGTTCAGAGTGCCGTTTGCGTTGACGTTGATGCGGTAGAATTCGTTCTCCAGCAGGAACTCCTTTTGCTCAGCCACTTTTTGCGTGCCTTTCTCATTCGCTTGAATGTGTAGGGTAGTGAAACCCATCGCTGGCACAGTGTGCTTGATTTGAATGTCGTATTCGATGAACGGGTCGTAGTTACCGTAGTGAACGATTTGACGGTCAATCTTACCTGGGTCGATTACGCGTTGATCTTGGATGAAGTACTCAACTGGCGTGCCGTTTTCATCAAACAGGTTGAACTGTTCTGCACGGATAGTGATGGTGGTGTTTACCACTTCTTCACGAGCGTATGGCGATAGGTTAAATAGTGCTAGCTTGTCGCAACCTTCGCGTGCAGGCATGTGGTCAACAATCTTACGTTTGTAGAAGTTGATCAGGTTGGTCGCCATGTCGTCCGCAAGGATGTAACGGTTCAAGATCTCTGCGTGTACCTTGTCTGAACAGCAGCAGCCAATCGAGTCGTGAGCGTGGTTCTTCATGCTCTCTTTCCACATCTTCTCGATTAGACCGTGGTGGTATTCAAAACCTAGTGTCCATGCGATAGACGCTAATGGCTCAAGGATGTTTACGATCTTGTTTTCTACTTCTGCGTGGATCAGTTTGATGTCCATACGCGTTGAAGAAATAGTACGGTGAACACGCATGTATTTACCGTCGTTGAACTCGCCTTTAATGGTATCAAGCTGATCGCGCTCGGCTTCAATACGCTCGAACACTTCTTCAAAGCGGCTCATTTTGAATTCTTTGTCTGGGTAGATTTCACGTAGCTTATCCATCACCTCGAAGATGTCTTTTTGGATAGGCATTTGGTCGTGACCGTTTGGTAGTAAGATGTCTTTGGTTACCGACGGCTTTTCTAGCACTGGGAAGTATTTATCTAGACGTGCGCGCAGACCTTCTTCGTCTTGCGGTAGGTATTTACCAATCGCGTAGCCCAGTGGCAGTACTTGCGCAGAGACTTCACTGCCATCATTTGATTGCCACAAGAATTCGGTTTTATCTGTGCCGTGACGCTCTGAACAACCACGCCAGAACATCGCGCGATTGATGCCAAAACCATTGTAGATAGCTGGCAGCTGAGAGCTCATAGAGAATGAATCTGGTAGGTAACCAATCTTCATTGGCTCACCTAGCGCTAGACAGTCGCGCAATCCGTAAAGCATGTTACGTACGATAGATTCGCCAGATACTTGCATCGTATCCGTTTGAGAGTACCAAGGACCAACAATCAGTTTGCCTGCTTGGACTAACTCACGTACGCGCTCTTTGTTTTCTGGCTTGATTGCGAAGTAATCTTCCAGAACTGCGGTTTGACCGTCTAGAACGTAGTATTTGTAGTCTGGATCGTTTTCCAGACGAGTCATGATTTCTTCCATGTTGTTCACTAGCAGAATGCGAGACTCTTCTGTAGTGAAGTACCATTCACGATCCCAGTGCATGTGAGGAGTAATATGAACGCGAGATGTAGTCATAACTTTTACCGTCTTAGGCAATAAATGCCGTTAATTTGTTTTAAATTTGATTGTTTTCTATTCGTTTTTGCGGCACTTATGCTTGCCGACGAATATTTAGGGCGCAGAAATCCCACGCCCAAAGTTTGTGTTGAGCGAATCTATGAGTGATTCGAATTAATGTTGAGCGGCAGCCTCAGTGACAAATTTGCCCTTTTTTACTGCGTGTGCTCGCCACATGATGAGAGTGATGGTCGAGATAGTTGCACCAATAAGCGCAGCGCCAAACCAGATTGCCGCAGCAGTGAATGCGCCTAGACCTGCATCGTGTAGTAGGAAGATTGAGAAGATACCTGCACCTGGAGTCGATAGACCTACGCCAGCAGCACCCACCATTGCGCCTGTTACGACAGAGCCAAGTAGGAATGAGCCAATAACGCGGATTGGATCTTCGATAGCCATTGGAATCGCACCTTCAGTGATACCCGCAAGACCAAGCAACCAAGTTGATTTACCCGTCTCGATTTCAAAATCTTTGAACAGGCGAGGTGCAAGCATGGTTGACGCCGTTACCGTGAAAGCTGAGACCATTTTCACCGAACTGAAGATAGCGTATGGGCCGTAAACGCCGTTCGCCATTGCACCCAGACAGAATGCGTAAGCAGCTTTGTTGACTGGACCACCAAGGTCGAACGATACGAATAAACCAATTACTGCGCCCAGAAGTAGGGCGTTGGTGCCAGACATGCCGTTTAGCCAGTCCGTCAAACCTTGGTTTAGCCAAGCAACAGGTTTACCGATAACGAACAGCATCAATGAGCCTGCAACCAAAGTACCGATAACCGGGTATAGGTAGAAGGTTAGGAAGCCGTTGAATGCAGGGTTTAGACGTACGTTTTCTTTTACCCAACGCATCACGTAACCGGCAATCAAACCACCGACAACACCGCCAAGGAAGCCAGAGCCGATAAGGTTCGCTGCAATACCTGCGGCAAAGCCTGGACCAAGCGCTGGTTTATCTGCCAATGAGTAAGCGGTGTATGCCGCCAGTACAGGAACCATCAATGTACCCAGTAGACCACCACCTAGCTTGCGGTACATCCACAGCCAAGAGCCTTCTTCTGCATACAAATCTTGTAGGTTGAACATTTGTGCCAATAACACGGCAACAGCAAGTACGGTACCGCCAGCAACGATAAGAGGAACGGCGTAAGAGATACCTGATAGCAGTGCTTGTTTTAGTTCAGTTTTAAGTGGTAGTTTCTTCGGTTTGTCGTTGGTTGCAACTGCAGCACCAGCGCTTCGACCTGCTTTACCTGCTTCAACCGCTTCGTTAAGAATGCGCTCAGAGTGTTTGATTGGCTCAGCAACTGGCACTTCTACACGAGGAATACCGTCAAAACGCTCTAACTCTTTGATTGCTACTTCAGCCGCGAAAACGACCGCAGTTGCACTGTTGAGCTGTTCAGCAGTCAAACGATCTTCAATACCGTTTGCGCCTTGCTTTTCAACATGCACGTTATAACCCAGCTTCTTACCTGTCTTCTCTAGGTATTCTGCTGCCATGTAAGTGTGCGCAATACCCGCAGGGCAAGCCGTCACACAAACGATGGTTGGTGCATTTGTATCTAATTGGTCTTGTTTTTCTTCTTGCTCTGCCTGACCATCAAGCAAAGCGAAAATTTGTTCTACATTTGTAGCATTTAGCACTGCTTCACGAACATCGTCATCCACTAGCGTTGTGGTCAGTTCGGTCAACAAGTGCATGTGTGTTGAACCTGCTTCCGCATTTGGAATTGCGATTAGGAAGATCAGGTTTACGTCTTCGTCTTCATCCAGACCTTGCCACTTTAAGTCTTGTTTTAGTGTGGCTACGGCAAACGCCGCCTCTTTTACTGCATCTGTCTTACCGTGCGGTACTGCTAAGCCTTCGCCTAGCGCCGTCGGGCCTTGCTCTTCGCGAGCAAACACTGCTTGTAGGTATTCTTCCTTGTTATGCAGTTTGCCTTGCTGGTCTAGCTGGTCGGCAAGTGCACGAATCGCTGCGTCACGACTTTCGAACGTCGTTTGTAGGTTTATCAGCGATGGGTTTGTAAGAGAGGTTAATTTCATAACTTTTGTCCCATTGTCACATTCGACATTGTTGTGCATTCAACAATGATGTGAATAATACCTTTTAAATACAAATGATCCGTGATCAGGATCGCAGTTGAATTAAAATATGTATTATTGTTGTATTGTTTTGGCTTATTTTTGTATGCCGATATGCGAACAAGTGCTTGTCATGTTGACCTGAATTCGTATTATAGAGCCCATAAACCAAGTCTTTCTTGCAATGATAGTTCACTCCAGTGTGCTCGGTTCTTGAGTTGTCTCAAACAAGTTCACTTGAATGGTCATTTGTATTGTTTTTATAGAGGTAAACATGGCAAGACTGCCAATGTATCGCCAGATTGCGGATGCGATTCGCGAGAAGATCAGCGATGGCGAATACAAAGTAGGAACCGCTCTTCCTACCGAAGCTCAGTTACGCGAAGAATTTTCTTGTAGCCGAGTCACGGTTCGCCAAGCGTTAAAACTGCTGATTGAAAATGGTGAACTGGAAAGTGTGCAGGGTAGTGGTACCTATGTGAAAGAGAACAAGGTTAACTACGACATTTACCAGCAGACCAGTTTTGCAGAGAAGTGGGCGCACCTAAATGCAGTGACACACAGTGATGTGGTCGCGTTTGAGATCACCAAAGCATCGCTCACGATGGCAGATGCGCTGAACATCAATGAAGATGACAAAGTCTTTTACGTGAAACGCGTTCGTTACCTTGATGACAACCCAATCACGGTAGAAGAAACTTGGCTGCCGACAGACATGTTCCCTGATCTTACCTACCAAGTGATGCAAGGCTCTAAGTATCACTTTATTGAGAAAGAGAAGGGCATGGTGATTGATCGCAGTGAACAAGAAATCATCCCGGTATTGCCACCGCAAGACATTGCAGAGTTGCTAGATATTGACCCGGCCGAGCCGATCATCGAAAAGCGCACGCGTGGTTTCTTGCAAGGAGATGTGGTGTTTGAATACAGCCGCAACTACTTCAAATCGACTGATTACAAGTTTACGCTGGTGGCAAAACGTCACAAGTCGTAAGCGCGATATTACGCATTTCATTTTAAACCCGCCACTCGGCGGGTTTTTTGTGTCTTTTCTCTTCCGACCTTCTGTTCGCTCTATGCTGAAACTAAGCAACGTTTCGATTTCTTTTAGCAAACAAGTGTGATGATTATCCCTGTTTGAAACTCACTAGCGCCGAATTAGTGGAAAATGAAGTTTGAATTTAATCACGATAAATAGCGAGTCAAGAGTCGTAATGTGATCGAGATAAATTATTGCGAATTTCTAGAAATGTTTGGATAGGTGCGGAGGTTCAAATTATGCCTATTGACATGTTGCTGAAAGAAAATTTGTTGCTAACTTTCTTTGTCTATTTTTGAGCTACGTTCATTAAAACAAATTGACAGCCATTTAATTGTGATTTGTTGCACAAAAGAGGCGTGCTTGCGCGGTTCTACGACTCTTATTGATAATTAACCCATCGATACCGAACTGTTGATAGGGTTTAAAAATGCTGTATGAATTAATCGACCACGAACTAGTAGATGTTATTAATGACCGCGCTTACCAATGGCAAGACGCAGTTAAAAAGACAACGCAATACCTAGAAGACAAAGGTTACGTTTCTCAGCAATACGCGGATGCCATCATCCAATCGACCGAAGAAAATGGTCCTTACTATGTGTTGTGCCCTGGACTGGCGATGCCACATGCTCGCCCAGAAACCGGTGTCCTAAAAACGGGCTTGGGCATTCATATTTTCCCTTCACCAGTTGATTTTGGTTCGGACCTTGGCCCTGCCAACATTCTTATTACCCTAGCTGCAAAAGACTCTGATACCCACATTGAGGTGATTCAAGCGCTGAGCGAGATGTTTGTGGACGAAGAGAACATTGCAAAACTGGCACAAGCTTCATCTAAGGAACAAGTGCTAGACATAATAAAAGCATACTAAAAGGAACATAACGTGAAAGCAAACATGCGAGCCAATGTGCAAGCCTTCGGGGGTCATTTGACCGCCATGGTACTGCCAAATATCGGAGCCTTCATCGCTTGGGGCTTTATTACTGCACTCTTTATCCCAACAGGTTGGATGCCAAACGAAGCGTTTGGGGAACTCGTTGGTCCAATGATTACCTACTTATTACCACTGTTGATCGGTTATACCGGCGGTCAAATTGTTGGTGATAAACGCGGCGCGGTAGCCGGTGCCATCGGTACCATGGGTGTTATCGTTGGTGCGGACATTCCAATGTTTGTTGGCGCGATGATCATGGGCCCACTCAGTGCTTGGGTTGTGGTGCAAATGGATAAGCGAATCCAACACCGTATTCCTTCTGGTTTTGAGATGGTGGTGAACAACTTCTCACTCGGTATTGTGGGGATGATTCTGTGTCTGTTCGCCTACGAGATTGTTGGCCCTGCAGTAACAGCGGCAAACTTGTTTGTGAAATCAGGCATCGAAGCCTTGGTGGCAACGGGATTCCTTCCTCTGCTCGCTATCATCAACGAGCCGGCGAAAGTGCTGTTCCTAAACAACGCTATTGACCAAGGTATTTATTACCCACTAGGTCTGCAGGCGGCCGCTGAAACAGGTAAATCTATCTTCTTTATGGTGGCATCTAACCCAGGTCCGGGTCTTGGTATGCTGCTGGCTTACGCGAAGTTTGGTCAAGGTCTGTCTAAACGTTCTGCACCAAGTGCCATCATCATCCACTTCTTCGGTGGTATTCATGAGCTGTACTTCCCGTACGTGTTAATGAAACCAATCATGATCTTGGCAATGATTGCGGGTGCAGCGACAGGTATCGCAACCTTTAACCTACTTGATGCAGGTTTGGTTGCAGGTCCAAGTCCAGGCTCAATCTTCTCTTACCTAGCACTAACACCGAAAGGCAGCTTCCTAGCGACCATCGCAGGTGTCACAACTGCAACGATTGTTTCCTTCCTTGTCGCGAGTGCGATTCTGAAGATGAGCAAAGCAGAGGACAAAGAAGACGAGTTTGAACAGTCTATCTCTGATATGAAAGACATGAAAGCAGAAGGCACAATCAAACCAGTTGCTGCTGCAACACAAGAGGTAAACAAACCAATTGCATTTGTCGCATTCGCTTGTGATGCCGGTATGGGCTCAAGTGCGATGGGCGCTTCAACCTTCAAACGCAAGTTAGTTCAAGCCGGGATTGATATTGAAGTGAAGAACTTCGCCATCGAAAAAGTCCCAAGTGAAGCCGATATTGTCGTGACGCACGAAAGCTTGGAAAGTCGAGCCATCAAAGCAACAGGCTTGCCAGTGGTAACGATTAAGAACTTCCTCAATGACCCAGCGCTCAATGAGTTGATGGATACGATTAAGCAACAAGCGGTCGCGACTGAGCAACCAGCCTAACAATGCAGTATGGGGTGGCACCTAACACCCCATTTAGGAGAGAAATCATGGTACAAACAACGGCAGCGGTTATCTGTGGCGAGAAAGACGTTCAACTAAGAACCTTTGATTTGCCAAGTATTTCAGCCGATGAACTTCTGGTTAAAAACATTTCAAACAGCATTTGCCTATCCACTTACAAAGCAGCATTGTTGGGTAGCAAACACAAACGCGTCCCTGAGAACATTGATGAAGTGCCAGTGATGACGGGTCATGAATACGCAGGTGTGATTGTTGAAGTCGGTGAGAACCTAAAAGACCAATACAAAGCAGGCGATTACTTTGTACTGCAACCAGCAATGGGTTTGCCTAGTGGTTACTCTGCGGGTTACAGCTACGAAACCTTTGGTGGCAACGCAACGTATTCCATCATTCCTAAAATTGCTATCGACTTAGGCTGCGTGCTGCCTTACCACGGTGACTACTTTGCAGATGCGTCTTTGGCTGAACCAATGTCATGCATCATCGGTGCTTACCATGCGAGTTACCACACTACGCAATACGTGTATGAGCATGATATGGGCATCAAAGAGGGCGGAGCATTAGCGCTACTAGCCTGTGCTGGCCCTATGGGGATTGGCGCGATTGATTACGCGATTAACGGCCCGGTGAAGCCAAAGTTGATTGTGGTGACAGATATCGACGCTGCACGCTTAGACCGAGCAGAGTGCTTAATTCCGGTTGAGAAAGCAAAAGAGCAGGGCGTTGAACTGCATTACGTGAACACAGCTCAAGTCGATGACCCTGTGACTTATCTGAAAGCGCTGAACGATGGCAAAGGCTACGACGATGTGATGGTGTATGCAGCGGTATCGCAAGTGCTAGAACAAGCCGATGAGCTGTTGGGTAACGATGGCTGCTTGAACTTCTTCGCAGGCCCTACTGATAAAAAATTCAAAGTACCGTTTAACTTCTACAACGTGCATTACGAATCAACGCACATTGTTGGCACATCTGGTGGCTCGACCGGTGACATGGTGGAATCTATCGACTTGTCTTCACAAGGTAAGATTAATCCATCGTTCATGATCACCCACGTTGGTGGTCTGCAAGCTGCGCCACATACGATTTTGAATCAACTGGATATTCCGGGTGGTAAGAAGTTGATTTACCCACACATCGACCTGCCATTGACCGCGATTGATGATTTCTTATCGTTGGCAGACCAAGACCCGTTCTTCGTCGAATTAGACGCAATTTTGAACGCGAATAACTATGTGTGGAACGCACATGCAGAAAAAGCGTTACTTGAGTTTTATGACGTGAGCTTAACGGTTTAGTTGCAACGAATTTGTGTGGTAGCCTTTGCGCTGCCACATAATGGAGAGGTCATAATACGTTGTCACGTGAAGACGAATTACTGGAGAAACTGGACGAGTGCGAAAATGCGACTGCGTTTCTTCAGGTTTCTAACAAAATAATTAACCTCAAGTTAAAAGCATTACTTCCGAGTGTGTTCGTCCAAGACGATCTGGTGAAGGAGTATGCTGTGGATCCTTTATTGAAAGAAGATGGTCCGTTGGTGACGACCGATGTGGTATCGAAGCTGATGTTTGCGATGGGCAAAATCTCTTTGGAAACTTACGCCGATATCGGATTGTACGATCAGGTGCTGGAGTACGTGGTTAGCCAACCGGAGAAAGTCGAATTCGCGGATGACGTGATTTACGATTTCATTAAAAACCAAGCGGTACTCTCTTCTCAGCAAGACTGCTTTTATCTTGAGTCGATCAATCAGCTTAAGTTCTCTTCGTTTGAGTCCTTTTCGCAAATGAGATATGAATCTCTCATCAAAACAGTGTTGAAGCTGTCATGTGAAATGTTGATAGAAAGAATCGAAGGGGAGATCAATCAATAAGGGTTCACCATGAAAGTGAATTTAAACGTCAGTGGTTTTGAAACCGAAGCTACCTTTCCCGATGCCGACGTAAAGCGAATCCATCAACCTCTTATCGAAAAATTTACCCGCCTATATCATGAGAAACAGGAACGTATTGTCGTGTTCTTGTGTGCCCCTCCGGGCAGCGGTAAGTCCACTCTTGCTGCGTTCTGGGAATACCTCTCTGAACAAGATGAAAACCAAGAGCCACTTCAGGTTCTGCCTTTTGATGGTTTTCACTACCCGAACGAAATCCTCGACAGCAACACCATTGAACGTAATGGTGAAATTGTTCCTCTGCGCAGCATTAAAGGCTCTTACGAGACGTTCAATCTCACCGAGCTTATCGACAAGCTGAAACAGCTTAAAGTGAAAGACAGCAAATGGCCTTACTACGACCGCAACCTGCATGATCCGGTTGATGATGCCATTCAGGTTAACCGCAATATTGTCGTCGTCGAGGGCAACTGGCTGTTGCTTGATGAACCAGTATGGAAAGAGCTGCATCGCTTGGCCGATTTTACGGTGTTTATTGATACTCAAGCGGAGTTTCTACAAGAGCGTTTAGTCAATCGTAAGATCCGTGGTGGTACAGATCCAGAAGCTGCCTTGGAGTTCTACTTGCGTTCAGATGCAGTCAACGTTGATAAAGTGTTGAATCACTCAATTCCTGCTGACTTATCGTTGTTTCTCAATCAAAACGGTTCGTTCGAAATTCGATAGTTCGTCCACAATCTCAGGAGGTCACCATGGATATCGTGATTGATAGCCACACCCATACTATTGCCAGTGGACACGCTTACAGCACCATTTTAGAGAACGCATTGTCTGCTAAGAATAAGGGGCTAAAACTTCTTTGTACCACCGATCATGCTCCCGAGATGCCAGGAGCCCCTCACTACTGGTATTTCAACAATCAAAGAATTTTGCCCCGCTTTTTACACGATGTAGGTATTCTCCGTGGCGTAGAAGCCAACACGCTGAATGTGAAAGGGGAGATAGACTTACCAGCGTCCTCTGACCAACATCTTGACTGGGTGATTGCGAGTTTTCATGAACCCGTATTCAAGCCCGCGACCGAAGCTGAGCATACCGCAGCCCTGATAAATGCGATTAAAAGCGGCAGAGTGGATGTTCTTGGTCACTTAGGTAACCCAAATTACCCATTTGATATGGAGCAAGTGTTGCGCTGTGCCAAAGAACACAATGTCGCAATTGAAGTTAACAATACATCTTTGACAGGCAAAAGTCGCAAGGGCAGTGATTCCCGTTGTGATCGCATTGTCGAACTGGGCAAAGAGATTGGCGTTTACTTCAGTACAGGATCGGATGCTCACTTCTGTGAAGAGATCTCTAAGTTAGACTTGGCAATTGCTATGCTGGAAAAACATGGTGTGGAAGAAGAGAAGATACTCACTACATCGACGAGCCGATTCTTGAACTTCTTATTACTGAGAGGTAAAGCGAAGATTCCAGAGTTCGAAGTACTCTATTGAAAAGCGAGTAACTCAAACGGCTATCTACAAACATAAACCCGCAGCGTGCGGGTTTAGTTCGTTTAGGTTGATACATAAAGCGCTACAACGGGGATTCCACCACAACAAACTTACGTTCGGCTCTGAGTGGCGCAAACCAAGTATTTTTGTATTTGAAATAGCTCTGTCCGTCGACGACGACCGTTTCTTTTGTGTGAGGCAATGAATCTACGATCTCTCCAAGCTTGTAAGGGCTAGGTTCAGGTTTTGTCGCCGGAACCACGTGGGTGACTCGCGGCGTGTTCGAACTTGGCGAAGAAGACACAATTTGCCCTGATGATGGCGCATAGTTTGACGACGTTGAAGAAGACGTCGTGATGGTGTTTCCATTCACAATCGTGTAGTTACCGCTTGGTGGGTAACGGACGTAATCATAGCGGTCTCCATTCCTACGGTAATACGAGTCTTGAACGATGGCGTAGGTGATGCCTGCAAAAATGGCGAAAGTCGCTATGCCAACGAGATCGCTATGATAATAGTAATAACGCCCACGATAGGGTGGATACCAATAACCCGGTCTCACATAGATAAACGACGAATGATAACGCGGTGGCCTAACGACATATGGAGGTCGATGGTAATAGGGTGGTCTGTAGTAGGGCGGACGGTAATAAGGTGGCCGATTATAGTGGGGCGGCTTGATTGGCCTATGAGGGCGATTCACAGGGCGCAAATCGTGTTTGTTACCCGGCTGCGTGATCGGCTTCACCGCGGGCTTCACTTGCGGCTGTGCAGACAGACTTGTTGCCCCTAGCAAGCAGAGAATAGCGGTGATCATGACCCAGATGCTTCTCATAATGCATTCCCCCATGGTTGGAGTACCGAAGCTCTAATCTTTAAGTTTAGCTCACCATAACTTTGTTTGACTGAGGAGTCTAGGGCACGACTTTATGTTCTCGTTGAGCTTTTGCTTTCGTTAGCTTTCTGTTCTAACACCAAGAAGATCAGCTTAGTCAGCATGGATTGTGCTTCTGGTGACAGTAATCGCGCTGCTGAGGCAACATCGCTTGCAGAGATGTTACCAACCCCTCTAGCATCGAGGGCGACATCCAAATCTGTTAGGTTGAGAGCCCGCAGAATGGAGCGATATTGGGAGAGTTTTAAATCCGATTCGCCTCTCTCAATTCTTTGATAAGTCTTTTCGCTCATCCCTGCGACTTTTGCCATTTGCTCACGCGACATACCTCTCTCTTTGCGTCGAGCGATCAGTACTTCAATCAGTGGGTCTACATGCATAGGCGCTCCTTAAAGGACAGTTTTGTCCTGAAGCACGCAATATCCGGACCAGTTTAACCACCTCGTATTTACCCAAGTTGATATAGCGATAAGAATGACGTTCCACAAAAAAATTACTAAATTTCAGTCAGTTTCAGAAAATGGAAAAATATCAGCTTTATAAATCAATTTCTGGTGAAGTAAACATTCGCAAAATGCAACGCGTTTTAGAACAATTGCTTGATGAAATTCGCAATCGCAGCCGTGATAGTCGCTTGGATATGACATGGTTAACCCGAGAATCACAGAAAAGGTTGATGAAGTATAAAGAGCTGTTTTTGCATCGATGCGATCTTGACCAGACTGAGCTGAATCAAACCTATGAGAATTTGAGCCTGATAGAGCGTTTAGTGGCAGATATGGGTGTTGCAGCACTCACTTACATTATTGACGCACTAGACAAGGAAATGTGATCGGTTGAAAGCGTTGCTCGTTGTAAAGCATGGAGAGCTGTAACAAAATGAACGTGAGCAGTAAAAGCATGAACGAGCGAAATCCCACAAAGCCAATTGTGTGAAATAAAAGCACTGAAGGAATTTAAAGAAAGGATGCAAATGCTGGGGAACCAAACCCAGCATTCGGAACACTCATTTACCTATATTTTCGAACCGTAAATCAGTGTTTAGAGGTATGTGAACCGAAACGTGTCGGTACGGAGCGAATAATAACGATATTGCTGAATCTAGGCTATGTTCCGGGTTTCTAACACCTCTCAACAAAGTGTACATTTTCATGTACACCTCAAAAATTGAGCACTAAAGCTCACTTCTTAAGCTTTATAACAACAAAAGGCTAAATAATCGGCGGTTTTACAACATATCTGTTGCATCAACTGATAGTTGTTAAAATATATGGCTATAAGATGGAGCTTTTGCTTTTCAATCGTCCTATTTATGCCTTACAATCCTTTCGAACCAAATCCATTCAGCAGAGAATGGGATTGACGAAAATGGATGCGCTGATTTTGCTTCGAACCCAAAGTGAGACATTCCGTTAATCGAACTCTGCCCGGAAATGATTCCCTACATCCCCAATGTACTCAGGCAGGATAGATCCGTCTTGAGTCTAGGCTTGTTGCATCCTGAATTGCTGTTTAGCATCGAATTCATTGGCTGCAAAGTAGGGCGTTTCCGTAGATCGTGCTTCGAACCAAAAGCACGATAAGTCAAAACAAAACGGATTAAATTTAGAGGTATTAACCGTGAACCTAAAACTTGTCGGCAGTTCCCTGATCGTTGCAGGTACTGCTCTTGGCGCTGGTATGCTTGCTATACCAATGGTGCTTGCTCAATTCGGCCTCCTTTGGGGCACTCTTCTTATGCTGTTCATCTGGGCGGGTACAACTTACGCTGCACTTCTTCTATTGGAAGCAAGCTGTAAAGTCGGTGGTGGCGTTAGCATGAACGCGATTGCTCGTGAAACTCTGGGCAAAGGCGGTCAGTTTGTTACTAACGGTCTTTTGTACGCGCTGCTTGTTTGCCTTTTGATGGCTTACATCATCGGTGCTGGTGACTTGGTACAAAAAGTGACGGCATCAATGGGCCTACCACTTTCTACTATTTCTAGCCAAGTTGGCTTTACCGTTTTGGTTGGTCTAATTGTATCGGCGGGTACCGGTGTGGTTGATAAGCTAAACCGTGGCTTATTCATCGGTATGATTGTCGCACTTGTTCTTACGCTATTCTCTCTTGCACCAAACGTATCGTTTGAAGGTCTAAGTGAAGTCGTGAACGCAGACAAAATGGCATTGATCAAGCAAAGCTCAGTTCTGTTCACAAGCTTTGGCTTCAT
The DNA here is from genome assembly GCF_000305755.2 of Vibrio sp. HENC-03. Lineage (NCBI taxonomy): Bacteria > Pseudomonadati > Pseudomonadota > Gammaproteobacteria > Vibrionales > Vibrionaceae > Vibrio > Vibrio sp. HENC-03. Next base: position 38,914 of record NZ_JH976124.1, on the reverse strand, counting down.
GGTCGTGATTCCTTCTTTGGTGACTTACAACAAAGAAGCGAGCAAGACCCAACTGCGCAACATGATCATTGTTGGCTCGACGATTCCTCTTGTGTGTTACCTACTGTGGTTGTTTGCAGTCGTGGGTAACTTGCCACCACACGAACTTATCCAGTTCTCAAACGTGTCTGAATTGATCTCTGTTCTTGGTCAACAGTACACAGGTCTTGAGTTCATTCTGTCTATGTTTACTGGTTTGGCATTGCTGACGTCTTTCTTGGGTGTAGCAATGGCGCTTTACGACCAAAATGCAGACCTTCTAAAAGCAAGTAAGCCAGTGGTATTCGTGACGACGTTTATTCTGCCGTTGCTTGGCGCGGTATTTGCTCCAGAGCACTTCTTAGCGATCCTTAGCTACGCAGGCATCATCCTTGTATTCCTAGCGGTGTTTGTTCCACTATCGATGACCATGAAAGTGCGTCGTGTACCTGTAGAAGACAACAGTGTGTACGAAGCTGGTGGCGGTGCGATGGGTATGAGCATGATCTTCCTATTCGGTTGTTTCTTGCTGTTCGCCCAAGCGGTATAAATCGACTTTACGAACACACAAATTGAATCTAGAAAGCCGCTTGTCCATAACTGGGCAAGCGGCTTTTTTGTGCAGAATTGTTAGTGCTGCATCAGCGGCGTGTATGGCCTGACCGTTGCCTGATAAATCGTGATGATATTTGACCTTGAGGTGAAACTGTCTCGCCACAGGCTGACATGGCCTGCGACCACTCTCTTTATGATGACTAACAAGTTATAAAGTAAAGGGGAACCGAGTGTCGAAGCGATTTTCTTTCACAGTCGTTGGAATGATGCTTTCTTTGGGGATGTTCAGTGCTGAAGCAATGGCACACCCTAAACATCACCACAAACACGGACATCACCACCATCATCATAAGCACAAACATAAGCATAAACACAAAAAGATTGTGGTGGTGAAGCACAAGCGACCGAAGCATCACTACTACCATTACAAACACATTCCACCACGTAGCACCTATATTCAGATTGGCAATTTTACCTACCTAAAAGTGGATGACTTTTATTACAAGCGCTCGAAAGATCGCTATATACATGTGGTCTTGTAAGCAAACAAAAAAACAGCGAGCACTTTGGCTCGCTGTTTTACTTGTTGGGTGATGAAGTTTGTTCTGAGTTAAAGAGGAGAAGTTAGACCGTAAAGCGGTTTAAAATCTCGTCTTGTTTACGGACGTCTTCATGCTGCGCTTGCATTGCATCATTGGTGCGGTTCGCTGAATCAGCAACTTGGGTCGACAGATCTTTAATGTTAACCGTGTTGTTGTTGATTTCCTCCGCTACCAAGCTTTGTTCTTCTGCTGCTGACGCAATCTGCAAGTTCATGTCAGAGATACGTTGAATTGCATCGCGAATACGTTGCAGGGCGTCATTAGCGTGTTCTGCTTTCTCTACTGCTTCTACTGCACTGCCTTTACTTTGGTGCATAGCGCTAGCTACAGAAGAGGCGCCAGATTGAAGCTGTTCAATCATGCTGCGGATTTCGGTCGTGGATTCTTGAGTACGTTGCGCCAGAGTACGAACTTCATCCGCTACGACTGCAAAGCCGCGACCAGATTCACCTGCACGTGCTGCTTCGATTGCTGCGTTCAGTGCCAGTAGGTTGGTTTGATCTGCGATGTCGTTGATTACTTTTAGAATCGTTTCGATATTTGCCGTTGCTGACTCAAGACCTTGTACTTCCTCAACTGCTTGATCGATGCTGTCTGAAAGCAGGTTAATCGTCTCTGTAGACTCATTCACGATAGAAGAACCTTGTACCGTTGCATCGTCTGCCTCTTTCGCTGCACTTGCTGCGCCTTGTGCGTTGTTCGCAACTTCTGTCGCAGTCACTGACATCTCGTGCATTGCGGTTGCTAGCTGTTCAAGTTCTTGCAGCTGAGTTTGAATCGCAGAAGCTGAATCACGAGCGCCTTCAGCAGTGATTTGCGTACCACTTAGGATCTGATCAGAAATGCTCTTCGATTCGATGATTTGATGCTGCAAGTTCTCCATAAAGGTATTGAAACCTTTCGCTAGCTCAGAGAATTCTTGATCGGTATTGGTATCCAAACGCTGTGTCAAATCGCCTTTGCCTGATGCTACAGCTTGGATTGCGGTGTTTAGCTCATCAAGAGGGCGCATCAAGGTACGGATAAGGATAGTCAGCGCGATGATAGAGGCAATAACAGCAATCAATGAGTAGATGATTGCGCTATTACGCAGCTTACCTACTGCAGCATAAGCAATGCTCTCGTCCACAACCGCACCCACATACCAGTTCTCGCTTGCGATGTGCGTTAGGCTGACCATATATTTGTCGCCATTCATCTCGATGTGCTGAGCGCCAGACGTTAGTGATACTTGCGGTAGGTAGCTTGATAGCTTCTCGCCGTTGTATTTTGCTTCTGGGTGCGCAATGGTTGTGCCATCCGCAGTCACTAGGAACAAGTAGCCAGCATCGAATAGGTTTACTTGGTTGACCAAGTCAGAAAGGGTGGTTAGCTCCATATCGTAGAACATGGCAGCTAAAAACTGGCCAGCTTCACGCACTGGTGTACCGATAGAGATGATCACTTTCTTAGAAGACACATCCACGTAAGGGTCGGTGACAACAAGTTTGTTTTCTGCTTTTGCTGATACAAACCAAGGGCGAACACGAGGATCGTAATCAGGGCCGGCTTCCCAACCGTCATCGTTTTCAATCACGAATCCGTTGCTGTCGTAAGCATAACCGATGGCCAAGAAGCTTGATTTTGGCATTGGCTTCTCTAGCACTTCTTTCACGTAATCGTGGTCGCTTGGGTTAATTTCAAGAATCTCAGTCATGGATTGAGCAAGTTCTTTCTTAGCGTTCATTTCAGATTCTACCGTGTTCCCCACACTGGATAGGATCTCACTCACGCTAGTGTCGATGTTTTCTTCGATCTGTGAACGAATGGTCATCACTTGTTGTGTCGACAGCAATGCCACAGTCACAAGCAATAGAATAGAAGAGGCGGTGACAACCTTATGTCTGAATTTCATACTTTTCCCTCTCGAGTCTCCCGGCTGGTTTACTCTGCTTGCACCTCTTATTTGTCGGGCACATTCGGCAGAAGTGAACACATTATTGTGTTTGTTATTTTTGTTATCGACAGATTTATCAGAAACCTGAAGGCTAATTACGACTTTTGTTGGCGAAACGAGAACAAAAAGCCGCTTGTTTTATAAAGTTGTGAGATTGATCTAATTTGTTGAACTTCGTCATCAAACTGTTAAAAACATAAGAATAGTATCATTGAGCCTTATAGAAACAAGTCTGAGTTGTTGGTTTTCTGCAATTTAAATCAATGAATTTAAAGTTATATTTATAACTTATGTGTTTAAAGTGAGGCTATTCGAAAGCTGAATACATAAGGGGTGATGTGACAAAACAGAAGGGAAAAGACAAAACGAGTCAGCAGATACAAAAAAGGCCCCGACAGAGCGGAGCCTTTGTAAGATGTACGATTTTAGAAAATCAAATGAGCTATACCGGCAATAACTGGTAGCGTAATCAGCGTACGTAGAATGAAGATAACGAACAGTTCTACGATGTTTACTGGAATCTTACTACCTAGAAGCAGTGCACCCACTTCTGACATGTAGATAAGCTGAGTAACTGACATAGCTGCAATCACGAAGCGAGTCATCTCGTTGTCGATTGATGCCGCTAGGATCGCTGGGATGAACATATCTGCAAAGCCAACTACGATAGTTTGAGATGCTGCCGCTGCTTCTGGGATTTGTAGCAATTCTAGGTAAGGGATAAATGGCTGACCTAGGATTTCAAATACCGATGTGTATTCAGCAATGATCAGCGCAACAGTACCAAGACCCATAACCACTGGCAGTACGCCAAAGACCATGTCGATTGCGTTGTGTACGCCTTCTTTAAATACAGAGCGTACTGAAGTGACTTGACCAGCACGTTTTAGTGCGAGATCCATACCCCAAGAAAAAGTTGTGTGACCTGCAGGTACGGCGTCTGCGTCTTTCTTAGGTTCACTGCCGTCCATGTAGCGGTCTTTCTTTAGGCTCAATGGTGGAAGGCGAGGGATGATGATCGCCGCGATAACACCTGCTAAACAGATTGCGCCGTAGAAAGGCAGGAATAGGTGCTCTAATTGAACCTGAGCAAGTACCACCAAGCTGAACGTAATAGATACCGCAGAGAACGTCGTGCCTACAACCGCTGCTTCACGCTGCGTATAGAAGTTGTTTTCGTACTGTTTACTGGTTAGCAGGATACCAACACTACCATCGCCCAACCAAGAAGCCATACAGTCGATAGCGCTACGGCCAGGAAGGTTGAACACAGGGCGCATTACTTTACTTAGAAGTGCACCGAACAGTTCTAGCAGACCGAAGTTAAGTAGTAGAGGCAGTAATAGGCCTGCAAAAATAAATACCGCAAACAGCGTTGGTAGAAGACCAGTAAGCACAAGGCCACCAGTGTTTTCTTCCCAAATCGCTTTTGGACCCACTTGGAAGAAAGTCATCAGCACAGCTGCGCCACCGATTAGGCGAACCATTAGCCAAAGTGGAGAAGGATTAAATAGGCCGTTCAAGAAACCATTACGTAGGATTGCTGCTGGCTTGAAAATTTTGCACAGAACAGAAGCTATAGCCATGAAAGCAACAATAGCGGTCACGATCGCAATTAAGGTATCGCCAAGAACCGCAGGAATGACTTTTGCCATTACCGCAACAGGGATTGTCAGGCCGCCATCGTAAGAGATTGGAGCCATGAAAAGTAGAAGACCGATCAGGGATGGGATGAAGAACATCCAAAAGTTGCCCTTAGGCGCTTCAGCAGCATTGGTGTTGTTATGCATTTTTTGTCTCGTGTTACTACTAGTCAATACTCGCCATATTCCATGACATAAATATTCACTAAACATCCGTATTTAATCACAGTGTGCGGAGATTACCCGCAAACTGTATCCTTTGCAATACTATTCATTAAATACATCTAGTTATTCAGCCGTTTTTTCGGTCAATTGAATCAAAACTAGAATCTTGTATATGAATTTGTTGCTCGTGTTAGAAAATTGTAGCACGCAAGCCCCTCTGAGCAGCTTGTTAAACGGCACAGTGTGACCAAAGCAATAAAAAGCCTAGCAAGTGTGATTCGGATCTCAAGGCGAAAGCGGTGTTTTCTCCCAGTAGTGGCACAACTTTTAAGGGATTAAAGAACAAATAGCTGAATCAGAGCAATCGAAGGGATTCGTTCAAAGCAGAAAGAGGTAGGTGAGAGAGTATAAGAGCGACGGCTTAAGTCGAATGCTTAAACCGTCATATTACATTTAGGCTGTTTGATTACGATTGAGTAGGTACAAGTAGCACCAATATGCGATGGCGATAACAAATGCCAGAAGCGCAGGGAAGGCCAACGCATACAGCTCATAAACGTTAAACAAAGCCGCACCAGCTGTACCGCCGAACAAGAAACCTAAAAAGATAAAGATGAACAGCTTGGCTTTACGTCGGTCAAATTGACGGCCACGTAAGCTCTCTCCAATCATAATACCTAGGTCGGTAATGATGCCGGTCATATGCGTCGTTCGTACCACAGCGCCACTGAAGGTGGTAATCATCGCGTTCTGCAAACCACATGCAGCAGAAGCGAGGTACTGACCATATACATTGCCTTGTACCAAAAAGCCTAAGCTCAACAGTAGCAAGCTGCCTTCAATACAAAGTGCAACACCGTAGCGGCGGCCGAGTTTGAGGGCACTACTTTCAATAAAGAATCCGCTAAACGCAGAGCCTATTAAAAAGCTGAATACAATAAAGAGCAGGTGGATGGTTGAGTCCACACCTGTTAGTAAGCTGTTCCCTAGCTGAGTTACGGTTCCGGAAAGATGTGTTATCGCTTGATGTTGAAAGCCGAGAAGACCCACGGCATTGACGCAGCCTGCGAGAAGAGCAAGCAAAAACGCGCCATATTCCACCCAACGAGGAAGTCTGGAAATCACAATAAAACCTCACCAAATGTTAGGAGCAGATTATAGCGCTCGTGGCGTGGAACGAAAGTACTTCTGCTATTACGCGGTTGATCATTCTCAATAAAGTCTCAACTTTTGTTGAATGATCTGTCCGTACCGAGAGTAAATAGGCGTATCGAAAGTAGATAGGCAGAGTGCTGTGTCATTGTTGTGGCTGCTTCTGCTTAACCAATGTGTTCCATGGTGCAATCAAAGCTTACCCAGCCGTGTTTTCGTTGTTCGTAAATAGAGACCGTTGGTTCTGAAAACTCTTTATTGTTAAACAAACCCATCGGAATCACGGCGTAATCTGGTGCGTCCGACAAGAGCAAGCGCATGGTTGTGCCGCACGCAGGGCAAAACTCGTATTGAACTTGATTGCCTGAATCAGCAATGCGAATGTAACTGGTGACCTCACCATCAAGGATGACTTGGTCTTTGTTGAATCGAGCTTGAACGCCGAATACGCTGCCAGTTCGCTTTTGGCATTCGAAGCAGTGACAGATAGAAGTGCGAATGGGCTCCGCCGTGCAACGCAGTTGGACTAAGCCACAGGCACACTCGCATGTGTGGGTGATTTTTGTCATCGTTATTACCTATTGGTTGCCCACCAAACAGTTTAGTTTAATTTTGAAACACTTGAGTTAAATCGAACGAGTAGGCGTTGAGGTCTTCACGGGTGAATTGGTATATACTCCGAACATAATTAAGAGAACAAGAACACAAGGAAGTCTTCATGGCTCGTAAGAGAATCCTACCTATCCCTCTCATTCTACTGATCCCAATCGTCCTGTTAGCCGTGGTGATCATTGCGGGCATTTATCGATTTAGTCTTTCCGATGAAGAAATTATGGCGAAGTTTCCTCAAGCTCAGGCACAATCTAATCCTATCGTGGCCGAAGTTCTGGAGATTCAGTCACGAAATCCGTGGACGGTTCAAGTTCCTGAACAAGGAGCGGTAACATTTCTTGAAGATTGGGATAAAGAGAACGGCTTCCTGAAAGGTCAATATGACGCTGGTGGCACCAGAGGTGAAGTGCTGGTTCCTACCGAGTTTATTGCTCAACGCGACATCAATGAAACCCCTTGGATTGTCGCGCCAGTGATTGTTACCACACAAGGCTCAGGGGCGTTTTATTACATCGGTTTGTTTAAATTTGATGCAGTGCCAAGCCGAGTTGTGCTATTGAACAGTGTTTTCATTGGTGACCGAATTCAGATGTCTTCTTTGAAGTGGGAAAGTGATACGCAAATTTCGCTTTCTTATCTTCAACATGGCGAAGATCAAGCGATGGCAGAACAACCAAATCAATTGAATTCAACGACGCTTAAACGTGTAGGTAATAACCTACATATGCAACAGTAATGAATTTTTTTGTCTTCTGTAAAAAATAAGTGTTTTCTGCGCTAGATCTCGTAATTTCATAGTGATTTCTTATGCGGGAATGCATAAGCTATGAGCCTTGTTATAAAGGAGATAGTAATTCCCGTGTCTACAAATGAAATTACAACAAGACGGTTGCCGAATCTGACAAGTCGTAAAGCGCTACTGTTGTACTCCTTGCCAGTATTAGTTGCGATTGGTGTTTCCAACTCTCTCAAAGAGTCTTCCCTTACCAAAACCATCGCATTGAACCTGCCAGAATCGCAGGTTGTCGAAAATATTCTTGATGCGACAACAGCAGAAGTTGTCACTCCACCCAATTTTGAATACCAAATCCAAGCAGGTGATAACCTGAGTACCATTTTCAGCCAACTGGGCTTCGGCTACAGCTCGTTGATGAAAGTGATGGAAACGGATTTGAACTTCCTTGCTCTTGATACCCTGAAACCTGGCAACACATTGCGTTTTTGGCGTGATGAATCGACAGGTGAGCTACAAAAGATGGAGCTTCAGTTCTCCATTGCCGATAAAGTGGTTTACCACCGTAATGACGATGGCAGCTACGATTTCTCAGACATCTCAATCCCGGGTGTGTGGCAACAAGAGCCATTGGTTGGTGTGATTCGAGGCAGTTTCTCATCATCCGCACATCGTTTAGGCTTGAGCTCAGCTGAAATCAGCCAAGTGGTTAACCTGCTAAAAGAGCAAGTGAACTTCGGTAAAGATTTACGTGCTGGTGACCGATTCGAAGTGGTTCGCCGCTCTCAAAGTATTGATGGCGTACCAACTGGCAAGAACGAAATAGAAGCAATCAAAATTTATAACCGTGGTCGTGAAGTTACCGCTTATCTTCATACCGATGGTCAATTCTATAACGCGAAAGGCGAGAGCCTACAGCGTGCCTTCCAACGTTATCCTGTCAGTCGTAGCTGGCGTATCAGCTCTGGCTTTAATCCGACACGTCTTCACCCTGTAACTGGCCGTGTTGCACCGCACAACGGTACGGACTGGGCTGTGCCTATTGGTACACCAGTAGAGGCGACCGGTGACGGTACTGTTATCATGACGCGTAAACACCCATATGCGGGCAACTATGTGGTGATTGAGCACGGTAGTAAGTACAAAACACGTTACCTGCACCTTAGCAAGATCCTCGTGAAGAAAGGCCAAAAGGTTTCTCGTGGTCAACGTATTGGTCTATCTGGTAAAACAGGGCGTGTGACAGGTCCGCACCTTCACTACGAGTTGATCGAATACGGTCGTCCGGTGAACGCAATGCGTGCCAATATTCCTATGGCGAGTTCAGTGCCTAAGAAGGAAATGGCAAGCTTTGTTGCTAATCGAGACGAGATGGACAAGCTGCTGAAAGACAAAGAAAAAGCAGTTTTATAAAATACAAAAAAGACCAAACATTGTTTGGTCTTTTTTATGCGCTTTTCACTTGTTTTTCGTTGATGATACTTATCAGTTCATTGACGTTGTGTGGCCTCGAATAGAAATAACCTTGGATATGATGGCAACCCATCTCTATCAGTTTCTGTAAGGCTCTGTCGTCTTCAACCCCTTCCGCAATCAAATCGACTTCTAACAGTTGTGCTAATTGAGCAATGAGCAGCACCACTTGTTCTGACGTGGTATTCGCCAACATATTTCTTACAAAGGTGGCATCAATTTTAATGCTGTCGATAGGGTAGTTATGGATGTAGTTCAGACTCGAATAACCCGTACCGAAATCATCCAGTGCGACTTTAAAGCCGAGATAACGAAGTGAGTTCAGAACCATCTGTTCGCGGCCACTTTGCGATAATAAAACCGTTTCGGTGAGCTCAATAACAAAGTCAGTCGCTTGGTGATCGTATTTCTCTAAAATACGCGTCAAAAAGTTCATGTAACGGTTTGAATCGACCAGTTCGTGTGCCGAACAATTGATAGAAAGCTTCACGTTGTAGCCAAGCTGTCGTTCAAGATCTTGTTTCGCGCGGCAGGCCAGTTCAACAATTCGTTCGCCCAGCTCTATGATCAACCCAGATTGTTCGGCGGCTTCAATAAACTCTACGGGAGAGACACTGCCGTAAACGCTGCTGTTCCATCGCGCTAGGATTTCAAAGTAATCCCAGCGGTCACTGGTGATGTCCACAATCGGTTGAACGACGACGTATAATTCTTCGTTTTCATCGATACTCAAACGCAGCTGTTCGCGCAGTGCTTCAATCAATTGTGTTTGGCGATGATAAAGCGCACTTAAATGGGTGTCGTAGTGTTGTATACGTGTATCTCGGTGCTTTTTACAGTCTTTGAGCGCTAGGCTGGCATTGAGAATTAGGTCGTCGCTGTTGAGCATATGGACAGGAGCACGAGCAATACCGATGCTGACCGTAAAGGAAATACGGTTGGATTTGTCTGAATAACCCGCTTCAATCTTATCTAAAATTTCCTGACAAACCGCGACAGGGTCTTCGTCATAAGTGATGAAGGCAAACTCGTCGCCTGCAACACGGAACGCATTATTTGGTGAAGTTAAACTTTGCTGAATCGCATTGGCGGTGAATTTGATAATTTGGTCGCCAATGTAGTTACCGTTAATGTCGTTAATCGATTTGAAATTATCGATATCCAAATAGGCGAGACTAAAAGGGCGCGTAGCTTGTTGTGTGAGTGTTTCTAGCGTGTCTGCCAAACAACTGCGATTGAGCAAACCAGTGAGGTTGTCATGGGAGACTTCATAACTCAGTTGGTTAAGCAGTTTGTCTGAACGTTCACTGATCCACTTCTCTCTTAAGCTGTGGATGATCACGTTGGACAAGAAACGGTGATAAAAGATAATCTCCTTTGCCTCTTGCTCATTGATGGCGCGAGGAAAGGTCGAAAGTAAGATACCAAGCACTTCCCCATTGTGTGTCTTCAGTGGAAGGCCGATGTAAGCTTGAATGCCAGCATCTTGGAATAGCTGGTCTTTAGGGTAGAGACGGTAGACCTCATCTTGATAGAAAATAATCTCCCCGATGTCTTGTGCCACCTTTTCGCAAGGTGTGCCCTCTAATCCATAACACATGCTGTCAGCAATGGCGCCACCACTTGAATTGGAAAGTGTTACGGCACAGTGCTGTAGGTGCGCTATTTCCACTACACATGTGCAGTAGCTTTGAAACTGTTGATGGAGCTCCAGCGTTACTCTATCGAGTAATGCACTACCGTTAAGTTTTAGAATCTCATCAAGCAATTGGATACTGCTTTGTTCATGATCCATTGAACATTTCACCCGACGTTGTGTTTTGCCATATCGTGTTTATGTTGGTTTTGTTACACGATCATTTCTCATTTAATCGATATGCATCACGTTAACTATTGTTTACTTCACGTGATTTTTCAAACTCAACAAGAGCATTATTGGGAAATTTCAACCATAGGGTTAGAGAGGATGGGAGTAACCTCTCATCAAAGTGGTAGTTCTTAGAGGGAAGGGTATTAACTCTCTAGTACTGAAATCACCAGAGAGTCATGAGCTCAAGCGCGCTTTTCTTCTTCTAAACGACTCTTTAAATAGTCCAAGAAGAGTTGAGTTCGAGTGTGTTGGTAATCGAGCTTAGGGTAATACGCATAGACAGTGGCTTCATCAGCTGTGATGTCTGGAAGAATCGGCACTAAAGCACCGGATCTTAGGTCTTCTTTTATCATCACGTTGTTTGATAGCAAGATACCCATGCCCCGTTTTGCGCCGTGAAACAGAGCTTCTGGGTTGGTGGTGGCGAAATTCCCTGAAAGGCTAATGCGTTTCCCACGATTGGTTTTTATTTCTCTTACGGGTTTTTCACCCCAAATCAAAACGTTATGTTGTGTCAGCTCTTCAACACTTTGCGGTGTACCATGTTTCTCTAGGTAACTTGGCGCCGCATAAAACTGTGCCTTGTGTTCGAACAGAGGGCTGGCTTTAAAGCTAAGCGAATTCAATTGCTCTAACTCTCGGCTGATGAACAAATCTAAACTGAGTTCAGGTATTTGACCGGGTAGGGTTGTAATCAATTGCAGCTTTATGTCCGGGTATTTTTCCAGAAAGTCATCAAGGTAATGCACCAAGAACTTAGATCCGACGGCGAGCGTAGCGCCAATTTTTAGCAGCCCTGCAGGAGATTGGTTAACGGAGCGGGTTTCGTCGAGTACGGACTGCCAAGAGTCGAGTTGCACTTTAGCGCGCTCGTAAAACAAAGCGCCTGCCTCGGTTTGGCTAATGGAGCGCGTTGTTCGTTTTAGTAATTGGACGCCGATCTTATCTTCCAACCATTGGATACGTTTGCTGATGGCGGAGCTGGTGGTATTGAGTTTACGTGCTGCTGCATTGAAACTGCCTTCTTCAACAACGCGAATGTAGCTATTAACACTCTGTATCCAGTCCATTCAATTCCATCCTCAGGGGAAATAATCCCTTTCCATTTTGGTTGATTATCATCTTTGAGTAACAAATATACACTGTCTGTCGTGAAACTGTCATGTAGTAAGGAGGGTATATTGCGTAAAACACCATTATTATTGGCGATGATGATCATCGCGACTGGTCAAGTAGGCGTCAGCATTTATCTTCCCTCTTTGCCTCTGATCAGTCATGACCTCGTTTTGCAACAGCATACCGTTCAAAACCTAGTGACTCTTTTCCTTGTTGGTTTCGGTGTTTCGCAGCTGTTTTATGGGCCTTTGTCGGATGCCATTGGACGAAGACCGGTGTTTCTCTTGGGGCAGAGCGTCTACTTGATTGGTACGGTCATTTGTATTGTTTTTGCTGATCATATTGTTGCCCTTGAAGCCGGACGTTTGTTGCAGGGACTTGGGGCGGGTAGTGCCTCCGTGCTTGGACGCTCAGTTTTGCGTGATAGTTATGATGGGGCGCAGTTAACCAAAGCACTTTCTTACATATCAGTCACAGCGTCTGTGATGCCAATAGTCGCTCCTTTGTTTGGTGGTTGGATTGCCTATCACATCAGTTGGCATGCGGTTTTTGTGTTCGTGCTTGTATATCTGTTAGCGATTTTTACATTGGGCTTTGCTGTATTGCATGAAACGCTGCCGTATCCCAAGCGACGCTTTGAACCAAAACGTGTAATGCTGAACTACCTTGAATTACTGACCAATAAACAGGTGATTGGCAGCGCAAGCTACAACTGGCTTAGCTACTTATCTGCTTTGGTTACCTTGTCTCTTTATCCATTTTTGATGCAGCAAGAGCTTGGATTAACCGCTGCTGATTACGGAACACTAATGATCGTGCCTTCGGCTGGCTTATTGATGGGTAGTTTGGTGCTCAACTTCATCAACTCACGCTATAAAGAACAGCAGATTTTACTGATGAGTTTTGTCATCGTCGCGGCTTCTGGCGTTATGTTACTTTGTTTGCCGTTTAACGTTGTGTCTTTATTGGTGGCGTTCACTTGCTTGAGCTTTGCACAGGGGATGTCTTTTCCTGTGTCAATTAGCCTCTTATTGTCTCCACACAAGCAGCAAGCCGGCGCTGTGTCTGCTTTGTCAGGATCTATCCAGATGTGTTTGGCAGGTTTGTTTGGTGGTTACCTCGTTGAAAGTTGGGTAACAACTCAACATCAATTAGGTGTGTTCTACGTTTTAGTCGCTGTTATCTCTTGCGTTGTTCTGCTGCTCGGGCAGTTTCGTACGCCTTCAAGCGGCTTGGTTCAACCGGAACGTTCATAGTTAAATCTGGTTGCAAGCATTTAAGCTCCTCTCTAAAATGCGCAACCAATTATTGTGTCGTTACCTACACTTGGCTTATGGAAGTGAGCGTTCGACAACACCCGTTAATCGTTAGGTGAAATCATGCAACAAAACGAATTTGAAGCACTGCTAAAAGAAATCTGTCAAAAAGAAAACCTGCCTCAAGCGCTAGAGCTATTAAAAGCGTGTGAGGAAGAGGAAGTGGCGCAAGCGGCTGAATCACTGACTGGTCAATTTGGTCTTGCTGAAGTAGAAGGCGAAAAACGTATCTACCACATCACGGTTCAAGCCGATGAATCGGGTGAAGAGAAAGAATTCGTTGAACATGTAATGAATGAAGGTGATCACCTGATCAAATTCGCAGCTTGGTTCTTTGAGACTTTCTTTGAAATCAAACCAAAAGACACCTACAAAGCAGCAGGTAAAACGTACCAACAGCCTAAGCGTTAATTACCGTTCTGATTCGCTAGGATAAAAACTTCTGTAAGTAAATTACAAAATGATTGTGACCTAAGTCTTGTTTTATGGTTTTTGTGGTGTAAAATTACAACATAAACCAGTCAATTACTTCTTAGGAGAAGGTCATGGGTTACGAACTTGGTGGTGTTTACTTTGGCCAAATGATTGCCAAAGATGCGATGCACAAAGCGCTTTACGGTAAAGCGAAGAAGAAAAAGCCTTCTATGTTTGCTCGCGTTATGAAAAAGCTAGCGAATTAATAAGAAAAGCCCCGACATCATGTCGGGGCTTTTTGCATTCTAGGTATCGGTTTTTGAATTCGGAGCTTTAAGCTGTTTGACTTGGGATCTCAACCACGTTATCTGGCACACTATCCAATCCCTTTTCCGCTAACCACTTTTCCAAGTTATCGGCGCCTCCGATGTACTGACCATCTAACCAAATTTGTGGGACAGTGACTGGTGTTTTCTCTCCGATGATCGCTTTTACTTCTGGGATCATTCGATAAAGTGCTGCACTGTCTTTTACAACGTCATGATATTTGTATTCCACTCCCGCTTCATCAAGCAGCTTTTTGGCTTTTACACAGTAAGGGCAGGTCGCTTTACCATAAACGATGTTGCCTTGAAGTTGGTCTCGTTTGGTCCATTCAGCAATAACAGACTGGACAAGCACACCTCTGTTTAGCGCCTCCCCTTGGCTGACGACTTTGCCTTCAACAACTAGGATAGGGGCGTGCCAAGCACCAAGCTTCAACGGTTCCCACCAGTGAGACAACCAATCTTTCACTTCAAGCTCGACAGGCACGTCTGCTAATTCGTTCTCAAACGTATCTGCAAGAATGTCTTTTGTTAGTGTGCATTCGCCACATGGGATGTTTACTTTAAACGGTCCCCAGCTTCCCGCCCAACGATACAATGTAATTTTGATTGGCTGTGTCATAAGATGCTCCTCATTTCCTTTCCTGAAAATATAGAACCCAAAACCCAAATATTTCTTTCAAATTACTTTCTTTTTTTTGCTTCCCAATGAGTAATGAAAGCAATCGAGCCGATAATGATTGCGGCACCAAGCCATAGTCGACCCGGTGGAACCCAGTTAAACACTAACCAGCCAGCGAACACATTAAGTGGTAACTTTGCATGGTCAAAGGGTTGTACAAAAGAGGCGTCCGCTACGGCATAAGCTTTAACAACCGCCCACTGTGCAAGAGCAGTCAGTACACCTGCAGCAACCAAAATGCCCCAGATACTCCAACCTTCTGGCATCGCGAAAGTAGGAACGGAGAGCAGGATATTAAATGGTGTGATCAGTAGAAGCAGATAAACCACCATAGTGGAAGGTGGATCGTTTACTGATAGTTTCTTCACCATCACAGAATAAGAAGCCCAGAAAAACGCTGCGCCAACAGGAAGCAAGGTTGCCCATGTGAAGGAGTCTGACCATGGCTCAAGGATGATCATCGCGCCAATAAAACCTGTTAGTGTCGCAATCCAACGAGCGACTCCCACTTTCTCTTTAAGAATCAGGCCAGAGCCAACGGTAGCAAAAAGAGGAGAGGTCATTAGCAACGCAATACCTTGCCAAATCGGGACGGGGTAAGCGAGCGCCCACAACCAAAGTTGAATACCAATAACCGCTAAAAAGATACGTAATGCGTGCCAACCAAAATGATTCGTGCGCAGAGATTGGCGAATACCTAAGGTTCGCAAGTAAGGCAAGATAGCGAAAAATGCGATGGCGTACTGGAAGAGTGCAAATGTGGTGGATGACACACCAAAGTGAATACTCGCAACTTGAGCAAAACTATTGACGATGGCGAATGCCAAACCTGCGGTAAGCATCCAAGATGCCCCTTGGACAGGATGATGATTCAATTGGATATTTCCGGTTTTAAAGAATTATCAGAATCATACGTCCTAATCTGTAGGTAGCCAATAAAAAAATGCCTCCCAGAGGGAGGCGACATTACCAATTCAAAGGACGTGCCTACCGAAGTAGGTACAAAGAACGAGAAGCACAAACGCTGCCATGCATTTGCTCGATCTAAGTATTGCAGCTAGTGTGCCAACTTTTAATCTATTGATTTTAAAGGGCTAGATTGGTGTTGCCTGAGAGTAACTAGAGGAAATGCACTAACTTCGGGATTTGGTGCATTAAAAGAGGGCAAGTTCTTTGTTAGTTAATGCGATCAAAAAAGCCGACACAATAGTGCCGGCCAAAAGACTCGCTATTAGGACAAGTTTTTATTAGAAGTCGTAACGTACGCCTAGACGTAGTGTGTCTTCGCCTTGAATCACTTTACCTTCTGCATCCTTCTCTTCGTCGAGTTGGTTCATGTAGTAAGAAAGGTAAGTACGGAAGTTGCTGTTAAGCTTGTAGTAACCAACTAGCTCAAAACCATCAAGAGCATCGTATTTTGCGCCACCATTTGGATCGTTTTCTTGGTATGTGTAAAGACCAACAACAGTGAACTTGCTTGCTAGTTTGTAGCTTGCTGCAATTTCGTAAGCGGTGAAGTCTTCAGAATCATCTAGTGCACCTTGTGAGTATGTACCTGCAAGGTAAAGGTTTTCTAGAGAGTAAGCGATACCACCAAGAATTTGGTCTTCTGAGTTATCTTTATCTACATCGCCACCAGAGTAAGCAAGACCTAGGTCTAGACCCATTGGTAGAGAATAAAGGCCAGAGATGCCGTATTTGTCTTGGCTGTCACCAGAGTTAGCTTGGTAAGTTGCTTGAACTTGCAGAGCATCAAATTCGCCACGGTAAGCGAATACGCTGTCTTGCTTATCAGAAGATGAATCAATAACTTGTTGAACACCTGAGAATTCAGTGATATCCGTCATATCAGAGATGATAACAGCAGCCATGTCTTGGCGACCTACCGAAAAATCACCTGCATCAGCACTCACACCTGCGTACATGTAACGGTTTTTAAACTCGCTTTTACCTGTTTTTTGTTCCGCTTCGTAAACACCAAAGGCGGAAAGACCGTTACCGATGTCTGTCTTACCTTTTAGGTTTAGACGTGCACGTGATGCATCTTCCATAGATCCATCGATTTCAGCACCGTCTGAACCGATGAAGTCACCACGAAATTCAACACGACCACCAACTTTTAATTCAGTGCCGTCGTCTTTGTAAACTGTTGCTGCGAAAGATGGTGATGATACCAATGCTGTTAGAACTGCAGTAGTTAGTGCTGCCTTTTTCATTTTCTTATTACCCTAGTTGTAATCGATGAGCTTACTTGCTCGATTTGTGTCGATGACGCTTAAGGTAAACCGCGAAAATGAAAGATAGATTTCTGTTAAGTTATGATTCCATTGCATTTTTATTTCAAATGCATGAATGCCCTCCTATTCATGAAAATAAGAGGAAAGGGCTTTTTATCTTTTTTGATGTTTCTGTCTTACTTAATTGACAGTGTGTTTTTAAAAAAGTTCCTAATCATATTTCTTTACCCGAAATGTAACATTGGGTTTCTTAAATATTCGACTATCTGACCGTTTAACAATAACTTATGCTTAGTGTTTCTTCATGGATGTAACAAAATGTTTCTGTTTTTAGGTGTTGTTTTCCAAATTTGTGTATTGATTCGAGCTAAACGTTTGCCATTTTTCTTTTTTATTACATCTTTTCACTCTGCTCTTGGGAACTTCTGAAATACATTGATTAGCAGTTGTTAAGCAAAAGTGACGCGACATTGGTGGAAGAGATGCCCCAATCCACTTTTGTATAAGACTGACTTATAAACTAATGCATAAATACACGGATTTTATAATGAACAAAAAATTCCTAGCAGCAGCGATCGCAGCAGCAACATTTGGTACACAAGCAGTAGCAGTGGAGCTTTACAACAACGACGGCACTACTTTCTCTATCGGTGGTCACGTTTCAGTTAACCTAAACGGTTCTGAGCAAGGCGACACAGATGTAGGTACTAACTCTCCACGTATCAACTTCACAGCAACTCAAGACCTAGGCAACGGCTTCACAGCTGACGCTCGTGGTGAGTGGGCTCTTAACTACCTAGACGGTGGCGACAACTCTTTCACAACTCGTCTTGGCTACCTAGGTCTAACTCACGACGTATACGGCCGTGCAGTTGGTGGTACTCAATGGGCACCTTACTACGACGTAGCTGGTGTTGCTGATATGCCAATCGCGTTTGCGAACGACTTTATCTACGATGACCACGGTGCTCTAGGTACTGGTCGTGCGGACAAGATGCTTTCTTACCGCAACGCAATCGAGCTAGGTGAAGCTGGTGCAATCAACTTCGGTCTAGGTTGGCAAGGTGCTAAAGAAGACGGCGCTGAATACGATGACCGTATGCAAGTTGCACTTTCTTACGCAATCATGGGCGCAAAAATCGGTTACACCTACAACGGTGGTGATATCCAACAAGCAAACTTTGTAGGCAAGCAATCTGCTGAATCTCACCTAGTATCTGCGGCATACGGTTCATACGGTCAAGGCCTATACGTTGCAGCGGTATACGGTTCAAACGAAAACATGAACTTCGGCACAAACGGCGCTCGCCTTGTAGAAAGTGATGCGTACGAAGCACTACTAGCATACGCTCTACCAAGCAGCCTAAACCTAAGCATCAACTACGAAATGGTTGAAGGTAAAGAGTTTAACCGCAGCAAAACTGAAACTGCACGTGAAGAGATGGCTGTTCAAGCAGAATACAACTTCACTTCTAAGTTTGTTGGTTACGCTGGTTACCAGTTCGACCTAAACGATGCTAACGATCGTAAAACAGACGACAAATGGGCACTTGGTGCTCGTTACTACCTATAATAGTAACCTGTCCTAGTTACTATAAAAGCCAGCTTCGTGCTGGCTTTTTTCATATCTGTTGTTTGATAAACCAGAGAGTTTCGTCTTGAAGAGTGCGAGAGCAAAACGGGCTGAATGTCTTGTTTTTAACATTCCAGAGCGGGAACTAGTGTGGGCAACTCAAGCAGTTAGATTATCATGTGCGTTTTGTTTTGCAGGGAAGAGCAATGAGCGTCGTTCAGGTTGAAGAGAAGAAAGTCAAAGTTGGTAAAGTTCTGTGTGTTGGGCGTAACTACGTTGAGCATATTCAAGAGCTCAATAATGCCATGCCAGAGCAAATGGTCGTGTTTAATAAACCGGCGACTTCTGTTTCAACTAAACTCACCTCATTTCATCAAGAGCCTTTGCATTACGAAGCAGAAATCTGTTTTCTGATCAAAAATGGTCAATACAATGCGGTTGGACTCGGTCTGGATCTGACCAAACGCGGCTTACAATCTACCCTCAAAGAAAAAGGGTTACCGTGGGAGCGCGCCAAAGCGTTTGACGGTTCAGCGGTATTCAGTCGATTCCACTCTCTTCAAGGTGTCGATATAGACGATCTCAACTTAGAGCTTTTGATTAACTGTGTTCATGTTCAAAAAGGGCACGTTAAACAGATGCTTTACCCACCAGTTAGTATTCTCGATGAGCTGAAGAGCTATACAACACTAGAAGATGGCGATGTCGTGATGACAGGCACACCAAAGGGCGTGGGAGAAGTGCATCAAGGCGATGTCTTCCTTGGGCGCTTGAAGTGTGGAGACATCACCTTGTTAGAGATTGAGTGGGTAGCTGCTTAGCTGTGAGCTTACAACCAAATTCGAAGCAATAAGAACGCGACCATACTCACTATGGTGGTGAGCAAGACATTCTTGGTGAGGTACGCAATCGCAGCTGCTAATAGAGCTGCCAATAGGAATGGATTTTGCCATGTGACGCTAAGTTTACCCTCTGGCATAAACACAATTGGAGCCCAGATCGCGGTGAGTACTGCAGGGCTTGCGTAGCTCAATACTTTCTGAGTTCTTACCCCCAACCTGAGCGGTAATTTTGGTTCTAAGAACAGATAACGGCTAGTGAATACCAAGGCTGTCATGGCTAAGATAGACAAAAAGATCATTGGCGTTCCTCCGGTGTATTCTCAATGTTTGGGGCTTTCGTCGTAAATTGTTCTACAAAATAGCCCGTCAACATGGCGAGAATGCTCGCGAACATCAAGCTCCCTTCCACTTGGTAGTAGTTCAGCGCCACTGAGCTAACTAATGCCACCAACACACTGCATAACACGGGAATGGTTTTTATCGTTGGCACCACAATCGCGATAAAGGTGGCTGCAACCGCAAATTCCAATCCGAGTTCATTCAATTCAGGTATCAAGCTGCCAGCAGCGATGCCAGCAAGCGTTGCGAAGTTCCAGAAGAGATAAAAGCTTAATCCAGCGCCAAGGGCGTACCATCGATCAAATTGTTTATCGGATTGGTGCCCGACGATGGCAAATAGCTCATCAGTGAGTAAGAAGCCAAGTGAAAGACGCCACTTTAATGGCAATGGCGAAATTTTACTGCGCATTGAAACGCTATAAAGAAAATGGCGAGAGGTAATAAAAAAGGTAGTCAGTAACATAGTCGTCAAGCCAGCGCCTGCTTTAATCATCCCCATAGCCACGAGCTGTGCGGAGCCTGCAAACAGAATGGCGGAAAGCGCCTGACCTTCCAAAGGGTGTAAGCCAGTATCGATGGCAAATGAGCCGGCTAGTAATCCCCAAGGCAATACAGCAATGCTCAATGGCATCATTGCGATGGTGCCTTGTAAAAAGAGTGAGGATTTTGAGTCTTGATGAGTTGGCAAAGTAGTATCCATAACTTCAACTTAAATAGAAAAACATGCTGTTAAGGTAGGCTGACCTCAGCACGCTGCCTTGTACAAAATTGCTAACAATGCTTGATGTACTGCCCAGGCGTTACGCCCATGGCTTTTTTAAAGTGACGATGCAAATGGCTTTGATCGTGAAAGCCACACTCTTGAGCAACGTCGGAAATCTTTTGTCCTAGCTTGAGCAGTTTTTTCGCCATTCTGAGCCTCTGTTGAATCTGAAATGCGTGCGGTGGGAAACCAAACTGCTTTTGAAACTCACGCAACAAATGAAAAGGACTTAATCCCGCTAATTTCGCTAGTTCTTCTAAAGAGACATCGGCTTGAGGAAAGTCTTCAAGAAACTCTTTGACCAGATGTACTTGCTTTTGCGCTTTGGTTGCATCTTGAAGAGGGGCTCGATGTGTACTGTGCTTGCTGGCAAGCTTGACCAACGTACCGTAGACAAGTGTCTCTCTTAATAAGCGGTTATCGGACTTCTCTAGAGTATCGAACACCAACCGCAGTTGGTTTGCGAGTTCCGGATCGTAAACGACAGGTTGGGGGAAGTAGGGCTGCGCGACATTGGGTGCGCCAAGTTCTTCCCCAAGTGTTTGAAACTGCTCTGGTACGGGATACATGGCTTTGTATTCCCAACCGCCTTCTGACGCTGAATGACCATTATGCACCTCGTCGGCGTTGACAAGAATGATACTGTCTTGCGGTGCGATGTGGTTGCCGCCAGTACGAAAGAACTGTTGCGCGCCTTTTTCAATCACACCGATGGTGTAGCCTTCATGGCTATGACGAGAGAAATTCTGTTTTTCGTACTTTGCGTCGAGCAGCTCCAAGCCACCGAGCTCTTGAGCAATCTTAAAAGTCGCGATTTCCTTATTCTTTTCTTTCATCTTGTTCCGAACTGCGCAAGCATTAATCGTGGCATCACATCATTTGGAGTCTACCGGATCCATCCTGCTTATTTTTGTACAAAATTGCTATCGGTATTAAAAATAAACACCAAAAAGGTTAATTGTTTTTAAATTGAACATTAAACCTTTTCTATTTTCTGAATTTTACTCCTTGGTTAGATATTTGGTCTGGTTGTTATCTATTCATTGGTATAAGATCCGCCGCCTGTTTTAGAAAGCCAGTTCCACCATGATCGATTTATCTGTACTTCCTGTTTATCTCACTGCTGTTGTTGCACTTCTTTTGTTACCTGGACCTGACATGTTGCTGATTGCCAGTTCTAGCATGAGCTATGGTAAGAAAGTTGGTCTGTTTGCGAGCTTGGGCAACGCGACATCCGGTGTGATCTTAACCTTATTGGCCGCAATGGGCGTGTCAACCTTGATTGCAATGAGCCCAATCGCATTAAAAGCGCTTCATCTGCTGGGGGGCGCATACTTACTAAAAATGGGCTGGGACTGTCTACGAGCGGACGTTTCTGCTGCACCAGAACTTGATCAGAAAAACAAAATGGCATCGACTTACTATCAACGCGCTTTGATGAGTAACCTGCTGAACCCGAAAGCCTTGGTGTTCTTCGTGATGTTTTTACCTCAGTTTGTCTCTAGCAACATTACCGCATCGTTGGGTGAGCAAATGCTTGCGCTTGGTTTGCTGTTAAACGTATTAGGTTTGCTATTCAATATCTTGCTGGTTGCTTTGGCGGGGACATTGGGTAAAGGGTTATTGGAAAACGATAAATTCCGCATGTACCAAGGTAAGCTAATGGGCTTGGTGTTCGTTATTCTTGCGGTGTGGATGCTCAGTAGTTTCGCAATGTAAAGTGTAGGAACAATCAGATTTTTGAACAAAAGCCAGCACTCGCTGGCTTTTTGTTTTAGTATCACTCTGATTTCCAAGGAGTGGCAGTATGAAACTTGAATTTAAACTCAACCCAGAACAAAACGATCTCGACTTTATTCGTGATGGTATCCGAGCATATAACCGCATGCATTTACCGGATGGGGATGTAAACACAGTTGGCTGTTTTGCACGCAATGACGAGGGTAAAGTGATTGGTGGACTCACGGGAGAGATGTTCAATAACACCGTGTTCGTTGAATATCTTTGGGTAGATGCAGAGGCACGTACTTCGGGATTGGGAAGCAAACTGATTTCTCTATTGGAAGAACAAGTGAAACCACATGGGGTGACGCACTTGTACCTCGATACCTATAGCTTTCAAGCGCTCGATTTTTACTTGAAATTGGGTTTTGAAAAAGTAGGGCAGTATTCAGGTTACCCAGCAGCAGGTATTGATAAACATTTCCTGCAAAAACAGATTGCTTGATTTGGTTTGAATTGAACAAAAAAGAGGCGCACGATGCGCCTCTTCTACTATTTACTATTTGCGATTTGTTATTTTCTGTTGTCACAGAATCGATGTTTCAAACTCGAATTACAAACTTTGTTGATGCGCTTCGATAAGTGCGTTCATTTTCGCTTCCGCTGCTTGGTTAGCTTGTGCGTAATCCATCTCTGCAGGGAAGTCGCTGATCACTTCGTAGTAACACTTCAACTTCGGTTCAGTACCTGAAGGGCGAACAATCACGCGTGATTTGTCTTCTAGGTGGTAAATCAGTACGTCACTCGCTGGTAAGTTGATTGCTTCTGTTGGGCCATCGGTCACAAAGCGAAGTGATGACTTCAGATCTTCGATCACTTCAATGCGTTTACCCGCGATCTCTGTCGGTGGATTTGCGCGAAGTTTGTCACCGATTGGTGGTGATTTAGGGTCAAGCGCAATGCTGCGTTGCGCGTTGAAGTAGAAACCGTGTTGGCGGTACAATTCTTCTAACTTATCCCACAGCGTTTTGCCTTGTGCTTTCAATTTACCTGTCAATTGAGAGAAAGCGACCAGCGCTGACAGGCCATCTTTATCCCAAACCTTATTGCCAACGGTGTAACCTAGTGCTTCTTCGTAAGCAAACAGGAACGGATTTGCTTCTGTCTCTTGCGTCATTGCTACGTTGGTTAGCCATTTAAAGCCAGTTAACGTTTGGTAGTATTCTGCGCCGTGTGCTTTAGCAATGCTGCTCAATAGACGAGAAGACACAATGGTATTACCAACAAGTGCGTTTGGTTGACCTTGCAGTAAGTAGTCACCAAACAATGAACCCACTTGGTCACCCGTTAGCATCTGGTATTCGCCATCTGGGCGTTTTACGGCCACAGCAAAACGGTCTGCATCAGGATCGTTCGCGCAAGCAATGTCAGCATCGACAGATTTACCTAGCGCCATCACCATGTCCATTGCACCTGCTTCTTCAGGATTCGGGAAGTTTACGGTAGGGAACGTGCCGTCCGGCTCGCGCTGTTCTGGAACGCTTGCCACTTTTTTAAAGCCAGCGTCTGCGAGCAAGGTTTCTGCCATGTCCGCACCGACACCGTGCATTGCCGTGTAAACAATCGAGATATCTGTGTTGCTGTCCGGTGTTAGCAGTGCATTGTTGTTCATTGTTTTGCGGTATGTCTGGTAGTACTCGTCTTCGAGCCAAACTAGCAAACCTTTTTCTTTCGCATCGTCCAGTGACATCAGAGGAAGCGGCTTTGTTGTTGCATCATCGATTTTTGCAGCAATACCAGAATCGTGCGGTGGAATAATCTGTGCGCCATTTTCCCAGTACACTTTAAAGCCGTTATACTCAGGCGGGTTATGGCTTGCGGTAACAACCACAGCTGCTGCTGCATTTAACTCACGAACACCAAAAGCAACAATTGGTGTGGCCGCTACTTTATAGGTTAGGTAAACCTTGATGCCTAAAGCAGTAAGTACGGAAGCCGTATCGTGTGCGAACTGTTGTGAATCTGGGCGACCATCGTAACCAATAACAACACCACGAGACGATGCGTCTTTCACTTGTTCAATCAGATAGTGACCGAGACCAGTTGCTGTTTCTTGAATCACCAAACGGTTCATGCGATTTGTACCAGCACCAACTTTACCGCGCAGACCTGCCGTACCAAATACTAAGCGTGAGCCAAATCGATCTGTCAGTTCTTGTTCGTTATTCGCATCGACTAGGTGCTGAAGCTCTTCACGAGTTTTTGGGTCAGGATCTCGTGCTAGCCATTGAGTAATTTGTGTTGTCATATTCATCTTTCCTTAGCAGGGGGAGCCTACTTGTTTAGACACTTTTATCAGGAAAGTGTCCCAATGTTTTCTTTTTATTAATGTAAATGGTTCTCAATTACATTTCAAAGAGGGCAATCGATAAACCGAATTTATTTTTCTCTCTGTACAGAATTTATTCACATTTTATTTCTTGAAGAACTATTGAACTATAACTAGCCTTTTAACATAAATATAACAAAGTGCATTGAAATCGTAGTTTTTGTGATTTTTTGTAAATTTGTTCGATATTTGCATCGGGAAACAAGGAAGCTCGCGCAAGCGCAGCGGCTGAGCAGAGGAGAGATCTTTTGAAAAGATTAGCGACTACTCTAGCCTTATTAATGAGTGTGATTTTTATCACATTTTCTTCGTACAGTTGGTCAGAGCAAAACGATTACAACATGACGAGAGGTGTCACAGGGATCAGTGAGCAAGTGTATGAATTACATATGCTGATCTTTTACATCTGTTGTGCCATCGCCTTTGTGGTGTTTGGTGTGATGTTCTATTCCATCTTCCGACACCGCAAGTCAAAAGGGGCAGTTGCGGCCAATTTCCATGAAAGCACCAAAGTGGAGATTATCTGGACCATCATCCCCGTCATTATCCTCATTGCCATGGCGATTCCAGCCACAAAAACGTTGGTGGCGATGGAGGACACAACTCAATCTGACCTCACTGTGAAGATCACAGGCTCTCAATGGAAGTGGCATTACAACTACTTTGGCGAGGATGTCGAATTCTTCAGCCTGCTTGCTACCAGCCAGAAAGAAATTGATGGCATCGAAGCGAAAGGGGCGCACTACTTACTCGAAGTGGACAACCCGCTCGTTTTACCAATCAACCGTAAAGTTCGTTTCTTAATGACGTCTGATGACGTAATCCACTCTTGGTGGGTGCCTGATTTCGCAGTTAAGAAAGATACGATCCCAGGCTTTATCAATGAAGCATGGACCAAGATTGACGAACCGGGTGTGTATCGCGGCCAGTGTGCAGAGCTTTGTGGTCGAGCACATGGTTTCATGCCGGTTGTCGTTCATGCGATGGCGGAAGACGATTTCGACCAATGGATGGCAGACAAGAAACAAGAAATTGCATTACAAAAAGCGGCTGCACAAGAAGCATTAACACAAGACCTTTCAATGGAAGATTTGATGGGACAAGGTGAGTCGATTTACACCGCGCGCTGTGCCGTGTGTCATCAAGCGAACGGTGAAGGCATTCCGGGCGCATTCCCGGCGATTAAAGGCAGCGAAATAGCTAAAGGCCCAGTTGTTGCTCACATCGATGTATTGGTGAACGGACGAGCTGGTACCGCAATGCAAGCTTTTGCTAACCAACTTAGCGATCAAGAAATTGCTGCTGTTATTACCTATCAACGAAATGCTTGGGGAAATGACACCGGCGATACCGTTCAAGCATCTGATGTTAACGCCTTTAAGGCACAAGAAAGTGCCAAGGAGGAAATATGAGTAAGCCGATTGAAAAAGCGGTGAAGTCTGCTCCTGCAGAAGCGCAAACTACCGCAAACACTACCATTGCGATTGAAGACGACAACGATCATCATCACGCACCAAAAGGGCTAGCGCGTTGGCTTTATTCCACCAGTCATAAAGACATCGGTACGCTTTATTTATGGTTTAGTTTTGCGATGTTCCTCACTGGCGGTGCGATGGCGATGATCATTCGCGCTGAGTTATTCCAACCGGGTTTGCAATTGGTTGATCCTCAGTTCTTCAACCAAATGACGACCGTGCATGGTTTGGTGATGGTATTTGGTGCCGTCATGCCTGCGTTTACCGGGTTAGCTAACTGGATGATCCCGATGATGATTGGCGCGCCGGATATGGCGTTACCGCGAATGAACAACTTGAGTTTTTGGATCTTACCTTTTGCTTTCCTCATTTTGATCGGCTCTTTGTTCTTGCCGGGCGGTGGTCCTGATTTCGGGTGGACTTTCTACGCGCCACTTTCTACAACCTACGGCCCTGACAGTACGGCGTTGTTTGTTTTCTCAGTCCATATCATGGGTATCAGTTCCATCATGGGTGCCATCAACGTCATCGTGACTATCGTAAACATGCGTGCACCAGGTATGACATGGTTCAAGTTGCCAATGTTCGTCTGGACTTGGCTAATCACGGCGTTCTTGCTGATAGCTGTGATGCCCGTATTAGCTGGTGCGGTGACCATGGTTTTGACCGACAAATACTTCGGTACCAGCTTCTTTGATGCCGCTGGTGGCGGTGACCCGGTGATGTTCCAACACATTTTCTGGTTCTTTGGTCACCCAGAGGTGTACATCATGATCTTGCCTTCGTTTGGTATTGTCTCGGCAATCATTCCGGCGTTTAGCGGCAAGAAACTGTTTGGTTACCATTCGATGGTTTACGCTACCTGTAGTATTGCGCTGCTTTCATTCCTAGTGTGGGCGCATCACATGTTTACCACAGGGATGCCAGTATTCGCCGAACTTTTCTTCATGTACTGCACCATGTTAATAGCCGTGCCAACCGGGGTGAAAGTGTTTAACTGGGTGGCGACCATGTGGCGAGGAGCCATGACGTTCGAGACACCGATGTTATTTGCCATCGCCTTTATTGTCCTATTCACGATAGGTGGCTTTTCAGGCTTGATGCTGGCAATTGTCCCTGCGGACTTCCAATACCATGACACTTATTTTGTTGTCGCGCATTTCCATTATGTCTTGGTATCTGGTGCGGTGTTCTCGATTATGGCGGCTGCGTATTACTGGCTACCGAAGTGGACGGGCAATATGTATGACCACAAGCTGAGTCTGTGGCATTTCTGGTGTTCCATCATCTCGGTCAACGTATTGTTCTTCCCAATGCACTTCTTGGGTTTAGCGGGGATGCCAAGACGTATTCCTGATTACGCCATCCAGTTTGCGGACATTAACCAAATCGTATCGATAGGTGGCTTTGCCTTTGGCCTCTCTCAACTTATCTTCTTATGGCTAGTGATTAAATGCATCCGTGGCGGTGAAAAAGCACCAGCCAAGCCATGGGAGAGGGCGGAAGGTCTAGAGTGGACAGTGCCAAGTCCAGCGCCACACCACACGTTCACAACGCCGCCAAAAGTCGATTAATAAAAGAGTGAGGTGAGGGAGATGCCAAGTAATTCATCCAATAAGAAACTCACTATCAAGTTGCTGTTAGCGACAGCAATGATGTTCGGCTTCGGTTTTGCCCTCGTACCGCTCTACGACATTATGTGCGATGCATTGGGTATTAACGGTAAAACCAGTGAGGTCGCAGCGATTCAACCCACAGGCATGCAAGCGGATATCAGTAGAACGATTCGTGTGGAATTTATGGCGCACGTCAGTCCAGACATGCCTTGGGAGTTCAAACCAGAAGTTGTATCCATGGATGTTCATCCCGGCGAAGTGATTCAAACTGAATATCTTGCTTTTAATCAAAGCGGTGAAGATTTAGTAGGACAAGCTGTGCCCTCCGTATCGCCGGGTACTGGTGCGGCTTACTTCAATAAGATCGAGTGTTTTTGCTTTAATCAACAACCATTGGAAGGTAAGCAACAAGCGAGTATGCCTTTGATTTTCTACATTGAGCCGGACGTGCCGGATTCAATTCATACATTGACCTTGTCTTACACACTCTACAAATTTCCTCCTCAATCGGGCGAGTCTTCGACAGCTAGCCTCTCAGGGAGTGAGAAACAGACCTTAACGCCTCAAACCAAAGTGCGTCTGTAAGGAGAGAACTCATGAGTAACAAGCCTGACACCTATTATGTTCCCGCACAAAGCAGCTGGCCTATTGTAGGGGCATTTGCGTTATTCCTTGTCGCTGTCGGTGCTGGAATGACCGTTCAAGGCACTCAAAGTGACGGTGCGGTTGGGACGCTAGGAGGCATTATTCTTGCGGTTGGTATGCTGTTTTTGCTTTACATGTTGGCCGGGTGGTTCAGTAACGTTATCACCGAATCCCTTACCGGAAAGTACAGCGCGCAAATTACTCGTTCATTTCGACAAGGGATGAGCTGGTTCATCTTTTCAGAAATCATGTTCTTTGGTGCGTTCTTTGGTGCTCTGTTCTACGCAAGAATGATTTCCGTACCTTGGTTAGGTGGCGCAGATAACAATGCCATGACTCATGAAGTGTTGTGGCCTGCTTTCGAGGCGATATGGCCACTCACTACCACGCCGGGTGGTGATACGACCCAAGCAATGCCGTGGCAAGGCATTCCATTAACCAATACGATTTTGTTGCTATTGTCTTCGATTACGTTACATATGGCACACATCAGCCTAGAACAAGATAAGCGAACAGCACTGATTGTTTGGTTGGAGATCACCATCGTCTTAGCTGGTTTCTTCCTCTATTACCAAGCGGTCGAGTATGCGCACGCCTATCAAGATATTGGGCTGACACTGCAATCGGGCGTTTATGGCAATACCTTCTTTATGCTCACGGGCTTCCACGGTTTGCACGTGTGCCTCGGTACCATTTTCCTCATCGTATTGCTGTTTCGCATCGCCAAGGATCACTTTTCACCTAAAAACCATTTTGCGTTCCAAGCTGGCAGCTGGTATTGGCACTTTGTAGATGTGGTTTGGCTGTGTTTATTTGTTTTTGTTTATGTCCTGTAAAACTAGTAAGGACGAGGGTTAGGGGCGATCCATCCTGCCCCTAGAGCAATCAGAAGGAGTATCACGACTAACGCAGAAAACATGACACGACGACCGAGGTAATGGCTCATTGGTTTGCCTTTTTTCGATGAGTCCTCTGGGTCTTCGCGAACCATTTCGATAAGCGCTTTTGCGAGGTTAAAGATGATGAAAAGCAGCAAAAGGACAAGCGTTAATTTGAACAGAAATACGGTGGACATGGCACCTCCGGTTTCGTTTTTGATGTTATCGAAATGGGTTTGGATTGCTGTTTGTTTAACTGTGGTCGTGTTTTCTCTATTGGTCAAACTGGGCTTCTGGCAGCTCGAACGTGGTAACGAAAAGCAGCTTTTAGAACAAGCTATTTTGGCAAGAGCGAATGCACCTTATCAGGATATACGTACTGTACTGGAGAGCAATGATTGGCGTGAGGAGAGTGTGATTGGCATTAAGGTAAAAGCCAGTGTGACTCCGGAGGCACTTCCGGTCATCCTTTTAGATAACCAGACGTATGAAGGGGCAGTGGGGTATTTAGCGTTTCAAGTCGTTTCTTTGACCCAAGACCCAACCACATTGACTCTCCTAGAATTAGGGTTTGTTAAAGGGGGCGCGTCACGCTCTGTATTACCTAAAGTGGAAACTTTACAAGCTCCTTACGAGGTTACTGGGCGTTTATATCGTAAATCGATGAACCCTTTGAGTTCTGACTTGATGGCAGAAGTTGGCGATACGATACGCGTGCAAAACCTCAATATCAATCAACTGAGCCAGTTACTCAATGTCGAATTAATGCCGACCGTCGTACAGCCAAACAATTTAGTCCGATGGCCGTATTCTTTCCCATGGAATCCTTTGCCATTAACCAGTGCTAAGCATTTTGGTTACTCCTTTCAATGGTTTGCTATGGCGGGTGTATTTCTGCTTATCACTGTGATGATCTTCATTCGATGGTTCAAAAGTTCACGCTCACAAGGAGGTGAGGTATGACAAATGCAGTCACGAAAGGACGAATTGTATTGTTGTCGCTAATTGTCCTTTTTGCTCTCCCGGCAATAATTGCCAAAGTAGTGCTTAGTCAAGGCTGGTATGAAAAGGGTGTGACTAATAGAGGTGAGCTTGTGGAGCCCTATACCACATTTGAACAATTGGGGCAGACATCGCCTCTGAGTGAAAAAGGGTGGCAATTGGCATATGTGTTGCCTTCTGATTGCCAAGAGCAGTGTCAGCAACAACTTCACCTCATACAGCAGAGTCATATTGCGTTGGGCAAGTACCAAGAGCGAGTCGTCCCAGTTATTTGGACATCAAAGCTGTCAGAAAGTACGAGCGAAACGATGATAGTGATGCAAATGAATGATTCGTTGTCGG
Organism: Vibrio sp. HENC-03; assembly: GCF_000305755.2. Lineage (NCBI taxonomy): Bacteria > Pseudomonadati > Pseudomonadota > Gammaproteobacteria > Vibrionales > Vibrionaceae > Vibrio > Vibrio sp. HENC-03. Next base: position 8,478 of record NZ_JH976124.1, on the reverse strand, counting down.
AAAAAGTACAAGCAGGGCAAATGCTGATCGTTGATCCATTAGGGCAGCTTGTGATGGCTTATACACCGGAAGCCAACGAGGATTTGGTGCAGTTAAGTAAAGACGTTTTGGCGGATCTACGAAAACTATTGAAGTTATCACGTGTAGGTTAGGGAGAGAGTGATATGGCGTTAGAACGTTTAGTTAAGTTCAGTCTTTGTCTTACCCTCGTCGTCATTATGCTGGGCGCATACACACGCCTCGCTGATGCAGGTTTAGGGTGCCCAGATTGGCCGGGATGTTACGGTCAATTACTCGTTCCTCAAACCGATGCTGAAGTTTCTCGAGCGAATGCATTATTTCCAGAACGTGCAGTGGAACAGGGAAAAGCTTGGCTGGAGATGATTCATCGTTATTTCGCGGGCACCTTAGGGCTCGTAATTTTGATGATGGCGATTGTTGCCGTTAGGGCTGAACGTGTTGATGCGACGATTCCGATTTTACTCTGCGTCTTAGTTATTGGTCAGGCAGCATTGGGAATGTGGACCGTAACTTTAAAACTCATGCCAGTGATTGTTATGTTGCACCTACTGGGCGGATTTACATTGCTTGCTCTCCAAGCGGTATTCTATTGTCAGATAAAGTCTCAGAACAGCCTCTACTTTTCGCCATCTTCAAAAAACGTAAGAACCTTTTCCTTGATCGCTTTTGGTGTAGTGTTAACACAGGTCTTGCTTGGTGGTTGGACATCATCCAACTACGCCGCTCTTATGTGCACCGCTTTACCGATTTGTGAGGGGAACTGGACCAGTTACTTATCTTGGAAAGAGGCGTTTTCTTTCTGGCAAACAGGGTTTGATAACTATGAGTTTGGTGTTCTAGATTACCCAGCTCGAATGACAATTCATGTCAGCCATCGTATTGGTGCCATTATTACCGCATGTGTTGTGCTGATTTACTGCGTATTACTATTAAAACAAGACTCACACCATTCTCAGCGCTTGGGTGTATGGATTGGCTTAGCTTTGGTTTGCCAAATCCTATTGGGCGTAAGCAATGTTGTGTTCCAACTTCCTATCTATGTGGCAGTCGCGCACAATTTAGGCGCAGCGATCATGCTTTCACTTATCTGTGTTAGTCAGTTCTACCTATGGCAGGGTAAAGCTCGTTGGAGTCATCAAGCGAAAGGAGTTCGCTATGAGTAAAGAAATCGCATTACCTCTAGAAAGTGGTAAGAAGAAGCTCGGTTCAACTTATTTAAAACTAACAAAGCCCAAAGTCGTCGCGCTTATGTTGATTACCGCCATTGTCGGAATGAGCTTAGCGCCGGTGGCCAGTTTTCCTTGGCTACAAGCGGCGATTGGCCTTATCGGTATTGGCTTGATGGCTGGCTCCGCGGCAGCGTTTAATCACCTCATCGATCGCCGAATTGATGCGCGAATGGCTCGAACTCATAAGCGTCCTCTGCCTTCTGGTGACACGAATCCGTTATCAGTCGCGTTGTTTGCTGTTACGTTAGGTGTTGTTGGTTTTGGACTTCTGTATGCACTGGTTAATCCGTTGACAGCTTGGATGACGTTTTTAAGCTTGCTCGGTTACGCGGTGGTTTACACCATGTATCTTAAACGAGCGACCCCACAAAACATTGTAATTGCTGGAATTGCAGGTGCTATGCCGCCACTTTTAGGATGGACTGCAGTGACAGGAGAGTTACACGCCCATGCTTGGCTTTTGGTGATGATTATCTTTATATGGACGCCACCTCATTTCTGGGCATTAGCGATTCATCGTGTTGAAGATTATCGAAAAGTGAATATTCCAATGCTCCCGGTCACCCATGGTATTGAGTACACCAAAACTTCGATTCTTCTGTACACAGTTCTACTCACGCTCGTTTGTATTCTGCCAGTGCTGGTGGGTATGGTCGGTTCGGTTTATCTTTTCTCTTCTTTGCTTCTGAACATTGGCTTTATGTATCACGCGTGGAAATTGAAGTTCTCACCTGAACAAAATAGCGCTATGGAGACATTCAAATTCTCCATTTATCACTTACTCGCTTTATTTGTTGCTTTGTTGGCAGACCATTATCTTGGTTTGATCTTCTCGCTATAGATGCTCTCTTCTTTGTTTCTCCAAACCGCACTGATCAGGTGCGGTTTTTTGTTGGTCTTTATATCTAATCATATTGCGGTGTAACTACTTAGTGGTGTGAACCAAACCTTTTGATAAATACCTTTTTGAGCGCTGTGCCGTTAGCTGAGGATTTATGAATCATGCTTTAGTTTGTAACGGGAGAGAGGAGGAGAGCTCATTAAGAACTGCCACACGGCTTTCTGTTTAACCCCGTCAAGTCTTGCTGAACAAATCCTTAATCTATGAGCTTAAACTGTCGCCTTTGATATAAGAGCTCGAACCAGAAGTGTTATGACGGAACAAACAAGAAGTTTGATTTAGACAGTGAGCGAGTTGAGAGAGTCTTAGCGGAAAATGGTAATGAAGTGAACAAATTAAGAGGCAAACAAAAAGGGATGCCGAAACATCCCTTAGACTAGAAATTAGAGCGGTAACTCTTATTCTGGTTGAACTAGTTCTTCGTATTGGAACTCAGGAACTACAACTTCAACACGGCGGTTCTTCTCGCGACCTTCGTGAGTGCTGTTGTCAGCTACAGGGTTCTCTTCACCCATACCTTTAACTGTGAAGCGGTCTGCATCGATACCTGCTGCGACTAGGTAATCTGCAACAGCTTGTGCACGACGCTCAGACAGTTTTTGGTTGTATGCCGCTGGACCAGAGCTATCTGTGTAACCAGTGATTTCAACTTGAGCTTGTGGGTACTCGTTCAAGAAGTTAACGAAGTTGTCTAGACGCTCAGATACTGAATCAGTAAGTGTTGCACTGTCGAATTCAAACGTACCTGTACCGTACTCTTCTTTGTGCGTCTTCGTCATCATTACTGGTTCTTCTTCCATCACCTCTTCTGTTACTACTGCTGCTACAACAGGTGCTGCTGCGAACTTGTAGTTAAAGCCGATACCGAAGAAGTTAGCATCCATGTCATCTAGTACGTCGTCAGAAATATCTTGGTAACGTTGGTACTCTGCACGAACGCTCCAGTTTCTATCAATAGTGTATTCCGCACCCAATGAGCCGGTAGGAACGAAGTCTTTCTCGTCACCAGAGATCATGTAAGCACCACCGATTTTCGCGAATAGGTTCCACGTATCGTTTAGATGCCAGTTGAATTTAGGTGCAAGCGTTAGTGCCCATAGATCGCCGTCAATCGTATCAACTGTGTTAGCCCCTGACTTGAAGTTAGCTTCGTAGTTACCTAAGTAATCAACGCCGTACTCAAGACCAATGATATCGGTAAAGTCGTAACCGATGTGCATTCCGGCACCGAAAGCATCATCATCACAAGGGCTGTTTAAATAGCAAGCATCATCTAGTGTAGTCATGCCTACTTTGCCCCCGATATACATTTCAGCTTGAGCAGAGTTAATTAAACCACCAGCTACCACTGCTGCTACTGCAATTGCTACTTTTTTCATAGTGTTTCCTTGTATTGATTGCATATTAATTTCTACTTTGTTTTAACAATTTGAGTAAAACTAGGTAGTTATAAGAAATTAGTTTAATAGTCATTTAATTTAACATCAAGCAACAATATCTTAGATCTTGCTACACTTTTAGTCGCGAACTCCCTCACAAACTTCTGATATTTCTTACATTGTAGACAACTTTTTCAAAGTTACAGGAAAATATATGATTATTTTGAACTTTTCCTGTACATTAAAATTTACACTGTGTTTTGTTTTGAACATAGGGTGTTAATTTGCATTTTTTTTAAAAAAGTGTTTGCAACTGTTCTTCTAAGCCGATAAGTTACTTGCATTGACACAATTAAATAAGCCCACAGCCCTTATTATTGCTTGCTTTGTGAACAATGTTGCACTGAGTAAAGTTTGGGCAAATTAGTGGGTCTGGGATAGTAATTAGGAAGTAGAAGTAATGTTTCAAACTGATGATGTAAGAATTAATAAAGTAAAAGAGCTATTGCCACCTGTTGCAGTTCTTGAGAAATTTCCGGCAACCGAAACTGCTTCCACAACCACTTTTGAATGTCGTAATGCCATCCACAATATTCTTGAAGGTAAAGATGACCGTCTGCTTGTGATCGTTGGTCCATGTTCTATTCACGATCCAGAAGCTGCTGTCGAGTACGGCAAAAAGCTCAAAGTGCTTCGTGATGAATTAGGTGAGCAACTTGAAGTGGTTATGCGTGTTTACTTTGAAAAGCCACGTACCACCGTTGGTTGGAAAGGTCTAATCAACGACCCGTACCTAAATGATACTTACAAGCTGAATGACGGTCTTCGTATTGGTCGTAAGCTGTTGCTTGACCTTACTGACATGGGCCTTCCTACGGCAAGTGAATTCCTAGATATGATCACGCCACAGTATGTCGCTGACCTTATTAGCTGGGGTGCTATCGGTGCACGTACGACTGAATCTCAGGTACACCGTGAGCTAGCGTCAGGCTTGTCTTGCCCAGTTGGCTTTAAAAACGGTACTGATGGCAACATCAAGATCGCTAGCGACGCAATCCGTTCTGCAAGCGCATCTCACCACTTCTTATCAGTGACAAAATACGGCCACTCTGCAATCGTAGAAACGGCAGGTAACCCTGACTGTCACATCATTTTACGTGGCGGTAAAGAGCCAAACTACAGCGCGTCTCATGTAGCACAAATCAAAGATGAGCTAGATGCTGCTGGTCTGCCGAAGAAAGTCATGATCGACTTCAGCCACGCAAATAGCTCTAAGCAATTTAAACGTCAAATGCTGGTTTCTGATGATGTTTCAGAGCAGATTTCTGGCGGCGAAGACGCAATCTTCGGTGTAATGATTGAGTCTCACCTTGTTGAAGGTCGTCAAGACTTAGTAGATGGCAAAGTCGCTAACTACGGCCAATCTATTACAGATGCATGTATTGGTTGGGAAGATACGGAAACCGTTCTTCGTCAGTTATCAGATGCTGTAAAAGCTCGTCGCGCTAAATAAGCATCAATATTTCGTGTTCATCAAAGCCAGCAACTCGCTGGCTTTTTTAATGTTCTGAAAACATAGAATGAAATCGGTTATATCCAAATAAACCAAAACAAGATTAAACGTGTTGCACATAAGTCATGTGTTTTAGTTTTAAATCCGTTATGGTGTGGGTATAGATTAAAAAACACTCAAGGAATGAGATGAACAGAAACGTCTGGCTATTGTCACTTTGCCAAGCTTTATTAATGACAGGGAACATTCTCTTAATCTCAGTCATCGCGCTCATCGGAAAGCAAATCGCTCCTTCTTCAAGCATGATTACCCTGCCAGTAGCGTTGCAATTTCTTGGCTTAATGTCAGCGACGATTCCTGCTTCCTTAATTATGGGAAAACTGGGGCGTCGTCTAGGTTTTAGCTTGGGTAACGTTATTGGCATCTTTGGCGCTTCATTAGCAACTTATGCGCTTTCGTTAGAAAACTTCACTTTGTTTTGTGCTTCTACGTTCTTATTAGGTGTAGGGATTGGATTTGGTACGCTCTATCGATTTGCTGCGATCGAAGTTTGTGATGAATCTGCGAGGCACCGCGCAATTTCTATTTCCATGGCGGGTGGGGTACTTGCCGCAGTATTAGGGCCAAACCTCGCTGTCTATTCACAAAAGTGGTCAAGCGATGGACTGTATATTAGTGCTTTTGCTGTATTGATTGGTTTGTATGTTACCGCACTCATTTTGCTTCAAACGATTCGATTCCCCTCGGCACACACCCAGAGTTCGCATTTAAAAACAGACTCGATAAAAGTCATTGTTCGCCGTCCTAACTTTATGATCGCAGTTCTAGCCGCGATGGTTGCCTATGCTGTCATGAATATTCTGATGACAGCAACTCCATTGGCGATGATTGGTTGTGGCTTTGACTTTACCAGAGCGGCCGGCGTGATTGAATGGCATGTCTTGGGCATGTTTGTTCCTGCTTTCTTTACGGGCAGTTTGATCGAGAAGTTTGGTGCGAAGAAGATGATCTTAGCTGGTGGAGTACTGTTTATTGCGTGTATCGCGATTAATATGCACGGACTTTCTATTTGGCATTTCAGTACCGCGTTGATCTTACTCGGGGTTGGATGGAATTTCATGTTTATCGCCGCCACAAGCTTGTTTAGTCAGAGTTATGAAGCAAAGAACAAGAGTAAAGCGCAGGCGTTTAATGAGTTTTTCGTGTTCAGCTGCGTTACCGTTACTGCGCTTTTGTCTGGTTGGTTGGAATCTACCGTAGGATGGCAGAGCTTGAATTTGTACGTTCTGCCTTTTGTCCTATTGGTGATGGGAATATTTTTTATCAAGGCGAATAATAACTCTGAATCTCAAGTTGCATAAATCAACTTCAAGATTTTATAAGACCCAGTTATGTACGCTGGGTCTTTTTTGTCTATCGGCTCACAACCCACAAAATAATTGGTTAATTATTGTTATCTAAGTAAGTTTTTCGAGCTCGAAATGTCGCATCTGTAAGGTTTTTTCTCTAGCATTTTGTAATAAATATAACAATCGTGTATATAACCTGTCGCAATTTAATAAAAACTATAGAAGCCTCATCTATGTCAGTCTCAACTTCCAATAAAGCTCAAGAAACCCTCGTAGAGGATTCTGACGAGCTGGTCTCAACAACCGATCTTAAAGGTGTCATTACTTACTGTAATGATGCATTTTGTCGAATCGCTGAATACAGCCACGACGAACTGCTCGGACAAAACCACAATATCGTTCGTCACGGAGATATGCCCAAAGCCGCTTTTGGTGATATGTGGGCTCGCCTAAAAAAAGGCAAAGCGTGGCGCGGAATTGTAAAGAACAGTACGAAGTCGGGTGGTTACTATTGGGTCGATGCTTACGTAACCCCAATTTATGAAGGCCATCAAATGGTGGGCTATCAATCGGTTCGTGTGAAACCAAAGCGTGAATGGGTTGATATCGCTTCTAAGGCTTACCAAGGGCTTTTGAAAGCAGAGAAGTCGGGACGTGCATGGTCACTGAAGTTAAATGAAACACTACGCTATGCGATTCTTCTAGGTGCATTAGCCGCACCGGTCACTAGCTTTGCTTTATCACTTGAAGGGCCACTCGCTTGGCTTGCGACATTATTACCGGCAGGCGTGCTTACTGTGTTATTCCGCCAAGAACTCATTGATACGCCGCAACAGTTTAAAAAACTGCAAGCACAATACGACAGTGTGAGTCGCTTGGTGTACTCCGGTAATAAGCCATTCTCTATCGCGGACTTTCACATCAAAATGCTCTCTGCTCGTATTCGTACCGTTTTGGGGCGTATGACGGACTCGGCAAGACCGCTCCAAAATTGTGCTGAAGAGTTAAGTCATACCACCGCAGAAGTACTTACTGCTTTGACGCAGCAGAACAAAGACATTCATGAAGTTCGTGATGCTGCTGACTCGATGGAGGCATCAGCGAATTCGGTTTCATCCAGCACTCACGATGCTCATCTGCTGATTGATGATACGTTGAAATCCTGCTTAATGGCGAAAGAGACCATCGACCAAACCCATACGAACCTAGCGCAACTAAGCTTACAAGCTGAGAAGGCGACAGAAACGACCTATCAATTGAGCGACCAAGCACAAAAGGTCAGTCAATTAATGGAAGAGATTGGTGGGATTGCCGATCAAACTAATCTGCTAGCACTCAATGCTGCAATTGAGGCAGCGCGAGCGGGTGAACAAGGTCGTGGCTTTGCTGTTGTGGCTGATGAGGTGAGGGCGCTTTCTGGACGTACCTCGAATGCGACTGAGCAAATTAAAGCATCGATTGAAGCTATGCTAATGACGATTCAAGGCTGGCAGAAGGATATCATCGCTAATAAAGATCAAACAGACACCTGTTCGCAAGTGGCTGAACAAAGTGCGGCGCGTTTGTCTGAGGTAGAACAGATGATGCAAACCATGAGTGGTTTGATGGTGAATGTCGCGGACTCTGCCAATAAGCAGTTACAGCTTTCTAGCGACGTGAATCAGCACATTCATTCTATTGCGTCGACAGCAGAGCAAAACTTAGCCGCGACACATTCTGTGGAACAAAACAGTAAGCAGTTGAAAGAACAAGTTCAAGACTTTTATCGACTTGCGATTCAGTTTGAGGAGAAATGATTCGAACTAGAACTAGAACTAGAACTAGAACTAGAGCGTTGAATCGTTTTTGAAATTGGATAGATAAAATAAAGCCCCGCCGAAGCGGGGCTTTTCAGTTTTCAAATTCGCAATAGAGAAAACTGACAATACTTAGCGATTAAGCTAGCAGTTCTTTTGCTGTGTTTACTGCGTTTTCTACAGTGAAACCAAACATTTCGAACAGTTGATCTGCTGGTGCAGACTCACCGAATGTTGTCATACCGATGATGCGACCGTCGAAGCCAACGTACTTGTACCAGAAGTCAGCA
>NZ_JH976123.1:787-57582 GCF_000305755.2 Vibrio sp. HENC-03 | reverse complement strand
CGCGGTAAATCCTGATGGCTCGTTCAATGTCACTGTTCCTGCCAATGACACCACATACAGCATCACTGTTAGCACAACGGATGATGACCTATTTGAAGGCCCTGAGACCTTTACGTTGTCCGGTGCAACTGCCGTACAGACCACGCCAGCAGAAGGCACAGGTACGATTGTTGATGATGGCAGTGGCCCAGGTCCCGATCCAGATGATGATCGCCCAACCGTGGCATCGATTAGCTCAACCACCGTCAACGAAGGCGATCCTGCGACACTTGATGTGACCATGAGTAATGCGAGTACAACAGATACTGTTGTCAGCATGACGCTCGCCGATGGCACAGCAGACGGTGGCGTAGATTACACCGATACACAGGTGACGATCACTTATGCGGACAACAGCACTGAAGTTGTCGCGGTAAACCCTGATGGTTCCTTTGATGTCACTGTTCCTGCAATGGATACGACATTTAGCGTTACGATGGAAACACTAAATGACGATATCTATGAAGGTGATGAAACATTCACACTATCGGGTTCGACGTCTGTTCAAACTACGCCTGCGGTCGGTACGGTAACGATAGATGATGAAGCGGATAGACCAAGCGTTGCAGATATCACAGATATACAAGTTACCGAGGGTGAGGACGCGACCTTTAATGTCACATTAAGTAACGCAAGTACGGTCGCGATTTTAGTCAGCATGTCACTACTTGATGGAACCGCTTTAGCAGGGGATGATTTTAATGCGACATCTGTGACAATTACTTATGCCGACAATACGACCGAAGTGGTCAATGTGGCACCTGATGGAACGTTTGATGTCTCAGTTCCTGCAAACGATACGACATTTAGCGTTACGGTTAATACTCTTGAAGATCAAGTTTATGAGCAATCAGAAAACTTCACGTTGACTGGCGAAATCCAAGGCCAAAATGTCGCAGCTTCAGGTATTGGTACAATTCTTGACGATGACAACACACCTCCAACCGTAGAAGATTTCAATATCATTATTGATTTGAATAACCCCGGTGAAGATGCGTTGATTGATTTTGGTCCTTATGCGCAGGACTTGGAAGATGACTTCGATCCTTTCGATGATAAAGAAACCAGCATTTGCATCACGACGCTCCCTGAGTATGGGTATCTTTACTACTTTGATGACCAGAATAATGAGGTTGTACTCGAAATAGGAGATGTTATCCCTGAATCAACAGAAGTGCGTTATGCGCTTACTGAAGACTTCTTCGACGAACAAAGTTTTGATTCACAAGACTTGTTGGATGAGTTTGATAAAGACTTTATCGCGGACACTGTTGACGTTAATGGCTTGAGTTTCTTTGGTGGAACTATCGATAGCAACGGAGATTTTGTTAACAACGCTCAAATCAAAGTGGACTTTGCAAACCAACAAGTTGGTTTGGTTGTTGTTTCTCCCGGAGAAACAGGACAAGGTGATGAGATCAGTACTAGTGAGTTCATTGCGATTGAGCTAGATGAAGGCCTCGAGGCCGAAGAAGCTCGCCTCGACCTAGCGAGCTTAAATGACCGCTTTAATAGTGGAGCTGCTTGGATCAATGTTTATTTCTACATGGATGGTGTCCTAGCAGAAACGCAGGTCATTCAAACCTCTGACATTGTGTTTACCGGTAATCAAGAAGGTTTTGCCACAGTGGCTATTACTAACGGTAGTTTCGACGAAATTCGCTTGTTCCCAGAGACGAACAGTGCGAGTGACAAAGCGAGTTTTACTCTCGTCGGTACTCAGATTACCAGCTTTAATAATGTGAACGACTCCTTTGATTACAAGGCAATAGATTCAGATGGTCTCACCAGTGCCGATTCTGCAACCGTGGATATTGATTTTACCAATGTGTCTGTTGATGCAGTCGAAGCGTTTGGTATTCAAGTGGGAGCGTTGCAAGTTAATACTATTCAAGGAACTGATCAGAATGACAACTTAGTCGGAACGGACAGCAATGACATCTTGAACGGTGGACTTGGAGACGATGTACTCACAGGTGGTGGGGGTAACGATGTATTTAAGTGGACAGAAATGGATACGGCAACAGATACGGTTACCGATTTTGAAAGCGGAGATTCATTAGACTTTACGGACTTGTTTGATGACGTGAGTGAGAGTGATATATCTGTTCTGCTAGATGACCTGAGTTCTGGTGACTATGCTGGGCAGGTTGACGATATCTCAGTTTCTGTGACGGAAGATGGTGGAAATTCAACATTGACCATCAACAAAGATGGCCAGCAGCTTGAAGTTAACTTTGACGGCGCGTCGGCGGCTGATATCGCAAACAGTATCATCACCAACCTCGAGCAATTGAGAGAATAAAAAAACGGAGCGAAAGCTCCGTTTTCTTTTTGAGTTGGTTTTAATCAGCGATTATAGAACTTTACACGCAAAACCTTTAAGGTAGAAACCTTCTGGGTAGGCCGTATCCGTTGGGTGGTCGGCTGCTTGTTCAAAACGCTCTACAAACTTAACTTGGCGGTTTGCATCTACTGCGGCGTCAGCAATGATTTTTTGGAACAGAACTTGGTCCATTAAGCCTGAGCATGAGTAGGTCAATAGCGTGCCACCTGGGTTTAGAATTTGCATCGCCAACATGTTGATGTCTTTGTAGCCACGACATGCACCGTTTAGCTGTGCTTTACTTTCTGCAAACTTCGGTGGGTCCATGATCACAACATCGAACTTCGTACCTTGGTCACGGTATTCGCGTAGTAGTTTGAAAACATCTGCGTTTAGGAACACAGCGCGTTTTTTCGAGATATCAAACTCGTTCAGTTTTGCGTTGAACTTAGCAGTGTCTAGAGCTGGTTGTGATACGTCCGCATTGATAACGCGTTTTGCGCCGCCTTTTAGTGCGTACAGACCAAAACCGCCGGTGTAAGAGAAACAGTTCAGAACTTCTTTGTCTTTCACGTACTTCATCGCTTGTTGGCGGCTGTCGCGTTGGTCTAGGTAGAAACCCGTTTTATGACCACCAACGATGTCTACGCTGATTTTTACGCCGTTCTCTTCAATCACCACTGATTTTGGTGGCTCTTCACCGTGCAGTACGCCAGTGGTTTCTTTCAAACCTTCTTTCTTACGTACCGCGACGTCTGAACGCTCGTAAACGTTGCAGTCTGGGAAACACTCAACCAAAGCATCAACAATCGCTTGCTTGTTGTATTCTGCGCCCGCACTTAGAAGCTGGCACACAAAGAAGTTTTGGTAACGGTCGATGGTAACGCCAGGCATACCATCAGACTCAGCCGCGATAAGACGGTAGCCAGTTAGGCCATCGCGCTCGATGATGTCTTCACGAAGAAGCTGAGCGTTGTTGAAACGCTTAACGAAGAAGGCTTTGTTGATTTCTTCTTTTTCAAAACTCCAGATACGAGCACGAATTTGAGAAGCTGGAGAATATGCCGCTTTAGCTAGCCATTTTCCGTCGTGAGTGAATACATCAACGGTTTCGCCAAGAGCAGGTTCGCCCTCAACTTTACTGATGCCTCGAGAGAAGATCCAAGGGTGCTTGCGCTTAACCGATTTCTCACGACCTTTAACCAAATAGATAGCAGCTGTCATTTCTTTAGCTCTTGTTGAATTTTGAAAGGGGCGTATTGTCCGGGATGTTGCCCGCAAAAGCAATATCCATCGACAATCCAATCATTTGTAGAGGCTTTAATTATAAACTGATGAGTGGAGTAACGGATGGGTTTTCCAGATACAAAAAAGGGCCACCGAAGTGCCCCTAGTTACTCGTTTAAGCGATTAAGCTTTCAAGCCAGTCAGTAGCGACTCCATAGTGTCACTTTGAGCTCGAAGCTGCTCGACGTTTTGCGACGTTGTGCTGATCATCGTACATACATTGTTTGCTTGTATGCGAATCTCTTCAACGCTTGATGCGATATTGTCTGCCACGACACCTTGCTCCTCAGCTGCTGTCGCAATTTGAATGCTGCTGTCTGAGATAGTTTGGTTCTTGTCTGCTAGTGAGCCAATCTCGTGGTTCACTTCAGCCATCAGAGTTTGGCCTTCGTTCGCATTGTGAACCGTGACTTCCATCAGTTTAGTCAGTGATTGGCTGTTACGTTGTAGCGCTTCAATCATTGCTTGAATCTCAACTGTCGCTTGTTGAGTGCGGCCTGCAAGAGCGCGAACTTCATCAGCAACAACCGCAAAGCCACGACCTTGTTCGCCTGCACGAGCCGCTTCAATCGCAGCGTTCAAGGCAAGTAGGTTAGTTTGCTCAGAGATACCGTTGATGGTTGTTACCACTTCATCGATTTGAGCTGCGTTTGCATCTAACTCTTCAACTGCTTGAGATGCCGATTGGATCTCAGTAGAAAGGTTCGAGATAGAGTGAAGGGTATTTTCCACTTTCACCTGACCTGATTGCGCGACGCTGCGAGCATCATCAGTTTGTGTGCTTGAGTCATGAGCCAGCGTTGCCACTTCACGAATTGTGGAAGCCATCTGTTCTGTCGCACTTGCCAGTGAGTTAAGGTGCTCTTGTTGAGTATTTGAGATCTCAGAGCTGTTGTGAATCGAAAGGTTAAGGTCAGAGCTGATTTGCTGCATCAGCGCTACGGATTCTTGAATCGACTGAACCATCTTTTGTTCGCGATCCGCTACTTTGTCGATAGTAATCGCGATTTCGCTGAACTCATCACGAACACGGAAGAAATTCATACGCGCTGTTAGATCACCATCTGCCAGCGTATTGAGCGCTTTGTTCATCGTAAACATCGCACCACCGATGAAAGTCATGATGTAGTAAACACCAATCGCGATAATGAACAGAGTCACAAGAATAATACTGACTTGCGCTGTAGAAAGTGCGGTCCATAAAGACTGCTCATGGTTTGCAACTAGGCTAAATGCGCCATTCAATACAGAAACAGAGTCTGGGCCAGTACCAAGGGTAATTGTCTCTGAGCCAGCAATAAGGTTTGCAACTTGAGATTGCGAAAGGTTACCTGCCTCAATAAGTCCCTTCATTAACATCAACTCTTCCTGATACAGACCAGAAATCATGGCGTCAGCGGCACTATTCAGGACTAAAGTGAGAATGACTAATGCAAGAAGAGGAAGGAAGAAGAGTAAATAGAACTTTTCTTGAATTTTTAAATGGATGAGATACTTATCAATCCAACGGAAGGGAATTTCTTTCATAATTATTATAACCATATAAAAACCCACTATCCTTAGTGGGGTAAATAGACGCAATTAATATATCACTCAAATATAGGGAGCGGTATACGGATGGTACTAAAGTGTGAGAAGTTTCTGATAGTAGGTCACGTACAAGGGGTAGGATTTCGATACCACACATCGCATCAAGGATTGAAGCTCGGTTTAACGGGGTACGCGAAGAACTTAAACAACGGAGATGTTGAAGTGATTGCCTGTGGTACAGAAGAGCAAATTGAAGCGTTTTCGAAGTGGTTAGAAGAAGGACCGCGGACAGCGAGTGTGGACAGTGTCACTCAGGAAAGTGTGTCTTACAAACCTTTCCGCGGATTTAAGATCTTATAGCTTTATAAACTGTCATTTTGTAAGTGGTATTTTTAAACCAGAGCCTTACAAACATTTCGCTGGTTTAGGAAGGCCTGCCAATTTGGTTGCCTGTTTCGCTGGGCCTTTCTTAAACAGTTTGAACAGGTACTTGCTGTTACCTTTCTCAGGGCCGTGCGCCTTTTCCATCGCTTTCACAAGCATTCTTACCGCAGGAGAGGTGTTGAACTCCTCATAAAAATCACGTACGAAGTGAACCACTTCTAAGTGCGCATCGGTAAGTTCGATCTCTTCATCTTTTGCTAGAAGCTCAATCATGCCTTCTTCCCACTGAGTGTGGTCAAGTAGGTAGCCTTGAGCGTCGGTTTCAATTTCTTTGCCGTTGTAAACGAACATAGCTTTGTTTCCGCTAAGTAACCATTGATACGTATAGGGTAGCGTAGAGCGAAGCTTAGACTCAACAAAAGAATCTTTTAAGGCTTCTGAGCGAAGTAAATTTACACAATTAATACCAGATAAAGAAAGTCACGGTAGAAGAGGTTAATTGCGCTGACTATTCACAATAATGTAAATTTATTCATCTCGTTAGAAAATTCTCGGGGTGAGTATCTGTGTATTTGCATTTTTACCCAAAGTTATTCATTTCTTATTGTCTTTTTTAATGACTTCATATGCTTAAGTGAGGCGTTGACAAACAATGACTCGCTTACGACGTTGTGTTTGTTCTCATGGGGCGATACTCTCTTGGTTTAATAAGTGACCTGTGTTCAGGTTAGAATCCAAAATCATGACAAGGAGTTAGTCGTGTCGAAACAACGTTATATTGAGATTAACGATAACGTCAAATCCACTTGGTCTATCGAGCGTATTTGGAAGCTCGCAGAATCTTTACCCGTAGAAGAAATTGCAATTGATGATATCAAAGGCCCGAATGAGGTGACTTGGTTTAGTGAAGAGGGGCCGCTGCCAACCTGTCGTGAAATAGCGAAACATTGCCAACGTATCAACAACGCCGATTTGTCCTATCCCGTAATATTAACCAGTGATTATCGAGTCTTTGATGGCATGCATCGAATTGCCAAGAAAATCATGTTGGGAGAGGAAACCATCCAAGTGAGACGGTTTAGAGAAAATCCAGAGGCTGACGAAGTTATCGAGTTGACGGTAGACCAAGCATAACAAACTGAATTACTTGCAAAGAAAAAGCCCGAAGTAGAATTTCGGGCTTTTGAGTTTTAATTCAATCTAACGAATTAGTCGTCGTTCATGATGCCTAGGATGCTTAGTAGGCTGATGAAGATGTTGTAGATTGAAACGTATAGCGTAATCGTTGCAGAGATGTAGTTTGTTTCGCCGCCACGGATGATGCCTTGAGTGGTCATCAGAATTGCCATGGTAGAGAACACAATGAACAAGCTGCTAAGTGCTAGATGCAGAATAGTTGATTGGATGAAGATGCTCGCAATCATACCTACAACTAGAACGACAAATAGTGACAACATAAGGCCGCCCATCATAGATAGGTCGCGCTTAGTTGTTAGAGCGTAAGCAGAAGCTGCCATGAATGACAGAGCGGTACCGCCTAGTGCTGTTAGAACAACGTCGCCCATACCAGCACCGATGTACATGTTTAGAATTGGACCAATGGTGTAACCCAAGAAGCCTGTGAATAGGAATGTAAACACTAGGCCCATGCTGTTGTTACGGTTTTTCTCAGTCAGGAATAATAGACCGTAGAAGCCAACCAACATCAGGATGATACCTGGACGCGGTAGGTTAAATGCCATAGACACGCCAGCCACAAGAGCTGACCATAGTAGAGTCATAGAAAGTAGTGCATATGTATTACGCAGTACTTTGTTGGTTTGTAGAGCACTCTCTTGAGTAGTAGTGCGAGAAAACATAGGACTGTTCATAATCTTCCTCTATAAGGGACTGTCTTATCTTTAATATATAGACATATATGGGCCCGATAGTTCAAAAAATCAAGCCCGCCACATGTATATCTAGAACAAAATAATAATAGAAATAATGTGTTATGTATGTGGCAACTTGTAACACAATATTACCGCCTTGCATAGCGAAGAAAGGCTTACTATTCAAAGCTCTGAAGCCCAGCTCACGAAGTAGGTTGCAAGATTGCGCGAATTTACAACATCTTGAATCAACTGGATTTTCGTAACATGAGTGAATGTCGACCAGTTAAGCAAACAAAAAGCGCTGATTTTGATGTCAGCGCTTTACAATTTTAGCTATGTATCTAAGTTTTAATGGTGAAGGATTTGAGCTAAGAAGTTCTGGGTTCGATCCGATTGCGGATTCTCGAAGAAGTCGACAGGGTTGTTCTCTTCGATGATTTCACCCGCATCCATAAAGATAACTCGGTCAGCCACTTCTTTAGCAAAACCCATTTCGTGCGTTACACACAACATGGTCATGCCTTCTTCTGCCAGTTCAACCATTACATCAAGAACCTCACGCACCATCTCTGGGTCGAGTGCCGATGTCGGCTCATCAAATAGCATTACTTTAGGGCTCATACAAAGAGAGCGGGCGATCGCCACACGTTGTTGCTGACCACCGGAGAGCTGCCCCGGATACTTGTCGGCTTGATCGGGGATCTTAACGCGCTCTAAGTACTGCATTGCGATGGCTTCGGCTTCTTCTTTTGGCATTTTCTTCACCCAGATAGGGGCAAGCGTACAATTCTCCAAAACCGTTAGATGAGGGAAGAGGTTAAAGTGCTGAAAACACATGCCCACTTCACGACGAACCGCCTCAATGTTTTTCAGGTCTTCTGTAAGTTCAGTGCCCGATACATAGATGCTGCCGGCTTGATGCTCTTCGAGACGGTTGATACAACGAATCATGGTCGATTTACCTGAGCCCGATGGTCCACAGATAACGATTTTTTCGCCTTTCTTTACGTCTAGGTTGATGTTCTTTAGTACGTGAAACTCACCATACCACTTATTCATGTCCTTCAACTGGATCATATAATCTTGTTGTTGCGTCATAATACGTCCTTGATCTTAGTGAGTTATCGTTTGTGACCGGTATGCAGTTTGTTTTCAAGCCATATCGAGTAACGCGACATGCCAAAACAGAATACCCAAAACACTAACGCGACAAATACATAACTTTCGGTTGCGAAGCCTAACCACTCAGGGTCGGTATTCGCAGCTTGTCCAATGCCCAGCACGTCAAACATACCAATAATAAGCACAAGACTGGTGTCTTTAAAGAGACCGATAAAAGTGTTCACAATAGAAGGGATAGTAATCTTGAGTGCCTGAGGCAAAATGATCAGTCCCATCTTTTTCCAGTAGGTAAGGCCGAGTGCATCTGCGGCTTCATACTGGCCTTTCGGGATCGCCTGCAAACCACCACGTACCACCTCTGCCATATAAGCTGCACTGAACATGACCACACCGATTAGCGCACGGATGAGCTTGTCAGTTTCTGAGCCTTGAGCCAAGAACAGAGGCAGCATTACCGAGGCCATAAACAGAACGGTAATAAGCGGAACACCACGCCACACTTCAATGTAAACAGTACAGATACTGCGGATGATCGGCATATCTGAACGTCGACCAAGAGCTAGGGCAACACCAATTGGAAGTGAAACCACGATACCAACAAGTGCGATGATCAACGTAACTAATAGACCACCCCATTTGTGTGTCTCAACGACTTCGAGACCAAATACGCCACCATAAAGCAGTGCGGCAATAATGAATGGGTAAATGTTTACGAAGAACAACCAAATCCAAATGCGTTTTGGTGTTTTCTCGTAAGCGAGTAGCACTGTAAAAATAGCCAATGTGATGTAGAACAGACGAGGGCGCCAGAGTTCAGCTTCTGGATAGAATCCATACATGAACTGTTCCCAACGCACGCTAATAAAGACCCAACATGCGCCTTCGCGTGTACAGTCATCTCTTGTTGTCCCGACCCAATCAGCATTGATGAATGCCCAATCGACGATATTCCAGAGTGCTGAGAATACGATGTAAGCCAGAATCAGCGTCACAATCGAGTTGATTGGTCCATTGAATAGATTTTTTCGTAGCCAACCTACGACACCAACCGTGTTTGCTGGCGGCGGGAGATCTGGCTGAAATTGATGTGTACTCATATTATCTCTCCACCAGTGCCACTTTACGGTTGTACAAGTTCATCAACGCTGAAGTAATCAAACTCAACGTCAAGTAAACGCCCATGGTCATTGCGATGATTTCAATCGCTTGTCCGGTCTGGTTCAACGTGGTACCGGCGAATACAGAAACCAGATCTGGATAACCAATCGCCATCGCCAAAGAAGAGTTCTTGGTGAGGTTCAAGTATTGGCTAGTAAGAGGAGGGATGATGATACGTAGTGCCTGAGGAATCACGACTAGCTTAAGCGTTTTTGTGCGTGGTAAACCAAGTGACATTGCTGCTTCAGTTTGACCATGACTCACTGCGTTAATACCAGAGCGAACAATCTCAGCAATGAACGACGCGGTATAGACGCTCAATGCCAACAGAAGCGCAGCCAGCTCAGGAATGATGCTGATGCCACCTCGGAAGTTAAAGCCTTTTAACTCTGGATACTGCAAAGAGATCGGCATACCAGCAAGGAAGTAAACCACTAAAGGAAGCCCAACAATTAATCCAAGCGCAATTCGGCCCATTGGCGTTTGTTGACCTGTTAAACGTTGCTTGTTGTTTGCCCACACGTTAACCAAAACCGTCGCAATGACGCCAAAGATAAGTGCAGCGATAACTAAACCGCTTCCTGCTTCCATCACAGGCGCTGGGAAATACAATCCACGAACGTTCAAGAAGATCGCTTCACCAAGGCTCATACTTTGTCTTGGTGATGGGAGCGCTTGAAGAACCGCGAAATACCAGAAAAAGATTTGTAGAAGTAGTGGGATATTTCGGAACGTTTCAATGTATACCGCAGCTAATCGACTCACCAACCAGTTGGAAGAGAGACGCGCGATACCCATAACAAAACCAATAACGGTTGCGAGGATAATACCAAGCACAGAAACCAGTGCGGTATTAAGAAGGCCAACGACAAAGGTGCGTCCATAAGAGAACGTTTCGTCGTATTCGATAAGAGTCAGGCCGATCCCAAAGCCTGCTTCTTGATTAAGGAAACCAAAACCTGTTGCGATACCACGCGCATCAAGATTGGTCAGTGCATTGTTGATGATTGTGTAAAAGAAAAATACCAGTGCGGCTACGGCAATGATCTGGAAAAGTGCGGAGCGAAAGGCTGGATTGTAAATCAGGCTCTTACTTCCGCTTGGTTTGGACATCGTACTTGGCGATGCATCATTCGTCGGTTTCATACAGCGATAACCTCAAACCCTTATTTATAGATTCACTCACGAAAAAGGGCGGCATAAACCGCCCTGTGATAATCGTTGTATTAGCGGATTGGTGGCGCGTACATGAAGCCGCCTGCATTCCATAGTGCGTTTACACCACGAGAAATTTTCAGAGGCGAACCTGTACCAACCGTGCGCTCGAAGCTCTCACCGTAGTTACCGACTTGCTTGATAACTTGATAGCCCCAATCGTCACGGATACCTAGACCTTTACCTTTAGGACCGTCCACACCAAGAATACGTTTGATGTTTGGATCTTTCGATTTCAACATCTCATCTGCGTTCTTAGAGGTAATGCCGTACTCTTCTGCGTTCACCATCGCAAATAGAGTCCACTTCGCGATATTGAACCATTGGTCGTCGCCTTGACGTACAACAGGACCTAGTGGTTCCTTAGAGATGATCTCAGGAAGAACGGTAGCAGAAGAAGGGTCTTTCAAATTCAGACGTAGCGCGTACAGACCAGATTGGTCAGTAGTTAGTACGTCACAGCGGCCAGCATCAAAACCTTTAGAAGTTTGCGCAGCAGTATCAAATACCACTGGTTTGTATGCCATGCCTTGGTTACGGAAGTAGTCTGCAAGGTTTAGCTCGGTTGTTGTACCTGATTGAACACATACTGATGCGCCATCAAGCTCTTTTGCACTTGAAACACCAAGGTCTTTCTTAACCATGAAACCTTGACCGTCGTAGTAGTTCACGCCGACAAAGTTCAGACCAAGAGCCGTATCACGGTGTAGTGTCCAGGTGGTGTTACGTGAAAGCACATCGATTTCACCCGATTGTAGTGCAGTGAATCGTTCTTTCGCGGTTAGGGGCACATACTTAACTTTCGTTTTATCCCCAAGAACGGCTGCAGCCAGTGCTTGGCAATATTCTACGTCGATACCTTCCCATTCACCTTTTGAGTTAGGGTTTGAGAAACCAGGTAGACCGGTACTAACGCCACAAGTAATAAAGCCTTGTTTTGTGACTTTGTCCAGAGTAGTGTCTGCTGCTTGAGCTGAAGTAGCCATCATGGCAGTAGAAGCCGCTACGACGGAAGCAAGAACTGTGAGTTTATTTGCCATTTGTATCCTTCCTGTATGATCCATGTTAAATCAGGAGCGACCTGATACAACGTGTCCTATTCATTTGTGTTTTCGTCCTACGTGATTGATTTTAGAAGAAACGGTCATCGTCAAATCAATCAGTTATAAGCGTAGGAAAGGATCTGCTAATTCTCAAATATATAATTTAAAAAGAGTTTTGGAGAGAAGTCACAACGTTCCTTGCGATTTAGAATGACGAAATGTTAATTGTTTGTAAATAGTGCAACTAATTGTCAGATTGGTGCATCAGAACAATCAACAAAAGATGGATTAAAACAAGAGGATAATAATTTGTTATTAAAAGTGTCATTAGTGTAGGGTGGCTATGTAAGCCGAAAATTTGAACAAATATTATTTGTGAAGTCGAAACAAGGTGAAGTGATTGCCCCATTTTTGGTAGCATGAATTTCGATAGTTATTTGAAGTGATCATGGATTGAAATGCGATATTTTCCTCTGTTCTTAGATTTAGTGAATAAACCCGTGCTGGTTGTCGGTGGCGGAGAAGTGGCGAGCCGCAAAGTTGAGGCGTTACTTAAGGCTGGTGCTGACATCACCATCGTGTCCCCAAGTCTTGTCGACTTTCTTGATAAACTTGCTCAAGAGCAGCAAGTGCATTGGATTCAACGTTTTTATTCAAGTGACCTTGTCACAAAGTCTTTCATTCAAGTGTGGGCAACCACAGATAACCCAGAATTGAATCATCAGGTTTATAAAGACGCCAAAGAGTTGGGCATCTTAGTCAACGTTGTAGACGATAAGCCTTACTGTGATTTCATTACGCCTTCAATGATTAATCGCGGACGCATTCAGATAGCTATCTCGAGTGGAGGCGCGTCTCCTGTACTGATCCGTAATATTCGAGAAAAGTTAGAAGCGATTCTGCCGCAAAATATGGGACTGATGGCGGAGTTTGCTAATTCAAAACGTAACTCGATTAAAGAAGCGCTACCAAGCGTCGATCTACGCCGTAAGTTTTGGGAGAACTATTTCTCTCATCCTGAAGTAGAAAACGCGCGAGATAATCGTGAGCTTGAAACCATCTATCAAGAAACCATGGCAAAGCCTCTGGATGAAACGGGAAGCTGCACTTGGATTCAAGTGGGTAAAGATGTAGAGATGCTGCCGATCAAGGCTGTACGATACATGCAGCAAGCAGAATTGGCTCTTTACTCAACCAAATGCGAAGCAGATGTAATGGAGCTGGTAAGAAGAGATGCGGAACGTGAGGCATTTTCTAGCGCAACTGAACTCTCTGACATGCTTAGAAAGGCCAAAGAAGAGCAACTTCGTGTTTGTGTATTCATCCCTCAAGGAACAAGTGAGTTTTCTCTCCTGCAAGGACAGGACCTTGTAATCTAATAAGAAGCGTACGTTCATAGCTTCTTGCAATAGTTAGAGGTTCAAAACAGACATACAAAAACGCCGACGAACACTTCGCCGGCGTTTTTTATTCCACTGTTCTCATTCTCATCATTAAGAGAATAGGAGAGCGCAATTAATCACGGAAGTTGTTGTACTGAAATGGGATACCCATCTCTGCTTCACGGATCGTTGCAATCGTCGCTTGCAAGTCGTCACGTTTCTTACCCGTTACGCGCAGTTTGTCGCCTTGGATAGACGTTTGAACTTTAAGCTTCGCGTCTTTGATTAGTTTAACTAGCTTTTTCGCTGTAGGCGTATCAATACCTTGGCGGAAAGCAACGTTTTGGTGCCAGTTCTTACCCGTCGCTTCTGGATTTTTTGCATCCATAGCGTTCGCATCAATGTTACGCTTTGCCAAGTGGCTACGTAGGATGTCACGCATTTGCTTAAGCTGGAACTCGCCTTCTGCTGACACTTTTACATTTTCTTCTACTAGCTCAAAGCTCGCATTCACATTGCGGAAATCGAAACGAGTAGACAGTTCACGGTTAGCGTTATCAACCGCGTTACGTAGTTCAACGGTATCGATTTCTGAAACAATATCAAACGATGGCATGAAGATTCCTTGATTATCTTGTTATAGGGAAATTACTTACTGGATTTTACTGCTTCTGCCAGCATGTCTAGCATAGTCACAGTATCATCCCAACCTAGACATGGGTCAGTAATCGACTGGCCGTAAGTTAGGTTGTGAATATCAGTCATTGGCTGATTGCCTTCTTTAATGAAGCTCTCTGCCATGATACCCGCAATGCGAGTACTGCCTGATTTAATTTGTTCACAAATGTCTTGTGCAACTTCAATTTGCTTGCGGTGCTGCTTCTGACAGTTTGCGTGGCTAAAGTCTACAATCAAACGTTGTGGCAAGTCGAATTCTGCAAGCGCTTCACACGCTTGTTTCACTGACGCTTCATCAAAGTTTGGACCTTTCTCACCACCACGAAGAATGATGTGACCATATGGGTTACCACTTGTGCGGTAAACTGTCATACGACCATTCTTATCTGGCGAGTAGAAGTAATGTGATGCTTTAGACGCACGAATCGCATCAATCGCAATTTTCACGTTACCGTTTGTGCCGTTCTTGAAGCCAACTGGGCAAGATAGGGCAGACGCCATTTCACGGTGAATTTGTGACTCTGTTGTACGAGCGCCAATCGCGCCCCACGTAATCAGATCAGCAATGTACTGGCCTGTGATCATATCAAGAAACTCAGTAGCCGTTGCAAGACCAAGCTTGTTGATATCCAGTAGCAGTTTACGAGCTTTGTGAAGGCCAGCTTCAAGTGCGTATGAACCATCTAGGTTAGGGTCGGTGATAAGACCTTTCCAACCAACAACGGTACGAGGCTTCTCAAAGTAAGTACGCATAACAATGAACAGTTCATCTTTGTACTTATCTTGAATGTCCGCAAGACGAGTTGCGTAGTCAATTGCCGCTTCAGTGTCGTGCACTGAACATGGGCCAACGATAGCAAGGATACGGTCATCCTCACCAGTCAAAATCTTCTCAATTTGTCGACGAGATTGAGCAATACGGTCTGCTACATCATCAGTGATTGGATGTACGCTACCTAGCTCTGCGGGTGTCGGCATTGGACCCAAAGGTTGGGTTCTCAATTCATCTGTTTTAATAGGCATGTTATAGCTTTATTCTCTATTGCGAAGCGGTAAAGATAACGGAATTATAGTTAGGAATAAACCGTTTCACGGGATTCTTATCTAGTAAATACCGAAATGTATGTAATGCTGTGGCTTATCATAAATGATAGTTATGTATAAATGACAAAAACGGCGGCAGAGATCAATACATAGTCGTTTGAATTTATAACTAGTTTTTCTATTTAGTAACACGCAAATTTGGCATTTTAAGCGTTAGAGCTAGGTGTGGTGGGTGTTTCATATTCAACGGAAAGCCTTACAGGAAAGAAACCGATTGCTAAATTGCCTACGTAGATCGATTTCTCGTTAACATTTCTTTGACATTTTGGCGCTTCATTGATTAACTGGTCTGACTAGTCTGGTAAGGAGACCAAGATGTTATCTGCTGTTCGCCGTGCAAATCTTTACTTAAACCTTTTTGGCTTTTCTAAAGTCCCACTTATCTGGTTGTGTAGACCAAAGATCCTTGCCATCGATGATCAACACGTTGAAGTTAAAATTCCATTAAAGCGAAGAACGAAGAACCATCTCAATAGTATGTATTTTGGTGCGCTTGCTGTTGGTGCCGATGTCGCTGGTGGTTTTCTTGCTATGAGTAAAGCAGAAGAGCAGGGAGAGCGTATCTCTCTTGCTTTTAAAGGCGTGACAGCTGAGTTTCTAAAACGTCCTGAAGGCGACGTGCATTTTGTGTGTCACGATGGTCCATTGATTGATGAAATGTTGCGAATGACATTAGAAACTGGCGAACGTATCAATCGAGATGTGAAGATCACCGCCCTGTGTCCGAGCATTAATGGTAATGAACCTATGGCCGAGTTTTCTCTTACGCTTTCTATTAAAAAAGCAGCTAAAAAACAAGCTGCTTAATTTCAGAATTCATATTGTGGGCTTAAACCAGTTCGATTTTCTCAAGAGAGACGATCTTTGAACGGTTAAGCACGACCTTCCAACGGTAATAAACGGGCTCATCAGTGTGGTTGTCTTCTTTGACAATCACATTGAGAAGGTGGCGTTTCTCTACCGACTCTTTACTTACTTGCCCATCATTCAAACGATAGACTCGGTTCGAGCTCTTATCCATTAAACGAATAATAGGGCGCAAACTAATGTTCAACGTTTCACGCGTTTGCTCGTAACCACTCAAGAACAACGACGTCGCCATCTCAGTCTTAGCATGGTAATGCAGGATTTGTTCTTCACGCTGAACCACACGCTTCTTACGAATGTTCTGAATACGATCCGGCAAACTTGAAAGCGAACGATAGTCTAACCATTCCAGCTTACGGCCAACGACTTTCTTCGTCGTCGGATCCATGTACTTCTTACGCCACTTTGGCTTACCTTTACGAATCCAACGCCACATTGCGTCACGCAAGTCGTCTTTAAAGATTTCACGTAGCGCATAGATAAATGACATCGCAATAATGAAAGACGCTGAAATCTCGCCTAGGTAATCTCGTGCAAGGATAACGGTACTTGTCACAACGACCATAACTAAGCCCGTCGCGATACCTTTGATTGCACGTTTGATGTTGTTACCCATCGACATCGTTTTTTCACGCAAAACAATGGGGTGCTCAATCAAACGTCTCAACAAGCGCATTTTGTTCGACAAACGTGTCACGTCCTCAACGACGCTCGCTGAGTTGTAGTTATTCAACTTACGGTGCGCTTGCTCTTTTTCACACAGAGTAATCAAGCGTTCTTTAATCGTACTGTAATCGCCTTCACGGGGAAGGTGAGCGACAAGAGATAGGAACTTTTGCTCGGTGTACCAAGACAAGTAATTGTCGATGTTAACGTAGTAACGCTTGAGGTTTTCTTCGTAAGGAATCGAACGACGTAGACGCTTCAGGATGTCGAGCGTCAATTCAATCACTTCATCCACTTCTTCCGCTGTTACGCTGTCACTATCATGCTTGTTTAATGCAGCTACGGCTTTATCAAGCGCAATAACGTATTGATACGCAAACAAACTCAAACTTACGCGGTACTGACGATTGGACAGACGACCACGTTTAGCAAGGCGGCTGTGCACTAAAGGCAAAAGCACCTCTGTACTGTAGTAAGAACGTTTTTGCGTGATTGAAGTGTAGTAGAACTCGGATTCGCTGATAATGTCGGAATTTAAACCCAACTCTCCGGGTACGAAAACATAGATATCAAGGTCGAGCGTTTTACTCTTTGCCAACGCATGGCTAATTTTTAAAGTTACCGAGTCTTGTTTGTCGACAGTGACCAAGGAAAGCTCCTGATTTTGCTAAAGCATCCTATATCCAAAAGCGTCCGTTCATTGAAATAACTTAAGGGCGGGCTAGGATAAATTGTTGAACGAGCACAGCATAACAGAGAGGTTTGGTTTTCTCTCTGATTTTCTTGTTAGTTTGGGTATAATTCCCAGTAAATTTAAAAAGAGACAAACTCAATGATTAAAATTGGTCAAATTAACAGCTTAGAAGTCACTAAAACGGCTGATTTTGGCGTATTTTTGGATGGTGATGATTACGGCTCAGTCATGCTGCCTAATAAATATGTACCAGAGGGTACAAACGTAGGCGATCATATTGACGTATTTCTTTACTTTGATTCAGAAAGTCAGCTAGCTGCGACCATTGATAAACCCATCGCTCAAGTTGGCGAGTGGGGCCTAATGCAAGTTGAAGGTGTGAGCAGCACTGGTGCATTCGTAAATTGGGGTATTAAAGAAAAAGATCTTCTTATCCCGTTTAGTGAGCAACGTGCTCGCTTTACTGCTGGTCAAAATATTCTGGTTTACGTATACACAGACAAAGCATCTGGTCGTATCGTAGGTACAACCAAGTTCAATAAGTGGCTAGATAAAACGCCAGCAAACTATGAAGTGAACGAAGAAGTTAACCTCATCATCGCAGAGCGCAGCCAACTTGGTTACAAGGCGATTGTGAACGGTGAGCACTGGGGCATGATCTTCCCATCTGACGTATTCGGAAAGCTGTTTATCGGTAAAAAGCTAAAAGGTTACATTAAGCAAATTCGTGAAGACGGTAAGATTGACCTAGCGCTACAAAAAGTTGGTGTCGCTAAAATGGACGACCTATCTAGCAAGATCGTTGAGCTACTAGAGAAGAAGGGCGGGTTCTTGCCTCTTAACGATAAATCTTCTCCAGAAGCGATTTTTGACGCATTTCGCACCAGTAAAGGCACGTTCAAGAAGACCATCGGTGGCCTATACAAAGCAGGTAAAATCGTTATTGAGAAAGACGGAATTCGTCTCACTGAATAAAGACTAAAGATGCAATTTGGCTGGTGGATCGAGTCTTAGTCGATAAGATTTGAACGAGAATTGAAAAGTACCAGCCAAAAAAATGGCCCAAACTCGTCCTTATTTTGGGCCTAGGGGAAACGGCTCCTTGATAGAGCCTGCGCTAAACTTTTTGACCAACACATATTGTCGGTTAAACATAGAGAGAAATGCCGTTTCAAAGCGATGCTTTGATATGTTCAGTTTAGTACAGCGCACTCGGATCGCTAGTGAACCCAGTTCCAATCATGCTTTAGAACCAAAAAGCCATCGTAAATACGATGGCTTTTCATTTATTTATAGCATTTCACTTTGCTACTAAAATAAGTTCTTATCTCGCACTAATTCGCGTGGAAGACCGTTTTTGATGCGGTTGCTTACCCATTTCCCAAGGCCAATAATGGCATCTTCGTACTTTACAAGAACTTCGCCTTTACCTGTTTTCATCTCAGCTGGAATATTTTGAGGACGAACATCACGACCCATATACCATTCACGCGCTTCTTCGATGGTTAGTTCAACCGCATTACTCTCATTACCTGTAGCCAGAGCTGTCGCAACTTGGTGTTGCCAGCGGTAACCGTTTTTATGGGCTTCAGCAATCTTGATGCCCATGCGAGAGAAACGCAGCTCGCCAATCATCGGTTCTAATGCGTCTGGGAAAAGCCACACATCTTTTTCACGAATCCAAACCGTGCTGTCTTCAGGCAGTTTGATGTCCATTGCGTTTTGTAGTTGCTTAGCGATCTCTGCAGATTCTTTGTTTGATGCTTTTGCAAATGGGAATTTACCCATGCGCTTCTTCACTTTTGGCGCTTCTACTGCCGCAAGTTTACGAATTCGAGCGACGAAGAAGCCTTCACAGTCATAAACTTGAGGGAAGATGTGCAAGAATCCTTCTTCGGTCAGCGCCGCTTCTGCATTTTCAAACAGATCTTTTAAGCTTTCGAATTCAACAGCGTCACCAAATGTCTCTTTTAGATGGTGACAAACTTGCTGGTTCTCTTCGGTGCTTAACGTACAGGTTGAGTAAACCATTACGCCACCTGGTTTTAGAGCATGGAACGCACTTTCAATAAGATCTTTCTGCGTATCGGCAATTTCAATGACGGACGCTTGCGTCCAATTCTTCATTGCATCTTCATCTTTACGAACCGTACCTTCACCAGAACACGGCGCATCGAGTAGAACGGCGTCAAATTGCTCTGGGAGCCAGCCACCAAACACACGACCGTCGAAGTTGCTTAGTGCAGCGTTACGCACGCCACAGCGCTCAATGTTTGCATGAAGTACTTTTACTCGGCTTGCCGCGTATTCATTTGCAACCAAAACGCCTTCGTTATTCATCAACGCAGCAATTTGAGTTGTTTTTGAGCCTGGTGCAGCCGCAGTGTCGAGAACCGCGTCGTACGATTCATTATTCATAAATAGGGCAGAGACAGGCATCATTGAGCTGGCTTCTTGGATGTAGAAAAGCCCTGACATGTGTTCAGCGGTGTTACCAAGTGGTACAACCGATTCATCCGCATCAATCCAAAAGCCCGTTTCACACCAAGGTACAGGAGAAAGCTTCCAGCCTTTTGCTTCTGCGCGCTCTAAAAACGCTTCAACGCTGATCTTAAGCGTATTAACACGAATACTTTTTCGCAGTGGCTTCTGGCACGACGCGACAAAGTCTTCCATGTTGAGGTGAGCAGGGAGGATGGTTTGGATTTTTTCCAAAAAAGCTTCTGGGATGTAAACGTTAGGATGCAAAGTGAAATCTCGATTGCAGAATTTGCCGCAAATGATATACGAAAGCGAGCCAGAAACGAATAGTCACAAAGGTTTGAGCAATAAAAAAGAGCAGCGATTGCTGCTCTTTAAGTCGTTATGGTAAATCTAACGCATTATGGTTTTGGTATTGCTGTGCGCCACTGTGTCCAGCTTTCTTCCGCTTGCGGGTATAAGTAGAAAGATTGACCGCGCTTCGCCGCTGGCGGGATTTTCGATTGCTCAGGAGTAGAGAAAGCGATACCGCCACGCACTAAGCTGTCAAAAGTTCCTGCCTTTATGTTTGCGCCACCAAGGCCGATAGAAACATCGACGCCAGAGACATTCCAGAACACACTGTTTTGACGAACTAAGTAGGCATACTCTGGCTGAATCTCGATTTTCGTTACCACTCGATCCGCAAATTCACCCAAACTCACATCCGTCACAGTACCGACTTCCATTTGACGATATAGGATAGGGGTACCAACTTGAACCGAGCCACGCTGTTCACTCTGTAGTGTAAAAGAAATACCTTGTTCAGCTTGCTGGCTTTTCGCTAATTCAAATTTGAACTTCGCTGCGCCATTACCCGGCTCGACACTGATAGATTTCGACACCAAAGCGCCCAAATTCTTAACACCACCTAAGCCAATTTCTGGTTCTGTTAACCAGAAGTGTGACCCGGTAACGGCAATGTTGTCGACGTATTCAGGAAGGATGCGAGCCGTAACCTCAACCATTTCTCGATGGAAGTTTGGAACAACCAAAGTAACTTCACCGACCTTAACACCTTGGTATTTGATAGGCGTTCCTTTCGCGACTTCTTGGCTTCCGTCGGTTTCAAGGGAAATCACACGGCCAAACTTACGTGCTTGGTTTTGGTCATTGTATAGCTTCCAACGCTGACCGATTTTATTCTCAATTCCCGGAATGGAATCAAACGCGATACCACCTTTAATGAGAGTTTTAAGAGGGTGCGCCTTCACACTAATGCCCGCGAGAGAGGCATCAATTTCAACACCTGAGCGATTCCAGAATACGGTTTGATCTGTAAGAAGGTGCGCATAACGATTTTCAATTGTCGCTTTTACAATGACACCACCGTCGACCAAATTGAAATCGGAAATACTGCCCACAGGCAAGTTACGGTAGAGCAGTGGGCTGCCTTTTGAAATTGGTGGTAATTCAGAAGCAAATAGAGTCAGCGTTTTTGACCCTGTTTGGTTGTACTGCGCAAGATCCGCCAAAGAGGCACTTTGGAATAGTTGGTACTCTTTTTGGACCTTTTCTTGCCCTTGACTTACAAAGCTAATTGAACCCGTTAGAAGCTGTTTTGCAGGCGGAACGGTAACGCTAAGCCCAGATTCAGTCAGTTCTGCAGAAGCACTGCCAGTGACATAAAAGCGGTTATTCGATTTGATCAGATGCTTGTATTCGTTGTCGATTAGGACATCCATGAATACTTCATGCTTCGCCGCCAGTGCCTTTGCTTCATCCAGCAAGCCGACTTTTATAATCGAACCAACCACAATACCTTTGTAAAGCACGTTTGCACCGCTGTCTAAACCAAAAGAGTTGTCCGAGACAAGGCGAATAGCAATCGATTTCTGTTGTTGTTGGTTAAAAACATTCTTACGGATGGCGGTAAAGCGTCTTGAACGTTCACCTTCACCCGGCACGATAGTTAAAAAGTTACCGCGCACAAGGTTTGCAATGTTCTCTACACCAGATAATGAGACTTTCGCTTCTTCAAGAACAAAGCGGGTTCCTGACGTTAGCATATCGCTAAACGCAGGCTGAATGGCTGCAGAAGCCAGAATCACTTCTCGACCTTCAGAGAGTTTTAAATCGGTGATTTGGCCAACTTCTAGGCCGCGATACATAATTGGCGCGCCTTCGCCACTGATTTTATTATCATCAGGAAGCGCGATTTTAATTAGGATACCTCGACCCGCTGTTTTCAGATCTTTGTATAAACGGAATTCGGTGTTCTCTTTGACTGGCTCACCATCGTCTGGCGAATCTACCGCAATCGCGCCGCCAAGTAGGGCACTCATGCTCTCAAGTTGAACATCAACACCATCGAAACCGATACTCGCACCAATACCACTCACATTCCAGAAACGGCTGCGGCTGTTAATGATGTGTTGGTACTGTTCTTGAATGTTTGCTTGGATAGTGATGGATTTAGCGTCTTCATTTAACTGATAGCTGAACACTTCACCAATCGGAATCTTTTTGTAGACAATCTGAGAACCAATAGAAACGCCGCCCAAGTCTCGGCTCTTCAATTTAATGTTCAAGCCTTGTGTCACGCGCAAATCTGTTGGTGCAGATTCAAGGGCATGGAAGGTAGTTTCGAACTTCTCGCCATCACCCGGCTGAATAGATATGTAGTTACCAGAAACAAGAGCATCAAGACCAGACACGCCAGTTAAACTCGCTGTCGGTTTGACCAACCAAAAACGTGTTTTGTCGTTCAGTAATTTAGCGGCTTCTGGATAGATGTCTGCGTCAACATAAATGCTGCCCAAGTCTTCAGACAAGTTGATATCTCGCACCATACCGACTTCTAAACCCTGATAGCGAATGGTGGTTCGCCCAGCGACTAAACCAGCCGCATCGGAGAAGTAGATTTGCACGCGTTGCCCGGCGTCATGAATCGACTTCACCACGAGCCAACCGGCTAACACCATGGTCAAAATCGGCAACAGCCAAAGAGGAGAGATACCTTTACTCCTCTTTACCTCTGGCACATATGACGTTTGAGAACTGTTCTGATCACTCATTAATTGACTCTTTTTCTGATTGTGTTGGGGCTTGGTCCCAAATAAGCCTTGGGTCAATGCTCTCCGCCGCGAGCATTGTAAGTACGACAACAACACCAAACGCAACTGCGCCATAACCCGGTGTGAAGTCGAGAATTTGTCCACGATCGACCAATGTCATCATGATAGAAATAACAAATAAATCCATCACAGACCATTTACCGATCCATTTTACTGCAAAGTAAACCATCATTCGTTGTCTTCTGAACACCGAACGTTTGAATTTGATACATAACAAGATGTAGGCAAGGCCAAGAATCTTAGCGACAGGTACGACGATACTCGCCACAAAAATGATGATAGCAATGCCGTACATACCGTTGTTCACCAATCCTGCAACGCCAGAGAAGATCGTATCTTCCAGACGTTTCCCGTTTGTCAGCAGAATGGAGATAGGAATTAAGTTAGCAGGGAAGATGGCAATCGTTGCAGCGATTAAATAAGCCCACGTCTTCTGAATCGAGTTTGGTTTGCGATGATACAGTTCGTGATGGCAACGACGACAACGTGAGCCTTCTGGTTGTGAAAGGTGACACTCATGACAATGAACATCTTTATGCTCGAAGTCGAAACTGAGCTCTGATTCCCATGACTCCCAGTAGCGACGGACGCTAATGCGAGATATTAACAAAACAGTGAAGATTTGCAGCAGGACGAGGCCGATGAGCCCCGGTCCAACAAAAATATCTGAGTAATCTTGCAGCTTGAAACAAGAGATAGCGATACTGACAAGGAAAACGTCCAACATCACCCAGTGTTTGAGATGTTGAATCAACCATAGCGAAACACGAAGCCCTTTAAACCAGCGCTTGTGTAATGACCAATGCGCTGTCACTACCGAGCTACATACGATTAATGGAGCCAACGAGCTACAAAATAGAATAAGAATAGAAAGAAGAACGAACCCTTCTTGAAACAGTGTGATCATCCCTGATGGTAGTGTTGCAGGAATCATCACTCCAAACAGACGAATACTGATGAAGTTAAAAAAGTGCGAAGGAATAAAAAGCAGAATACAAGTGACAGCGATTGCTAGGTTGCCAGATAAACTCGGACTACCACCACGGTATAGTTGTGTACCGCAACGAGGGCAGTGTGCATTTTTGCCACTAGGTAGATCGACAATATCGACAGGTAATTCGCAACCTTGGCACAATCGAATGCTACTCGGTTGCATGGCGTGTTTAGACAGAGAGGTCACAACGACCTCTCTAAATAGAATGGTTTAAGCGTGGGACTGAATGCCCCCATACAAGGTTTGATATAAGCCTTCTTGCTCAACGAGCTCACCATGGGTTCCTGTTTGCGTCACTCTTCCATCTTCAAGCACATAAATCAAATCGGCTTGTTTCACCGCAGATAAACGGTGGGCAACGATTAAAGTAGTTCGACCGCGTAAGAATTCAGTTAACGCCTTATGTAATGCCGCCTCTGTCGCGGTATCCAATGCAGACGTTGCTTCATCTAGGATAACAAATTGTGGGTTACTCAGCACCATGCGTGCGATCGCTAAACGCTGACGTTGGCCGCCTGACAAGCGGATACCATTACGCCCAATCTGTGTATCCAAACCGTGGCTAAGTTGAGAAATGACGTCTTGCAGCTGCGCTACTTCTAGGGCTCGCCACAGTGACATTTCATCGAAGTCGCCACCGAGGGTGAGATTATGCCTCAAGGTGTCATTAAATAGTATAGGTTGTTGTAAAACCACGGCAATTTTGTCGCGTATCACTTCAAAACTAATGTCGTCGGTCAGTTCATCATTAAAACGGATAGAACCTGCGTTTTGACGGTAAACACCAATCAACAGTTGAATCAGCGTGGATTTACCCCCGCCACTTGCACCAACCAAGGCCACCTTCTTACCAGCAGGAATATGCAAAGAAAGATCGTCCAACACTTTGTTTTCGTTGTTGTATGAAAAATCGACATGTTCAATTTTTACATCAACTTCTCGATTTTCTTTGAAAGGATTTACTTTCGAAACAGGTCTATGTTCTTCTTCCAATTCTAATAGGTCGTTAATACGCTTAAGCGCCGCTTTTGCACTGTACCAAGAGAATTGGATGCCTAAGAGTTCTTGTACCGGAGATAACATAAACCACAGGTAACCAAATACCGCAAAAATTTGACCAATGGTGAGGTCACTGAACATCACCATTAACATGGCAACGGCGCGGAATAGCTCAAAACCAATGAGAAAAAGAAGAAAAGATACACGACCAGCAGCTTCTGATTGCCAAGCGTATTTGTCGGCGTCGATACGAACTTGGTTGGCACTGCCTTTGAGCTGCTGTAAGAATTCGCGTTCTTTGTTCGCTGCTCTCAATTGGTAAATGCCATCAAGCGTCTCAACCAGACGGTTTTGGAAAATCTCGAAAGAGTGGTTTTCCTTACGCTTTAGATGTTTCACCATACTTCCCAATTTACGAGAGAAGTAGATAACAATAGGGTTCACCAGAAGGATAAATAGACCGAGTCGCCAATCGAGCCAAAGCAGAACAATGGCAGTACCAATCACGGTTAGAAAGCTAATAATGAATTTCGCTAACGTAGAACCAATAAATTTATCAATGGTCTCAATGTCGGTGATAAGGTGAGCATTGATGCCGCCGCTGCCTTTGGTTTCGTACTGACGAATGCTAATACGACCAAGTTTGTCGATCATCTTGCTGCGCATTTCAAAGGTGATGGTCTTTGAAACCAGTGTGAATTGTCGACTTTGAAGAATGTTGAAAGCTTGGCTGCCTGCTCGCATGAGTACAACCAAAAAGAGAGTAAAGAAGATATAACCCGTAGGTGTATGCCACGCCTCAGGTAAAACCGCGTTCATCGCTGCAAGGCCAGATGCCGGTTTGTCCAATAAGACTTCATCCACCATCAAAGGCATAAGAAGAGGGATTGGAACACTAATCAAGGTCGCAAGTACGGCTATCAAGTTCGCTAGAATCAGCTTGGACTTGTGCTTTTTCACTTGTGTTATCAACCAAGAACGGCTAATAGTGTCGTTTTTCGGATTCATTGTAATTGAGAATAAGTCCTATTAAAAAGTAGGGCTGCATTGTAACGCCATACGATAAGAATGGAAGCCTAAATAAAAAGTAGGAAGTTAATATGAACATAGAACAATACCAAAGACTTACCAAGCAAGCTGTTGCGCTGATCGAATCAGAAAAAGACTACATTGCGAACTTAGCGAACATTAGTTCTCTACTATTTATGGAGCTAGACGATCTAAACTGGGCTGGCTTCTACCTTAAGAAGGGAGACGAACTGGTTCTTGGTCCTTTCCAAGGCAAGCCAGCATGTGTTCGCATCCCAATGGGTCGTGGTGTCTGTGGTACGGCTGCACAAACTAACAGCGTACAAAGAGTATACGATGTACATGAGTTTGAAGGTCACATTGCTTGTGATGCAGCGAGCAATTCAGAAATTGTGATTCCTTTTACTATCAATGGGGAAGTGGCTGGCGTGTTGGATATTGATAGTCCAAATATCGGCCGATTCAATGAAATTGACGAAGAAGGTCTCACTCATTTTATGGTTGAAGTAGAAAAGCTGCTTAATTCGCACGCTAACGACGCATAAATTCGCCCTCGAGTGTGGTTTTTCCTTGGCATGTCACTATAATACGAGAATATTTTTTCTTAATGCTTCGCGGAAATCCGCTCAAACCAGGAACCCTCATGACTGAAAAGTTAAAAAACAGCAAAGAAGTTATCGCATACATTGCTGAATGTTTCCCTAAGTGCTTTACTTTAGAAGGTGAAGCAAAGCCTCTGAAAATTGGTATTTTTCAAGATCTTGCGGAACGTCTAAATGAAGACGAAAAAGTAAGCAAAACTCAGCTTCGTGCAGCGTTAAGACAGTACACTTCATCATGGCGTTACCTACACGGCGTAAAACCAGGTGCAGTACGTGTTGATCTAGATGGCAACCCATGTGGTGAGCTAGAAGAAGAACACGTAGAACACGCTAAAGCGACACTTGCTGAAAGCAAAGCGAAAGTTCAGGCTCGTCGTAAAGAGCAAGCTCAAAAAGCTCGCGAAGAGGGTAAGGCGAAAGCGAAACCTGCGGCTAAAAAGCCACAACAGCCTCGTCGAGCTAACAAACCAAAAGTACAAAAAGAAAGTAAGCCTGTAGAAACACGCGCGCTAAACGCTGATGAAATCACAATCGGCAACGCAGTTAACGTGAACATGGGCAAAGGAAACATGGCAGCGACCATTGTTGAAGTCAATAAGGATGATGTACGTGTTCAACTTGCTAACGGCCTACAAATGGTTGTGAAAGCGGAGCACTTGCGCGCATAAGGGAGATACTCCTACGCATGAATTGCCGTTCAAAAGTGACACTGATTGCTGCTAGCTTCTGGCTAGCAGCATCAGCTCAGGCTCTAGAAGCCAAACTAAACAAAGATGATTTGCCGGTTCTTGCACCTGAAGTTCAGCATGAAACAGCCAGCAAACGAGTAACTTCTCGATTTACCCGCTCTCATTATAAGCATTTCAATCTAAACGATGATTTCTCCAAAGCGATCTTTGAGCGCTACGTAGAAATGCTTGATTACAATAGAAATATTTTTACTCAAGCCGATATCGACTCTTTCAAAGATTGGTCCGTCAGCCTTGATGATCAGCTTAAAGCTGGTAATAACAAGATTGCATTTGATGTTTATAATCTTTCGATGCAGAAGCGTTTTGATCGTTTTGCCTACGCATTGACTCTACTCGATAAAGAAATCAAGTTTAATACTGATGAGTTTATTGAACTGGATCGTTCTGAAGCCGCATGGCCCAAGGATGAAGCTGAGTTAAATGAATTATGGCGAAAACGCGTTAAGTACGATGCTCTTAACCTTAAAATGACTGGTAAAGAATGGCCAGAAATCAAAGAGGTTCTAGCGAAACGTTACAACAACGCGATGAAACGCATCACGCAAACTCGCAATGAAGACGCTTTCCAACTTTACATGAATGCATTCGCTCGTGAAGTTGATCCACATACTAGCTACCTATCTCCACGAAACGCGGAACAGTTCCAATCAGAGATGAATCTGTCTCTTGAAGGTATTGGGGCTGTGCTTCAAATGACCGACGACTATACAGTGATTCGTTCATTAGTTGCCGGCGGTCCAGCATCTAAGAGTAAACAGCTAGGTGAGGGCGACCGCATTATCGGTGTTGGTCAAGATGGCGAAGAAGTTGTCGATGTGATCGGTTGGCGTCTTGATGATGTCGTTCAACTAATCAAAGGTCCTAAAGGAACCAAAGTTAACCTACAAGTCTTGCCAGAAGGTAAAGATGCGAAGAGTTACGTTGTCACTATTGTGCGTGATAAAGTTCGTTTAGAAGACCGTGCGGTTAAGTCTGAAATCATCGAGAAAGACGGTAAGAAGATTGGGGTTCTTGAGGTTCCTAGTTTTTACGTTGGTCTTTCAAAAGATACCGATAAACTGCTATCTGAATTGAAGGCGAAAAACGTCGACGGTGTTATCGTTGATCTACGCAACAACGGCGGTGGTGCGCTGACTGAAGCAACGGCGTTAACAGGGCTCTTCATTAAAGAAGGTCCAGTTGTTCAGGTTCGCGATAGCTATGGTCGCATCAAAGTAAATGCAGATACCGATGGGCAAGTGAGTTACGATGGTCCACTAACAGTGTTGATCAATCGCTACAGTGCTTCAGCGTCTGAAATCTTTGCGGCAGCAATGCAGGATTACAACCGTGCGATTATTCTTGGTGAAAACTCTTTCGGTAAGGGTACCGTTCAACAACACCGCTCATTGAATCATATCTACGATCTTTTCGACAAAGAACTTGGCTACGTACAATACACGATTCAAAAGTTCTACCGCATCGATGGTGGCAGTACTCAGAACCGT
Organism: Vibrio sp. HENC-03; assembly: GCF_000305755.2. NCBI lineage: Bacteria > Pseudomonadati > Pseudomonadota > Gammaproteobacteria > Vibrionales > Vibrionaceae > Vibrio > Vibrio sp. HENC-03. Next base: position 28,753 of record NZ_JH976123.1, on the reverse strand, counting down.
GGTGTTGCACCAGACATCGCTTACCCAACTCCAGTTGAGCCAAGCGAAACAGGTGAGAGTGTTGAAGACAACGCATTACCTTGGGACAGCATTGATAAAGCAAAATATCAGACATTCCCAAGCAACGACGCGCTTGTTACCAAACTAACTGAGCTTCACAATAAACGTATTGCTGATGAGATGGAGTTCCGTTTCATCAAAGAAGATATTGAGAAGTACCGTAAAGAGAAAGACGATAATTTGTTGTCTCTTAACGAGAAAGTGCGCGAAGACGAATCAGATAAAGCCGAGGCTCTACGCTTAGAGCGCATCAATGAACGTCAAGCAGCAATGGGTAAAAAACCATTCAAAACGCTTGATGATGTGCCAAAAGATTACGAAGCGCCAGACGTTTATCTAGATGAATCAGTTGCTGTTATGGTTGATATGCTGAAAGGCTAAAAATTCAGTCAAAACGACTAATAATTCTCTATATAAAGAGCGAGTCATAGCGACTCGCTCTTTTTTTATGCGTTTATAAAGCGGCGTTTCTATAAAAATAGGTTGTTCCTGCGCTTAATTTGCACTAACAATTTACGTGATGTAGATCAAATATTTCGCGAAAATGAGATCTAGAGCCTAAGCTAAAAGAAAACGATAAGGATACCGTTATGAAATGGTTCATTATTTTACTTAGCTTTTGCTGCTTTAGTGTTTCTAGCGCGGAAACCAACAAGGAAGACGAACTCAGTCACTTCGACACCCCGTTTTTGATCGGCGACTGGTACTTGATGAATCCCAACCCGGAAGAATCATCAGAGAATTTCCGTGCTATCAAACTGACTTTGGGTTCTGATTACACCTTCTCGATCGATATACAGAAAAAAGACTATTCAATAGACCATTGGGAAGGGATGTATAACGCTAATGAAGACACCATTGTTCTTGGTTTGAATACAGATGAACCGCAAATTTATGCATATCGAAACAATCACAACACACTAGATTTGAACGGTGTGACCTTCACAAAAGGACTATCAAATGCGCTTGCTGGCATTTGGTCCAGTTCACAAGTCGGTGGCGATGGTATGCTCGCCAATAACATCAATCAGATGGATTTGATTCTACAACCTGACTTTGTATTTATGTTCCGTGTCGCGAACGATGAAGGCGAGGAGTCTGTTAAGCAGGGCGTGTTCTATACCGAGGGGGAACATTTGGTTCTTTTGTATGAAAACGGTGAACATGGTACGCGTTATGTACTCAATCAAAATGAGCTTACGATTAAGGATTCCAACGGGGATATGTACGCGGTTCTCAACCGAGTGACACCCTAAATGATTCATCATCATTATTTCACGCTAGGTTATTAATAGTGAAATGTTCTGATGTTGATTAAATGTTAAACAGAAAGCGGAGCTAAGCCACTAAAAGCTCCGTTTTTTTATAGAAAGACTTGTATTCTGATACCACAACCCCTACAAATAGCTTATATCGTGATACCAGTAAGAGGTGTTTGAGCCTCTAGTCCTGGTATTTTTGTGGTTCTATATACAAGGATTTATGGACATGTCTCAAGCTCCCCAAGCGAAATATCGCAAAGATTACAAATCGCCATCTCATGCCATCACGAACATTGACTTGACGTTTGATCTTTATGACAACGACACGATCGTTACAGCAGTATCAAAAGTAGTTCAAAAGGGTGAATCCACCACATTAGAACTTGATGGTGAAGGGTTAGAGCTACGCTCCGTAAAAGTGAATGGTGAAGATTGGGCTCACCATGAAGTAAAAGAAGCCTCTTTAGTGCTTACCGATTTGCCTGCGGAATTTGATTTAGAAATCGTTACTAAGATCGACCCGGAAGCAAACACGGCACTTGAAGGTCTTTACAAATCAGGTGGTGCGTTTTGTACGCAGTGTGAAGCAGAAGGCTTCCGTCGTATTACTTACTACCTAGACCGTCCAGACGTTCTTGCGAAATACACAACAAAAGTGATCGCAGACAAAGCCGTGTATCCATACTTATTGAGCAATGGTAACCGCATAGCTGAAGGCGAGGCAGAAAATGGTCGTCATTGGGTTCAATGGCAAGACCCACATCCAAAACCAGCTTACTTGTTTGCGTTGGTAGCCGGTGACTTTGATGTACTACGTGACAAATACACAACCACATCAGGTCGTGAAGTAGACCTAGAAATCTTTGTCGACAAAGGCAACCTAGATCGTGCTGGTCATGCGATGACTTCACTTATCAACTCAATGAAGTGGGATGAAGACCGCTTTGGTCTTGAGTATGATCTAGATATTTACATGATCGTGGCCGTTGATTTCTTCAACATGGGCGCGATGGAAAACAAAGGTCTAAACATCTTCAACTCGAAGTTTGTCCTTGCGAATGAAAAAACCGCGACTGACCGTGAATACCTTGGTATTGAAGCGGTAATCGGTCACGAATACTTCCACAACTGGACGGGTAACCGTGTTACTTGTCGTGACTGGTTCCAACTGAGTTTGAAAGAAGGCCTAACGGTGTTCCGCGATCAAGAGTTCTCATCTGATCTTGGTTCACGTGCAGTAAACCGCATCGACAACGTTCGCATTATTCGCGGTCCTCAATTCGCGGAAGATTCAAGCCCAATGTCGCATCCAATTCGTCCGGATAAAGTTATTGAAATGAATAACTTCTACACGCTAACCGTGTACGAAAAGGGCAGCGAAGTGATCCGCATGTATCATACGCTACTTGGCGAAGAAGGTTTCCAAAAAGGTATGAAACTGTACTTCGAACGTCATGATGGTACTGCAGCAACGTGTGAAGATTTCGTTTCTGCAATGGAAGACGCAACTGGCGTTGACCTTAAGCAGTTCCGTTTATGGTACAGCCAGTCTGGTACGCCAACGCTTCGTGTAAACAGTGAATACAATGCGGAAGCAAAAACGTACACACTAACAGTTGAGCAATTTACTGAAGCAACGCACGACCAATCAGAAAAACAAGCGCTACATATTCCATTCGATATTGAGCTGTACGCACAAAACGGTGATGTGATTCCACTGGTAATCAACGGTGAATCGGTACACAACGTTCTAGACGTGAAGCAAGATAAGCAGACTTTCGTATTCGAAAACGTCGCAGAACAACCAGTGCCATCATTGCTTCGTGAGTTCTCTGCACCGGTTAAATTGGAATACGATTACAGCGATGATGAACTGATCTTCTTGATGAAGCACGCAACAAACGATTTTGCTCGTTGGGATGCAAGCCAAATGCTGCTAGCGAAGTACATTCGTCAAAACGTAACTAACGTTCAAGCGGGTGGTGAGGTTAAGCTATCAGAAGACTTAATCGATGCATTCCGTGGCGTGTTACTTGATGCGAATCTTGAGCCAGCGTTTATCGCACAAGTTCTGTCTTTGCCTTCAATTAACGAAATCACTGGCTGGTACAAGCAGATTGATATTGATGCGGTAGATACGGTACTGAATAGCATTACAGTGTCACTTTCTAAAGAACTAGAAGATGAACTGAGTGCCACTTACCACGCATTGAACCAAGCAGAGTACAGCATTGATCATGACGCTATTGGTAAACGAGCTTTGCGTAACCAATGTCTGCAGTTCCTAGCTCACACTGAAAAGGGCAATGAACTAGCTAAAGCGCAATACGAGTCATCAAACAACATGACAGACACGATCGCGGCAATGAGTGCAGCGAACAATGCGCAACTTGCATGTCGTGAAGCCCTAATGGCGGACTACAGTGACAAGTGGAAGCATGATGGTCTGGTTATGGACAAATGGTTTGTTCTTCAGGGCAGCAACCCGGTTGAAAACGCACTTGAGAAAGTTAAAGAAACCATGAGCCACGAAGCATTTAGCTTGAAGAACCCGAACCGTACGCGTAGCTTGATTGGTTCTTTCTTAAACGCAAACCCAGTGCGCTTCCATGATAAATCAGGCTCTGGCTACCAGTTTGCCGGTGAGATCCTTCGTCAGTTGAACGATACCAACCCACAAGTGGCGTCTCGTATGATCGATCCTCTATTGAAGTTCCGTAAATACGATGAAGGTCGCCAAGCCCTTATCCGCGCAGAGCTTGAAAAGCTTAAAGCGATGGACAATTTAGCGAAAGACCTATTCGAAAAAGTGACTAAAGCACTAGACGAATAATCGACAAAAGAATAGGGTGGTCGTTATGATCACCCTAGTTTTTTGTTCTGACAATAATCTATTCTAATGAACCAGTATTACTTCTCTCTCAACATCTCTTATCAAACATTTCTTTCACACTATTCCGGTGCCGCAAGCTCGGTACAAGTCATAACTGACAATGGTTTGAGAGTGCAACTAGATGCATCAAAATTTAGACCATTTCTTAGTCAATTAGGCGTTAGAGGCCGTTTTAGACTCACAACTGACCAAAATAATAAGTTTCTAAAGTTAGAAACTCTGTGATGCCTGATATTCCTAGTGAGTTAAACAGGAATCTTAGTCACATAATCAAACATTTCACCTCTTACCACTGCGAATTTTTGTTAAACATTTGTAATTATGCTTTTACAATAAGTGCATGCATTACCTATGCTTAGTTTCGAGGCTAAAACCCGAAGTTAAGTCCCCCTACAAAACAACAATTCTAATGTGGAGTGTGAATATGACCGCGCGTGAAAATGTAGTGCCGGTTCTGCTTGAAAAGGTATACCAACTAATTCAAGACAAACTCGAGCTTTCTCACCAACCGCTTGTAACTAAACTTGCTCAACACTTATTTAGCAACATTGCTGATGATGACTTGATTCAGCGAAATGAATCCGACCTTTATGGTGCCGTTGTTAGCCTGTGGCATCATATCAATGAAAAGAAACCAGAAGATATTTCTGTCAGGGTATTCAACCCGACTGTCAGCCGCCAAGGTTGGCAATCAACTCACACTATTGTTGAAATTGTTGTACCGGATAGCCCGTTTTTGGTGGATTCCATCAAGATGGCGCTAACGCGACTCGACCTTGTTTCTCACTTGATGCTCAACAACCCAACGCAACTAGAACGCGACAAGAAAGGGCAAGTGACAGACGTAAATGGCGAGGGCGGCGTTCTTCAATCTCTATTCCACATCGAAGTAGACCGTTTAACCAGTAAAGATGAAATGCAAGCGCTGAAAAATGAGTTGCTAACCATCTTATCAGACACGCGCTTAGTCGTTGATGACTGGAAGCAAATGGTTGAAAAACTTAAGATCGTTACCAACGACCTTGAGAAGAATAAAGATCGTGTTTCAATGAAAACGGATCGTTTAGATGAAACGATCGAATACCTACGCTGGTTAGGGGATCATAATTTCACCTTCATGGGGTATAAGGAATATGATCTTGTTAGTGTCAATGGTGACACTGAACTCCAGCCGGTGAAAGAGAAAGGCCTTGGCATGTTTGCTGATGACAGTCGTGTTCGCAGCATCAAGCTTTCTGAACTGTCAGACTCTGCGCGCCTTGAAGCGAAAAAACCTTACGCGCTGATCATCACTAAGGGTAATCAAGCCTCTCGCATTCATCGCCCAGCGTACACTGACTACATTGGTGTTAAGAAATTCGACAAGAATGGTAAAGTGATTGGTGAGCACCGTTTCACTGGTCTTTACACTTCTGCGGTATACAACCAAGCGGTACAAAGCATTCCTCTGATCCGCGAGAAAGTGGATCGTATCCTTGAAGCAAGTGGCTACCGTAACGGATCGTACTCTTACAAAGCCCTGCACAATATTCTAGAAAACTACCCACGTGATGAACTGCTTCAAGCTCGAGAAGAAGAGCTATTAGAAGTGGGGATGGGCGTCGTACAAATGCAAGACCGTGACTTGTTACGTCTATTTGTTCGTAAAGACCCGTTTGGTCGATTCTTCAGCTGCATGGTTTATGTGACAAAAGACCGTTACAACACCGAGCTTCGCCGTCAAACACAACGCATTCTTAAGCAGTACTTTGGTTGTGAGCAAGAAGTTGAATTCACTACCTTCTTCTCAGAGAGCCCACTGGCGAGAACCCATTACATTGTTCGTGTAGACAATAACAACATTGATGTAGACGTGAAAAAGATTGAGCAGAACTTAATGGAAGTATCAACTTCATGGGATGATCGCCTAAAAGAATCTATCATTGCTAACTTCGGTGAAAGCAAAGGTCTTCCGCTTTCGAAAGAGTATATGAGCGCATTCCCACGTTCATACAAAGAAGACATGATGCCTGGTTCTGCGGTTGCAGATATCGAACGTCTTGAAGCATTAAGCGATGATAATAAACTCGGCATGTTGTTCTACCGTCCGCAAGAAGAGGCGGCAGAATCGAAAGCGGTGCGCTTAAAGCTATACCACCGCGACGAGCCAATTCACCTATCCGACGTGATGCCAATGTTGGAAAACCTAGGGTTACGTGTGATCGGCGAATCGCCTTATGAGATCGAAACCAACAATGGCCAAACGTTCTGGATCCTTGATTTCTCAATGCTGCATAAGAGCGATAAGACCGTTGATCTTCGTGAAGCTCGCGATCGTTTCCAACAAGCATTTGCTGCAATTTGGGCTGGAAATTTAGAGAGTGATGGCTTCAACCGCTTGTTGCTAGGCGCTTCACTGTCTGGTCGTGAAATCTCAATTCTTCGTGCATACGCTCGCTATATGCGCCAAGTTGGCTTCCCATTCAGCCAACAATACATTGAGGATACCCTGAGCCATTACCCAGATTTGGCAACAGGTTTGGTGAATCTGTTTGCTAAGCGATTCGATCCAAAACACAAGGGTAGTGAAAAAGGTCAGAACGATCTTATCAAGAAAATAACCGAGCAATTGGATCGTGTTGAAAGCCTCGATGATGATCGTATCATCCGTCGCTACATGGAAATGATCACGGCAACGCTACGCACTAACTACTACCAGTTGGACGAAAATAAACAGCCTAAACCTTGGTTATCATTGAAGATGAAGCCAAGCGAAATCCCTGACATCCCTCAGCCAGTGCCAGCGTTTGAAATCTTCGTGTATGCACCGGATATCGAGGGTGTACACCTACGTGGCGGTAAAGTTGCGCGTGGTGGTCTACGTTGGTCGGACCGTCAAGAAGATTTCCGTACTGAGATTCTTGGCCTAGTTAAAGCACAGCAAGTTAAGAACACGGTTATTGTTCCTGTAGGTGCAAAAGGTGGCTTCGTATGTAAACGTCAGCACACTCTAACTAACCGTGATGAAATCTTTGCTGAAGGTCAACGTTGTTACAAACGTTTCATCCGTGCATTACTCGATGTTTCTGACAATATCATTGAGGGTGAAGTTATCCCGCCGAAGAGTGTAGTGCGCCACGATGAAGACGACCCATACTTGGTTGTTGCAGCCGATAAAGGTACAGCGACGTTCTCTGATTTGGCGAACTCTGTATCGGATGAGTACAACTTCTGGCTAGGTGATGCGTTTGCGTCAGGTGGCTCTAACGGTTACGACCACAAAGCAATGGGCATCACTGCGAAAGGTGGTTGGGAATCGGTGAAACGCCACTTCCGTGAAATGGGCATCAACTGTCAAACCACTGACTTCACGGCAATTGGTGTTGGTGATATGGCGGGTGACGTATTTGGTAACGGTATGCTGCTATCTAAGCACATTCGTCTACAAGCTGCGTTCAACCATATGCACATCTTCATTGATCCAAATCCAGATTCAGCCACCAGCTGGGAAGAGCGCAATCGCTTGTTCAATCTACCACGGTCAAGCTGGGAAGATTACAATGCCGAGTTGATCTCACAGGGCGGTGGTATTTTCTCTCGACGCTCTAAATCGATCCAACTTACGCCTGAAATCCAAAAAATGTTGGGCACTAAGAAAGCGTCTCTTGCGCCAAACGATCTGATTAAGATGATCCTACAAATGGAAGTGGATCTGCTTTGGAATGGTGGTATCGGTACTTACGTTAAAGCTTCTAGCGAGACACACACTGATGTTGGCGACCGTGCAAACGACGTACTCCGCATCGATGGACGCGATTTAAAAGCGAAAGTCGTTGGTGAAGGCGGTAACTTAGGTATGACCCAGCTTGGCCGTATCGAGTACGCGACCACAGGTGGTCGTGTAAATACTGACTTTGTTGATAACGTTGGCGGCGTAGACTGCTCGGACAATGAAGTAAACATTAAGATCTTCTTGAACGGCCTTGTATCAAATGGCGATTTAACGGTTAAACAACGCAACCAAATTCTTGAATCGATGGAAGATGAAGTGGGCGAAATCGTATTGGACGATGCATACCGTCAATCTGAGTCGATTTCGGTGACTGAACAACAAGGTGTTGGCATCGTTAAAGAGCAAATCCGCTTTATTCACACTATGGAAAAAGCAGGGTACTTGGATCGTGCTCTTGAGTACATTCCAGACGATGAAACCTTGATTGAGCGAGAAAAACAAGGTCTTGGTCTGACACGTCCTGAGCTTTCAGTGCTTGTGGCTTACGGCAAGATGGTTTTGAAAGAACAATTGGTTGCTGACGAAATCGCAAATGACGAATTCCATGGAAAACAACTGGTTGCTTACTTCCCAAGTAAGTTACGCCGTAACTACAAAGATCAGATGGTAAACCACCCGCTGCGTGCTGAAATCATCGCAACAGCGCTGGCAAACCAAATGGTTAATGAAATGGGCTGTAACTTCGTGACTCGTCTTCAAGAAGAGACGGGGGCGAGTGTGGTTGATATTGCGAACGCTTACAGTGCAACACGTGAGATCTTCGAACTGGAAGATATTCTTAAGCAAACCCGAGCACTTGATAACGTTGCAACAGCAGAAGCACAGTATGAGATCATGTTCTACGTACGTCGCGCATTGCGCCGTATCTCTCGTTGGTTACTTCGCAATCGCAGCGGTAAGAGCACAGTAACTGAGCTCGTTGCACTATATAAAGACGATGTTCACACTATTACTGAAACTCTAGACACCATGCTAGTTGCATCAGAAGTGGAAGAGCATAACGAACTTGCCCAGAAATGGATTGATCGTGGAGTAGAAGAGAAACTTGCGCACCACGTAGCTCGTCTCTCTAGCTTACAATCAGCACTGGATATATCTTCAGTAGCGAGCGAAACGGGTAAAACGGTTGAACAAGCATCTAAGCTTTACTTCAACCTCGGTGACCGTTTATCACTTCATTGGTTCTTGAAACAGATCAATAGCCAAGCAGTCGATAACAACTGGCAAGCCTTAGCTCGTGCGGCATTCCGTGAGGATCTTGATTGGCAACAACGTCAACTGACTGCTCAAGTTTTAACTTGCGGCTGTTCAACAGAAGATCTAGACGTAATGCAAGCACTCGAAGATTGGATGACAACAAATGAACTGTCATTGCATCGTTGGGAGAGTATCTTGAATGAATTCAAAGTTGGTTCCGTCCATGAATTCGCTAAGTTCTCTGTAGCACTTCGAGAATTGGTTCTACTTAATCTGAATTGTTCTTCGAACGAATAGGGTAAGTGACTTTGACAAAGGCCTCGCAATAGCGGGGCTTTTTTATGTTTAAACCATTTCAATTAACCCAATTCAGTGACGCTGTAACACTGATTTTAAGTTTTCATGACATGAAATCGTTTGCTTTTAATGAAAAAGCTAGCAATTTTGTATAGGAGAACTAGCGCTAATCGACTGTTTTTAAGAATAAAACTAAAATAAGAGGCTCAATTTTGCTGAATTCATTCATTTTCATTGAATTGCATTGGAAAACAGTAAATAATATTGACCCGTTTACACGGGGCTTTTTTCTTTCGGAGGCACAATGCTTTACCGTCTAGCCAGAACTGGCTTTTTCCAACTTGATGCCGAAAAGGCACATGATCTTGCAATCAAAAACTTCCAACGCTTTAACGGCACTCCTCTCGATCTTTTCTATCGTCAACAATTACCAAATCGTCCAGTAGAATGCATGGGGCTTACATTCCGTAACCCAGTGGGTCTTGCTGCTGGTTTGGACAAAAACGGTGAATGCATTGAAGCGTTTGACGCTATGGGCTTTGGTTTTGTCGAAGTTGGTACTGTTACGCCTCGTCCGCAACCAGGTAATGACAAGCCACGCTTGTTCCGCCTAGTTGAAGCGGAAGGTATCATCAACCGTATGGGCTTTAACAACCTAGGTGTGGATCATCTGGTTGAGAATGTGAAAAAGGCAAAATACAACTGCGTTCTTGGTATCAACATTGGTAAGAATAAAGACACACCAATTGAGAACGGGGCAGAGGACTACCTGATTTGTATGGAAAAAGTGTACGAGTACGCCGGCTACATCGCCGTGAACATCTCGTCACCAAATACACCAGGACTTCGTTCGCTTCAGTACGGTGAAGCGCTAGATGAATTGCTATCTGAACTTAAAGCAAAACAAGCAGAACTTGCTAAAAAACACGGTAAGTACGTACCACTTGCGCTAAAAATTGCACCGGATTTGAGCGATGACGAAATCAGCCAGATCTGCGAGTCTCTAATTAAGAACAACATTGATGGCGTTATTGCAACCAACACAACACTGGATCGCACAGTCGTTGAAGGTATGAAGCATGCAAACGAAGCGGGTGGTTTAAGTGGACGTCCGGTTCAATCTCGTTCAACAGAGGTTGTTCGCAAACTTCACGAAGAACTCGGCGACAAACTTCCGATCATTGGTGTCGGTGGTGTTGACTCTTACGTTGCAGCAAAAGAGAAAATGATGGCAGGCGCGCAACTTGTTCAGGTTTACACTGGTTTTATCTACCACGGACCTGGTCTCGTACGCGATATTGTTAAAAATCTATAAGATCAATCGCTAAATCGTTGAGAAATCGACGCTTGTTACTAAAAAAAGAGGAATTCGTTTCCTCTTTTTTTTTGTCCGTTCGTTTGTAAAATTTAAAAATCATGAGTAGGTAATTAAGCGTCTTACCTCTTATTGCTGTTTAACTAGTCACAAGAGAACGGAATAATGCTTAAACCCAGCGACAAATGGAATTGGTATTTTGACGAGCAGAAAGCTTGCCTAATGCTGGATTTAGGGGAGGAAATGATTTTCCAAACCAATCTATGCCGAAAGCTGTTGGTCAATTGTGCCTTCTCAGACAATGAATTCACCGTTGATGACGCAAGCGCGTTCCAAACGTACAACGAACGAATCCGCTGTCTCGACATCAACGAATACCGTCAAGCCGAACTTACGCTTTATTGCGTAGCCGCGAAACGCTTTCATAAGCCAGTCCAACCTAAGAGTTGGTTCTTCGATGCCCAATGCGATGGGCACGAGCCAGAAGAAGGGGACATGGTCTTCCTAACAAACCGATATTCAGAAGGTGTGTTCGTCGTCCTAGAGCCAGGTGAAACATCAAGCCTGTGTGCTTATGTTGGACAGGAAGAGTTCCTGTTAGACGGCAACAAAACGCTCCAGTTTGGTCAACCGATTAAAGTAATGCATGATCGCATGGTCTGTGCTAATCACTTATTCATGATGGCACCGATGGCGATGGTGGGTTAGTTTCCTTTTGATTTTTTCTTTAATTTCGTTCCTTTGTTTGCATTAATCGACCGTACTAGGTCGATTTTTTTTGCCTAGAATTTTCCAAATCTCTCCTAATACACGCTCCAAACCCACCCTTAGGTGAGGGGATTTCGTATCTCATATATGAAGCAGCTCACTTTTATTTCACTTTTTTCATTTTAGCGTTTCCTTAAATTAGGCAACTTGGCGCCTAATATTTCACCTTTTATTCCCCTATACATTCATTTTGTAAGTAAATTACACGCTCCAAATGCATTTGGTATAGACCAAATTTACAGTAAATAAGTATTCACTTCTTCTGTAGGGCTTGTTTTTATTAGGTAGTGAAAAAGAGACTTATTTCTTGATGAAAGGTGTTGTGTTTTGACTTTCAGCAGGAAAGGTTGGTGATGGATTGCGCTAACAAATCGAAAAAGCCTTTAAAAACGAGGCATTGATCGTAAAGTCAGGTATAATCAAAGCCATTTTTTATCGACGAAAGAACACTATGAATCAATATCTCGCGGTAACTTCAAATGGCATGGAAAACTTGCTTGTTGAAGAACTGACTAAACTAGGCATTGAAAACGCCAAACCAGTACAGGCAGGCGTAAAATTTAAAGCAACGAATGAACAGATTTACCGTTGCTGTTTGTGGAGCCGCTTGGCGTCTCGATTTGTACGTGTTTTATCGGAGTTTACCTGTAACGACGACATGGACCTTTACCTGTCAACGTCTGCAATCAATTGGGTAAACCAATTCCATAGCTCAAAGCGCTTTGTGGTTGACTTCAACGGTACTAACCGCGAAATCCGCAACAGCCAATATGGTGCAATGAAAGTAAAAGATGGCATCGTAGACTGCTTTGAGAAGAAAGGGCTTCCTCGTCCAAATATCAGCAAAGAGCGTCCCGATATCCGCGTTCACGTCCGTCTACACAAAGATAAAGCAATTCTTGGTGTGGACATGGTGGGTAGTGGTCTTCATCAACGTGGCTACCGTCCAGAATCTGGTCGAGCTCCGCTGCGTGAAACACTAGCAGCAGCTATCGTAATGCGTTGTGGCTGGAATGGTTCTCAACCACTTCTAGATCCAATGTGTGGTTCTGGTACGTTGCTGATTGAAGCGGCAATGATGGCAGCGAACATGGCACCTGGCGTTAAGCGCAAACAGTGGGGCTTTGAAGCACTAGAAGACTTTGAACCAGAGCTTTGGGCAGAGATTAAATCAGAGGCAAATGTACAAGCTCGACGTGGTGTCAAAAAAGTTGACGCTAAGTTTTTCGGCTTCGATAACGACCCGAAAGTACTGAAGGTTGCACAAGACAACGCTCGTAGAGCTGGTGTTGAAGAGCTGATCACATTTGCACAAGGTGATGCGGCAACTATTACTCGTCCAGCTGGTTTCGAAGCCGGCGTTATCGTTTCTAACCCTCCTTATGGTGAGCGTCTTGGTACTGAGCCCGGTCTGATTGCGTTATACACAGCATTTGGTGGTCAGCTAAAAGCAGAGTTTGGCGGTTGTAAAGCGTCTATCTTCTCTAGTTCAGATGAGCTACTAAGCTGTCTTCGTATGCGTGCGGACAAACAATTTAAATTGAACAATGGTGCGTTACCGTGTCACCAAAAGAACTACAGCATTGCAGAGCGCAGCGCTGACGAAGTAAAAGGCGCAGATACTAGCGTTCAGATCGCACCTGACTTCTCAAACCGTTTGAAGAAAAACATTGGTAAGATTGGTAAATGGGCTCGTAAAGAGAAACTAGACTGTTACCGTATCTACGATGCGGACCTTCCAGAATACAACGTAGCGATCGACGTGTACGGCGATCAAATCGTGATTCAAGAATACGCAGCACCTAAGAATATCCCTGAAGAAAAAGCCAAACGCCGTCTAACGGACATCATCCGTGCAACGATTCAAGTAACAGGCGTAGAAGCGAACAAAGTTGTACTGAAAGTTCGTGAGAAGCAGAAAGGCCGCAGTCAGTACCAAAAACTGGGGCAAGTTTCAGAGACACTTGAAGTGAACGAGTACGGCGTGAAGCTGATCGTAAACCTTCACGATTACCTAGACACTGGCTTGTTCTTGGATCATAAGATCACTCGTCGTCGCCTTGGCGAAATGGCACAAGGTAAAGATTTCCTTAACTTGTTTGCTTACACTGGTAGTGCGACAGTACACGCAGCCGTTGGTGGTGCTCGTTCTACAACTACGGTAGACATGTCTAACACGTACCTGAACTGGGCGAAAGACAACATGCAGCTAAATGGCTGTGTTGGTCGCCAGCATCGTTTTGAGCAAGCTGACTGTCTACAGTGGCTTGAGAACGCGAAAGGTGAATACGATCTTATCTTTATTGATCCACCGACGTTCTCTAACTCTAAACGTATGGAAACGTCGTTCGATGTGCAACGCGATCATATTAAGCTAATGACAAACCTTAAGCGCCTGTTGCGTGATGGCGGTACGATTGTTTTCTCAAACAACAAACGTCACTTCAAGATGGACGAAGCAGGGCTTGCAGAACTGGGCTTGAAAGCGCAGAACATTTCTTCTCAAACTCTGCCATTGGATTTCTCTCGTAACAAACAGATTCACAACTGCTGGCTGGTTACTCACGCAGAATAGGGACGGAACAGTAAAAGGATGTTGAACGTGCTAACACTTTACAGCACTGAAGGATGCCATCTCTGTGAGATGGCGTTTGACCTCATTGGTCAGATTGGCCTCGCCGAACAAACTCACATCGTCGACATTGCGTTCGACGATGTTCTCTTTTCTCGTTACGGTGTCACGATTCCCGTATTGAAATATCAAGATTCTGAGTTGAACTGGCCGTTTGACTTAGAACAACTCACACATTGGTTGGATAATAATGGCATTACTTACCATTCATAACGCGCAACTTGCATTTGGTGACCACCCATTACTAGATAAAGCGGAGTTCGCTCTTCAAGAAAACGAACGCGTTTGTTTAGTTGGTCGTAACGGTGCAGGTAAGTCCACGTTAATGAAAGTGCTTGCTGGCGACATTTTGTTGGACGATGGCAAGATTCAAATCACTCAAGACGTAGTTGTTTCTCGACTTGAACAAGATCCGCCGCGTAATCAAGAGGGTACGGTTTACGAGTACGTATCTGGTGGTTTAGCTGAAATCGGCGAACAGCTGAAGATCTACCATGATCTTCTCGATCTTGTGGCTCAGGACCCAAGTGAAAAGAACATTAATCGTCTTGCTAAGATTCAAGAGCAGTTGGATCATCTAAATGCTTGGCGCTTTGATGACCGTGTCAAGAACGTTCTGGGCGCTTTAAAGTTAAGCCCGGAAACCAAACTGACGGACTTATCGGGTGGTTGGCAACGCAAAGCTGCTCTGGCTCGTGCACTTGTTTGTGACCCTGATGTATTGCTTCTTGATGAGCCTACTAACCACCTTGATGTAACAACCATCGAATGGTTAGAGAATTTCTTAAAAGACTTTAAAGGCTCAATCATCTTTATTTCTCACGACCGTGCGTTCATCAAATCGATGGCGACACGCATCGTTGACTTAGATCGCGGTCAATTGGCTTCTTTCCCTGGCAATTACGATCAGTACCTGAATGACAAAGAAGAGATGCTTCGTGTTGAAGAAATGCAAAATGCAGAGTTCGACAAAAAGTTAGCTCAAGAAGAAGTATGGATTCGTCAGGGGATTAAAGCGCGTCGTACCCGTAATGAAGGTCGTGTTCGCGCTCTTAAGAAGCTTCGTGAAGAACGTCGTGACCGTCGTGAAGTGCAAGGTAAAGTTAACCTTAACATCGACGATGCATCGCGTTCAGGCAAGATCGTCTTTGAAGCAGAGAACGTCTCTTTTGCTTTTGAAGGCAAAAAGATCGTGGATGACTTCAGCTTCAACATCATGCGTGGTGACCGAATCGCCCTGATTGGCCCTAACGGCTGTGGTAAGAGCACCGTACTCAAACTTCTACTCGGTCAGTTAGAGACACAGGGTGGCCGTCTACATTGCGGTACAAAGCTTGAAGTGGCTTACTTCGACCAATACCGTGAAATTCTCGATCCTGAAAAGACGGTTATCGATAACTTAGCGGATGGCAAGCAAGAAGTGATGGTGGGTGGCCGTCAACGTCATGCATTGAGCTACCTGCAAGATTTCTTGTTCGCACCAAAACGTGCCCGTACGCCAGTAAAAGCGTTATCCGGCGGTGAAAAAAACCGTTTGTTGTTGGCTCGTATCTTATTGAAACCTAACAACTTGCTTATTCTTGACGAACCAACCAACGATTTGGACATCGAAACGTTGGAACTTTTAGAAGAAATGCTTGCCAATTATCAGGGTACGTTACTGTTAGTGAGTCACGACCGTGAGTTCGTAGACAATACAGTAACAACCAGCTGGATTTTTGAAGGTAACGGCGTAATTGAAGAGTTCGTTGGTGGTTATCACGATGCTAAACAGCAGCGCGATCAAGTTCTTGCTTCACGCAGTCAGGTTGAAAAAGCAACGAAGAAAGAGAAAGTGGTTGAGGAAACTCCCAAAACTACGCAACCTAAGAACAATTCGAAGAAGTTATCGTATAAGCTGCAAAGAGAATTAGAGGCTCTTCCAGCTAAACTAGAACAATTAGAGTCGGATATTGAGACGCTACAAGAACAAGTGAATGACCCAGAGTTCTTCACTAAATCTGTGGAACAGACTCAACCGGTATTGGAACAGCTCGCTGCAGTAGAGCAGGAGTTGGAAATCGCATTCGAGAGATGGGAAGAACTCGAAGCAATGCAACAGGACAGTTAAGAATTCAATGAATTGTAGTAACAAATTCAAATTAACCGCCGTCGCGATGATGGTTGGTACAGCAATGAATGCTAATGCAGCATTGTATCAAGTTATTGAAGTAGAACCGGAGTCAAACGGTGATATCGTAAATTACGAGACCGCTTATGGCGTTGCGATTCAGCAAGGTGATGTTCAGGATGTAAGCACTGGTTCACCGTTTGTCCATGGTTGTTTTGATTCTGCAGCTGGTTGTACGTCGGAACAATTTAAATTGGCGATGGAAACTCGCACAACGGCTATATCAGCAGGAGAAGCTGTTGATGGTGTTAGCTACCGTGAAGAAGTTCCGTTTGCAATGGACTCAGGTTTTTATTACGTACAAGAATACGATGACTTTGAGCGCTATTGCTACAATGAACGTCGTTACTCAACGTGCGAGTCCTGGGCGTCTGTGCATTGGCAACCATGGAGCAAAGAATTAGGCAAAGACTTTACAACAAACGCACTAGCGTTTGTTGAGGGTGATGACAGTGCTTACGAAAACAAGTACAACAATGTGATCAACAGCCTTACTGCTGAGGGTGAACCAGTTGGTAACCAGAGTGTAGTAAGCGAGTCGGATTCTTCTGAACTGGAAACACGAAATACTGTTGTTGCACCTGTGGTCCCTACGATTATTCCGAGTGACGAAGACGCAACTGTTGTAGCGAGCCGAGCGTGGCGCACTGACGGCACATTTACTGTTGGTAGTATTTCGGAAGAAGCAGTAAATGATAATGGCACGCATCATACGTCAAAAGCTGCTATCTGGGATAAAACTGGCGCGGTGAGTCAAGTTGATTGGCCTAGCAATACCTCTCAAGACGGAGAGCGCTTGGCACAAGGCAGTATGCGTGGAGTGGTAGCTGACGGACTCACGGTTTATGGTGTTGGCTACAATACTTACCCTGACGACAACTACATGAACGCTACCGTGTTTGTAGGTCAGTTAGCAACTTCTGGTGAAATTGCTGGCGTCGAGTGGGAGAACAAATTAGTAAGCGGCGCTGAACAACGTATTAGCGGTGATACTGTACATACAAACTCGCGTTTAACAGATGTTAACTCAAACTTTGTCGCGATTGGTGAAGCGAAACGTTCTGGTGCTTATTTGATGCCAACAGGTTCTGCACCAAATCGTCTTTTTGTTGTTGAAGACGTAAGGAAAGACTCTGTTGCTGCAGAATATCCAACCACAGGTATTTTCTTCAGTGGTGCAGGCGGTCACATGGGAGCGATTAACTCGTACAACGAGATCGTTGGTCAATTAGACGCTGAAACAACTCGTGAAGATGAAGGTAAACCTCGTCGTAAACGCGGATTTATCTATCCATATGCACTTGGTGGAGAAGTTAGCGACCGTGCTAAAGAAATCTTCGATGGCAAAGCATGGTTCTTGGATAACCTGACGAATGGTGGAGATTTCTCTGCAGACAACAACGCGTTCCGCATCATTAATGCGACTGACATTAACGACGCTGGCGTTATCTCAGCCACTGCAATGAAGTGTGAAGGTGGATATAAGAGTACCGACCATAACGCGTCTTGTGATGGTACTGAAAAGATCGTTGCTGTTAAGTTGATGCCTATTGCCGGTGCTACTTCAGCAGATATCCAACAGAGAAGTATTGAAGACGAGGCTTCTGAGCGCGAAGGTGCTGGCCTTGGTTGGTTGGCTTTGACCATGCTTGGCTTATTTGGGTTCCGTAGAAAATAGTCAGTAATTTTTAAATCAAGCAGAGGCTCACAGAAATGAACCTCTGCTTTTTTTATGCCTTGAGAAAACGCGTAATTTGATCGATTCTTATAAGTGGAGTCATAAAAACTCCATCAAAGTTTCACAGTAACAGTAGTACGTTTGTAAATGGACCTGTATGAGGAATTAACTATGAAGAGACAAAAGCGTGATCGCCTAGAACGAGCTCAATCTCAAGGCTATAAAGCTGGGTTGAATGGAAGGTCTCAAGAGGCTTGCCCATATCAACAAATTGACGCTCGGTCGTATTGGTTAGGTGGTTGGCGTGATGCCAGAGATGAAAAACAATCTGGTCTCTACAAATAACTCTCCACATACAAACAGAAGGATTTGAAAGGGCTCGTTAAGAGCCTTTTCTGCGTTTGATAAATAGGAGTATGGTTATCTAGATAAGGAAAAGGCCCCTTAAAGGAGCCTTCTAAAATAATTCAGAGTAGGAGACTAGAAGCTTGAAGTGTCTTGGAACAAGCCCACTTTCAGATCTTTTGCTACGTAGATTTCTTTGCCATCTACACAAACACGACCATCAGCTAGACCCATTACTAATTTACGGTTAACAACACGCTTCATGTGGATCTCATATGTCACTTTTTTCGCTGTTGGTAGGATCTGACCAGTAAATTTCACTTCGCCAACCCCAAGAGCACGGCCTTTGCCTTTACCGCCAACCCAGCCTAGGAAGAAACCAACAAGCTGCCACATTGCATCAAGGCCAAGACAGCCTGGCATTACTGGGTCGCCAGGGAAGTGACAATCGAAGAACCAAAGGTCTGGAGTAATGTCCAATTCTGCTAGGATCAAACCTTTACCGAAATCACCTTCAGTCTCAGACATTTTTGTGATGCGGTCCATCATCAACATGTTTGGTGCTGGTAGCTGAGGTCCTTGTGGCCAAAGTTCACCTTGGCTAGAAGCTAGAAGATCGTCACGGTTGTAAGAATCACGTTTGTTTTGCATTATCAATTACTCCAATTTTTGATAGCTGCATCTTAGTGAACACGTGTACGCTAAACAACTCCGATCAGTACTAGACAAACCAGTTTTTGATGCGCTCCACAATTCCGACTGGATGCTCATGTCTTTCAAAGTTTTCAATACGTTCAGCAATTTTACCGATGATGCTATCGTCTTCACCACGGAACGGTTTAGACATAAGAATAGGAATCGCTTCATCAACAGTAGAAACTGACCAAATATGGAACTCACCATTCTTAATGCTTTTTATGACATCTTTATGTAGAGCGAGATGTTTTAGGTTGGATTTCGGCATAATTACGCCTTGCTCACCCGTAAAGCCCTGGTGTTTACATACTTGGTAAAAACCTTCAATTTTCTCGTTCAAACCGCCAACGGCCTGCACACGACCAAATTGGTCTACTGCACCAGTAACAGCGATCTGCTGGTTGACCGGAGATTCAGATAGGGCACTCACCAAACAACAAAGCTCTGCTAACGAGGCGCTGTCTCCGTCGACTTCACTGTATGATTGTTCGAATACGATCGATGCAGAGTAAGGCAGAGGCTCATCTAGGTTCAGAGCAGAACTCACAAACGCTTGCATGATCATCATACCCTTCGCGTGTAAGTTACCACCAAGCTCCGCTTTGCGTTCAACATCTGAGATATCACCATCACCGAAGTGAATAACGCAGGAAATACGAGCAGGCTCACCATAAGAGACAGGGTGTCCGGCCATATCAATGACAGTTAGACCATTAATCTGACCGACTTGTTCGCCAGTTGTTTCAATGATCACTTGTCCATCAAGGATATCGTCTACTGCGCGTTGTGGTAGGTACGATTCACGATAATATTTGTCGTCAATTGCCTTATCAATATCATCGAATTCAATCACAGAAGCGTTTGAGTACTGACTAGCAAGAGCCAGCAATTGGCTGTGCCACATGACACCGAGTGGTAAATAGTGTTGATCTTCGGTGTAGCGCATACCAGCGAGAATAAGCCTTCTAAACGCCTGAGAACTCAAGGTTGGATATTGATAACGTTGGCATACCCAATTAACGAGGCCGATATAACTACGTAGGCTTTCTTCGGACAGATGGATATCTTCTTCAACCTCGGTATACATGGTAATGCCAGCCGAGAAGTCTTCGTCAATGAACTCAATTTCCGCTAACTGATTACGATCCCCCGTTATAACAAGTTTTACATCATACTCTTGGCTGCCAAGCGGAGAAGACGCGATACGATTAGGTGTCAAATTGGCCGGTGCAAAGCTTCCACCTTGAATGGCCGCTTTAATACTTGGCCATCTAGCAGCATTCGCCAAAACTAAGTTTGCTGGAACAATAAGGTAACCACCATGCGCTTTGGCGATTAAACCTGATTCAAATGTTGTTTGCCCATCTAGATTGACGCTATAACGATCGAACAGCTCTTTTGCTTCCAACGACTCTGTAACAACGACAGGAGTATCTGTCGTCGTTTGCAAAGCGTCACAGATAAATCCGCGATAAACCGAGTTATCCGTGCAGTTAACTAGTAGTATGCGAGTTAGGCCTCTCACATTGACGAATCGACGGATAGTCGCTTCCAGTCTTGGTTGTAAATCAATAAATGACTTTAGCGGGAGTGAAGGAGCGTTGCTCAGAATTTCTTCGTACTGCTCAAAAGAGGGGGTGACATCTTGCCAGTTAACTTGGTTCATTCAAATTCATCGTAATTTAGTCTTGTGCGCATTATAGCGAAACGATGATCAACTCCCTAGTAACAATTTGACCTATCCAAAAATTCTGCAAATTCAGTTGATTAAACCTTCGACAAATGAGTGATCAACATCGATACTTTTATGAGTTTTAATTGCTGAATCTGTGCATCTGGGTTACGCTGTCACCATATGCGCATTAAGGGTCGGAAGGATGAAATATCAGCAG
Organism: Vibrio sp. HENC-03; assembly: GCF_000305755.2. NCBI lineage: Bacteria > Pseudomonadati > Pseudomonadota > Gammaproteobacteria > Vibrionales > Vibrionaceae > Vibrio > Vibrio sp. HENC-03. Next base: position 7,776 of record NZ_JH976123.1, on the reverse strand, counting down.
CTTGAGAATTTAGAATGTGGTTGGAAATGGAAGTACCTCATCAAAAAGTGGAAAGATGGTGAAGCCATAACTCGATACATTGATACGAGTGAAGCGGATGCTGCTATTGCCGAACTACGAAAGTTAGAGCATGAGCCAACACAAGTGCTAACTTGGATAGAAAATCACATGTCAGAAGAGCTTGATAATAAGCTCAAACAGGCAATTCGTGCAAAGCGTAAACGTCACTTTAATGCTGAGCAAGTACACACGAAAAAGAAGTCAATTGATCTTGATTACCGAGTGTGGGAAAAGCTCTCAAACCGAGCTAATGAGCTAGGGTGTACATTATCAGACGCCATTGAATACCTTTTATCAGAAGCTTCACGAAGTGAGAAAGCAAGTATGAAGGTATCATCTTTGAAAGAAGATTTGAGTAAATTGTTGTCCAGCTGAGGAGTATCAAATGCTTTATGTAATATTGATTGCTGCTGTTGTCATTTTTTGGCTTATCGCTGTAGATAGACCCGTCTTAAAGGTTAAATTCGAGAAAGGGCATATATCTAACGTGAAAGGTCATATTCCACCTTCTTTTAAACACAACCTGCAAGACATCGCTGAGCATGACCCCTTTGATGGTGAGATGAAAGTCTACAATCAACGTACTGGTATGCGTTTAACTTTCTCTAAAGAAGTCCCTAAGAAAGTTCAACAGCGCATAAGAAACGTATTCCCTCACCAAGGCTTTAAGTCAACCAAGGGCAAGAAACGAGCTTAAGCATATTATCAGTTACTTGTTCATGTTAAACGGGGCGCATTAATTGCGCCCCGTTTTTATATTAACTAAGTCAGTGAGTTAGAGTTCTAGCTTTCACGAACTAAAAGGTAACTCCATGCGATACACTGTCACGTTTTTGCTTGTGTTGTTTAGTATATCTGTTGCTAAAGCTGACGATTCACAGACCAACCCCGTAGCGAACAAAATTAAAGTAGAACTTCAAAAGAAAACCAACAGAAAGTTTGATGGTTACTACGGTTATTGTGACTTGATGATTGAAATGGAGCATAAAGGCAAGAGCGCCAAGGTCAAAAAAGTAAACGGAAGTGGCGATAAACGCGTATGCCAGTTCGCTAAGTAAATGTGAGAATTGGAAAACGTTATCGCTATAAATTCTCTGAAAAGTACATACGACTACACATAACAACTGGGAATTAGTATTTGCTAATTACATTTCGATAAGTTCGAATTATTTATAACTGGAATTAATGTCACATTTCGTTTACTGCATGTGGCTTTATATATAAACTTGCCGACAGGAAAATAAACAACGTTAGGAATATCAGTTTGTTGCTCACACAAAAAAATTACACACAAGAAGCAATGGACATCGCGGCCAAAGTATCGAAAGAAGTACAGCTTAGGCATGCAAAATGGCTAGCAAGCATGAACCATCAAGTAGACCAGTCACAGGTGGACAAACTTCTCAGTTTACAAGGACGCTATTGCGACGACGTCATCTTCAGTGAGGAAGACCGAGTTACACGTAACCAAAGAATACTTCTTATGTGTGAACAAGAGCGAGTCAAAGAAAAGCGGAAGGTTGTTCAAGATAGACAGAAAACACTGCAAACAGTGATCAATGACGTGTCTAAAGTTGCCGAGCGAATGTTAGTGAAAAAGCTAGAAGCTCTACCTATTGATAAACTATCTAGCAACCTACCAGCATTTGAACAATTTGCATCATTTGCCTATGCGCCATCTCTGAGCCTGCAAAAACTGACTGATTTAGCCAACAGCAGTCATCACTTAAGTTCAACAATCGCTGATCTCATTGAAAACTCGAGGCTACGTGAACGAGGCAGCGCGGCAAAGAACAACTCAGATGTTCGAATTGCGGTCGGTCGCATGGGAGTTGAGAATTGCCGCAAGTTATTCCCAGTATTGATGGCGCGTCCAATGATGAGATGGTCAGACAACAATACTAAGGTTCTTACACCGAAGTTTTGGCAACAATTAGTTTTAACCGCCAATATCACCAAGATGCGATTGAATGAAACTGATGTTCCTGACCCCGATTGCGGAGTTTTAATCGGAACGCTTCGAAGTCTCGGCAATATCGTGCTCATTAATCATTTCACCGACACGTTTGAAGATGCACTCATAGAAGTTATGCTGAATTACAGAAAGACTAACCGGAAAGATGAGTACTACGCGTGTGCTGATGTCCGACCCAATTCAGCGTTTTTACCTAACGTCATTGTCAATATGGAAGCATTGGTGACGAAACGACTTGTGGATAGCTTTAACTGGCCGAAAAACATAGAACACATTAAAGTCGCGATTCTAGAGGACATAGAAAATAAACCTGTCTTAGAACGCAGCGTATATGGTGCAGCTTTGGCACAGGCTAGGGCATATGCAATCTACGATAACTTATCAAGAAGTGAAGTGTTTGCGGAAAAGCACAAACCATTTTGGTTTGCTAACGTTCAAATATCTGGAGAAGCGTTGTCATCTATTAGAATGAGCGCCCCTGGAAATATGACTCTTTTGATGTAAAAGAGTTACGACGTCACATATATATTTAAGGCGACCACGTTTGGTCGCTTTTTTATTGCTTCAAAAAGAGAAACCCACAGATGATAAATCCGAGTTCGTTGATTTTTAAAAATGACCAAACCCTTAGTGACAATGTCACTTAAAGAGGTAAGCAATGTTAGAAGAACTGCCGCCAAGTTTTAAAATTATGGCGGAGCTACTTATCTAATCTTGAAAGCATGTTTCTAAGGCGATGGATTCCCAAAGCGTTTCCAGAATCTTGAAATCTTTTACTGACGTGAGTGACACAATATAGGACGTGAAAAATAAAGTGCATCTTCAAACATCACCGATGAACCCCAATAACTACCAAAAGAACAGATAGAGAATAAGTTGGCCAAACAAACTAGTGCAAGGTCAGCATTAGAACAAATAACGAAGAACTAGAACAATTGGTAAATTAGATTTAGTGAAGAAACAGAGCTGTTAGTTGTCACGCTGATCGCAACGAGAATCCAGAGATTCGCGGTATGTGGGAAAACATAGCAAAAAAGTATAACGGGCTTGGATTAGCAGGAATTTCAATTTCAAGCCCAGTGGAATCCTCAATTAAGTGCGCATTATATCTGCTTATGTTTAATGTAGTTGCATATTCATTATTTATAGAATGTCCCGCTTTTGAGGGACAATTCAATGAAGTATCACGAAATGACAAAAAACTATATTTTTCGTGAGTTTGAATGTGGTTTATCCGTTGAACAAGCTGCTGAACTTTGTTTGAAAACTGTGAGAACAGTCAAAGAATGGGATAAGGGAAAAACCATTCCACCGGAGTGCAAACGACTCATGAGAATGACTAAGGGCAGGGAACTAAGTTCATGCGAACAATGGGAACACTTTAAGATGCATCATGACCGGTTAGAATTACCCACCGGACAGTTGGTCACAGCACAACAGGTTTTGACTGGAATTGCGTTATTGGAGATTGGAGCGTTAACTGACTTAGAGGCAGCAGGTCAGGTATTGAAGTATGCAAGAGCACTTAAGGAAATGATGTAAAAACAGGCTCCGAATGGAGCCTTATTCTTATATAGAAAGAGAGGATGTTAACGAATTTAATTTAGAGTGAAGGTAAATTGCAATCGTAACCGTAGATATTCTTGCTAAGAATTCTTAACAACAAAACCGATACTTATAGAAGAAATTTTTTTCATTATATCGTTCTTAATCTCCATACTATCCGTTTTATCAGCTAGTTCAACGAGTTCACTTATTTTCCTTACAGACTCATCAAACGGCACATAGTCGGCAAATTCATAAAATCTATTAAGGCCACAATATTCAATTGTTGCTCGGCCTTTTTTCTCTTTGGGGTAATAGAAAAGCCCTACCTTTACCGGAACTATATTCTCATGATAATTATCAAAAAACGGGTGGACAATATGATAGAGTTCGGATTTCTTTGGGTACCTCTGCTTTGCTGTACTACGTGTAGTGTGCTTTGCGGCCTTTTCCTTGTTGCAATCTACACACGAAACGCAGAGATTTAATGGTTCGAACATAAACTCCAGTGTTTGTGCCCGTGGGACTATATGCTCTATATCCCAATATCTACCATGTTTAGATTTTATCTTTTGTAAACAATAGGGGCACGTATAGTCTTGGGCCTTTAGATAGTACTCTTTTATATATTTCCTTAACTCATCTAAATCACTATCTTCCCACGTTTTAATATTAAAGTTATCGCAGTTAAGTTTACTTTTAATTAAATTTTCGTAGTCGGAAGGGAAAGATATTGGTTCAATCTTCACCTATAGCCTCCAAAGTGGTTTTAATTATATCAATTAGTTGATATACAGTATCCTTCTCTGAAATTAGATGTTGCGATGAAATAAGAAACTCAACTTCAGATTCTCTTTCTTTGGACAAGGTTCTACCTTGACTTAGTTCACTAAGAATATTTACACAAAGCCTTTTTAAATACTCATTTTGGTCTCCTGGCGTTTGGAATAATCGTGCTAACTGGAAGTCAGCGGATTTGTTACTAAAAGATTTAGCATTGTGTAGCTCATCATTATCAAGATCTAAGATATAACAATTTTCTGACTTTAAATTAGATACTATTAATGGAGAGTGAGTAGCAATAATGAAGTGACAGTTTTTATATGTCTTAAATACCTCGGCAATTAGTTGTATAAATTGTTCCTGCCATGCTGGGTGTAAACTAATCTCGGGTTCATCGATACAAATCAACGAATTGTTTTTTATTTCATTGGCTATAGAACAAACTAAGAGTAGCAGTGAGCGCTCGCCAGAACTCGCACCATCTATGCTAAATGATTCGCCTGTTGACTTCTTTAAAATAACACTCTCAATTCTCGAAAGGCCGTCACGTAATGACGCTTTTAAATCAGTTTTAATATTACTATCAACGTTACTGCCGAATGTAAAATATTTAGGTAAACTCGACTTCAAATTAGACCTTAAAAGCGCTCTTTTATAAGGTGCACTGATATTTATATGGTCTGTGCTGCGTTTATACAATTTGCCAAAAGTGGTATTGGGAACTTTTACAACCTCATTTTGTGATGAAAGAGCTCTTACAATTCTTCGGTTGAGAGAGCCAATACCGTCATCTAAAGCAAGTTGATGGACTTGTTTATCATTTAAGAGCCATGAGTCAAAGCTCTTGTAATTGCTTCCGTTATCTCGGTAAAGGTTTCTAAGTTCGTGGCTAAATGTAACCTTGATCTCTGGTTCATATCCCAATAATCGTAGCGTACGCATAACAGCAGGCTTTGGAGACTGATCGAGTAATGACTGAACAAAAGTATTCATCAATTGTTTATCGCACAACTGTCCATTTTTTAGTCTTAGACCAATATAACTATAGAACTTACCGCGACTTGATTTATCCGAATCAAAGGAGGTTGGAAATTTATCAAACGGGCTCGTAGAAGCTGCTATCACTTTTTTAGGGGAATTTTTCTTAACTTTATTATTATTTTCAATTAACTTTCGACTGCTTCTTCCTCTTCCTAAATAAACCTTAGTTCTTACACCGTTATTCTCAAAATCTAAAGATAAAAATCGATTGTGTTTTAAGTTCGGATGATTTTGATTATAGCTCTGAGAACGTTCGAAAAGTTCTACTATACTAGCAAGTATACGACTTTTTCCTGTGCCATTTTTTCCTATTAGGATAGAGACTGTATTTGAAGAACTTTCCCCTAACGGATCACATAGTTCATACTTCTTTCCATTAAAGTAAGCTTGCAACACCTTCATATCATTATACCTATAAACAATTTGTTGCATTATAAGTAAAACAAGAGGTTAGTTCTAGTTAAACGCATGATGGTTACGTCAAAGTAAAATAGAGTTAGGTTAATGTTTCAATTCGAACTTTTAATGTAAAACACATTGTTGTAGTAACGCTCTGGTTGTTTTGGTGTGTATACGTTGACTCTAGGCTTACCGTTGAATAGAACAACATAAAACTCGCCCCATTTTCTAATGCCAATGACATAGTGATTCTCTGGAATCTTTATCCAGTTCTTCCCATCATCAAAGCTGTATTCAGTAAAACCAACCAACTTAACGCGCTGAAAAGAACCACACTCAAAAGCGTTAACCATACCTCGAAATTTACTGTACTTATGTTCACCATCACGAAGTAAAGCGGGTACGTCGATGCGTTTCCCGTAAATGTCTAAACCGTCAGAGTCTAGTAGGTGGCCAACGTGGCTCTTTACGTATCTAATCAGCATAAAATCACCCATACTGTATATATATACATATATTAGCAAAGTTAAGCTCTATTCGATTAACCAAAACTCTCGATACTGTTAAAAAAGTCGAAAAGAGAAGCCTGTGATCTATTCAGCAGGTTCTTACATGTGCAATTGATCTTATATGTATTTTTATTGAGAATTTCCGCAAACAAAAAAACAAAAGATACCGATACACATCCAAGAGAGAACAACTAGAAGATGAAATATAAATGCCTAATACTTGCACTTGCTGCCGTTGCAAACCTTGCATATGGTCAGACATCTGCTTTTCATGAATACACGCCAAGTAAGACTAAGAATCACACCACTAACAACAACCAAGTTTTAGTCTCGCTTCCGAACAACTACGATGCTTCTGACATACTAAAAGTCGAGATTAACGATTACAGCTATCTAAGTGTCCACTATTTGAATAAGACTACAGGACGAGAAGATGATGTGTGGTGTGCTCGATATACAGATTCCGGTCTAAAAAAAATGGATGCTGCGTTCAAGCCTGTTACAAGACCATTATGTGAAGCGGGTATAGCTGCATTCGAAAAAGCAGCACACTAAGTATCTCAGCACAGAGAACTTCGATAGTTCTGTGGAATTTACCCCCGTAATACAGGTACGGGGGTTTTGACCTCCCGCCGCACGTCGCGTAATCGTCCTAGCCCGTCCTCACTTGCTCCGCG
>NZ_JH976123.1:0-719 GCF_000305755.2 Vibrio sp. HENC-03 | reverse complement strand
GCCTTGCTCGACACTCGCAAAGCTTTGATGCTGAAAGTCCTGATGTGTTCCAGTAGGTTTACGCGCCTTTGGGGTGGTCAGTCTCTGCGAGGCTGATTCTTGCAGGGCGAGGGGCGGCTTTACTTATTTTGGCTTGGGCAGTTAGGGACACTCGCCAGTCTAAGCAAGTGCCCAAGATCGCCAGTAGTGGGTGGCTCGGTGCTTCGTCGTCGCTCCGCAACTCCTTATATCTCGGTGACTCCCTCCGGTCGGGGCGATGCCCAATCCGTTCTAACCATATATGGCTTTGCTCATTGCGATCTCAAACCGCAAAACAAATAGCCTACGTTCTTGAAGCTGCTCGAATGTCGGCGGCCCAACTAGAACGAACGCTCCAAACGCTGAGTTATAGACCGCACGATTAAACAATTCTGGTGTCATCTTCATTACTCGGTTGCCTTATTCAGATAGTCACACAACATTCGGAGTCCTGAGCGAAACAAATCGTAAACGATGATCATTAAGATCGCGTTTAGCATCGAGAGATGGTCGAACAGCTCGATGATTTCAACAAGCTGCTCATGCGTCACGTATTCATTCATTAGGTTTCGTCTCCTCCAAACAGACCGCCAACTGGCTTGAGTTCTATGTCTTGTTCTTGGCGCTGCGCATACTGTTCGTAAGGTGAGCACGTCACATAGAAATTGGACTCTCCGCGAGACAGCTGGACGAGGCAATCG
>NZ_JH976122.1:602761-620415 GCF_000305755.2 Vibrio sp. HENC-03 | reverse complement strand
CGTGTTCGCGAGTTTCTGCTCAAGAGCCTTGTTGTAGATTCGCCAGTAAATACGAGAAGTACGAGAGCCAATTGAGTATTGCTCTTTGGTGTAATCAGGACGGCCATCGCGAAAACCCGCAATCGTATGGTCAACATGCAGAACCGGATTACGACCACGTTCAGCAGTTCGAAATGCATTGTCGTTCCAAGCAGTACGCGCATATTCACAATCAAAAATACCGTCGTAATCATCATAAGCGAGGTCAACACGCGCCAGAGTTTGAACGCCAAGCACGTTAGTGAGCCAATCATGCAGTGACCAAGGTTGACGACGAGCAAAGACATGTTTGCAACCCGTACCATTAATCTGAAAATGCACCGTGTCATTGTTGCCGCCAATCCCAACAAAGCCGCAGAAGTCTTCACCGTCTGGCGAAGTCAGTTTCATTGACTCGGTATAGAACTGGAAACCCAGACCGCGAGGTGCAGACAGTGACAACCCAAGCACTTGATTGGTGAAGATACGCAAGCAATCTTCCAAGTAGTTGCGGTAGCAGATATCAAAGGCGCTGTTGTACGCTTCAATCTCTTCAGCCGTCTTCGCAAGGGTCGGATTAAACTCAGGTGGAGCAGGGAACTTAGGTGCTTTACAGTTACGCTGTAACAGAGATTTAGGCGCTAAACCTTTGTATTCTTCATGTTTATGCAGACGTTGAACTGCGTTATGACAATGGCGTAAGTCCTTGACTGCAAATGTAAAACATAGGTAGTCAATATGAACCGATTGCTCATCAAACTTCTTAAGGATGTTAGTTGCAGTAGTCATCGAACACCCCTAAATCAACGCGTTCTTGGTAAGTCGTATTGGTGATGGACACCAACTCATAAGACACAAATTGAGACGAAGCCCAAGACTCAAGATGAGACATCGACTTAAGCAAATCCCATTCATCACAGCCTTTGACCAACACGGAAACCGTGTAATCAGGCAGCAAGTCGAAATAGATGATTTGAGCTTCGTTCATGGATTAAGCCTCTAAACTAGGCTTGGTGACGCTGTCACAGTTTTGATTGTTTTGGTTTTCAATCTGTGAGTTAACGGCGTGAATCAATCGACGAGTCATTTCACAATCAGCCAGTGCTCGGTGCGCAGTTAAGTCAGACACATCAACACTTTGTTGAGCGCAGGCGTTGGAAAGTGATTGCCACTTGTAATCTTCATGGTGTTCATTCCAAACACCGAAGAACTCGGCGTACCAAAGCATTGCACACTGAGGAATACAGAATTTGAAAAACAAATCGTGAACGGATTGGACGTAAGCAGCGTTACAGTGCTTATCCAAAGACTGGATGATTAAGCGCGTATCAAAATCTGAGTTGTAGATGATGATTGGACGACCGTTAAGAAGCGGAAGAAAATGATTTGAAAAGACTAAGTGAAAGTCGGGCGCGTCTTGAACGTCTTCATTGGTGATGCCATGAATAGCTGTCGCGTCAGCAGGAATAGAACAAGTTGGTTTAACAAGTTCGTTCACGATAACTTTGCCAGAATCAGCACAGATAGCAGTGAACTCAACAATTTCTGCGTCAGAGCCTAAGCCAGTAGTTTCTGTATCGATGATGATCGCATTTTCAGTAGACAGTTTTTTCATAGCAACACCTTGACTGTTTAGAGTGACCACCAAGGCCAGACGAGAGCGTCAAGGGCAAGCGCCCGAACCAAGGTAGTCATAAACTTTGAGTAACCAAATTTGGTTATTAGGCTAATCACCAATTTTGGTTAGTGCAAGTCACCAAAAATGGTGATTGATAAGCTAAACTGTGTGAAACGGAGGAAACTGCATGTACCAGAATCAACTATTAGATGCCTACAAAAAGGCTCAAAGTTACGTACAAGACAAACAAATTGCAGCGGATATGAATGTTCCGCCGCAACGAATCAGTGATTTTCGCAAAGGAAAGCGCTATATGACTGATACACAAGCAATTTTTCTAGCAGAACAATCAGGTTTAGATCCTGAAATTGCTTTGCTGGGTTGTCACGCTGATCGCAACGAGAACCCACAGATAAAAGCTGTATGGGAAGGCATAGCAAAAAAGTATAACGGGCTTGGATTAACAAGTATTTCAATGGCTTGTGCAGGATTTGCAGTAGCGTTTTCAAGCCCAGTGGGATCCTCAATTCAGTGCGCATTATATGTGTTATGTTAAATTTAATATCAACGTACGCCAATTCTTCTCTAGTTTGGTCCCTATCCCTCTCAGATTTTAAAATACAGCGCTTTTTGTAGGTGTCATTAAACATAATGGTGATTTACCATAAAATACTTAATATAGATCTTAATAATCTTACGATTGTTAAGATCTATATTAATGCGCTACGCGAGTTCTACTAGTGATTGGATTGCTTCATAGATATCTTGTCTTCGAACTGGCTTCGAAACAAAGCCGTCCATGCCGGCTTTCATACATGTGGTTTTGTCACTCTCAAGCGCATGTGCGGTCAAAGCAATGATTGGCGTGCTGATTCCTTTTTGTCTGATCAACCTTGTTGCAGTTATCCCATCCATTACTGGCATTGAGACGTCCATTAAAATGATATCGATACTTTGTCTTTGTTCTTCCAAAAACGTTAATGCTTCTGCACCATTACTGGCAATAAAAACGTTATGCCCAAGCTTGTTTAGGATAAGTTTAATCACCAGTTGGTTTGATTCTGTGTCTTCAACGACAAGAAGATTCATCGCTTTTGATGGATGATTTTGCTCTATCTTTACGGGCCTTTCTTGATTATTCCTGGTTAACACCGGAATCTTGATTTTGAAATGTGAGCCAACGTTCTCTTCACTTTTTACGCTGATTGTTCCGCGCATCATATCAACCAGATGTTTGGTTATAGCAAGCCCCAAACCAGTACCACCAAACCTGCGTGTTATTGAGCTGTCACCTTGATGAAAAGCCGTGAAAAGATGGCCAATCTTAGCTTTTGGAATTCCGATGCCGGTATCAGCAACAGAAATAATGAGCTCGCTATCTTTTTCAATCACAGAGATATCGATGCCACCAAAGTCAGTAAATTTGCTTGCGTTGCCAATCAAGTTAAAGAGAACTTGAGACAAGCGTGTTGAATCAATCCAATATTGCTTGTTTTTATCAAGGTTACAATCGAACTCAAAACTCAAATTCTTAGCTGTAGCCACTTGTTTTTGTTGAGAAATAATAAGGATTACGGCGTCACTTAAATCAGTCCACTGTTCATTCAAATGAAAGCTACCAGACTCTATTTTTGACAAGTCGAGAATATCGCTAATGATTGCCAGAAGCAGATCAGCTGAGCGCTCCATCTGATTAAGAACTTCTGATTGGTCTTCGGTTAAAGTCGATTGTCTCAATATGTCGAGCATGCCTAAAACCGAGTTTAATGGAGTTCGAATCTCATGGCTCATCATGGCCAGGAACTCGGACTTAGATTGGTTTGCTCTTTCCGCTTCTTCTCTTGCTTTTGCAAGTTGCGAGGTGCGGACTTCTACGATACGTTGTAACTTTTCTTTAGTTTCAATATCGATAACAGCCCTTTCAATCAAAGGTCTGAAACGTCGGAGCGTCTCTTTGTTTTCAATACTGAAATGCCCTTTTTGAGCGCCGACAAGTATGATGATCGTTTGCGTTACTTCAGACCTAATGCCAGTTAAAAGCATGGAGCTTACCTGACTTTTTATAAAGGAGTTTAGGCTCTCAAACTCCTTTAAACGCATAGGTTCGAACAACAAAATACACTCGCCGTTAAGCGCTCGCTCTGTCGCGTTACCTTGTAACCAATTTACCCTATCAAATACACTATTGGTTGATAAAAGAGTCTTGAAACTTTGGCGATTGCTGTCACGTGTGATTACGATAAAGTCATCAAAATCAATATACTTTTTCAGAACATTGTTCAGCCCTGAAAAAATCTCATGCCGGTTTCTGGCTTCACTCATTGCGGAAATTGCAGATAAGATTGCTTTGTTCTCGTCTGCTAGTAATTTCTCTCTTTGCCTCGCTTCTTTTAGCTCGACAAGTGCCTCTTGTAACGCTTCTTGTTGGTATATCTCTAAATATTTATCTTTCATAAGGTTTATGGAAAATTGCTGAAGATATCATCAAGTTTCCATGTCCATTTTCGCCACCTATAAATCTTCCTTGCTCACCAAAAGTAAACGGGCAAATAAAAGGTAGGTTCTCTAATTCCTGGTTAATTTGTTCACAAACACTATTAATATCCTGCTTTAAGTGCAGCATAGGACCCGCACAAAAGATATTGATCACCCCTATTTTTCGAGACTCTTCTAACTTTTGATTAAAAGCCGCGTTCACTACTCTCGCCGCTCTAGCTACGAGGTGCTGGCGACTTCCTTGCATTAGGGTTAACACTTCACCTTCTTCAATATTTGTGAAAAGCTCGATACCACCCTGCTCTGTTTCTCTTATTGGGTGAGACAGCTTGTAGTAAGGCCTCTCGTAAAGGTGCCCTGCAATGCGTCCCAGAGGGTAAGCACTAGAGTTTGTAAATAGAAAGCTTTCTTCATCGGATTGCGTTTCTTGATGATTGGTCCACTTACGGTAGACATCTAATGCGGGTTGGTTGTCTATTTCTAAAAGGCAGCGCCCTTTCGTTTTTGTTGCGATGCCAGTGATGCCTGTTGGTGAGTGCCCAGCGCTAAAAGCGATATCAACTGGTTGGGATGAATAGAATAGTGTCAGACTTACGCCGTTCTGCTCGTATCCTTGTGAAGTGATTACAGACCAATTCCCTTTAACATTATTGTCGGCTGACGAACCGCCAATAATGGGAACCAAAGTGCCAAAGCGTTCATCGATACATTCAATAATTGATTCTTCATTTCCTGGGGTTGCGTGAAGAAGGATCAGGTTCGGCACTTCACCTACTCGATTTGCATGAAGAAGCGCCATATTAAGTGCGTCATCAACGCTTGTTTCTATATTATCCCCATAGGTAGCAATGCCCGTCCCATATGCGTGCTGACCGGAATCATAAATAGCAAGTACGGCAATCACAGGCCCTTGATGGTAGCCGTGATTCGTCATGATCGCTTGGCACGAGCTAGCCCCGTGGACGGTTACCTCAGGAAAGAGTTCAACGAACGCGTTTTGGATTTTTCTGAAATCATACTCCTCTGTGTAATAACAGATGAGATGAGACAAGTTGTCCGGACTCAACTCAGAGCGAAATTTCTCTATTGCTAAACATTCATCAGTAATATGAGTAAATAATGATTGGCACTGCATACGGTTTTATTATTGTTTATCACTTTACTGTTATACCATTGCGAAAATTAAGCGCTAGGCAAGAAAGTATTAATTGCACAAAGAAGATACAATTATCTCGCGTCAGATCTGATTTATAAATGAACTCGGACAATATTTTCGTTTATTTTGAGATTAATTGCTTTTGTCTCAGAAATAGCGCTCCAATCAATCTCCCTATATTTATCATCTAAGTTAATAAAATTGCCAGATTGATTTAGATCAATTTTTACACTATCAGTTTCCGAGCTTTCAATCGAAAATCCTTCTGAAGCCTTGTTTATAGTGATTTTTGCTACCCCAATTGTTACATCACATCGCTGTTTTTGTGAACAATCCACCTCTCTATCTTGCTCATAAGTAAAGGTGCGCCAGAAAAAGGCACCGATTAAAAGACTGAGCATGATTAAGATTTGTGCAAGTCTTGCCTTTGTTAACTTTTGTGCAGCCATAATTCCTAATATCCTTGTTACAAACTTCAAACTTTTTAAATAAAAAATGATTTCCAGAGGCCTTGTAAGGTTACTACTCTGTCATTGAATTGTTAATTCAAGTATAGTGTCACGCTGAAAATGCCACTTTTTATTAAAGTCAGCAATGGAAATAAAGTGATGATAACACTTGAATTCTAGAGTTTACTTGGGTGGTGTTACGACGCAAGTCGTGTTGGAAGTAAAGTGTAGTTAATTAGAAATTGGAAGCATGCAAATGAGCCAAGTAAAGCAGCTTGAACAAAACTACAACTATACAGTCGTTCGCCAATTTACCCTTGTGACCATTTTATGGGGCATAGTTGGTATGGCTGTTGGTGTTTTGATTGCCGCTCAGTTAGTTTGGCCACAGCTAAACTTTGATACGCCGTGGTTGACGTACAGTCGTTTACGTCCATTGCATACTAATGCGGTAATTTTTGCGTTTGGTACCAGTGCCCTGTTCGCGACATCTTATTATGTTGTTCAGCGCACCTGTCAAACTCGTCTTTTTGGTGGCCCACTCGTTGCCTTCACCTTTTGGGGTTGGCAAGCAATCATCTTAGCCGCAGCAATCACCCTACCTCTAGGTTTAACCTCTGGTAAGGAATATGCTGAGCTAGAATGGCCAATCGATATCGCAATCGCGATTGTATGGGTGTCTTACGCGGTCGTGTTCTTCGGAACATTGGTCAAACGTAATACCTCTCACATCTACGTGGCTAACTGGTTCTTCGGTGCCTTTATCCTCACAGTAGCAGTACTTCACATCGTTAACAGCATGGCTATCCCTGTGTCACTTGGTAAATCTTACTCGATTTACTCTGGTGCAGTGGATGCGATGGTTCAATGGTGGTATGGACACAATGCGGTAGGTTTCCTACTGACCGCTGGTTTCCTAGGTATGATGTACTACTTTGTCCCTAAACAAGCTGAACGTCCTGTTTACTCTTACCGTTTATCTATCGTTCACTTTTGGGCACTGATCTCTCTATACATTTGGGCTGGCCCTCACCACCTGCATTACACAGCACTACCAGACTGGACTCAGTCTCTAGGTATGGTGATGTCTTTGGTTCTATTCGCTCCGTCTTGGGGTGGTATGATCAACGGTATTATGACGCTGTCTGGCGCATGGCATAAGCTTCGCTACGACCCTATCCTGCGTTTCCTAATTGTTTCATTGTCTTTCTACGGTATGTCTACTTTCGAAGGTCCAATGATGTCAATCAAGACTGTAAACGCGCTATCGCACTACACAGACTGGACCATTGGTCACGTTCACTCCGGTGCATTAGGTTGGGTTGCAATGGTTTCAATTGGTTCTGTATACCACCTTGTTCCACGTCTATTTGGTCAAGAGCGCATGTACTCGGTTAGCCTAATCAATGTTCACTTCTGGTTGGCGACTATTGGTACTGTTCTTTACATCGTAGCAATGTGGATCTCTGGTGTAATGCAAGGCCTAATGTGGCGCGCAGTTAACTCTGACGGCACACTAACTTACAGCTTTGTTGAATCTGTAGAAGCATCTTACCCGTTCTACTTCGTACGTTTCTTAGGTGGTTTCATCTTCCTATTCGGTATGTTCTTAATGGCATACAACACGTACAAGACGGTAACTGCACCTAAAGAAAGCCTAAAAGCTATCCCTCAACCGGCATAAGGAGATTAAAGAATGAGTAATAATTCGAATAATCGCCACGAAATCCTAGAACGTAATGTCGGTTTGTTGGCAATTTTCATCGTCTTTGCAATCAGTTGGGGTGCGCTTGTAGAAATCACTCCTCTGATTTTCCAGAAGCAAACGACGGAGCCTGTAGAAAACCTACGTGCTTATACTCCTCTAGAAATGGAAGGTCGTGACATCTACATCCGTGAAGGTTGTAACGTTTGTCACAGTCAGATGATTCGTCCTTTCCGCTCTGAAACAGAGCGCTACGGTCACTACTCTGTTGCTGGTGAAAGCGTTTGGGAACACCCATTCTTATGGGGTTCTAAGCGTACTGGTCCAGATTTGGCTCGTGTAGGCGGACGTTACTCTGACGAATGGCATCGTGTTCACCTTATTGATCCACGTGAGCTAGTACCTGAATCAAACATGCCTGGTTTCCCTTGGCTTGAAGAGAACGTACTAGACGGCAAACTAACGCAGAAGAAACTAGAAATCTTCCGCAACCAGTTTGGTGTTCCGTACACGGATGAACAAATCGCGAATGCGGCTAAAGAAGTAGAAGGTAAAACAGAGATGGATGCAATCATCGCTTACCTTCAGTCTCTTGGTCATGCAATGAAGTAAGGGGGTTACATGGATTTCGGTACAATTCATAGTATTTATACCGTTGTACTCTTCGCGAGTTTTATTGGCATCGTTTGGTGGGCATTTGGTAAGAAGCGTAAAGCACGCTTCGAGGAAGATGCTAACTTGGTGTTTGCCGACGAAGAGCAAAAAACGACCCCAAATAACCAAGGAGTGAAGAAGTAATGACTACATTCTGGAGTCTCTGGATTATCGTGATTACTGTCGGTACGCTGGTAGGCTGTGCGATTCTCCTTACTTGGTGCGCAAAAGATAAAATGGGCGTCGAGGAAGGGGAAGACATGGGCCACGAGTATGATGGTATTCGCGAGCTTAACAACCCTCTACCTAAATGGTGGACATACTTATTTGTGAGCACATTTGTGTTTGCAGCTGTATATCTGACCTTATTTCCAGGTCTAGGCAGCTTTAAAGGTGTCCTTAACTGGCAGAGTTCAGATCAAACCGTACGTACGTTGGAAGAATCAAAAGAAGCCATCGCACGAGCACAAGAGAACAAACAACTTAACCAATACGCTAAAGAGCTTGATGATGCTGATGCTTACTTCGGTGAAGCCTTCCGTGCACTTGCTCATAACGCAGATGGTCTACGCCCTATCCCTGAGATTGCGCAAGACCCTGAAGCGATTAAAGTTGGTCAGCGTTTGTTCCTACAGAACTGTTCGCAATGTCACGGTTCTGATGCTCGTGGTCAGACAGGTTTCCCTAACCTAACTGACGACGCATGGTTATATGGCGGTGAACCAGCGGCTATCGTGACTACTATCATGCAAGGCCGTATCGGTCAGATGCCAGCGTGGAAAGATGCACTTGGCGAACAAGGTGTTCAAGAAGTTGTAAGCTACACGCTAAGCCTGTCTGGTCGTAAGGTGAATGCACGCGAAGCAGAAGCTGGCAAAGCTCGCTTTGTCGTGTGTGCAGCTTGTCACGGCACTGACGGTAAAGGTAACCCTGCTGTGGGCGCACCTGACCTAACTGACCAAGACTGGTTATTCGGCGATTCACGCGCAGCAGTAACAGAAACAGTTATGAACGGTCGCTCTGGTGTGATGCCAGCTTGGAAGGACATTCTAGGCGAAGACAAAGTTCAACTTGTCGCGGCATACGTCTGGAGTTTAAGCAACTCTGACAATAAGTAACATTTCAATAACAGCCCCTTTCATAGGGGCTGTCTTTCCTTTAAATTTAAAGCCTTACATTTTTTCATTTAGCTGTTGAGAACTTTTTTATGGTAAAGCCTTGGTATAAACAATTTTGGCCGTGGTTCCTGATCATCCTGCCTTTAACTGTTGTGGTATGGACAATCGTTACAGTGGTCGTATTCGCCAACAACTCTGTTTCTTTGGTCGCCGAGGATTACTATAAAAAAGGCAAAGGTATCAACATCGACATCAGTAAAATGAATGTCGCTCGAGACCTTGGTCTTAACGCTACCGTTTCGTCAGATGACAACACAGTGGTTATCTCCTTCAACAAAGGAGAATTGCCACACTTCCCTGCACTAACCGCTACGTTCACGCACCGTACTCTACCAGATCGTGACTTTACTAAGCTTCTTACGGCTGATGCGACTGGTAATTATCGTTTAACGCCTGAAAGTTCCATTCAAGGCCCTTGGTTTGTAGAACTTGAACCACACAACAAAGAATGGATGATTCAAGGTCGAGTCGAGTTCCCAGCACAACCAACAACTTTGATGAAGTAAGTCTATGTGTAAATCCTGTTATCACTGTGGTGAAGATGTACCAGCCAACACGGATTTCAAAGTAGAAATATTGGGTGAAATTCGCGACATGTGTTGCCCGGGCTGTGAAACCGTGGCTCAAACGATTGTCGATAGTGGTCTTGTCTCCTATTACCAATATCGAACTGCGCCTGCAGAGAAGGCGGATCTTGTCCCTGAGCAACTCCAAGCCCTTATCCATTATGACAACGAGGAAGTTCAGTCAGAATTTGTTCGTAACCATGAGAACACTTCTGAAGTCACACTCTCATTGGAGGGCGTCTCATGCGCCGCTTGTGCTTGGTTGATTGAAAAACAAGTGTCGGGTGTCAAAGGTCTGGTTTCCATTCGCGTAAACACTACGACCAACCGTGCTTTACTCGCTTGGGATAAAACTCAAGTTCGACTTAGTGAGTTGCTCTCAGTTATTCATAAACTCGGTTACAAAGCCGCCCCTTTTGAAGCCGATAAGCAAGAAGCAGCTTACCACCATACGATGAAGCAGTACCTATATCGTTTGGGTATCGCAGGTCTTGCAACCATGCAAGTAATGATGCTTGCAGTAGCATTGTATTTGGAAGTCTTTGGCGATCTAGAGCCTGAGTTTAAAAACTACTTCCGCTGGGTGAGCTTAATTTTTGCCACCCCTGTGCTCCTATATTCTGCGCTCCCTTTCTATCTCAATGCATGGCGAAGCATTAGGGGTCGAACGCTTGGTATGGATGTTCCGGTATCTATAGCATTGATCTTCGCTTATGTGGCGAGCTTAGTTGCAACAGTGACTGAACAAGGCGAAGTTTTCTTTGAATCTATCTCGATGTTTACCTTCTTCTTGTTGGTTGGCCGATTCTTAGAAATGCGTGCTCGTCGTAAAGCAGCGGCAGCGAGTGGTAACCTTCTTAAACTCATCCCTGCGATTGCCACTACGTTAGATGGTGAACAAATCCCAGTGAAAACGTTGAAGATTGGCGATCGTATCCGTGTTCTTCCTGGCGAACATATTCCTGCCGATGGCAAAGTGATTTCTGGTCGCATCCATATCGACGAGTCCATGCTTACCGGTGAGTCTGTTCACGTGGTTAAGAAAGCCGGAGATGCGGTTTATGCTGGCACACTAAATGGTGAGGAGTCGTTTGAGTTAGAAGTGACGAACTCAAAAGCAGACTCGATGATTTCTAACATTGTTCGTCTTCAAGATGAAGCCCAGCACTCCAAGCCTAAAATTGCTGAAATCGCTGACGTCGTGGCGCGTTACTTCGTAGGCGCAATTTTGATCATTTCCGCAGGCACTTGGTTCTACTGGCATCAGACTAAACCTGATGATGCGTTCTGGATTATGCTGTCTGTCTTGGTAGCCACTTGTCCATGTGCCCTATCCTTGGCAACTCCAACCGCGCTAACTTGTGCTACTTCTCGTATGGGTAACTTTGGTATTTTGCTGCGTAAAGGACATGTATTCGAAACGCTATGTAAGATTAATCATCTTGTCGTGGATAAGACAGGCACCCTGACCAAAGGCGACATAGAAATTAGTCAAACCCAGACCTTCGCTGGCTTCAATGAAACTGAAGCACTTGCGATTGCATCGGCACTTGAAGCACACGCAAACCACCCTATTGCTCGCGCATTCTCTGGGTTTGGTCAAGAAGACGTTACCGTAAGCGATGTTCAAAACATCATTGGTTCTGGTATTCAAGGTGTATGGAACAACAAGATGGTAAAAATTGGTAGTGCCACCTTCGTAGTTGGTGAAAACCGAGATGAGAGTAACGCTGTGTATCTTTCTGTAGCCGAAGAGCACGTTGCGACCTTCTATTACCGCGACCCTATTCGTAAAGAGAGTAAAGCATTCATTCAACGCTTTGCAGACGCCGGTATCAAAACAACCTTGTTGACAGGCGATTCACTGCAAAATGCACAGCCTGTTGCGAATGAAATGGGTATTGACCATGTGATCGCATCGGCAAAACCAGAAGACAAACTCGCGTACCTTAAAGGGCTAGATCAAAACGACATCACCATGATGGTTGGTGATGGTATCAATGATGCACCAACTCTAGCAGGAGCTCACCTATCCGTTGCGATGGGTGGTGGTACCGATGTAGCTAAAGCCTCCGCAGATATGACGCTTCTTGGTGACAATTTAGAGAAGCTTTTAGAGGCTAGATTGCTTGCAATACGTACAAGAAAGATAATCCGAGAAAACTTGGCTTGGTCTTTGGGCTACAACCTGCTAATTTTGCCACTGGCAGTTGCAGGCTTGGTCGCTCCGTACGTTGCTGTAGTGGGTATGTCAGCAAGCTCTATTATTGTTGTATCTAATTCGTTGCGACTGCTTAAAGAGAAGTAAGTGAGAGATCAAACATGGAAAGTCTTTACATATTAATCCCTATCGCCATTGTATTGGTCTGTGTCGCCGTTGCCATCTTCCTTTGGGCCGTTCGTAGTGATCAGTTCGAAGACCTAGAGCGACAAGGTCACAACATTCTTCTTGATGAAGACGAAAAACCAAATAACAAAAAACAATAGCGTTACTCTATGAGTCCAGATTTTATTGGCGCGTTCATGATCGGTCTCGTTGGGGCCGGTCATTGTATGGGAATGTGTGGCGGTATCGCCTCGTTACTCTCCATGGGTGCGCCGAACAACAAACCATCTTCTTCTATTCCTCTTTTCTATAACTTTGGCAGGCTTTCCAGCTACGCTTTGATTGGCGCTATTGTTGGTGGTGCCATATCAGGCCTTTCAGAATTGAGCGGTTTAACCCAATCTCTCGCTTGGTTTCGATTTGTCGCTGCAGTTTTCATGATCTTAGTTGCGCTCTACATTGCCAAATGGTGGCAAGGACTGCTTGTTGTTGAAAAAGCAGGTCAGTATATCTGGAAGTTTATCTCCCCTGCAGGCAAGCGCCTGTTGCCGCTAAAACATCCGACGCACGCATTCCCATTTGGTTTCATTTGGGGATGGCTACCATGTGGCTTAGTCTACTCAGCACTCACGTGGTCTGCTGTTTCAGGGAGCGCATTGAACGGTGGATTAATCATGTTGGCATTTGGCTTGGGTACTCTTCCCTCAATGCTCGCGATCGGATACGGCGCCACTCATTTTCAGAAACTGCAAAAGTCGTTAATATTTAGAAACATCTCAGCATTAATCCTCATAAGTTATGGCGTGTATACTGCCGCCGGAGCTATGCGAATGCTTGGTTTCATATAATATGAAAGTCGTTTTCGATAATTTTTTTGCTACCCTTTAGAAGTAAGCAGTGATAAAATATTGATGTATATCAAATAGTGAAAGGTTGTTATGATTTCTGAAAAACCTGCAACAAAGCGTATCCAATCAGGCGGTTGCGCGATTCATTGCCAAGATTGTAGCATTAGCCAACTGTGTATTCCGTTTACTCTTAACGAGTCTGAATTGGATCAGTTGGATCAAATCATCGAGCGTAAAAAGCCAATCCAAAAAGGCCAAGAGCTTTTTAAAGCAGGTGATGAGCTAAAATCTCTGTACGCTATCCGCTCTGGTACTATCAAGAGCTACACCATTACAGAACAAGGCGATGAGCAAATCACTGCGTTTCACTTAGCAGGTGACCTTGTAGGTTTTGACGCAATCACAGGCGATCTACACCCTAGCTTTGCTCAAGCACTTGAAACATCAATGGTGTGTGAGATTCCTTACGAAATCCTTGATGACCTATCAGGAAAAATGCCTAAACTTCGCCAACAGATCATGCGTCTGATGAGTAACGAAATTAAAGGCGACCAAGAGATGATCCTTCTGCTTTCTAAAAAGAATGCTGAAGAGCGTCTTGCGGCTTTCCTATACAACCTATCGACACGTTTCTCTCAAC
The DNA here is from genome assembly GCF_000305755.2 of Vibrio sp. HENC-03. Taxonomy (NCBI): domain Bacteria; kingdom Pseudomonadati; phylum Pseudomonadota; class Gammaproteobacteria; order Vibrionales; family Vibrionaceae; genus Vibrio; species Vibrio sp. HENC-03. The sequence continues at coordinate 606,761 of NZ_JH976122.1, read as the reverse complement.
GTGGCTTTAGCCCAAGAGAATTCCGTCTAACCATGACTCGTGGTGACATCGGTAACTACCTTGGTTTGACGGTTGAGACCATCAGTCGCCTACTTGGCCGCTTCCAGAAATCTGAGATTCTGAGCGTAAAAGGTAAGTACATCACTATCTTAGACCATGATGCATTGATGGAACTTGCAGGCGTTAGCAAAGACTAATTTGCCCTATCAATTGATGTAGCTCGAAAATGAGCTACATCATATTTCTTCTAAAATCCCTTCGAAAGTCCTCAAATTCTTCCTCAAACTGAGCTACAGTAAAAATGTACCTTGTGTACTCCAATATACTGATTTACCTTATATTCGGTATTTGGTTTTACAATAATAAGTGGGCTTAGATATGAGTATATACAGTAAGATCCTTGTTGTTGCTGACATCAATAATGATGAGCAGCCAGCACTTGCAAGAGCAGTTCAACTCGCTCGAAAAAGTGTATCCAGAAGCCGAATCACTTTCTTTCTGTCAATCTACGATTTTTCGTATGACATGACCTCAATGCTGTCGGTCGATGAAAGAGATGCTATGCGTCGCGGTGTTATCCACCAACGTGAACAATGGATGCGTAAGATAGCCCAACCGTATTTAGACGATAGCTTCGACTTTGATGTTTGTGTTGTTTGGCATAATCGCCCTTATGAAGCGATCATTGCTGAAGTCTTTGCTGGCGGTCACGACATCGTTATTAAGGGAACGCGTAAACACGATGTTCTAGAATCCGTCATTTTCACTCCTACAGATTGGCATTTGTTGCGTAAGTGCCCTATCCCTGTGCTTCTAATTAAGAACTCCGATTGGCCAGAGCACGCGAAGATTCTCGCGTCTGTTCATGTTGGCTCGGAAAACCCAACGCACATTGATTTGAACGACTCAATGGTCGAGCGCCTTAAAGAAATCACCAATCGTCTCGATGCTGAACCGTATCTCGTTAATGCCTATCCGGTTACTCCGGCGAATATTACGATTGAATTGCCCGAGTTTGACCCAACAACGTACACAGATGCAGTTCGCGGGCATCACCTAACCGCAATGAAAGCACTTCGCCAAAAACACGGTTTGGATGAAGAGCAAACAATCGTTGAACAAGGTCTACCAGAAGACATTATCCCTGCAACTGCAGAAAAGCTAAATGCAGCAATGGTTATTCTTGGCACAACTGGTCGTACGGGGCTTTCTGCGGTGTTTATTGGTAACACAGCGGAGCATGTGATTGATAAAATCAATTGCGACGTACTGGCATTAAAACCAAACGGTTACATCAGTCCGCTCGATCCGAATACAGCGACATAACAGCGCTCGTTTTTGAAATAATATAGAAATGAAAATCCCCCAATTGTTGGGGGATTTTTTTATTCTGTTCACGGCCCTAAGCACGCAAATTAAAAAGGAGGCTAACTTAGCCTCCTCTTTTCGAATTAGATGTTGGTTACATCGATAAACATTGATTCGTCGATGTTTGTCGAAGAAACTACAGCTTCACTGAATTCGTATTCTTCGCGATTTCCTTCACGGTCCAGTGGAAGGTTTTCAAAGTCGAACAATTCACGGTCTGCAAGCTGGCTTGGGCTAACGTTCTGGATTGACTTGAAGATAGCTTCTACGCGACCAGGTGTTTTCTTGTCCCAATCGATAAGCATTGCTTTAATCGATTGACGTTGAAGGTTCTCTTGAGAGCCACACAGGTTACAAGGAATGATTGGGAACTCTTTGTGCTCTGCGTATTTGATCAGGTCTTTCTCACGACAGTAAGTAAGAGGACGAATAACAACGTTACGGCCATCGTCTGAACGAAGCTTTGGTGGCATCGCTTTAAGGCGTGAACCATGGAACATGTTCAAGAACATAGTCTCAACAATGTCATCCATGTGGTGACCAAGTGCTAGTTTGGTCGCACCGATCTTCTCAGCGAAAGAGTAAAGCGTACCACGGCGAAGACGCGAACACAGGCCGCAAGTCGTTTTGCCTTCTGGCACTTTTTCTTTAACCACTGAGTAAGTGTCCTTGTCTACGATGTAGTAAGGAATGTTCAGTGTTTCAAAGTAATCTGGAAGAATGTGCTCAGGGAAACCAGGCTGTTTCTGGTCAAGGTTAACCGCAACCACTTCAAACTTGATTGGTGCTGCCTTTTGTAGATTCAACAGGATATCAAGCATCGCAAATGAATCTTTACCACCACTAATACATGCCATCACAACATCGCCTTCTTCGATCATGTTGTAATCAGTAATGGCATTTCCAACATTTCTTCTTAGGCGCTTCTGAAGTTTGTTGAATTCTAGGGTTTCTTTTCTTGTATCTACTTGGTTCATTGCGGGCTCTCACATCGCCGATAAATCGACTAGGGCTTCCTAACATGGGTTTCTATGGGGCGTGGATTATACGAGCTTTTTACGCAGGATTAAATGTTTGTGTGACCGAGTCGTCAATAAATGCACTCTAAAACAGCGCGATGGGCGATAAAAATAAAAAAGAGCCGCAATTGCAGCTCTTCAAAAATCAAATCACGATTACTTTTTCGCGTTTGGCAGATAAGGTAGGACACGAGTCGTTGGCTGAGGCAAAATCATATGACCTCCTACGCCAATGTCACTCAAAGCCACCTGAACTTTACCATTCACAATGGCTTTTTCTGTGCCATCGGAGAATGTGATAGTGTCATTCAAGTTATCCGCAAATTCCATAGTCACACCTTGTACCTCTGGAGTGAACCAACCTGCAAACATACCGCCTAGATCTTCAAGTAACGCCTGCATTTGTGGCATCAATGGCGTAAGTTGTTCGTAAGATACGTTACCCTGTAATGGCTCTTTAGTCATCACAACTAAAGAGTAATCACATCGTGTGTCTTTCGGCGTTTGTACGAAGACAAGTGGGTTCGCAGACTTCAAGTTCTTGTCGATCGGAATAGGAAGTTCTTTAGAAGCCGGAATCACAAACTCTTCGTAATGCTCTTCTTTTTCCATCCATGCTTTTTCTATCTCACACAGTTGCTTAGTATCTGCATCGACAAAAAAGACACCGACTTTAACGTCGTCATGACCTTCTTTGGCATTGTTCTTCAATTGTGTGTAGAGCTTAGAATACGTAAACATGTATTCTTGCGCGTGAGTTGCAGGCGATGCTAAGACCAGTACCGCACTGCCTAGTAAACTTAGGCTTAACTTCTTCATCCGATCCGTTATTTCTTCTATTGTGTCCAGTAAGCGTTATTGTGACGAATCATCGCACGTAAGTCATTAACGTAAGCGATGCCACGTTCGGAATACGCGAGCAAACCATGAGTTAGCTCCGATGCCGTCGCCACAGATAACAAATCCTTGTGTTTCCCTGCTAAATTAGCGCGAATGTCGCGTAAATCAGCATAAGCACGGTTGCGATTTACATTCATAAAGTAGCCGTGCACCGACTCTTGTACTGTGTCGAATTTTTCTACTTCATGCGTTTTTCCTGCCCCACGATGTGCCGGGACAATTCCGCAGCCCTTCTTATAACACCATTGACCAAACAAGTTGTTTGCTTGAGTGGCAAAACGAGAGGTTCCCCACGCAGATTCATTGGCGGCTTGGGTTAAAACCAGCGCCTCTGGTAACACGTTGACACGCTTGAACATTTCATCTAGCCAAGCTTGTGTCACTGTACCTTCTTGCAATGGGTAAGAGTAAAGCGAAGCCAAACGTTCAGCGTAAGAGGTTTGCTCAGCGCTCACCTCGCCGATTTTTAAAGACGTTAGGAATGCACGTTCTTTCTCGATTCGTTGATTTTCTAGCGCTATTTTCGGTCGAAGGAAGTCGAAGAACGCTGTCTTCTTATCTTTCGTGTTCTTAATCGAGTTGAAATCAGGAATGTCACCAATATAAGGGAGGTTAGACAAGTCTGGGTGTGTTACCGGGCCGTGCACTACCTGCGGGTCAATCGCATTGCGATATTCGCGGTCGTAGTGCAAATATGGTCCTACAGAAACAAA